>NZ_CP068230.1:4265833-4890000 GCF_009183365.2 Shewanella algae
GCACGGCAACCCCCATACCTGTGCGGCTCGCCACCGGCATCAGCCCAAGCTCGCCCAAGAGATGCGCCTCTATGCCGCGGCCATAATCCTTGATGTTAATTTCAAGCCGAGTGTCACCTAGGGAGTCGAAGCCAATTTCAACCTTGGGCTCGCCTGTATTGTTGAGGCTGGCCTTGGCGGCGTTATCCACCAGCGCCAGCAGCGCCGGCAATAGACTGGCATCTGTGATAATTTCACGTTCAGTCAGGCCAGCAGGCAGGGTGAGACTGAAATCCACCTCGGGCATCAACAGCATGAGTTGCTGGCGCATATTTTGCCCCAGTGCCGCCAATGTCACGGCCTGGCGGCGACGTTCACGAATCGATTCGGTGGCGCGGCGCAGTTCATTGAGAGTGACTTCACAGCGGGACAGCGCCTGGCCCATTTGCGCCTGCGCCTCGGCATCCAGGCCCTCTTCCATGGCTTCATCCAGCAGTAATCTCAGGCTCGCCAGCGGCGTTGCCAACTGGTGTGCCATCTGCGCCGAAGCTGTGCCCAACGCCAGCAGTTGTTCCTGCCGCAGCTGATTTTCCCTCAGCCAACCAAGCTCGGTATCCTGGCGCCGCAGACGACGGCTTATCAGAGCGACACTGGTGGTCAACACCAGTGCCGATACCACAAAGTTAAGCCACATCCCCAGGAAGTGAGAGCTCATATCCATGCCGTGATGGCGCATATGCCCTTCCGGCAAGCTCAAGATCATCAGGCTGTAGGCCAGGGTCGACAGCGCCGCCAGGCTCCAACTGCCCCAGGCGGGCAAGGTGACCGCCGCCAGCGCAATCGGCACCAGCAGCAGCGAAATAAAGGCATTTGTGGCCCCACCGGAAAACCACAGCCAGGAGATCCAAAACAGGGTATCCAGCAACAGGGCGATAAAGATACCGGCACTCTGGCGATAGAGGGGATGACGCAGCCACAGGGTCAAGGCCAGATAGGCGCTTTCCAGCCCAAACACCCACCACAAGGGTTCAGGCTGCAGCGTCAGGCCAAAGGCATCGCTGCCGAGCAGGGTCAGCCCCAGTTGCAGCAGCAACCCCAAAACCCGCAGCAACGCCAGTTGATCGGCCGCCGCCAGGCCACCGGTTCGACCAAATATGCCATCCATTCCCATCCGGGTGCTTTTCATTCGTCTATTATCCGAAAACCTGCAAAGGCATTGAGGCGGCAGATATGCCAAGTTGGCTGTGGTGTCACAAGACTCAGGGATATCAATGCCTGCCGCTATCGCCTTGGCACAGCTGCTTTACATCATTAACAAGGCTTCACATTTTAGGGACTTTTCAAAGCCAAAGCACTTGTTTACCCTGTGGATTCACCTTTTTTCATTCCTGAGAGGCTGCAGAACCCGCCGATGACCACTTCCTCTTCTTTGCCGCTGATCCTGGCCGGCCCGATATTGCGCCACTGCGACCGGGACCATTTCACCCTCTGGTGGGTCAGCAGCAAGCCGTTGAGCCCGCAATTGACGCTTAAGTTGAGTCACAAATCGGCGCCCTTGCCGCTGAATGAAGAACAAGTGCACAGAGTACAACTGGGTGAACATGCCTGGCAGTATCTGCTGCACCTGGAGGTTCCCGGATTGCTGCCCCAAGGGCAAGCCGTGGGTTACAGCTTGGAAGATGCCGATGGTCAGTCGCTGTTCGCCGATATCGAAGGCCTGTGTTATCCGGATAAATCCACCCCCGAACTGGTGCTGCAGCCCAGGCTGGATCGTTTGCTGCACGGCTCTTGTCGCAACCCGCATCATCACAGCGGCGACGCACTGGTGGCGGCCGATACTCAGCTGGAGCAAAACAATGCCCCGGCAGAGCGACCGGCGCTGCTGATGTTGAGCGGCGATCAGCTCTATGTCGATGACGTGGCTGGCCCCACCCTGGTGGCTATTGCCCAGGTAATAGCGCTGCTGGGGCTGAAACAGGAGAACTTTAGTGACGCCCCGCTCAAAGACTCGGCGCAGATAGATTATGGCCCAGACTCCCTCTACCTGCGGCCGAAACAGCTCTTGCCCCGTACCCAGTATCCGGCCAAGACTGCACTCTGGCGCTGGTATATCAACCACCCCATCTTTACCTCCTCGATGGCAGAAAACCATCTGCTGAGCTTCGCCGAAGTTACTGCCCTGTATCTTTTAATCTGGTCGCCGGAACTGTGGCAGCAACTGGAACTGCCGCAACAGTTGCCCGGGCTGAGCGGTAAACGGGCACAGGAGTGGCAGGCCCAGTGGCAACATCTGTTGGAGTTCAAGGCTGGCCTTGGCAAGGTTAGGCGCCTTTTGGCGCATCTGCCTACCTATATGATTTTCGACGATCATGACATTACCGACGACTGGAACCTGACGGCCCGCTGGGAAGAGGCCGCCTATGGCCACGCCTTCTCCAAGCGCATCATAGGCAATGCCTTGCTGGGTTACACCCTGTTTCAGGCTCTCGGCAATCAACCCAAGAGGTTTACCGACTTTTTCGAAGAGCTGAGCGGCCTCTATCTGGCCGACAGTGAGCGCCAGGATGCCCTGATAGACAAGCTGCTCAAGTGTGAGAACTGGCACTACACCCTGGATACTCAACCCAGAATGGTGGTACTGGATACCCGTACCCGCCGCTGGCGCAGCGAATCCAACCTGGCCAAGCCTTCCGGGTTGATGGATTGGGAGGCGCTGATGGATCTTCAGCAGGCACTGCTGGGGCAGGATAAGGTCATCATAGTGTCGGCGGCACCGATTTTCGGGGTCAAACTGATTGAGGCGGTGCAGCGCACGGCCACCCTGATCGGAGCTTCGCTGCTGGTGGACGCCGAAAACTGGATGGCGCACCCTGGCGCCGCCAACGCCCTGTTGTCGATCTTCATGCACAGACGTACCCCGCAGGAGTTTGTGATCCTCTCCGGCGATGTGCATTACTCCTTTGCTTATGACATAGGGATCCGCTTTCGCCGTGCCAGTCCCAACATCTACCAGATCACCGCCAGCGGCATCAAAAATCAGTTCCCGGAAAAGCTGCTGCCTGTGTTTGATAAGCTCAACGGCTGGCTCTATGGTCATTTCTCGCCGCTCAATCTGCTGACCAAACGCAAACGTATGTCGATCCGCGGCCGCCGCCCCAATGGGGAACGCAGCAAACGCCTGGTCAACCAAAGCGGTATCGGCCTCCTGGAACTGGCAGAAAACGGCGCCCCCCAGCGGATAGCCGTACTGCATGCCGATATGAGCCTGACCGAGTTTCAAGCGCCCAAAGAGAGCCGCGACTGACAAAGGCTCAAGCTTGCTCACCTGCCTTTGGAGTCGTTTTCGGCGGATTGATATCAGGAGTGGTTATCGTCTCCTTGACAACTTCCGAGGCACAGGCGTCTGGATAAAGCTCATCATAGACATCCAGCGCCCTATCACGGAAAGAAAGCACGATGTAACCTATCAGCAACTCCAGTGCAATCACCACAACACCATACCAAGAGCCAAACAACTTAAGGAACAGATCCCAAAGCTCAGCGGTATCACCGCTCTTGATCGCGATACCGGCCAAACCGGACAAGGGCAAGATCAATATGGTTACACCAAAAGCAGTCAACAGATTAGTACTTATTTTAATTAAGGTTTCCGCATGTACTTCTCTGGCTTTACGACTCCTTTGCTCCACTTTCATTTGTCACATCCTTTTATTGACCTAATACAATCAAAATAACTGTTACTTTGGCTAATGTTAACCATCTCTAGCAAGTACAGCACCCACCTCTCGACTGCAATACAACACACTGAATGGCTACCTGCTCCAATTCATATGTTCCCATTGAAGTAATGGCGCATCGACCGGCTTGTGGCATACTCAGGCGAAACCACCTTGGGAGCCTAAGATGCATCTGTGTCACTGCCAACTTGAGCAACATGGCGAGGCGATACGCGCCATCTTCAACCATGCCATTGCCCATACCACAGCCCTTTATGAATACCAGCCAAGGAGCGAGCAGCAGATCCGCGACTGGTTCGGCGCCAAACAGCAAGGCAACTGGCCGATTCTGGGCGCCGAGGATGAGCAGGGACAACTGTTGGGATTTGCCAGCTTAGGCCCCTTTCGCGGCTATCCGGCCAACCTCTACTCGGTGGAACACTCTGTGTATGTGCACCCGGAGCATAGAGGCAAAGGGGTGGCGCGCTTTCTGATGCAGCATTTGATAACCCAGGCCCGGGAGCGCGGCATGCGCACCATGGTGGGCGCCATAGATGCCGGAAACCAGGCCAGTATCGCCCTGCACCTGAAGTTGGGGTTCAAACACTCAGGCACCCTACCCCAGGTGGGCTATAAGTTCGGTCGCTGGCTGGATTTGGCGTTTTATCAGCTTATGCTGCCGGGACCTGCCGAGCCCAAAGAGAACTAACTCTATTCTGGCGCGAGTCGATTTTCGTCTTATGCCCCTGAAAAAATTCATCATTCCCGGGCAATCCGCCAGCGGCCATCTACACTTATTCAAGCGTATTTACGAATAAGGGAACCCGATTAGATGACACTGGATTATATCGCACTGGGGCTGCTGCTCTTTGTCGCCCTGGTGATCTTCTACGGGGTGATAGTGATCCACGACATCCCCTACGAGCTGGCCAAGAAACGTAACCACCCCCATCAGGACGCCATTCACTACGCCGGCTGGGTGAGCCTGTTTACCCTGCATGTGCTGTGGCCGTTTCTGTGGATCTGGGCCACACTCTGGCGCGAGGACCGGGGTTGGGGCTTTGACAAAATTCAACAGGAGCAGCAATCACTGCACCATGAAACCGTACTTCTGGCGCAGCAGTTGGAGCTATTGAGTGAAAAAGTCGCCGCCCTGGAAGCCCAAAAACATGCCGCAGAGGCTCTTGCAGCGCCGAGTGTCCAAGTCCAAAGCCAAGCCCCAACCCAAGTCCAAACATCTTCAGAAGAGCCCCCAGCCGACCCCAAACCCACCAGCGGCGTGAACTTGGATACGGCAACAGACTCGGCCGACATTCCAGCTACAGATAATCAGAGCCAGAGCAATAACAAGAATGAGGAGAACAGATAAATGGATCTCTTGCTTATCCTCACTTATACCGCCATCTGCGTCGCCATCTTCAAGATTTTCCGCATCCCGCTCAACAAGTGGAGCGTGCCTACTGCCGTGCTCGGCGGAGTAGTACTGATAGGCACCTTGATTTTGTTGATGAACTACAACCATCCCCATACCGCCATGGGCAGCCAGATGTATGTCACCACCCCGCTGATCCCCTCGGTGCGCGGCAAGGTCATAGAAGTGCCCGTCATCCCCAACAAACTGCTGAAGGAGGGCGAGCTGCTGTTCCGGGTCGATCCGACTCCTTATCAGACAGAAGTCACCCGGCTGGAGGCCAGCCTGGAGCAGGCCAAACAGGCGGTATTGGGGCTGGACGCCGCCTATAAGGCCGCCGAGGCCAGTCGCATCAAGGCCGAAGCCGAACGGGACAGAACCCAACTGGAATATGAGCGCTACCGCAGCGGTTTTGAAAAAGGCGCCTTTACCCGCGCCGATGTCGACAACCGTCGTCAGTACTATCTCGGCGCCCAGGCCTCAGTAGAGGCGGCCGAGGCCGAAGCCCGGCGCGCCAAGCTGGCACTGGAAGCCGAGTATCAGGGGCAAAACACCCAGGTGGCCGAAATTGCCGCCATGTTGGAAAAAGCCAGATTCAATCTGGAAGAAACCAGCATGCGCGCCCCCTCAGACGGTTATGTGACCCAGTTGACCCTGAGACCGGGAATGATGGTGGTGCCCATGCCCCTCAGGCCTGTGATGACCTTTGTCCATCAAGAGGAGCGCTTTTTTGTCGGCGCCTTTAGGCAAAACTCGCTGCTGCGGCTGAAACCCGGTTTCAAGGCCGAGCTGATCTTCCGCGCCCTGCCGGGCAAGGTGTTTCAAGCTGAAGTGGTCGAAGTGCTGCCGGCCATAGGTGAATCTCAGGTGCAGGCGCAGGGGCAGCTCTATGGCTCGTCACAAATTCGCCTCAACGGCCGGCCACTGGTAAAACTCAAGCCGCTGGATGATCTGAGTCAGTATCATTTGCCACTGGGCACCAATGTGGAGATCGCCATCTATTCCGACAGCTTTGAGCATGTGTCAATCATGCGTAAGGTATTGATAAGGATGAAAAGCTGGCAGAACTACCTCTATCTGGATCACTGATATTCCTTATCGACGCGCAAGCCTTTGGCAAGAGTAAAAAGCCCCGGGAACACTCCCGGGGCTTTTTTGTATCCCATCTCAGCCTCAGCCGATGGCGGCCTCGGGAGCCGCCTGGAAGCGCCTGGCGTGATAGAGGCAGAAGAGTGCAAACCAAGCGGCACTCACCAGGAAACCGGCCAGAGTGGAATGCAGCAGCCCCATGGCCAGATACCCCAGCGCCGCCCCGAAGGCGACGGTCAGGGCATAAGGCAACTGGGTCAGCACATGATCTATATGGTGACAGCCGGCGCCGGTGGCCGACAAAATACTGGTACTGGAGATGGGCGAGCTGTGATCGCCAAACACAGCGCCGGCCAGCACAGCCGACAACATGGGCAGCAGGAGTTGGATATCGCTGGCGGCGGCCATATCACCGGCGAGTGGCAACATGATACCGAAAGTGCCCCAGCTGGTGCCTGTGGCAAAAGCCATTGCACAGGAGAGCACAAACACCACCACAGGCAGCAGCCCTGTGGGCAGGTTGCCGTTGGCCAGGCTGGCGAGATATTTGCCGGTTTCCATGTCACGCACCACGGCGCCTATGGTCCAGGCAAACAGCAGTATGTTGATCGCCGGCAACATGGCCATAACGCCTCTGGGGGCGGCGCGCAGCCAAGTGGATATCCCAAGACCGAGACGCAGAGCCAACAGGCCGGACACCGCCAGGCTGCAAAGGGCGCCATAAACCAAAGACGAACCCACATTGGTATGTTCAAAGGCGCCCAGCACACTGAAGGCCTGACCATTGGCGGCCAATACCTGAGCCCCGGAGTCCAGCATGAAATAGATACTCGCCGCCGTCAGTGTCACTATCGGCAACACCATATCCAGCATGCCGCCGCGGCTGTCGGCCGGGGCTTCCATATCCAGCCCTATTGGCCGGCCCTTGGATTCATCCCAGAGCTTGCCTTCGAGCGCCCGTTGCTCATGCTGTCGCATCGGCCCAATATCCAGTTGGAAGGCGATGACTACCACCACCATGATCAGGGTAAATACCGCATAGAGATTCATGGGGATCATCTGCACAAAGGCGGCGATCGGGCTCTGCTCTGTCACCCCATGGGCCACGAGTATGCCGCCCACCAGGGCGATGATATAGGCCCCCCAGGAGGAGATGGGCATCAATACGCACACGGGTGCCGCGGTTGAGTCCAGCAGATAGGCCAACTTAGCGCGGGAGATCTGGAATCTGTCGGTCACAGGGCGGCAAATGGGCCCCACCGACAGACTGTGGAAGAAGTCGTCAATAAAGAAGGCAAACACCATCAAGCCGGTGAGCGACTTGGCGCTCTTGCGGCTCTGGCAGCGCCTGGCGGCCCATTCGGCGAAGGCCCGGGTCGCCCCCGAGGCGGTCATCAAGCTGATAAGCCCACCCAGCAGCAGCATAAATAGCAGCATATTCAGGTTATCGCTGTTGGGAGCACCATCGACCCAGAAGATTTTCAGCACACTGTCAAACAGGTAGCGCAGCGATTGCAGCGGTGAAAACTGCTGTAACATCAGGCTGCCGGCGACTATGCCAACCCCGAGGGAGAGCAGTACTCTACGGGTGATGATCGCCAGCGCAACCGCCAGCAGAGGAGGAACTATGGACCAGGGAGAGTCCGCAAAATGCATGATATTCATGATCTCTTTACACCTAAAACAACTAAGGTGGAGATCTACCGATAGGATCGAAGAAACTCAGACCAAGGAGGGCAGAAACTTCTCAGTTCCTTCAGGTAGCGCTCCATAGTGGATGACTATGGCAGTCCTGCACCTGTTAGATACAGAACCAGCAGCTAGGTTTGATGGCCTGGCTACTTCGGCACCGACTCCTTTCCCCGGGCCTCAAAGGCATCACCCTCTTCCCGGTTACTCTTAGGCAGCGCGCCTCTACTCAAAGGTATTCGACTGGCATTCTAACTATCACGGCCCCAATAGCAAGCCAGATTGTGCCTCTGGCGGTAAATATCCCTCCCGGTTGGCATTAAGCCTTTGGCAAGTGACTCATGTCTGGGCTCGCAAATGCCAACTCCGGCTGTTGACGGCAACCACAGCTACACCTAGGATCGCCCTCCCCTACCGCGACACTGAAATAACAATTAAAGGTGTGCAAATGACTCTGTTACAACGTTTTTGTGTGGCACTCTGTGCCTTGTTCTCCAGCCATTCCATGGCAACGCCCACCCGGTCACCTATACTGCTGCAAGGCGCCATGGATGTCGAAGTCGACACCCTGGTTCAGGCCCTGAAAGACCCCAAACAGACAACTCTTGGTTCCTGGACTTTCTGGCAAGGCACTGTGGATGGCTATCCTGTCATAGTGTCCCGTACTGAAATAGGTATGGCCAATGCCGCCGCCTCCACCACACTGGCGATAGAAAAATTTCAACCCGGTTTTATTATCAACCAGGGCACCTCCGGCGGCCACGACCCGGCGCTGCACCGCGGCGACATAGTATTGGGGAAATACAGCTTCAATATGGGTTCCTATCGCAGCGTTCTACACCCCAAAGGCCAGGGCATAGATCCCAAACGCTGGCATAACTTCGATGTCACCATGCGTTTGCGTCAGGATGGCAAGCTGGTGGAACACAAGCGCTTTGATGCCGATCCCAAGCTGCTGGCTCTGGGACAACAACTGGCGTCAGCTTATCGCCATGGCAAGGTAGTGACCGGCGTGATCGGCAGTGCCGATGAGTGGAACCGCGAAGTCGACCGCATCGAGTGGCTGCACCAAACTTATCAAACCTCGGCCGAAGAGATGGAAACCGCTGCGGCCGCCCTGGTTGCCAAGGCCTATGCGATCCCTTTTATCGGGATTCGGGTACTCTCCAATACCGACCTGCACGGCGAAGAGTTTGAGCCACAAACCGCTATCCACTGTCAGCAGTTTGTCATTGAGTACACCAAGAAGTTGATCGCAGGTTTGGAAGGTAAATAAAACCTAGTCGCTCTAATGGCAAACAAGTGCCGCTGGATTGTCTCTTTGGCGTTTCCTGTAAGCACCTAATCTTAAGTAATCAGCAATAAGAGAAATGGCTTGGATTACCGGCTGGAAAACAAACATTGCGGGCACCACCAGGGTGCCCGCATCATAACTGTCAGACAGGATAACTTGGGTTTAGTCACGCAGCTTGTAGCTGACCTCGACCCTGTCGGAGAAAGTTACCTGGCCATACTCATAGCTCTGGTTGATAGCGCCTTCAGCCATCATGGCGGCCTTGTACATCACAGGGCGCACCGGGCCTTGGTCGAAATAACGAATCGACCAGACGCCATCGAGTTTCTCGCCGAATCCGGCTGCCAGCTCACTGGCCTTTTGCTTGGCATCTTCAATGGCCGCCTGCCGCGCCTGCTTGCGCATCTCGGCTTCTTTACTGGACTTAAGGTTGATCTGGTTCACCTTGTTGATCCCGCCTATTAGCGCCGAGTCCAGTATGGGGTTGAGCTGATCCAACTGTTTCACCAACACGGTCACACTGCGACTGGCGCGATACCCCTTGAGCTCGGGCGCCTTGTCCTTGAGGTAAACATACTCAGGTTGCAGATTCAGATTGGCGGCTGCAATCGACTCCTTGGCGACCCCAGCCTTGAGCAGGCGCTCGATAAAAGCGGCCACCGCCTTGTCGGATGCGGCCTTGGCCGCCTTGGCATCAGATTCGCTTAATGACACTTCAACATGGATTTCAGCCATATCCGGCTCAACCTGTATCTGGCTGACGCCTGTAGTTTCCAGCAGAGGTCTATCCTGAGCCAGTACCGAGTGGCTCATCAGAGTAGCGGGTAACAGTGCGCCTATCAGCGCCAGATTCAGCAGAGATTTTTTCATCTTGGTTCTCCAAAAAGTTCGCTTTCGTTGACCATAGAAACGCAGCCAGCTGACAAAAGGGTTAAAAAAATCAAAAAATTTTTCAACGAGGTTTTGAAGCGGCAACCGAGATGGCAACATAGAACATAAATTAACCAGCCCAACTGTACCTTTTCTATGGCTGAGGTATAATCGCCGCCAATTTTACCGGCACCCAAGCGTGCTCCATCAGCTTTAGCATTGCGGAAAACAGCTCTTGAAGAAATCAGTCGACATTTTTGATCCCAAGCAGACCACAACTCTGGACACTCCGGCCAAGACTCTGGCACAGGAAAACAGCCCTGCCGAGGCCCAAACCAGCGGCAATCGCATCGGCTTTGTCAGCCTGGGCTGCCCCAAGAACCTGGTGGATTCCGAGCGGATCCTCACCCAACTGCGCATCGACGGCTATGAGGTTACCAACAGCTATGACAATGCCGACCTGGTAATAGTCAACACCTGTGGCTTTATTGATGCCGCGGTGGAAGAGTCGCTGGATGCCGTGCGTGAAGCGTTGGAAGAAAACGGCAAGGTGATAGTCACCGGCTGCCTGGGCGCCAAGGAAAACCAGATCCGCGAAGTGCATCCGGATGTACTGGAGATCACCGGCCCCCACAGCTATGAAGCCGTGCTGAACCATGTGCACAAATATGTGCCCAAGCCGGAGCACAACCCCTTCACCTCGCTGATCCCGCAAGCCGGCGTTAAGCTGACCCCCAAGCATTATGCCTACCTGAAGATTTCCGAAGGCTGCGACAACCGCTGTACCTTCTGCATCATTCCGGCGCTGAGGGGCGATCTGGACAGCCGCAGTGTCGGCAGCGTGCTGGATGAAGCCAAACGCCTGGTGGAAAGCGGCGTTCAGGAAATTCTGGTCGTCAGCCAGGACACCTCGGCCTACGGCAAAGACAAGGGCGGCCGCACCGACTTCTGGAACGGCATGCCGGTGAAGCAAGATATCACTACCCTGGCCCGCCATCTGGGCAAGATGGGTGTGTGGGTACGCCTGCACTATGTCTACCCTTACCCTTGGGTCGATGAGCTGATCCCGCTGATGGCCGAAGGACTGATCCTGCCCTATCTGGATCTGCCACTGCAGCACGCCAGCCCTCGTGTGCTCAAGATGATGAAGCGCCCCGGCCGGGTCGACCGCCAGTTGGACGCCATCAAGAAATGGCGAGAAATCTGCCCGGATCTGGTGATCCGCTCAACCTTTATCGTTGGCTTCCCCGGTGAAACCGAAGAGGATTTCGAAATCCTGCTGGACTTCCTGCGTGAAGCAAGGCTGGACCGCGTAGGCTGCTTCAAGTACTCGGAAGTCGATGGCGCCGTGGCCAACACCTTAGCAGAGCTTATCAGTGAAGAGGTCAAGCAGGACCGCTATGAGCGTTTCATGCAGGTGCAGGCCGAGATCAGTGCCGAGCGGCTGGCGCGCCTGGTAGGCCGTGAGCTGGATGTCCTTATCGATGATGTGGACGAGGAAGGCGCCATTGGCCGCTGCTATGCCGATGCACCTGAAATCGACGGCATGGTATTCTTAAACGGAGAAGTGGAACTGAGCCCAGGGGACATGGTGCGCGCACTGATCACTCATTCTGATGAGCACGATCTGTGGGCCGAACTGGTGCAGATGCCGGATTAAACTCTCCCAACACCTTGGAGAAATCTTTCTTGAGGTGTCAGCAGGGTGAAAAGATTAGAGTCATAAAATCAAAAGGGGCAACACCCTGTTGCCCCTTTCCATTGCGTCCTTTACGACTGTATGATCCTTTGCCCTTCTTCGGCTTCTCGCTGCGACAGCGAAACAGTGAACTGGTCACCACGGCCTTGAGGGCGTTATCTTTGATCTGTCCACGACCGGATTCATGTTCCAGCAGTGCGGTCTGCTTAATATATTTGGCCATATCGGCTCCTTATTTCAGTGGAATGAGACTTGCCCGACCATACCGGACAAAAATCGCGCAAATACTACTCCCTTTTGTACCAATAACCAAATATCTTAATCTTGGCCCAAAGTACAATGTCGCGTTTCGCCTTATTCATGTTATTAAAAACAATCACTATTCAGTCTGTTTCAGTCAATCCGGGAGGGTTTGTTCTGTGATATTCAGGTTCTGTTGTCTGGCGCTGCTGGCACTCGCTTGTTCACCACAGCTGCTTGCCGCAGAAACCTGTGAGCTGACCATGGGGTATCGCACCAATGCCAGGGCCCCCTATATTGCTGAAGCACCGGATAACAGTGGCCTCTATCTCAGCCTGTATCAAGACGCGGCGGCAAGAATAGGTTGTAGTCTCAAGGTAGTGCGAGCGCCGAAAAAGCGTATTCTCTGGGAAATTGCCAAGGGCAATATCGACTTCTATCCCGGGCTGGCCTTCTCCAAAGAGCGCCACGACTACGCGCATTTCATCGCCAACGGCCTGTCTGAACGCTATATCGGCGTCAGCCGCGCCGACTTGAGTGACATCACCTCGTTGCAGCAATTGGTGGATAAGCAACTGGTGCTGCTTATCTCCCCCGGCAGCTATCAGTTGGGTGGTTTACCGGACAAATTGATAGTGCGCAAGCCACCGGACATGAGCACAGACTCGGCGATAGCCTTTCTCAAACAGCATCAGGGTGATTTCTATGTCTACGATGAATCAACCCTGAGATATTGGCTGAAAACCCATCCTCAGCACGGGCTGAAACTGCATCCCTACTGCTGCGATCACAGGCGACAAGGACACCTGGGCTTCTCACGCAAGAGCCGTTATTTCAGTGCCGGAACCAATCCAAATTATATTGCCGACAGGCCGATATCCATTGACAACAGCCCTTGGGAGTTGCAGCCGGACAGCCTAGCCTACGCACTGCAGCAGGCCTTGCAAGACATGGCCGAAAGCGGTGAAACCGAGCGGCGTTATCAATACTATATGCAGCAGGTATCACAAGCGGCGGCTGTGCCCTAATCCTCCTGTTCATACAAGGAGTATTGCCTCCTATTCCATTGATACATTTTGGATCAATTCAGCCTGAGTCCAGCATCTAATGGGTACACTGCTGCTTTTGGGTCGCAAAGAGTTGTAATATGTTTTCCCGCAAGCCGTTGACGCCACAGGCACAGCTGGACTTGGCCATGACCTTGATGGCCGAGGAGGAGCAGCGCCTGCATAACGCCCTAGAGCTGGTACTGCACAGCAGTCAGCAAGCGATAACAAAGCGCCTGCAACGGGCCAAAATCGATGCCGATATCTTCCCGCCGGTTCATCAGGACTATCTCAATGCCATGGCACTGCAACATCTGTTCACCATGCTGCATCAGGGAGACGAGCAAAGAGCCAACAGCATCTGCAATAACCTAAGAGAACTCAGCCAATGCCTACAGCCCGCCATTCAGGACAATGCCCACTGCGAAGAACAATATCGGCCGGTTTAATGCTGCTTTGTGGCTTGGCGCTACTTCCCGCTTCCAAGGCCCAGAGCAAACCGCCCCAAGTCACTCCCGACCAGAGCACATCCGAGTTGTTGTTACAACTGGATCAGCGGCTGCTCGCCAGCCGTAGCGCAACCAAAACCTTGAGCGACTGGTGTGATGAATATCAACTGGCCACAGACGCCAGCATTCGCGCCGAAGGAGAAAAGCATTTTATTCATGATGCTCCCAAGGAGGTCTACCGTCAGCTTAAAGTGGCGCCGGGAAGCCGACTAGGCCATCGCAAGGTGCGTCTTATCTGTGGCGATAGAGTGTTATCTGTCGCTGACAACTGGTATGTGCCCGAGCTCCTTACCCAGGAGATGAATCAACAGTTACAGCATACAAAAACCCCGTTCGGCACCGCCGTCAAGGCGCTGGACTTCAGGAGAGAAAACCTCCAGAGCCTGAAGCTGTGGCAAGGGAGCAAGGTGCTGCCGCCATTTGTATTGCAACACAAGGCGCTGCTTTTGCGAGCCGATGACAAGCCCTTTAGCCTGGTCATTGAACGTTACACCAGTGAACTGCTTCCCAAGTCGTCCGCAAATAAGCCGTCCGCAAAACAGCCAAGCATGGCGCAGTAATCCCTCAAAAACAGTAATCCAAGTTGATAAAAAAGCCCGCTTTAACTGCGAGCTTTCAGTCTTTGGCAGGCT
The DNA here is from genome assembly GCF_009183365.2 of Shewanella algae. NCBI lineage: Bacteria > Pseudomonadati > Pseudomonadota > Gammaproteobacteria > Alteromonadales > Shewanellaceae > Shewanella > Shewanella algae. Next base: position 4,280,008 of record NZ_CP068230.1, read on the forward strand.
TAGTTACCGGCTATCTTCATCTCATCGAGCAAGATTGCCCCGGTACGGATGCTGGAGCGCAAATCCCTGTCGCTGGAAACCGCCTGCATGGAGCGGTACATCTGCTTCAGGTTGCCGGCTATGGTGATCTCCTCGACCGGGAACTGGATTTCGCCATTCTCGACATAGAAGCCGGCGGCGCCGCGGGAATAGTCGCCGGTGACCATATTCACGCCCTGGCCCATCACCTCAGTGACTATGATCCCGCGGCTCATGGAACGCACCAACTCATCAAAACTGTGGCCGGTATCGGCCAGCGTCCAGTTATAGATGCCGCCGGCATGGCCGGTATTGACCAGTCCCAGCTTGCGCGCCGAGTAACTGGTCAGCAGATAACTCTCCAGTATGCCGTCACGGACTATGTCCCGCTCACGGGTCGCGACCCCTTCGCTGTCATAGTTGGCACTGGCCAGGGCACCTTTAAGATGCGGCTGCTCGGCAATGCTGAACCATTCGGGGAAAATCCGGGTGTGGATAGCATCCTGCAGAAAGCTGGACTTGCGATACAGGCTTGAGCCACTGATGGCGCTGACCAGATGCCCCACCAGACCTGTGGCCACTTCGGGCGCAAATAGCACGGACATTTTGCCGGTTGCCAGTTTGCGGGCACCGAGACGGGCAATCGTCTTATCGGCGGCCTTAATCCCCACCTGCTCCGGGCTCAACAAGGCGTCGAAGCGGCGGTTGATACCATAGTCATAGTCGCGCTGCATATCGCCGTTTTCTTCGGCGCCAATCACCACACAGCTCAGGCTGTAGCGCGAGCTGCAGTAACCCTGCAGGAAACCATGGCTGTTGCCATAGACCTTGACGCTGTTGTGGGCGTTGGCACTGGCACCATCCGAATTCTTGATCCTCGGGTCTCTGTCCAGCGCTGCAGCTTCGGCGCGAATGGCCAACTCGGCCAACTCTTCCGGGCTGGTGTGACGGGGATGATAGAGATCCAGATCGGGAAAATCTTTCGCCATCAACTCAGAGTCGGCCAACCCGCTGGCAGGGTCTTCACTGGTATAGCGGGCGATACCATCGGCGGCCTTAACCGCCTGGCGAATCGCCTCCGGCGACAGATCCGAAGTGGAAGAACTGCCCTTGTGTCCATCGCGATACAGGGTGATCCCCAGCGCGCCATCCTTGTTGAATTCGACGGTTTCCACCTCTTTGAGGCGAGTGGAAACACTCAGACCCTGTTGCTTGCTGATGGCCACCTCGGCAGCACTGGTGCCCAGGCTATTGGCATACTCCAGCGCCATTGCCACCGCGTCTTTCAACGCACTCAGTTCACTATCAATAAAATTTGCAGACACAGGTTTACTCTTGAATTGGCTAAACTGCCCCTAGCATAACAAAAGCCGGCTTTATTCACATAACCACGACAGATCAATTTTGCTGCCGTAGAAGACGAAGCGCCAAGGGGGATGCTACAATCAGCGCCAGTATCAGAGGAAAGACTTTATGAAAATAGTTGGCGATTCAGAGCATTTTAAACAGCCTTATGATGAGGACGAGGACTATATCAGCAAGACCTCGCTCAAACGCGACAGTGAAGAGGCTCAGGATCTGGGCAAACAGCTGGCAGCGCTGAGCAAGAGTCAGTTGGCCAAAATTGAGCTGGGTGAGTCCCTGTTTGATGCCATCATGCAAACCAAGAACATCAAGCCCAATACCGAGGCCTTCCGTCGTCAGTTGCAGTTTATCGGCAAGCTGATGCGCAACGAAGATCTCGAGGCGATTCAGACCTCGCTTGAGCGGGTACTGAACAAGAACAACGAAGCGGCCGCCAAGGCTCAGGTATTTGAGAAGTTGCGTGACCGTTTGCTCAGTGGTGGCGATGCCGAAGTGCAATCCCTGCTGGAGGAGCACCCGCAACTGGACAGACAAAAACTCAGGCAACTGGTGCGTCAGACCAACAAAGAGCTGGCCAAGGGGCCTCAGTCCAAGTCCTCTGCCGAGCTGTTCAAGTATTTGCGCAGTGAACTGGAAGACTGATTCAATCTTCCATACCGTAAAAACGCCGGCCTTGATGCTGGCGTTTTTTGTTGCCAAGACGTTATAATCCGGCGCGGATAACACGGAAAAGTAATACCCCACAGATATCGCATCCAATAAAGGACGGATTAATGCGTAAATTGACTCTTGCCTCACTGGCTTGTACCGGCGCACTGCTGGCAGGCTGTAGCTCAACCCCACAACCCATCATAGCCCAGGAAAAAACCGTCGAAGTGAAAGGCCAAACGCTGAAGCTCGGTGGACGCTATTTTTCCGATAAAAAGAAACTGGAACTGACAGTCAACGGTGACCCCATAATGCGCGGCACCTTCCCCCCATATACTCCAACCCAAAACCTGGGTGGTCGCTATAAAGAGATGGAGATCGACGGCAAGTGCTACTTCGGCTCCGTGCTCGGTAGTCAGGGCGGCGCCTTTGGCATTATTGCCAGCGCGGTGCAATCCTCAAAATCCAGCAACGGCGACAAGTGCGAAATCCTGGTTGACGGTAAAGCCGTCGAAAACCTCTATTTCTAACGCTCAACCCAGCTAGATGTGTCCGTGTTATCCCGCACCACATCTGTGAAATTGGCTGAAGCTGCGCCTAAGTCAAAAAGTCCCATGCCCCTGTTTCACCGGCTAATTTCATCATATTTCATGTAAAAACTTGTGAAATCTCAAGGCTGATCTGCTTTGGATCACAGATAGCGACAAGCCATTCCCTATAATCCCTCCGCCCTTTCCCAAGGGGTATAGCTTTTACATAAGCAATTAGAAAATAAGAATATTATCACGTAAAAAGGAACGCATTGCCATGACAGCAACCAGCTATCAGCCGGGAGAGATCCGCGGACTGATCCAGATAGATGCGCTCAAATGCAAAGGGTGTGACGCCTGCAAACAGTTCTGTCCCACCCATGCTATTGAGGGCGCATCCGGTGCCCCCCATAAGATTGATGAAGAGCGTTGCCTGAGCTGCGGCCAGTGTCTGATCAACTGCCCGTTCGGCGCCATTCATGAAACCCAGAGTGCCTTGGATACTGTGCTGACCAAGCTCAAGGATCCCGATACTCAGGTGGTCGGTATTCTGGCTCCGGCGGTACGGGTTGCCATAGGTGAAGCTTTCAACCTGCCCAAGGGGCAACTGCTGACCAACAAACTCTACGGCGCCATGCACCAGGCCGGATTCAGGATCTTCGACTGCAACTTCGCCGCCGACCTGACCATTATGGAAGAAGGCTCTGAGTTCATTCACAGGCTGCATGCCAATGTGCGCCAGGAGCCAGGCGCCGGCAAGCTGCCGCAATTCACCTCCTGCTGCCCGGGCTGGGTTCGCTTCCTGGAAAACGAATACCCCAGCCTGCTGCCACATCTTTCCACCGCCAAGTCGCCACAGCAGATGGCCGGGACTGTGGCCAAGACCTACGGCGCCAAGGTGTATGAGATGGCTCCGGAAAAGATCTTCACAGTGGCAGTTATGCCCTGCACCTCGAAAAAACTCGAGGCCTCGCGCCCTGAATTCAACTCTGCCTGGCGCTTCCATCAGCAACACGGCAGCGATTCCGCCCCTTACGCCGATGTGGATGCAGTGCTGACCACCCGCGAGATGGCCGAGCTGCTCAAGCGCCTCGATATCCATCTGCCGGATGTGGCCGAATACCAAGGCGACAGCCTGTTTGCCCAATATACAGGGGCCGGCACCATTTTCGGTAACACTGGCGGCGTGATGGAAGCCGCGGTGCGTACTGCGCACAAGGTGCTCACAGGTGAAGAACTGGCCAAGCTGGAACTGGCACCTGTGCGCGGTCTGGAAGGCGTCAAGGAAGCCGAACTCACCATTCATGACCAACAACTCAAACGAGATGTGCAGCTGAAAGTCGCCGTGGTGCACGACATGGGTCGCAATATCCGCCCCTTGCTGGAACAGGTGATGGCCGGCACGTCCCCCTACCACTTTATCGAAGTGATGAACTGCGCCGGTGGTTGCGTCAACGGTGGCGGTCAACCTATCAACGGCTCAGGCACATCCTGGGTTGCCCAACTGTAAGGAATTGCTCATGACAGACAAGTATCAATTTACCGAAGATGGTTTTCTGTTGTCACGGCGCCGTTTCATGGCCGTGGGCGCTGCGATTCTGGCGCTACTGGCCCTGCCTGTGGGCTGGCTCGGCAACCGTATCGCCAAGCGCAACGAATACATCAAGGCCAGGGCCGATGCCCTCTATATGGATGATGCCATTGCCAAGTACCGTGTCAGCCATGCCAACCCGGCCATTGCCCGCTATTACAGCGAATTTGGCGGTGAGCCGCTGGGGCATCTGTCGCACGAGTTGCTGCACACCCATTTTGTCGATCGCACTCAACTGAAATCCTAAGGAGTCGGCTATGCATCAGGACAATCGTCCCATTCTCAAGCACCCGCTGAATGTTCGGGTGTTCCACTACATCTTGCTGCTGAGCTTCCTGCCACTGGCGGCAACCGGGCTGTTGTTGTTCTTCAAACCCTTGAGCGACAGTGCCATGGGGCTGACCTATGACATTCATATTGTTGCCGGTGTCATCATGGCGCTGGATGCGGTGGCCTTCACCCTGATGGCATTCGACCGTGTCGTACTGTTCACCAACAGAGTATTCACCTTCGGTGGCAACGATGTGGGTTGGTTCAAGGTACTTGGCGGCTATCCACAGAAGTTTCTGTTGGGCAAGAAGGTCGCCGTGCCTCCTATGCGCAAGTACAACTCTGGACAGAAGCTGTTCGGGGTTTGTGTCCTGCTCGGTGGTACTGCACTGATCATTACAGGCTTGGCGCTGTGGCTGGTTCCCTATGCAATCCCACGCGATACCGCCTGGTTGCTGGGGATGATCCACCTGGGTTGTGGCCTGCTGCTGACGGCGTTTTTGCCCGTGCATCTGTTCCTGGCGGTTTATCGCTTCGACGATTTCAAGGCGATGATGCTGCACGGCAAGGTGCCCTACCATGACGCAGCCGAGTACACGCCACTATGGGTGCAGGAGGAGGTCGTTCCGGTTGCCGCCAAACGCGCCGAGTAACGCCATAAGTTCCATTTTCCAAGGAGCGCAGTTTGACTGCGCTCCTTATCTACAGGAGAGCCACTACAGATGTCAGGCCCTTTGATATCAGACCCGCTTGTATCGGGCCATACAGAAACGATTCAAGTCAAAGACTATAACCCCGCCGTAAATTTTATCGATGATGACGCCATCTGGGGCTTGCTCAATAACAACCGGCAACCCAGCCCGGATACCGTGCGCCAGGTGCTGGAAAAAGCCCGCCGCTTGCAGGGGCTGACGCTGGAGGAAGTGGCGGTTTTACTGCAAAACCAGGATGCCTCCCTGGACGAAGAGCTATTTGCCGTTGCCCGTAGCATCAAGGACGCCATCTATGGCAATCGCATAGTACTGTTCGCCCCCCTGTATGTTTCCAACTACTGCGCCAACGCCTGCAGCTATTGCGGCTTCAGCGCCGACAACCATGACCTGCCACGCAAGACCCTGAGCGAGCAGGAGCTGATCGCCGAGGTGGAAACCCTGGAAGATATGGGCCACAAAAGGATCCTAGCGGTCTACGGTGAACACCCGCGCAATAACGCCCGAGCCATAGTCGACTCCATCAAGACCATGTATAGCGTGCGCAAAGGCAAAGGCGGTGAGATCCGCCGCATCAATGTCAACTGCGCTCCCATGGACACAGAAGACTTCAAGCTGCTGAAGACGGCCGCCATAGGCACTTATCAGTGTTTTCAGGAAAGCTACCACAGAACGACCTACGAACAGGTGCACCTCAAAGGCCGCAAGAAAGACTTCCTCTATCGTCTCTACGCCATGCACAGAGCCATGGAAGCCGGTATCGACGATGTGGGCATTGGCGTGCTGTTCGGTCTCTATGACCACAGGTTCGAACTGCTGGCCATGCTCGCCCATGTACAGCAACTGGAACAGGATTGCGGCATAGGTCCACATACCATCTCCTTCCCGCGGATTGAGCCCGCCGATGGCTCCAGCCTGTCGGAGCGGCCACCCTATGTCGTCGATGACGCCACCTTTAAGCGCCTGGTGGCCATTAGCCGCCTGGCAGTGCCCTACACTGGGCTGATTATGAGCACCCGTGAAAGTGCCGAACTCAGACGTGAACTCCTGAGCCTGGGGGTATCACAGATCAGCGCCGGCTCACGTACCACCCCTGGTGGCTACAACCAGGAAGACGATGCGGCTCAATTCAGCCTGGGCGATCACCGCAGCATGGATGAAGTGGTATTGGATCTGGTCAAGCATAGCCATTCCATCCCCTCATTCTGCACCGGTTGTTACCGCAAGGGCCGCACCGGCGATCACTTTATCGGCCTGGCCAAGCAGCAGTTTATCGGCAAGTTCTGCCAACCCAACGCCCTGATCACCTTCAAGGAATACCTCAACGACTACGCCAGCGAGCAGACCCGCAAAGCCGGTGAGGCACTGATAGCCGCCGAGCTGGATAAACTCAGCCCCGCCAGAAGACGTAATATCAAGGCCTGCCTCACGCGCACAGATGCGGGCGAGAGGGACATCTATCTGTGAAAGGCAAGACTCTGGTACTGGCACCCGGATGCCGTCTCTATGCCGGGCTGCCAAAACAACAGCTGAAATCGGCATTGAGCCGTGCCCGGCGAGTGGCCCTGCATGCCGGCCACTATGCCAATTTCAGCGAAGGGGCGATAGATCAGTTGCTGCGGCAAAGACTGCAAAGCAGCCAGCTGTCGCAGCTGTTGATAGTGACACAAGAGTTACAAAGCGAAGCCGGGCTGGCGTTTGGCAAAATGTTGCGCCCGGAATCCACCGAGGCGGAAATCCTCGAGGAATACCGGGTGTCTCAGCATTGGAGCAATCAACTCGCCGCCTCCTGGCCCGAGCAGGTGACGGCGCTCAGCAGTAAACTGGCCGCCAGCGCGCCACTGTTATTGCTCGATGATCAACTGTTTGTCGGCCACTATGCCCATAGCCCACATCTGGCGCCTTTGGGATTGTGGCTCAAGTTGGACAGCCGCGAGCTGGGGCTGCCACCAGCGGGCCTATGGCAACGGATGCAAGGCCGCACCAAGGTCGCTGCCACGCCCTGGCAACAGGCCTTGTATCGCTACGCAGATGAGCTGGCGCAGGTGTTGAAACAGGCGGGATCCCAAGCATGAAACCGGCCGAAAATCTGGGTTCAGCAGAAATCAGAGCCTTGCTCTGCGGCGAAGCCGATGACTGGCTGTTTGCCCGCGCCGATGCGGTCAAGCGCCAGTACTTTGGCAAGGAGATCTGGCTCAGAGGCATAGTGGAGTTTTCCAGCTATTGCCGCTGTGACTGTCACTACTGTGGCCTGAGAGCCGCCAATCGCGACATTGAGCGTTACCGGCTCAGCCACCAGGAAATCATCGACTCGGCCCTCAAAGTAGATAAAGCCGGCATCGGCACCCTGGTGCTGCAATCCGGTGAAGACAGCCGCTTTCGCCAGGACGGCATAAGCCACATCCTCAGCACCATCAAACAGCAAACCCAGTTGGCCATCACGCTATCTTTGGGTGAACGCAGCCACAGTGAACTGGCGCTCTGGCGCGAAGCCGGCGCCGACCGCTATCTGTTGAAACTGGAAACCCTGGATGCCGAGCTCTATAGCCGCCTGCGCCCGGGAAGAGTGCTGGACAAACGCCTAAGGCTACTGGAAACCCTCAAGAGCCTGGGTTATGAGACCGGCAGTGGCATTATCTGTGGCCTGCCGGGCAGCAAGAGCGATGCCCTGGCTGACGCCCTGTTGGCGCTCTCAGCCATGGAACTGGAGATGTTGGCGGTTGGTCCCTTTGTCTGTCATCCACAAACCCCGCTGGCAAACACGGCCAACGGCAATGTGCTTGAGTGCCAGCGAGCCAGCGCCATACTCAGGCTACTCAATCCCGGTGCCAACATTCCTGCCACCAGCGCCCTGGATGCCTTGCAAAAAGGCGCCAGGCTCGAATCTCTGAGCCGCGGCTGCAATGTGCTTATGCCCTCGTTCACGCCACAGAAAGACAGCAGCAAATACCTTATTTACCCCGGCAAGAATGCCTCCGGCTGCCCGCTGGAGCAGCGTCTCGCCGATATCAGACTCAGCCTTAAAGCCCGCGGCTTGTATTGCTCTGCGGACAGAGGCAACGCCAGGAGACAAATTAATGTGTAATTCGGCCCCCAATGCTGCCCCCCGCGGGGTCAGACTGCACATAGTATTGTGTGGTCGTCGCAACGCCGGGAAGTCCTCCCTGCTCAATTACTTATCCAACCAACAGAGTGCCATAGTCTCTGAGACCAAGGGCACCACTACAGATGCGGTGCGCAAGCCCTTTGAACTGCATCCGGTCGGCCCCGCTACCCTGATAGATACCGCCGGACTGGACGATACCGGCGCCCTGGGGCTTCAGCGAATAGCCGCCAGTCGCCGGGCGCTGCAACAGGCCGATATCGCCGTCTATGTGCTGGATGAACAGGGGTTGGATGAGTTTGATCGCGACTGGCTGTTACTGCTGCAAAGCTGGCAGCTGCCGATCCTGGTGGTAGCGAACAAGCAAGATCTGGCCCCTTTGCCCACGGAGCATCAGCACTGGCTCAACGACCAAGGCATCAAGTTCTTATGCCTGTCGACCCAAGAGGCAAAACACCGGGAAGACTTGGTCGAGCAGCTGGTTCAACTGGTACCGGCGGATTTTCGTTGCGACCCCGTGCTGGCCGCCGACTGTTACCGCATAGGAGAACAACTGCTGCTGGTCGCCCCGATAGATTCGGCGGCCCCCAAGGGCAGATTGATTTTGCCTCAGGTGCAGGTTCTCAGAGAAGCGCTGGATAACGGTGCCATCGCCAGCATCTGCCGTGAGTCTGAGTTGGCCACGGCCTTGGCCGCCATGCCCACGCCACCGGCGCTGGTTGTGACCGATGCCCAGGCGGTGAGACAAGTGGCCGCTCAGGTACCCAACAGCATTCCTCTGACCACCTTCTCCACCCTGTTTGCCCGGGCCAAGGGCGATCTACCGGCGCAGCTGCAAGGCGCCGAGATGCTCGAAAGGCTCGAGGATGGCGATCGGGTACTGATCGCCGAGGCCTGTAGCCATGAGGTGCAGGATGAAGATATAGGCAGAGTGAAGATCCCGGCGGCCATCGTCAAATTGACCGGCAAACAGTTGCAGTTCAGCGTCTGTGCCGGTCATGACTTTCCGGCCGATTTGGAACACTACAAACTGGTAGTGCACTGCGGCGCCTGTATGTTGGGGCGGGCGGAGATGCAGCGGCGCATTCTCGAATGTCGCCGCCGCGGCGTCGCCATCACCAACTATGGACTGGTGTTGGCCAAGGCCAGTGGCGTGCTGGAAAGAGTCAGTGCGCCGCTGCTGCCAGCTGACGCCGACGCCAACTAACGCCCCAAACCGCCAGAGGGAAGAACAGCAACAATAGCCCCCACAGCTGTAACCATTTGGGGGCAATAACCGCCCAATCGGCTCCCATCTGGTTCAGCTGCAACATTCCCATAATCGCCGGCACAGCCGGGATCACCTGCGACAGCCATACCAAGGGCTCAGGGATCAATGCCAAGGGCCAGACAAAGCCACTGACAAACAGGATAGGCATGGATACCAGCAGCAGGATCTGAGTCGGCAACTCGCGCCGCACAAACAGACAGCTGAGCGCTACCCCGGCGCTGGCGGTGGTCAGCAGGAAAGGCAACATCAGCAACAATACCTGACCAAGACTCGCCTGCAGACTCACCTGATAGAAGTAATAACACCAGCCAATATAGAGCGCACTGAACAGGCAATAGAGCAAGCCGAAGGCCAACACCCGGGCACTGACCAGCATCAAGGGGCTGACCCGGTTCCAATAGCCCGGCTGGCGCCACTGACCGGCGCCGAGTATGCCTGTGCCTATCAACAAGGTCTGGTGCAAAATCAGCAGAAACAAGCCTGGCACCACATAGGGGGTATAACCCAAACCTTTATTGAATGCGGGCACGGCATTGAGTTTAATCGGCGCCAGACTCTGGGCCGCGGCCTCAGGGCTCTGGCCCGAGGCCAATAGTCCCTTGAGCTGGATCTGCTTGCCGGCATCCATACCGGCACTCACCAAACCTTCTACCACAGCGGAATAGATCAGGAAGTAACTGGCATCACCGCCGAAGCTCAAAGTCGCGCCCCGTCCCAGCAACAGATCGCGGCGAAAATCAAACGGGATCACCAATAAACCATGGGCGCGGCCATCGGTGACCCAGGCCTTGGCTTCGTCGATGGAGCCGACCCGACCGACGACCTGGATACGGGCACTGGCATCGGCGTGACGGATAAGCCGCCGTGACAGCGAAGAGTTATCGTGATCCACCACCACCAACTGCTGCTCTGTGGGCACCTGATGCAGATAAGGCAAGGGATAGAGCACCGCATAGAAGAGCACGCCGCCAAACAGGGTCAAAGAGATCGCCTTGTCACGCACCAAGGCGCGTAAATCCAGCCAGATCAACTGCCATAACGAGAGGGGCTTGGCTGTCATAACGTCTCCTCAAGCGGCAACTGCGACTGCAGCACCCTGGCATAACGACGGGCAAAGAACCAACTGGGGATCAACAGCAGCAGAAAGCCGAGATAACCCAGCGCCTGAGGCAGTAAGCTGGCCGGCCCGGCGCCATAGCTCACCAACGCAACATGAGACTCTATATAGTGGCTTGATGGCATCAACAAACGCCACCACTGCGCCAGCAGCGGCATTTCTCCGGTCGGGAAGGTAATGCCCATAAAGGCAAAGGCGGGTGCAAACAGCGCAGTGCAAAAGCTGATCACCCTGGCGCTGTCGGCCAGCATAAAGAAAATCCCCTGCACCCAGAGCCAGACCGCCATCAACATTAAGATCTGCATCGGCAGCAGCCACAGGAGTTGCCCGGCTATCGGCAGCCCCAGCAGTTGATACAACAGCACCAAAATAAAACCGCCGTGCAGCAGCATAAAGGCGCCGTTGACCACAAATTTACTCAAAAGCACTGAGGGCATACCCAGGCGGAAGCATTCGCCCAAGGTATCCTGGCGCAGCTCACGGTTGAGACTGCCGGCAAAGGCCAACATGGCCAGCAGTTGCCACAGAGCTATCAGCACAGGCGGCACCAGGAAGCCGACATAGTTGTTATTGCGGTTGAACAGCGCCGTGGTTTGGGTGCTTACAGGGCTGAGGTGCACCTCAACCTGGGACGGGTTGACGCCTGCCGCCAGTTGCTTGAGCCTGGCCACCTGCTGCAAACCATCGGCCAGGGTCAGTTGCAACTGACTGGCCAGCAGCTTGCCCACCAGCAAAAACTGGCCGTTGTAACGTAAATCTATGGTGGGAGTGTGCCCGGTCAGCAGTTCCTGCTTCAGACCATAGGGCAAGATGACCAAGGCATAGACCTCGCCGCGGCGCATCGCCTCGACCGCCTCGTCCAGCGCCAGATAACGCCTGGGGGCGATGACAGGATTAGCTTCAAGATGACGCCCCAGCTCACGACTGAGGCTGGAGTTGTCCTGATCCACCAGCGCCACCGGCAACTGCCTGGGCAACCCGGCGGAAAACAACCACCAAAGACAGAGCACACCGATAAGCGGCAGATAGCTTATCAGTGCCAGCTGCCAGGGATCGCGCCAGACAGCCTGCCACTCTCGCCGAAGCAACTTCTTCATAATCAAGACTTTTCAAGTAATACTGACATACCCACCCGCAGATCGGCCACCGGCTCCAGCGGCCTGAGCTCCACTTCAAAGGTACGCATATCAAAGTCGTGGCCACTCTCGGTCGCCCGCCAGGTGGCGAAGTCGCCCAGCACACTGATGTGGCTGACCTCAAACTCGACACTGCGTTGCAGCGCCGGCAGTGTCAGGGTCATACGCTCGCCCTTCTTGAACTGCTTGAGTTGATCCTCACGCACCTGAAACACGGCCCAGGCATCTGTCATATCCACCAAACTGACCACAGGGAAGCCACTGGGTGCCAGCTCGCCCACCTGCAACAGCACCTCGGTGATTTCACCGCCCTTGGGCGCGCGCATCTGGCTGTCGGCGAGTATGGCACTGACCTCTTTCACCGCACCTTCGGCCATCCGGGCATTACCGGCAGCGGCGGCCTTGGTTTCTTCCCGGGCGCCCTCTTCGGTCATTTGATACATGGCATAGGCGGCCTGCTCGGTATACTTGGCGGCCTGATATTGGGTAAAGGCTTCATCACGCTTTTGCCGGGCAAGTACGCCATCGCGGAACAGGTTTTCCACCCGGTCGAAGGTGGTCTTGGCCAGTTCACTGGCGGCCTTGGCCTTGAGCCATTGCTCGCGGGAGGCGGCCACCTGCTGCTTACGGGCACCGCTGTCGGCTTCCTGCTGCATCGCCTTGGCGGCATCGCGGCCACCCTCGGCCTGCATCAGCTTGGCATTGAGCTCGGGGCTGTCGATGGCAAACAGCAGATCCCCTTCACTGACACTGTCTCCGCGGCGCACCAACACCTGCTCTACCCGGCCCGGCACCTTGGAAGACACATTGTATTCCCTGGCCTCTATCTGCCCCTGCAACAGCTGTGGCTTGGGGGAGTAAGCCAGGATCAGCCCATATACCAGCGCCGCCACTATGGTTACCAGGGCCACTATGGCCACCAAAGGATTAACCCGCATCCTGTATCTCCTGCTTGTCACTGCGTCCGATAAATTCATCCAACTGGCCACTGACCGCCATCAAGCGGGCATAGGCCTGAACATAACGATATTGAGCCGCCAACTGCTTGGTGCGTACCGCACTGAGTTTGAGCTCGGCATCCACCCTGTCGATGGAGGTAGACAGCCCTTGATTGAAAGCCAGTTCCCGCAGCTTGAGGTTTTCCTCTGCCAGCGCCAGAGAACTGTTCAAGGCGTTAACCTCCTCTTCGGCCTGCAGCAGTTGGCGATAGCTCTGATCCACCAACAGACTGAGATCCTGACGGGTTTGTGCCTTGGTGTATCTGGCCTGCAGCAGGGCGCTCTTGGCCGCCTGCACCTTGCCACTGCGACCATCACGAGAAAGCAGCGGCACCTTGACCCCGACGCCTACCATCCAGTCGGGTTCGACCTTGGAAAACAGGCTGTCGTCTTCATAGAGGGTGTAGTTACCGTAGAGGAAAACCGTGGGGAAGTATTTTCCCTTTTCCATATCGACCAGGCCCTGAGCCTGGGTCTCTTTCGCCTCCAACAAGCGCAAGGCTGGATGCTGCTTCAGCGTCAGCTCAGTCAACTGCGGCAATGAAGGGGAGTTTGGCGCCATAAACAGCGGTGACTTGGTGGCGATATCAGTCTGGTGCAGCAGGCGTGACAAGGCTATCAGCGCCATCTCATGGCGGCGTTTGGCACTGCCGAGGTCGACCTTGGCCTGATCCAGTGCCACCTGGGCATTGAGGCGCTCGACTCTGGCGATCTGCCCCTGTTGTTCCAGTTTTTCAGCGTGGCTGTAATGCTTTTCCAGCGATGCCACCAGCTGAGCCTGGGTCTGCACCAAAGCCTGGGTCACAGTGACGGCATAGTATCTGTCTACCAGAGTGGTAAATAGCTCACGCCGCGCCAACTCCAGTTGCTGCTTCTTCTCAGCCACCTGAGCCGCCTGAATGCCTTGAGCGGCAGAGATCTGGCCACCGGTATAAATCGGCCACATCGCCTGTAAGCTGGCTCGGAACACATCCTGCTCGGTGAAAGGAGTCACAAACAGCGAGCCAGGCAAAGAACCAATAATGCCACCTATGGCTGGCGGCAGAGTGGCGGGATCCATAGAGGCGAGTGGATTGAGAGCGCGCAGATCCAGCTCTATCGGTTTTTCCAGCCTGGTATAGCTGCCGTTGATGTTGAGCGATGGCAGGTTAAGGTCGCGCCCGGCCTCTTGCTGCGCCTCGGCGCGGCTGACTTCCTGGCCTTCGGCGGCCAGCTTATCGCTCACCTCCAGCAACTGTTGCCAGGCCGAGGCAAAACTATAGTCTGCGGCAAGCGCAGGCTGAGCCGCCAGCGGCCACAACAGCAACCAGGCAAATTTGGTCAATTTCATCTACACCCCTAGAGTAAAAACTCTAATTCCTGAGCAAAAAGGATATCATCCTCGCTTGTCGGCCACCAGTTAACCTTGCTGCGCGGCGGCGCGAGGCCTCCAAGGCCTGTCGAAACCTGGGTAAAAAAACAGACAAGCCACTGGATCCTAGTCTTTTTTAAGCTGTATTGAAACTAAGGAAGGTGCAAACCTGCACCGAGGAATAGACACACATCCTAAACTCACGAATTTAGAATTACAGAATTGCACTGCACTTGGGCGTTGCCGAGAGCCTGTTGGCGCAAATAAAGTGGCCAGCGGCGAGTGGGCTTATGTGAGCCAAGGATGGTGAGCAGACCTTATCCGTGGATGAATTTGGATGCCAGCACCAAATGGTAGTGATTACCCGTGACCGCATAAGCTGTACTAGCATAAGCTGAACATTCATGCGGTTGCCCTGAGTCGAGGCTGTGCGAAACATCAAAAAGATTTGGCTGTCCTGCCTTTTTTCGGCTGTCCTGTATTTCGCTGTATTTTCCGTTTTTGTCCTGTCTTTTTCTAAAACAGTTGGCCAGCTTTCCGCTGAAAACTGACCACGCTTCTCAGACCTACTCAAGACTTGTCAGAGTCTTTAAATTATTTAGCATAATTGAACTTAAAAAGGTTTTTCTGATAGCTTACCCGTCCACCCCCAATCTTCTAAAAGTTCAACATAATCATCAATGTCAAATTGTTCATTCTCTAGTGGTGGGTACATATGTGAGTACCCATAACCAAGTTCGTTCAACTCTTTTCTTACTTGGGTAATATCAATATCTTTGCTAAAGATTAACATCCCCATTTTGGCACCAAATCCTTTAACCAAAAGTAGCGACTCGATTACTTCCCCTGAATCCAATGTGACCTTATGTCCAATATCAATGTCCAAATTTAGTTCACTAGATACTTTTATCCAAAAATCAAGCAGTTTCTTATACATACTAAGCCTTTAATCTTCGATTTTCTTTTCTGGTATATGGTTTACTGGGCCAACGTGACCATGAGGCTCACTCCCATTAGCCCTATCTGGATGAGTTTCCAGTCCCCTGACTTGATTTGATGGGAAGGGGTCTGATAGCTCAGCATTTAATTCGGCATATGCATCCATATCACCTTGCGTCACACCACCATTCTTCTTGTCCATTTTAGCCATCTCCACAAGAGCTTGTTTTTCTTTGCTAAAAACTTTACTCCTTATGGAAACCGTTTCGCCTTTCCCCGGCAACGGACACGGCATCGCGAAAATGTAGCAGTATTCGGAGCTAATGAAATGGACACCTCCCCACAAAGACTTCAGTGAGCCATGCTGTAAGTGCAAACCAACAGCAATATGAAGAGGTGTCCCATGGAACAAATTATCGGAATTGATCTGGCAAAGCGAGTTTTTCAGGTGAATATCGTATCTGCGCAGGGTGAGAAGAAAGCGAATAAAATGATCACCCGTGAAAAATTGACGGCGTTTATTGTTCAGCAGCCTCCGTCCCGTATTGTGATGGAAGCGTGCGGCAGTGCAAATTACTGGTCACGCCAGTTCAGGCAATACGGACATGAAGTTAAACAAATCAGTCCACAGTATGTTGCCCCCTTCAGAATGGGCAGTAAAAATGACAAAAATGATGCAGCTGCAATTGTCGAAGCTGACAGTCGCCCGGGTATGCGCTATGTGCCGGAGAAGTCTATTGAACAGCAGGATATTCAGTGTCTGCACCGGGTTCGCCAGCGGCTGATGAAAAACAAAACCGCGCTGATTAACCAGATACGGGGGCTAGGCCTGGAATACGGTATCGCCATACCGGAAGGGGCTCATAAAATTATGGCCCACCTGCCTGAGCACCTGGAGGATGCAGAAAATGAGCTCACCACGCTCAGCCGGGAGCTGTTCCATGAGATGTTGCAGGAACTTCAGGACAATCAGCAGCGGATTAAAACTCTGGATCTGCGCCTTGCGCTTATCAGCCAGCAAAATGAGGATACCCTCAGACTGAAAAGCATACCTGGTATCGGGCCATTAGGGGCTTCAGCCTTGACGGTAGCTCTGGGCGACAGCGCTGATTTTCAGAATGGCCGGCATTTTGCCAGCTATCTGGGGCTGGTTCCGAAGGAGCACAGCAGTGGTGGTAAAGTCAGACTACTCGGGATAACAAAACGCGGAGATGGTTATCTGCGAGGACTGCTTATTCATGGCGCCCGCTCAGTGGTTTACCGGGTCATCAACCTTCCGGAAGAACGATGTGGAGGTCTCCAGCGGTGGCTGAAAGGTATTATTGCCCGAAGTGGCGTAAACAAAGCTGTAGTGGCGCTGGCTAACAAAAATGCCCGAATAGCGTGGGCGCTAATAAACCAAAAAAACAGAGTATATCGTTAAGTAACTAACTGATTTTAATAAGTCCAAAGAGTTGATGTGCTGACAGGTAGAACCGACTCTCTGTGAACCTGACAAATAGCTGGGCTGCTAAAAGCCATGGCACTAATGAGGACAGAGAGTACGGATGTTCATCAGGGCTCACGAAGCCGGATATATGTGTGTGGCTACTTTGTCAGAAAGAGACCTGCCGGTGCTTGCATCGGAGAGGTGTCCATATAAGCTATTTAGTCAAGCCTGTGCGAAACATCAAAAAGATCTGGCTGTCCTGTCTTTTTCCTGTCTTTTTCTGGTTATTAGTCCAACAGCAGTTTAAATTCTATAAACTTAGATATATTAGGATAGTGCTCGTTTAATTTCTTTTTGAACTGCATTTTTACAGAAAGAAAAAGCTCAATAAATCTAGCCCAATCATAGGCAACAATCTTATTTTGGCGTGCCATTGATACGAATAATTCACTTTCACTGCGTGAAAAAGATAGGGATTCGCCAGAGAGTTGAAGACTAAGACATTCCTCAAAGAAACGCTGACCAAGCCTTCGCCTCAACATTATGTCTACTTCAACTATAAACTCTAACAAGTAGATGTTAATATAAAAGTCACTGTCTTCACCTTCAAAGAGGATCGTCCCTTCAGTGTAAAACGCTAGCTCATCCCCATAGCAATCAAAATCAGGCTCAGTGCTCCAACTTTTAGCATCAAAATCCTCATAGAATGAATCAATAATCATTTTGAAGCCTCCACTTGCTCTCTCATTTTAACTGCATCATTTGACTTAAACGAGCCATCATCAGGCGCAATTGTAGTTACAACCTCGACATTTTGAATATTTACATTGTTTGGGCCAGCCTCGATTCCAGCCTCTGAAAGCATACTGACTACCTCCGACTTAAGGGCGTTATCACTTAATAAACGAAACTCTTTTGTTGCCACACTTACCTTCGTCTCGCCATTTTCACCTACTGACAGGAAAATATACAGGAATATACAGCAGGAATATACAGGACATCCTAAACACTTTCTGAGCAGCAAGGAAGGTCGTTGCAGGGGGCAGTCTCTGATAAATAACGACAGTTTTTTGGAAATGAGACTCTCTGAGACGCTCACTTTCGAAGATTTATGCAGAATTGCAGTTGCCAGGCATGCTTTCGGCAGGCTTAAGCCTGTTGCTGCAAAATCACCAAGGGTTTAGGGTTAATGGGGGTGTATTGCTTTGCTTTGTTGCTTACCCCGGCACCATTTACCGCCACATTTGGCCTTCATGGCACACATTGCATCCCATCGGCCACTCATGCCACTGTACTGACGGCGAAACTCCTTGGCGGAAGTTATCCAGGCATCGTCACTGATACCAAGCTCAAGCAGCAGTTTGGGCCTGGAAGAGGCAATAAAGCCACGCTTGTCTTCCCGCACCGCCCGGCCTGTCCAATCAATCAGCTCCAGATAGTCGGCAAAGTGAAATGGAATGCCGCTTTGTTCGGCGGCAGTGGTTGCACCATCAAATTGCAGCAGTGGCTTAAGTGAAGTGTTGGCAGATGCAGGCTCAGCAACTTCTTCTATGCGCTCCTGAATGGAGGTGTAGTCAGAAGTTTGCAGCGAATCTGCAATACCTGCGCGAATAGGATTTAAATCCACATACATCATGCAGGCCAGCAGCGCCTGTTCATCGAGCAGCGCCTGCGACTTAAAGCGTCCTTCCCAGAATACGCCCTTGCAGCCATCTTCTCGATTGGCCTTGCGGGCGATATCTTCGTTTAAACAGCGCATAAACCAACTGATACTGCCAAGGCGTTCCTGCCAATCGCTAGTCAGCGTATCCAACAGTATTCGCTCGCCTTCCGAGAGACTATCGCCCTTGAGGAACTTTGCCGCCACAGGATTGCCACTAAAGAGCCCGGTCCAACGCTCAATGACTTCAAATGGCGACAACGATTGTTGCGCTGCAAGGTCGATTTTGAGCACCAAATGGTAGTGATTACTCATAACCGCATAAGCGCAAACGTCGATGCAGAATATTGACGACAACTGCCTGATTTTATCCACTATCCAGCCACGTCTATGCTCGTAACTGCGCCCCGACAGTGCATCTTCACCACACAAAAATGCCCTTCTCACGCAACGGTTAATCACGTGGTAAAAGGGCGTACTTTCAGCATCTATCAACTGGCGACGGGCGGTGGTCATAACCAACCTCGACTGAGCTTTGATGGGTATTTCAAAGCCTAGTCAAGCCTGGGCGAAACATCAAAAAGATATGGCTGTCCTGTCTTCCTTGTGGGCGAAACATCAAAAAGATATGGCTGTCCTGTCTTCCTTGGCTGTCCTGTCTTCCTTGGTCTTCTTCTCTGTTTAGTCGAGGGTGTGTGAAACATCAAAAAGATCTGGCTGTCTTGTCTTTCTTTACCAGCGGCTCAATTAACAGCACAAACCCTGATGGAACCTGCTTATCTGGGATTGATTTGATCTACAAGGCCATTGCTGCACCCAAGGGGGGAGCTAAGATTTAGGGCCGAGCCCCTGTTGGTTGGAAACCATAAACAGTCGAGATGAGTAATGATATGTTAACAGAGCAACAACACAAATTTATTCTGAGTGAAGTATCACAACCCGTGATTACCATTGCCCGCGAGGTCGATTTTGCCGAGCGCTATGCCTCCATGTTGGTGCGCTTTCCTAAACTCCCTGGCGATTTTAATCCTAAGGTGCCGACGGAGCGTCGACAGGCATTGGTTGCCCAGTTCCCTTACCCGATTCGCTTTTACAAAAGCGAGGGGGGATATTACAAGCTAAATGCCAAAAAGTTCGCCTACCCCCATATGAGGCTTATGATGGAGATGCTGCAGTGGGTAGTGTTCAACTTTGACTTGTGGCGTGAAGATAAGCGAATTGGTGGCGGCACTTATCAACAGATTGCCGTGGCGGAGCGGTTAGCGCGAGGTGAAAAGATAGATTGGGATAAAGACTGGCGTACACAACACCAGCCATGGTGCTATAACGAAACACAATTACAAACTGTGCTAACAGAAAGTTTTGCGCTATTTGATGACCTTTGCAAACAATTACCGGATTAGTCATTTGATGCGGGTTAACTGTTTGCTGGCAAGCTGATTGGCATTGATTGGTTTAAGTCTAACGGGCTGCACCTTATTACCATACCAGGCTTCTGATGGTGTTAAACCCGGCTATCATGATATGCCATTACCCGGAGGTTGTATTGAGAAAGATTTGACTGTCCTGTCTTTTGCCCCGAGAGTGCATCTTCACCACACAAAAATGCCCTTCTAACGCAACGGTTAATCACGTGGTAAAAGGGCGTACTTTCAGCGTCTATCAACTGACGACGGGCTGTGGTCATGGCCAACCTCGACTGAGCTTTGATGGGTATTCAAAACCTAGTCTAGGCTGTGTGAAACATCAAAAAGATATGGCTGTCCTATCTTTTCGCTATCTTTTCGATGGGCAGAGAAAAGAACCTACTAACGGTTCTTCCACAACCTCACACTCTAGCGTTCCATTTACGGAGAGTTTAAGCTGGTTCAAAGGTGTACAACATTCATTTTCAGGCGCTATGGAGTTTTCGACTTGGTACTTAAAAATGTTGTCGCTATCTTGCGTATAAGTAAACTCACATCCCGAAAATTCACCATTATTGCTATCGTCAAGAACCATACAATAACGTGTAACTACCTGAAATCTGTCTTCAAGCTCGGTAAAAGTTTGAGAGACAATATCAACATGCCCCTCGTAGCATTCGAATATGGTCTCTATAAATTCACGTTCGTTCAAAAAAGAACCACTCATATTTATTGGTCGAAAATAAATATAGGGGCGGCAAAGGACACTATTATTGTAGCGAAAGACAACGCTAAGCTCGTCTTCCCCTATGTATTCGTAATCATTTTTATTCAAAGTTATATGCTGCGTAAAGTACGCTAATTTGAGCATTGTATCTTTCACTATCTAATACCTTTACTTAGAGCTAACAACGGCTTCAGGAGAATTTTCACATAACGCCCTGTTCTAAGGAATCCCCAGATAATTCCCTTTTTATTCAATTCAGTCACAATATACAGGGCATCCTAAACACTTTCTGAGCTGCAAGAAAGCCCGCTGCAAGGTGTCAGTCTCTGATAAATAACGACGGATTTTTGGAAATGAGACTCTCTGAGACGCTCACTTTCGGAGGTTCATGCAGAATTGTCCTTGCCAGGCCTGCCTGCGGCAGGCTTAAGCCTGTTTCTGCAAAGATCACAAACGATTTAGATTAATAGGGATGCATTTGCTCCAAGACTTTCTGCCGCCACAGCGGCTATCACTTTGCCAAGAGCAATGCAGGAACCAGCGCTAAATTCAGCTGCCGAATCAGGGATTCGGCAGCATTTCTCAGGCTGTACCACCGACCGTCAGACGGTCCAGTTTAAGCGTTGGCTGCCCAACCCCGACCGGGACACTCTGGCCGTCTTTACCGCAGACGCCGACGCCTTTGTCGAGTTCAAGATCTGTGCCCACCATGGAGATCTGCCCCATGGCTTCCGGGCCGTTGCCTATCAGGGTCGCGCCCTTCACCGGACTGGTGATCTCGCCGTTTTCAATCAGGTAGGCTTCAGAGGCCGAGAACACAAACTTACCCGAGGTGATATCCACCTGACCGCCACCGAAGTTGGGGGCGTAGAGGCCTTTTTTCACCGACTTGATAATATCGGCGGGCGCCGACTCACCGGCCAGCATATAGGTGTTGGTCATCCGCGGCATAGGCAAGTGAGCGTATGATTCGCGGCGGCCATTCCCGGTGGGCTTTTGCCCCATCAGGCGGGCATTGAGTTTGTCCTGCATATAACCCTTGAGAATGCCGTTCTCAATCAACACTGTCTTGTGCGCCGGGGTACCTTCATCATCTATGGTCAGCGAGCCACGGCGGTTTTCCAGCGTGCCATCGTCCACCACAGTGACCAACTTGGAGGCCACCTGCTGGCCAATCTTACCGCTGAAGGCGCTGCTGCCCTTACGGTTGAAGTCACCTTCCAGGCCGTGGCCAACCGCTTCATGCAACAAGACTCCAGGCCAACCAGCGCCCAGTACCACAGGCATTTCACCGGCAGGGGCGTCTATCGCCTGCAGGTTGACCTGTGCCTGACGCACGGCCTCGCGGGCAAAGGCAAAACACATGGGCAAGCCGTCATCAGCGGCAGCCATCAGGGTTTGATAGTGGTGACGACCACCGCCACCGGCACCGCCCCGTTCACGGCGACCGTTTTCTTCGAGGATCACAGAGCAGTTGAAGCGTACCAGCGGCCGGATATCCGCCGCCAGAGTACCATCGCTGGCAGCTACCAGTATCTCTTCATGCACTCCGGCCAAGCTGACCACCACTTGAATGATGCGACTATCCAGGCTGCGGATATAGGCATCCGCTTCCTTGAGCAGGGCAATTTTACGGCCCTCTTCCAGTGCCGCTATCGGATCTTCACTCAGATACAGCGCCTTGGCGCCGCGGCGCTTCCAGGCCTGAGTTTGATAGCTGCCCCCAGTCTGGGCTATGCCTCTGGCGGCATCGGCGGCGGCGGCCAAGGCCTTGGGGGTTATCTCATCGGCGTAGGCGAAACCTGTCTTTTCACCACTGATGGCTCGGACACCGACACCGCGCTCAATATGAAAACTGCCTTCCTTGACTATGCCATCTTCCAGCACCCAGGTTTCATGACGGCTGCCCTGAAAATAGAGATCGGAAAAATCCACCTGGTGTTGGTGGATTCGCTCCAGGTAAGTTTGCAGATCGTCGAGGTGCAGTCCCTCTTGCAGTAAACTCTGTCCCACTTGGGTTAAAAATGGCATTGGGTCTCTCTCAATCCGGCCCTGTGGCCTTGTTGGTTAGTTCCGCTTGCCGTCGCCCAGTTGCGGCGGCAAAAATCTATTGTGTGTCTCTACGGGCATGGCGCTGCGCACCCGCGCTAACTCGGCCTTGTCCAAACGCGCCTGCACCCAGCCTGTGCCTTCGGCCTTCTGCGCCAGAATGCGTCCCCAAGGGTCGACTATCATGCTCTGGCCCCAGGTCTCGCGGCTTCCTTGATTATGCTGGCCCCATTGCGCCGCCGCCAGTATAAAACACTGGGTTTCTATCGCCCTGGCTCTGAGCAGCACTTCCCAGTGCGCCTCGCCTGTCACCTTGGTAAAGGCCGAGGGCAAGGCGATGATCTCGGCACCTTGCAGACGCAGCGCCCGAAACAGATCCGGGAAACGCAGATCATAACAGATAGCCAGGCCGATGCGGCCAAAAGGGGTATCCACCACGCTTATCCGCTCACCCGGGCAAAAGGTATCGCTCTCGCGGTATTGGCCTGTACCGTCGGTCACTTCCGCGTCAAACAGATGCAGTTTGTCGTAGTCGCCGAGTACCTGCCCCTGATCATTAAACAGATAACAGCGGCTGTAAACCCGCCCATCGCCACTGGCTACCGGAATAGAGCCGGCCAGCAGGAATACCTGAAATTGGGTGGCAAGTTCGGCCAGTTGCCGTTTGAGCGGGCTTTGCCCAGGCTCACCGGCCCAGGCCAACTGCATGCTCTCATGGCCGCCGAACAGCAGGCTGCACTCGGGCAGCACCACGAGTTGGGGTTCATTATCTTGGCGGGGAAGAGTCTCAAGCTGCGAGACGATAAATTGCAGGTTCTGTTCCGGCTCGCGGCAACTCTGACACTGTAGCAGACTGACTTGCATGTTCGACTTCCTGTTTCACTGGCACTTCTGTCTTGGGTTCACTCGGCGATTTGAGCGGCAGCGGCGTGACTTTATCGGCTTGAGGCAAAGGTTTTTCGGTCTCAGCGCCACCCTCTTCAACAGCCCTCTCTTGGTCGCTGTTAAGCACTTTGGCTTTGTTGTCCTTGGCTTGATCGCCTTGGCCTGCATCCGTGGCCGCAGGCTCATCGTCCTGCACTTGAGTCTGTCCTTTCCCAGGCGCCGACTTGGGTTGCCGTGGCAGTACAGACTCAGGGATCTCTATCTCTTTGCTCTTTCGCTCCAACTCTTCCAGCTTGGGCTCTGACATGGTGCCGGTCAAGCGGAAACGTATCTCTGAAATAATCTCAATCACGGGTTCCAGCACCTTGGTCAGGGCAAAAGCCCCCAGGCCCATGGTCCAGGCGCTGGTACTGAGCAGCACAACAGTCGGCACGCTGGAGGCCAGTTGCGGCACAAAGCGAATATCATAGTTGAGGCTCTCGGTAACCAGATCGGTATAGCCGCGCACCTTCATGTTACCGGCAATGGCGTCCATCTCGGTATTGGTGGTCTTGAGCACCCCGTTCTCCAGGGTCAGATCGCCGCCAAAGGAGTTGTAATACAGGCCCTTGCCAAACACATCGGTAAAGTCCAGTGACAACTTGCGTAAAAGCGAGTCCAGACTGAACAGGGAGAAGATCCGCGCCCCCTTGTCACTGAGCTGTTCGATATGCCCCTTGCCGAGATCGAAACGAACTTTACCGCTGAGGCTCTCCAGATTAAACGCCAGCGGTGCACCCAGCCAGTTGAGCTCGGCCCTGACCTCCAGCGGCGAGTCTTTCACGCCGGGATCCAGTCCCAAGCGAGTAGCCAACAGATCAAATTTATCTCCCTTGAGATTGAGTTCAACCTGGGTCCGGTTGTTACCGTCACGGCTCAGCCATTCACCCTTGCCCTGCAAACTGGCATCATCGCTGCTGAGCGCCAAGGTCTGGATCTGATAGCCCGTCGCCGACGGGTTGGCTTGCAACAACAAACGCCCCAGCGCCATATCCTGATAGCGGAAATCATCCACCTCCACCGCCAGCGGCGGCAGGTCACTGCCCTGAGGCAGGTCACTGCCCTGAGGCAGACGGGTTTCAGGCTCGGGCTCGGATTGCGCTTTGGAATCGGGCTCAGCCGCTGCTGCCGCTATCGGATTTAGATACAGGCGCGATGCCACCAGCTTCAATCCCTGGCTGTACCAATCCGGGTAGATCTCTACCCGACCGGAAAACTCCGGCGACAGTCCCTCTATCTGCCAGGCATGCTCTCCGGGGCGGGCACTGAGTTGCAACTCGGTAAAGCGCTGCCCCAGTAGCTCAAGCTGTTTCACTCTGGCCTCTATCCCCTTGAGCGGAGGGAAGAAGGCCTTGTCGGCTGCAATGCTTGTGGTGTCGGCCGTGCTCTCGGTTTGAGTCTCTGCCTGGGTCTTAGCTTGAGTCACGGCTTGAACTGCTGTTTGGCTCTCGGTAGCTGCCTTTTTGTCATGATTGCCACCGCCGATAAAGGCGTTGATCAGCGGCTGCCACTGGGCAAAATCCACCTCATCCAGGGCCAGCCGTAAGTGACCATCCTGTTTTTGCAACTGATCGCCGCTGCGATAGAGGCGCCCCAGCAGCAGGTCATAGTGTTTCAGGCCCTTACCTGAATCGGCGTCAAAGCCACCCCAGAATTCGGCCTTATCCCCCAGACGCACGCCCAGGGAGCTGGTCTTGTTGTCACCGAGCAGCTCGGCCTTGAGCGTCAGCGCCTGCCCAGATGCCTTTTGATAAGGCGGCGGCAACAGCAACTCTGTCTGCTTGAGATTGGCATTAACATTGGCTTGAATTCGATAGCCTATCTCATCAAAGATCAGCTTAAGATTCCCCTGCCAATCCAACGCGCCCTGATAAAAATCGCTTAAAGGATTGTCCAGCTCGGACGGTAAGTTGGCGAGGTTCCACTGGCCCTTGAGCCTGGCATTGAGCCCCATATTCTGGTTGACCTTGCCGGTATCAAAACCAAACTGCAACGGCTGGCCGAACAGGCTGGCACTCAAGCCTTCGCCCTTGACCACCTCGTTATGAAAACTCACCTTGCCGCTGACCTTATCGAGCAGCACCCCGGGCTCACGGATATAAACCGGCACCCCGGCAAACTGGACTTCGCCCAGGATCTGCTCCTCTTCGCCTTCATAGAGCGGAATACTGAGATCCAGCTTGCCACTGACAGGCCCCTGAACCTGCACTACATCCAGGGTGATACCGACACTGTCTTTAAGCGGCGAGCGCTGCAACACCTCAGTAGCATCCTTGCCTTGAGTCGCCAGTTGCGCCTCGACCCGCAGCAGATTCCGGTGATCCATCTTGGGGATATAGACATGGGCGCCATCGGCGGCCACATTCAACAGTTTGCCCTTGTTGACCCAGAGATCCATCCGGGCATTTTCAAACAGCGCCTTGAGACTTAAATCTGTCACCGCCGGCCAATCCGGCTGGAAGGCATATTCGGCATGGGTCAGATTGAAACCAGCCTGAAATACCCCGGAATGATCCTGATAGGGAAATCCGGCCAACTCACCGTGCCAGACCACGGTGGCATCATCGCTGCGACCGGCCTTGATGGCGCCTTCCAGATAAGCGGCCAGCGACTCGCCCATGGCATGGCGCGGGAAATAACGCCCGGCATTGGCGGCGTTGAGCAGTTTGACCCGGGAAGACAGCGCCAGGTGTGGCTTGTCGGCCAGCAGCAAACGCATAGAGGCGTCCAGGCTGATGTCGTCATTGCCCAGATGCAATGCCGGCACCATCAGCGCCTGACTGTCGAGCGAGAAGCCCAGCTCAAAGGCATCGGCGCGAAAACTGAGCGGCGCCTTGAAACCATCGCCAAAGTCCAGTTTATAATCCTGGCTAGGCAAGACTGCACTGAGAAAGTTGTTCCGCCATCCCAGGGAGAGATCGATTGGCGTGCTGCCGGGAATGGACTCGGCTGGCTGCCAGCTAACCCGCTCCAGCGCCACTTTGGCCTGCAGTTCACCGTCCTTGGGGCGATAGATAGCCAGAGGCCCGAGCTTGCCCTGAGGCTTGAGTTGCTGCCAGCTATAAAGGCCTTCCAAAGGCATGCCGGGAATAAGCGGCAACAGCGGCAACAGGCTATCGAGTTGCAGTTCATTCAGTTTACCGTAAAGCACCCCGGCGGTTTCCATGGCATGGAACTCCAGCTTGGGCCAAGGCTTGTCATTGGTTGCCAGTTTGAGCTCACTGCTGTCCAGGCGCCAGCCGTCGGCTATGGGCTGCCAGGCAATCACACCGCCATCTATGGCAAATTTCTGCGGCTCATCTCTGAGTGACCAGCGCAGCCAGCTGGGCAACAGCTTGATCACCCCGGATTCCAGGCCGCGGTTGGCAAAGCCTACCCAGGCCTCCAGGTTGACCACACCCTCCAGCGGCAACTTGGCCTGTGGGTTATAAGGGTTGGGTTGGCGCGAGGCCCACTTGCCGAGATCCAGCGACTGCGCCTGCAGATAGGCCTGGCCCTTGATGCTGCCCGGCTTGTAGCCATCGCCCTTGAGATCCAGCCTGAGAGTGAGTTGTTCGGTCGCCGTTGCCTGTTCATCCAGGTAGAGAGCGCCGCGGCCCTGGTGCAACTTGCCACTATTGCGCCAACTGAGGTCTCGTAGATGAATGGGGCGATAATCATGGCTGCTGGACAACAGCTGCACACTGGCATCGCGGATAGAGAAACGGTCCAACTGCTCCAGCAGCAAGGCATAGAGCCAGTCGATATTGGTGGCAGGAGCTGGCTTGCTCACTGCCTCGGCAGCGCCGGTCGATTTCTGCCCCAGATGGTCCAGATCCAGCGCCAATTGCACCCCGTCGAAGATCACGTCTTCCACTTGCGGGCTGGCGGTCATCAGGCTCTGCCAGAAATCCAGTTTGACATCGACCTTGTCGACCATGAGTGTCACCGGCAAACGCTCCTGCGGCGGTAACACCAAGTCCTCAACCGTCAGCGCCGGGCCGAAAGCCTGCCAACGGGCCGACAGATTGCCTATCTTGACCTCGACGCCATATTCGCGCTCAACATAGTCGGCCAGTTGCTGCTTGGCTTCATCCAGTTGCGGCAACAGCCCGCGGATGAGACTCACCATCAAGGCGAACAGTACCAAGGTCACGGCCAGGGTGCGCCAGCAATAGCGGCCGAAGGTTCGAGGGCAAAAAGACAGCCGCACTAGACCATCACCACATCATATTTACTCTGCACATACATGGGCTCGCAGTGAATGCGAATACGCTTGCCGATATAGACTTCGAGCTCGGCCACCAGGTGGTTCTCGTCATCGGACAGGCAGGCGTGTACCGCAGGGGCACAGTAAATCAGGAATTCATCGGCATCATAGGTGCGGTTGAGGCGGATGATCTCGCGGAAGATCTCAAAGGAAACGGTATCCACTGTTTTCATCGAGCCGGTACCACGGCAGGCAGGACACTCGCCACAAAGCACATGCTCCAGGCTCTCGCGGGTGCGCTTGCGGGTCATTTCCACCAGGCCGAGGCCGGAGAAACCTGAGATATTGGTCTTGACCCTGTCATTGGCCAGTGCCGTGGCCAGGCTGTTGAGCACCCTTTGTTTATGCTCATCCTGCAGCATATCGATAAAATCGATAATGATGATGCCGCCCAGATTACGCAGCCGCAGCTGACGGGCAATCGCCTGGGTCGCTTCCAGATTGGTGTTGAATATGGTTTCTTCGAGGTTACGGTGGCCGACAAAGGCTCCTGTGTTAATGTCCACAGTGGTCATGGCTTCTGTCTGGTCGATGATCAAATAGCCGCCGGATTTGAGTTCCACCTTACGCTCCAGCGCCCGCTGAATCTCATTCTCCACATCGTAGAGATCGAAAATCGGCGCCGGGCCACTGTAGTGTTCTATCTTATCGGCAATTTCCGGCATGAACTCCTGGGCGAAATGCAGCAGCTCCTCGAAGGTGTGGCCCGAGTCCACCTGAATGCGATCGAGCTCGGCACCGACAAAGTCCCTGACAATTCGCACCGGCAAGGCCAAGTCCTGATACAACAGCGTGGCCTTGGGCCTTTTGCGCCGTTCGCTGACCTTGGCCCACACCCGCCGCAGGAAAGCAGCATCCTGCGCCAGTTCATCCTCACCTATGCCTTCGGCCGCGGTGCGAATAATAAAGCCGCCGTCATCGTCGACAAAAGGCAGGGTAATCTTCTTCAGCCGCGCCCGCTCCTCTTCGGAGTCTATTCGCTGAGAAACGCCCACATGGCTTGAGCCCGGCATAAACACCAGGTAACGGGAAGGCAGGGTAATGTCTGTGGTCAGCCGCGCGCCTTTGGTGCCAAGGGGGTCTTTGACCACCTGCACCATGATGTCCTGGCCCTGACGTACCAGCTCGGCAATATCACGCACCACGAAGTTGCCCTTTTCCACATCGGCAACACACTCTGTGTGCGGCACTATGTCCGAGGCATGCAGAAAGGCCGCCTTTTCCAGGCCGATATCGACGAATGCCGCCTGCATCCCAGGCAAAACCCGACTGATCTTGCCCTTGTAGATATTGCCCACCAGGCCGCGCTTCATACGCCGCTCGATATGCACTTCCTGCAGGACACCGTGTTCTACCAATGCGACTCGCGCTTCCGTGGGCGTCACATTGATCAGCAGTTCTGACCCCATCTTCCGCGGAGCCTTGCTATTGACTGTGCGACTGGTATTCACGATTTACCCTTGTTGGATGTTAATTCATTGATTTTATCGGCTGGCGGGCGTTAAAGCTGCTAAAAATTCGTCAGTTTGTGTAAGCGAGCTTACAAACAACCGGCCTTGTGCAACAGCGACCGGGTTTCAGCCATGGGCAGGCCCACTACCGCCGAATAACTGCCTTCAATCTTGGCGACAAAGCTGCCACCCAGCCCTTGAATGCCATAGGCTCCCGCCTTGTCCATGGGCTCGCCCGAGGCAACATAGGCCTGAATATCGGCATCACTCAAGTCGCAGAAGTACACCTGGGTGACCACCAGAGCCGCCTCTGTGCGCTTGCCATCGGTCAAGGCCACGGCGGTCATCACCTGATGACTGCGGCCACTCAGGCTCTTGAGCATGGCGCAGGCATCGGCCTTGTCCACGGGTTTACCCAAAATTCTGTCGCCCAATACCACTATAGTATCTGAGCCCAGCACTAGAGTATCAGACCCTTCCTGATGTTCAGGGTTCCCGCGCCACAGGGCTAAACCTGCAGCCGCCTTCTCTTCGGCCAAGCGGCTGACAAACTGCTCCGGGGTTTCCCCGGCTTGATGACTCTCGTCGATATCGGCGGGCAGGATCTCAAAACCAAAGTTCGGATTTCCCAGCGCCAGCTGTGCCAAAAGCTCGCGGCGTCTGGGGGAGGCTGAGGCCAAAATCAGCGGCATATTAACGTACCTTGTAGTGGCGCCTGATGCGGCGCAGTATCCAGAAGACCCAGGGCCAAATGACCAGGCTGGACAGGGAAGGCAGGAATAGCTCCATGGTGAAATGCGCCCCTGATACCACAAACTGGGCCCAGAAAATAATCAGATGATAGAAGCAGATCAGGCTGGCGATAACCAAAGACTGCTGCCACATGGGGAAGTTACGCAGTTTCTGAAAGTGCAGTACCACCACATAGATCACCAGGGAAATGGCCAGTGCGCGGATCCCCAGGGTAGCCCCCAATAGAATGTCCAGCAGCACCCCCAACACCCAGGCGGTGAGAATATTGTATCTGTGGGGCAGTGCCACGGCCCAATAGATCATCACCAGCACCAACCAATCGGGGCGCCAAGCGCTGAACATTTCCGGTACCGGCATGATCTGCAGCAGCATACCCAGCAGCAGGGTCAGCCATACCGCCAAACGGCCATTGGCATTTTCCAGACTCATGATTCGGCTCCACTGTTGGCGTCGGTTGCAGCCGGCTCTTGTGACTCAGGCTTGGCGCCGGGATGGTCTTCAGGCCAGATAAGCAGCAGATAACGGATTCGGTCCAGCGCCGCCAGCGGCTGCGCCGTGACCTTGAGGTAACTCTGGCCATCGTCCCGGGAAACCGAAATCACCCGTGCCACCGGATAACCTTCCGGGAAGCGGTTGCCCAGCCCGGAAGTCACCAGCAAATCGCCGACCTTGATGTCGGTACTCTTGGCCACGTGTCTGAGTTCTATCTCATCGAGCTCGCCTATGCCGTTGGCTATCAGGCGCACATCGTTGCGGGTAATACGCACCGGCAAGCCGTGTTTGGGGTCGGAGAGCAGCAACACCCTGGCGGTGAGTTCGCTGACTTGTACCACTTGGCCGACAACCCCCTGGGCATCCACCACCGGCTGACCGACAAACACGCCGTTGCGGCTGCCGTGGTTGATCACCACATAATGATGGAAGGGGTCGCTGGCCACTTCCATCACCTCGGCCACCATCTTGCGCGAGTCCATATGCACCGGCGAGCCCAGCAGTTCACGCAAGCGTTGGTTTTCCTGGCGCAGGTGTTCAAAACGCTGCAGTCTTTCACTCATCAGCAGTTGCTGGCGCAAGAGTTCTTTGTTTTGCTGCTCCAGCATGTCACGGGTCGCCAGACTCTGGGCAGACCAATCCAGCAGCTCACCGGGCACATTGACCAGGTACTGTAGAGGGCTCAGTAAGGATGCCAGCGACTGTCTCGCAGGTTCGAGACGATCATTGGCAACCAGCAGGATCACCGACATGACCACTGCCAGTGTCAACCTGAACTGATTTGAAATACCGCGAACAAAAATAGGCTTCATAGAAAAGCTAAGGCGGTAAGATACCGCCTGTGCTGGAAAGTATTAGTTTTCTTCTGAGAACAGGTCACCGCCGTGCATATCGATCATCTCCAGTGCTTTACCGCCGCCGCGGGCCACACAGGTAAGCGGATCTTCGGCGACCATCACAGGGATCCCGGTTTCCTGCATCAGCAGACGGTCCAGATCCCGCAGCAAGGCACCACCACCTGTGAGCACCATACCGCGCTCAGAGATGTCGGACGCCAACTCTGGAGGCGACTGCTCCAGAGCTACCATCACGGCACTGACAATGCCCGACAGCGGCTCTTGCAGCGCTTCGAGTATCTCATTGCTGTTCAGGGTAAAGCTTCTCGGTACCCCTTCGGCCAGATTACGGCCGCGCACTTCAATCTCCAGTACTTCATCGCCTGGATAAGCCGTGCCGATTGTGTGCTTGATGCGTTCGGCTGTGGCTTCACCAATCAGGCTGCCGTAGTTGCGGCGCACATAGTTGATGATGGCATCGTCAAACTTGTCACCACCGATACGCACGGAAGAGGAGTAAACCACGCCGTTGAGCGAGATGATGGCCACTTCAGTGGTACCACCACCGATATCCACCACCATGGAGCCTGTGGCTTCGGAAACCGGCAGTCCGGCCCCTATGGCGGCTGCCATTGGCTCTTCAATCAGGTAAACCTCACGGGCGCCGGCGCCCATCGCTGACTCCTTGATCGCGCGGCGTTCAACCTGAGTGGCACCTACAGGCACACACACGAGTACCCGAGGGCTTGGGCGGAAAAAGCTGTTGTTGTGCACTTGCTTGATAAAGTGCTGCAGCATCTTCTCGGTCACGTAGAAGTCGGCGATAACCCCATCTTTCATTGGGCGGATGGCCTGAATATTGCCGGGGGTACGTCCCAGCATCTGCTTCGCCTCAGTACCGACTGCGGCCACGGATTTCTGTCCAGAGCTGCTTCGTTCGCCACGGATGGCGACCACGGAAGGCTCATTCAATACAATGCCTTCTTCACGAACATAAATGAGAGTGTTAGCTGTACCCAAATCGATCGACAGATCGTTAGAAAAAATGCCACGCAGCTTCTTGAACATGTAACTAGCCTGTATTCTGTGGAGTCAGAAGAAATGAAAATCAGCTAACTTTATCAATGCCTCCGGCATTCCACAAGACTCGCGGGGTTAACATTCGCTAATCCGTGAGGGTTTTTAGCATATATCTGTAAAAGCTGTCGCAATGCGCTGAGATAAAGTTGCCAAAAGCTTGGATCATGCCAATCCCTTGACATGATTTGTGTGCTTATTAAGCAAAAAGGGTTTGCACCAGCATAAAGAGTCCGGCAGACAAAACTATGGTCATAGGCAATGTCAGTACCCAGGTTAACAGGATCTGTTTAATAGTATTTTTTTGCAGCCCGGAGCCATTAGCCACCATGGTGCCGGCCACGGCTGAAGACAGGATATGGGTGGTGGATACCGGCATGCCTGTCATACTGGCGATACCGATAGAACCGGCGGCGGTCAACTGCGCGGCTATCCCCTGACTGTAGGTCATGCCACCGTTACCGATTTTCTCGCCAACCGTATGTACAATCCGGCGCCAGCCCACCATGGTGCCGCAACCCAGAGCCAGGGCAACGGCTACTATGACCCATAGCGGCGCATATTCGGTCATGGCGTTAAGCTGACCACGCCAGTGCTTCAATTGAGTAGCCTCGGCGCCAGGCAAGGGCTGCTTGGCCAACTTACGGGTGCTGTCATCGATACAAAGGATCAACTGCCGTGCTTGCCGGCGCTGTTCCTGGGTCAACTCTGTTACTGTACTCCCTTGCTCAAGGAGCCTATCCAGGCTCTGCATCGAAGCTATGGCCGAGTCCTGACAGCGACTGTCGGCGGCGTGCTCACCCAGGTTAGCCACCAGTTGCGGGTTGCGCTCATACAGAGCCATGATGCGCCGGTTGGCATCCTGAGTCCTGTCCATATCGAAGCTTTGACTGTTCAAGTCCAGGGCAAAATAACCCGGCGCCATGCAGATAAGTACCAACATCACCAGACCTATGCCCTTCTGACCATCGTTGGAGCCATGGGCGAAACTGACCCCCATGGCTGAGGCTATCAAGGTAATCCGGGCCCAAAATGGCGGATGCTTCTTACCGTTGACCGCCACCTGCTCCGCCGGAGTGCGATGCAGTTTGGGCTTACGCCAGATACGTTTCATCACCAACAGCAAAATCGCCGCCAGAATAAAGCCCAGGGTTGGAGACAAGAGCAAGGAGAGCATGATATCTATCGCCTTGCCGGTATTGACTCCATCCAGCGGCGATTGGCCGTTGAGCCAGGCATAGGCACCACCGACACCCATGATGGAGCCGATCAGAGTGTGGGAGCTGGAGGCGGGAATACCGAAGAACCAGGTACCCAGGTTCCAGACGATGGCAGAAAACAGCAGGGAGAACACCAGCAACAGGCCTTGGGAGGAATCCATGTCCAGCAAGAGCCCGACCGGCAGCAGATGCACTATGGCGTAAGCCACACCGAGCCCCCCCAGCAACACCCCAGCAAAGTTGAACAGCGCCGAGGCCAGCACTGCACCTCTGGCCGGCATGGCATTGGTATAAATCACAGTGGCTACCGCATTGGCGGTGTCGTGGAAGCCATTGATAAACTCGTATGCCAACACAAAAAGTACAGCCAGGATCAGTCCCAAAGACCAGATCCACCCCAAACCCGCAAGCGCTTCCAACATAATTTAATCAGCCAAATACAGCAGAGGCTGTCGATTATGCTCAATGTGAGTTGAAGACAAAGTTAAATTATCTACATCTTGGCGCTTTAGTGATTTGCTTCACACTGTTGTTATTCGGCTTCAGTTAACTTCCCGCCAACTGATGATCCTGTCGTTGCCGCGATAACGGCCAAAGAAGGCGCTGGCTCTGGGGTCGCTAAGTGTGCCGTCGTTGAGGCCATTCCAATTCCAGTACCACTGCAACCATTCAGGCGTCTTGAGCGGCGCCGTCACCTTGCCGCGATAGCCGGAGCTTCCGAGCGCACGCCACAAGAGTTCAAACTCGCCGCCAAAGGCTGTGACTGTGTTGCCGCCGCTGGCGGAGCGGCTAATACTCTGCCCGGCGCTGAGCGCAGGTTCATAGTGGTAACCCAGGGTGAGTTGATCCTGTTGATATTCAAGTGGCGTGTTGAACACACTGCAGTTATCCAGCTCGTTCAAACGCCAGCCACGGCCATCCCAATACTCTGTCCTCGCCGCCATGCTCAAAATTTGGGTTTCCGGGCCAAAGGTATTGTCCAACAGCAAACGCCCATGGCGCATCTTTTGGCTACCAAGACGCACGGCGCTGCAGCTGCCTGCCACAGAGCAGTCACCGCTGAAATCGCTTTGCATATTGCTGTCCAGCAGCTCGGCAATCTTGTCCGGATCCTGAATTTCCAGGCCTATATCCAAAAGCGGGAAAGGCCCGTCTGTTGCAACCGGGTCCTTGCGGGCAAACTTGAGTTGCCCTTGGAACTCAGCCAGCCCATCCACCCAGGTAGCTGAAGTAATCTCGCCCCCCGAAATCCGGCTGTCCAACGCGACTCCGTCGAATTGATTGGCTGCCTGATAATGACTGTAAGCCTTGGCAAAATCACCGACATAATTTTGAGTCACTTGTCTATCCAGTGCCAAAGCGCTGACTTTATAACTGACTTCAAATGGCTGATCCATGTAACTGAAACCATTACAGGCCGGCAGCAAACTGGGTTCATCGACTCGGAAAAAGGCCGGCACAAAACGCCCGACTGGCATTATGGTTTTGCCGCTAGGTCCCTGCCAATAAGCGCTGCCCACTAGGCTCGGGAAGGCCACACTGCCCTCGTAGGGCAAAGGCGCCGTGACGCCGAATTCAAACACCCCAACCTCACTGACCGCCTGAGCGAGCCGGTTATTCTCAGGCGTTTGCTGGTGCAGATGATCATACTGCTGCAGCTGCAGTTCACCGGGTTGACCTGAAGCCGGTGCAATCAGCTTATGCCATAAAGAGAGATCTGCCTGCTGATAGGAAGGTGTGGTGAGGTTTTTACAGAGATCGGCATTACCATTATCCGCCCAGGCTTTGGCACTGATGCTGAGTGGGAAATTTTCCTGTGCTCGCCGAAAAGGCGCACAGGAGGCATCCGCGGCCTGGCAGTATTGCTCTACCTCGACACAGAATCCCAACGGGAAGCTGACAAAATCATCGGCGCCGTGCATCACCAGCCCGGCATCCCCTTCGCTGGTCGTTCCCGTATAGAGGGTATTTAGCTCGACCCGACCGGCATCTGCATAATTGATATCGATTCGGCTTTGGCCTTGACTATCGAAGGCCAAGGTCAGCGGTGTGGCGGCAGCTTGATTGCTGCCTATATCCTGCCAGCTCAGGGCGCCTGTCGGTTTCAGTTGCACCTTGGGTGAACCGGCAACTGCCGACAGCGCCTCACTCCAGAGCGAAAGCGTCTTGTTGGTACTGGCAAAGGCCGGTACACACTGGGCTGTGCCATCTGACTTCATAGCCTTAACAAGCACTCCTGTCTCTGGCTTGTTGGCCAGCTTATCTGCCACATCAAAAATGAAACCACTATCGGCAAAACTCAGGCGACAGGCGGCCGTACTCAAGGGACCGCTGCCACTTCGGCAAAGGGTGTCACTGCCTGGGCGGGTGGCCGGAGTCGAGGAGGAAACCCCCAGTGTCAGCGGCGTTTGATCAAACTTTTGCAGTTGAATTTGGGTACTGCCACCGTTGAAAGTCACCGAACTTGCCGGCAACCAACGGCCGTTACTGACGGGGTTAGGGCTCAGATTGGCGGTGACAGTACCAGTGAAGAGCTCTGAGCAGCTGGCATTTTTACAGGCCCTCAAGGTGATGGGTTCGGCACGACAGGTAAAAGGCGCGCTGCTGTAATCAAACTCAAAATGATGAACCTGCTCACCCACGGCCTTGGAGTCCAAAGCGCAAACCTGGAAATTGTCTATCTCATGGTTGTTGTTGGAACCGCCGGTAGAGCCGGTAAGCGACAGGTAAAAATCTGTCGGCACACTCCCTTGGCCAATAAAACTCCGGGCATTGAATGGGCTCACCAGAGTTTGGTAACCGGCACCTGTATCCCGCTCAACAGACACCATG
Organism: Shewanella algae; assembly: GCF_009183365.2. Classification (NCBI taxonomy): domain Bacteria; kingdom Pseudomonadati; phylum Pseudomonadota; class Gammaproteobacteria; order Alteromonadales; family Shewanellaceae; genus Shewanella; species Shewanella algae. Next base: position 4,316,159 of record NZ_CP068230.1, read on the forward strand.
GCCATGTTGGCCTGGCGGGAATCTACGGTAATCTTATACCTGTGCCCAGGAGCCGGGTAATAGCTGCTGCGCACGTCTATCTTGGGATAAATATTGGCAACTGTACCTGTCAGGTATCGATAGGAACCGGCCTGAGCACCCCGAATAGACACGGCTTGGCGGCGAAATCCCGGGCCTCCGACACGCCCTTCTGTGGGATTGGAAAAGTTGCCGTATTCATCCAGTGCCACCCCCAACCAGCCACCGGCAAAACCCGGGGTACCATCATTACGCTGGGCATAACCCAAGGCGCCACCAAAACTGCCCGGCTGCGGCGTCACGGCCGCATCAGAAAGGATCACCGCCACCCCATCACCGCCGGTGCCACTCTGGGGCGACCAGGCGTAATAATCAAATTCAACTGTTACCAGGTTGCCTTCGGCTGGAAACAAGCGCTGATAGGTACTGGAGGTTGCCTGATTGCCCCGGGCAGGAGTCAAACGCAGACGCCCACCCACTATGCTGGGCGGCACTGAATTGCCCAGCACCTTGATGGCCCAATCATCTGCCGATAGGGAAGCCGAACTGAAGTCATCGCTGAAACACCCCAGCACTGGCGTTTGGTCATTACTGCACATGCCGCCAAAATCGGCATCATCGACTGCACCGAGATCGATATCCACATCCGAGTTACCGGTAACATCCAAGGCACCGCCGGAAGCCAGGGCGCCGTCCAGCGATGAGCCGCCCGCTATTTTGACCGAGCCCGCCACATAAAGGATGGCATTCACTGTGTTTTGACCTGTGATATCCAATGAGCCACGCACATAGATGATCAGGTTTTCCGGTTTTCCCCCTGGGTTCAGGGTCGCCTTATTGAGAGTTAGACTATCGAAATAGAGCCTGGTAGTGGTCGTAGTGGGATACAGATAACTGCCATGGAAAAAATAACCATAGTTAAAGTTAAAATCACCGGCAGCCAATGACTGATTGCAGTAGCGTGAATTACCTGGGCAGTAGAGCCCACCAAGGCTAGGAGGCAGATTGGCAGGCGGCACAAAACCATCATTGAAATGGTTCCCTGTCGGAGGGTCGGTAAATATATCACTGCACTGAGGCACAGCCAGTGCCAGCGCAGGCAGGCCGCCAAGCAATATCCCGAGCAAGAGTAATATGCGACTATTCACGGGCTTCCACCTCCACAACCCGGCTCACTCTCAGGCATTGACTGTCATCTGCCGCGCCCACACCACAACTGCCGCTCTCGCATACAGCCGTGCTGCGGATACGATACAACTTGGCACTGCCCGGGCTGGTGTCCTGGCTCAAAGTCTCGCAACTGAGCTGTACATTGCAGCCGTGAAACCCGGTCACATCCGGCGCTGTCCAGCTTGAGCCCACGGCGGCGCAGCCGGCAGTGCCGCCGCTTAAGGGAAACAGCCTGGCCAGGGCCGCATCGGCGCCGCTGTTGGCAGCGTTGAGCGCCCTTAAGCCCCAGACTTCCAGGTTGACGCTTTCATCGGCGTCGCCGCCAACCCGCAACAGAGTCACCGCCAACAGCGACATCACCAATATTACAAAGATGGCTATCACCAAGGCGCTGCCGCCCTGATGCTTTTGCGCATAACAGTGATAATTTCGACTAGGGAACATTGATCACCTGCACTTGATGTTGATACTGAAAATGCTCTCCGACGACCGAGAACTCTGGCCGCAATTGCACTATGGCGTTGTTGACCAGAGTGGCAGGCAACAGCTGCACCGCCGGGTTGGTGGCAATATCATTGCTCAAGCCTTCGGCCATCAAGGCTCCAGAGCCCATAGTATCGGGCAGAGGTTGACCGGCATGATAACCATAGTTGCTATAACGGCGAATGCTGCCATCCACCGAAGAAAAGCAGTAGCTGACAGGTTGCCCGGCCACATAAAAACGCTTCGCCGGTGAGGCTTCGGCAAAATTAACCGCAGCGGCAAACTGCAGCGTCAGCTGTGAGCCATTGAGCACCACCTTATCTATGGCGTGGCGCTTGTTGCTGCCACTGCCATAAATCTCCGCATTGGTCAGCGGGTATACCAACAGCTGTTCACCGGCCGAAATAGCCGTTGCCGGCGCAAACACTGTGGCAGTGTCCGCCTGGACATCCGGCGCCAGAGGCAATGACAGATAGCTGCCGCTGGCACTGATGGGCAGAAACTCCAAACACTGCAGCTGAGAGCTGGACTGCAACCTGAGACTGGAAGGCACGGCATTACGCAGCTCCCGGCTCAGTCGCTCCATCACGAAACGACTGCTGCCCAGCACTCTGTCGACGGCGGTAGAATCCACAAAAATACGGGTACCAAAGATAATAAAGCTGCTGACACCCACCACCAGAATCCCCAGGATAAGGATCACTGTGACCAACTCCACCAAGGTAAAGCCCTTGGCGAAACCTTGTCCTTTGAGCTGTATGAATCTCTTACCCTGCCTGCTGCGCATCAGAAATTACTCCTCAGCACGTCGTAACGGATAGCCTCGCCCGCAGGGGTAGTTACCGTGACAGTCACCAACTTGCTGTTGGCTTGATACTGGGATACCTGGACGCTGAGACTGTACCCAGGGTAGTGACTCAGGTAACTCAGGCTGGAATTAAGCATCAGGCTCTGCTCGTTAAGGCCATGGTAATCGTCGATATCGTCAAACTGATCCCGACTCTCACCATCCGGGCCATAATCGCTAACCTGGGTACAACTGACACCGCCCAAACCGTCACAGGCGGGCAGGCCACCGTTGGCGCCGCTATGCTCATCATAACGCTTGCCCCAGATTTCATTGATCACAGCCTGAGCCAACTCGGCGCTGCGCACTCTATGCAGGGTCTGCGCCGCGTGATCACTTTGGGGAAACAGCACGCTGGTCAACAGCACCAGGGCGATACCGAGCACCAACATGCCGATCACCAGCTCTATCAGGGTGAATCCCCGCGCTTCAGCCCTCATGGATATAGCCCTCGGACTCTATGGCGATAGTCAGGGTTTCATCGGCGACCACAGAGAGGCAGGCGCCACTGCAGGCAAGGTTGGTGCGGCCCAAAGCATCGAACTGGATCTGAAAACTGTCAGCACCGTTACTTTGAAGCAGTATCCGGGTATTACGCGGCAGACTTTCGGCGCTATTGTTGCGGATGACGCTCGTACAGTCCTGGGTCAAATGGCTGAGTTGATAAGCGCCGCTGCTGATGGAGAGCCGATAGCAACGGTCGGGATTATTGAGTGCCAACATCTGAGTCTTTTGCAACTCGGCAATCAATTCCTGTCGCAGCGTCCAGGCGCTGTAACTGCTGGAGGATACCAATTTTGGCAGCACCACGACGGAAAGTATGGCCAGCAACATGATAGTCACTACCAACTCCACCAGAGTAAATCCCCGGGTGCCTGTCCCCTTGGTCACAGCCATATGATTTCCCGCCAATTCCATACTCAGTCAAGTATGGCAAATAAGCCCAATAGTTTGAATCCTGACGTAAAAAAGGCCTGCTTGGCAGGCCTTTTCAGCTACAGGCTATTAGCAGTTGGTATCCACGATCTCATATACGGGCAATGAGTTACTGGTAGCTTCCGAATACTCAACAAAGCATTTATAGGTGTCTGAAGGCGTTGTTCCCTTACGATAAATGATCACATCAGCAGCACTGACATTGGCTGCGCTGGGAGCTGCGATAACCCAGTCCCCGCTGGAGGTGGTATCTGCTTCCAGAATCTTGAGAATATTGGTTGCATCAGCCTTCACATATCCATATACAGCAGTGATATCCGCACTATCATCCCCTGTAAGATCAACATTGTCACCATTGCTACCGTCGTCTTTTTCTTTACCTTGAATAGCAGCTTTCGAATAGAGCAAGGAATTACCGCCCTGTAACGCTGCTTTCATACCAGAAAGAGTTGACTTGGTTGCATCTGATTGCAGATTCAAAAACTTAGGCGCTGCAGTGACGGCCAGTATCCCCAAAATGATAATCACCACCACTAATTCAATCAGCGTAAAACCCTGTTGTTTTTTCATTTTCTATTCCTTTCAAATTAGCAATCTGTACCAGTTACCACATACTGTGGCAACGAAGTTGCTGTGGCTGGGGTATAGTTAATACGACAGGCCTCACTGCCTTTCTTACCCTTGGGGACAATAATGAAAGAAGTGTCACTGACATAGATCACCCCAAAGTCTTCAGTTGCAACGGTATCTGTTCCGGTAATAGCCTCGAAAGTATTGTCCATAGCTTTTTCCAGATTGGTTTTCACTGTGGTGGAATTGGCCGCACTGTCCAAATATCCATAATCCACAGTAACACTAATATCACTGTTACCGCTCTTGCCAATGACAACACTCTCACCCGTAGTTTTACCTTGACCGGCAATAACAGCCTTGGAATACACCATGGCATTGGCCCCCTGAAGTGCCGCCTTCATTCCCTGAAGGGTAGACACCCTGGCATCGGATTGCAGATTGATAAACTTGGGCGCAGCGACCACCGCCAGAATACCGAGAATTATGATCACCACCACCAGTTCAATCAGGGTGAAACCTTGTTGCCTTTGCATAGCGCTTTCCTTTAGTTCAAAAAATTCAATTCAATCAGTTGCTAAAACTCAATACCTGGCCGGTACCCGGGTTATAGGTAATTCCCTTGGCGCCTGTGGTGTTGAGATCCGGCGCCGGTGTCGCCACCCCTGAGCTTTGATCCAGCACCAGAGATGCCACCTGATGGTAGACGCAGAGATCCAGCCCGGTTACCACAGTGCCGTCAATGGCTGTAGCGCTTGCACCTGCTCCTTCCAAGGCCCTGACGGTATAGCGTTGTTCTCTGGCATCGGCACTGTAAAGCACATTCTTGGGTGCACTCTGCAACACGGTATTGAACACTTGCTGGCAACTGGCATCATCCATGGAAGTGGCCGAGGTATTGCCAGTACCGGTCGGATAGCCGAAGCGGGTATCCAGAGACACTGTCGTACCATCGAGGATCACCGAGTTGTTACGGCGACCATCGACCTCCCATTGGGAGCGCACAAAACTGACTGCAGTGGCGAGGCCACCTGTTACACCTTCGAGACTGGCATCCTCGGCATCATCTGTCACATTCAAAAAACGCGGAATAGCGGTTGCAGCCAGCAGGCCCAGGATCACTATCACTATCACCAGCTCGATTAACGAGAAGCCTTGCATCTGTCGTTTCATCTAGGTTTCCTCCACCTGTTCGCCACTGATTTTAGCAGTTCCGTTAAGATAAAAAACCAACTCGGTCAATAATCTGTATCAGCTGTCAAAAAAATGACCCTGCCGGTGTCCATTTGATAACTCAGGCTCTCACCGGCAGGGCTCATATAGCGGCAGCTTTGATCCTGGCCGAGAAACTGCACCCGGATAACAGCCCTATCCGGCATGCCTCCCAGAAGCTGTTGCCAAAGAGCCACACAGCCGCTGTCATCCCGGCTGGGCGCCTGTGGCCAACCGGCCTTATTCATAGCCAATTGACCTGGAGGCTCTGGTCGTTCCAGCGTCTGCCAATCCAGTTGCATCTGTTCAGGGCGTCCCAGGCTCAGCCACTGGGATCTCACCATGGCCAATACATTCAGCAACCTGTGGTGTTCAAGCTGCAACCCTCTGGCCGACACCTGATCCACGGCTGAAAAATAACGTACTCCCAACACCGCCAGAATGACCAACAACAGCAGCAGTGCGGCCAGTCTGGCGAAGGTTCGCAGCAGATCTTCCTCGGCCTGATGCTGGCTTGGCATCAGCGGCCTCCCTTGACCACATTGAGCATGTCCCACATAGGTAGATAGATACCCAGGGCCAGGATCAGCACCACAATGGCCACTATGCCGATCAAAATAGGTTCCAGCCTCGCAGTGAGGTTCTTGAGGTCATAATCTACCTCACCTTCGTAAAAATCGGCGGCATCATTGAGCAGTTGATCTATACGGCCGGTTTCTTCCCCAACAGCAACCATCTGCAACACCAGGGGCGTAAACAGCTGGCTCTGATTGGAAACCCTCAGCATGGATTCCCCCGCTTCGACCCCGCGGCGCATGTTGACGATTCTGTCGTGCATGTAGCTGTTGTCTACGGCATCGGCCACCAAGCTGAGCGCCTGAGTCATGGGCACTCCGGCCCCCAGCATCATGGCAAAACTGCGGCAATAACGGGCCAGAGTCGAGCGTTCGATTATGGAACCCACCGCTGGAATATGCAGTTTCCAGCGATCCCACTGTTTTTCGCCCTTCTCGGTTCTATGCCAATAACGCACCCCGAGTACAGTTACTACCAACCCCACCAGCATCAAGGGCCAGTAATTGACAAACAGGTTGGAGGTACCGATAAGCAGCCGGGTCGCCCAAGGCAATTCGGCACCGAAGCGGGAAAACATTTCAGCGAACTTGGGGATCACCATAATATTGAGGATCACCAGTGCCAGTGCCACCGCCAACAGAACAAACATGGGATAACGCATGGCAGACTTGATCCGTCTGCGGGTTTCCTGCTCCCGCTCGATATAACCGGACAACTGCAGAAAAGCATCTTCCAGTTTGCCCGTGTTCTCTCCCACATGAACCATGGAGACGAACAAGGCGTCGAACACATCCGGATGGTGGTTCATTGCCGACGACAGCGGCCGTCCGGCGGTCAACTGTTCAGAGACATCCTGCAATGCCTCTTTCATCCGTTTGGAATGGGTGGTTTCCGACAGCCCGGCAATGGCTCGCAGAATAGGAATGCCGGAGCGGGTCAGGGAGTACATCTGCCGGGTAAATATCTGCAGCTCATCCAGGCCAACCCTACGCTTGAGCAAACCTTTGAGACTGAGATCCGGGCCAGGCTTGAGCTCAACAAGCTCCAACGGGATCACGGCTCTGGCCAGCAACAGATCGGCCGCCACGCTCTCTGAGGCAGCATCCAATTGTCCCTTGACCTGTTCACCGCGGGCATCCCGGCCCCGGTAGCTATAGAGCGGCATAATCAGACCTCATCCCGTTCCATCATCTCGGCCGCCAACGGCACTTGAGACTCGGAGACATCTTCCACCAGCTTGGCGACCTCTTCTATGGTCGTCAGGCCGCTGCGTAAATATTCCAGAGCCGATTCAGCCAGCGGGGTAAACTGTTCGCTGGCGTAAGCGGCACGGGCAAACTCATGGGGATTACCGCTGCGCATCGCCTCTATCATGGTTTCATCCAGTTCGAGGATCTCAAACACCCCGATACGACCGCGATAACCTGTGCCGGAGCAGCTCTGACACCCTGTGCCCACTCTGAGCCTGGCATCGGAAAAGTCGCGCTTGCTGATACTCTGGAGCCAGACCCTGTCCTGCGGCGTGAGCTGATAATCGGTGGCGCAGTTCTTACACACCCGCCGCACCAGGCGCTGGGCTATGATGACCCTGAGGGCACTGGCCACCAAATAACTGGCCGCCCCCATATCAAGCAAACGCAAGGCACTGGTAATGGCATCATTGGTGTGCAGGGTCGAGAGCACGAAGTGACCTGTCAGGGCACCGCGCAAGCCGATTTCGACGGTTTCCTGATCCCGCATCTCCCCCACCATTATGATGTCGGGATCCTGGCGCAAGGTGGTGCGCAGTACATTGGAAAAATCCAGGCCTATCTTGTGATTGACCTGCACCTGGTTGATCCGCGGCAGTTGATATTCCACCGGATCTTCCACGGTAATGATCTTACTCTCAGCCTTGTTCAGCTCACTGAGAATGCCGTAAAGAGTGGTTGTCTTACCCGAACCTGTAGGGCCCGTGACCAACAACATGCCGTGGGGGCGTTTTATCTGCCGCCGTACCCGCTCGAGAATATGCGGCGGCATTCCGGTTTCATTCAGGGTCAAGAGCCCTGCCGATTGGTCCAACAGCCGCATCACCACAGACTCGCCGTGATAGATGGGCATGGTAGACATACGCACATCTATCTGATGGCCTTTGATTTCAATATGAAAACGGCCATCCTGGGGCAAACGTTTTTCCGAGATATCCAAGCCGGCCATCAGCTTGAGCCTGAGCACCAGCGCTGCGGCAATATTGACCTCTTTGAGCACATTTTCCTGCAACAGACCATCCACCCGCTGGCGGATCCTGAGCGACTTGTCGCCGGGTTCAATGTGAATGTCCGAGGCGCGGATCTGTACCGCATCCTCGAAAATCGACTGCAACAGCTTAACCACTGTGGTTTCGTTGTCGCTGTCACCTTCGGTCAGACTGGCGAGATCGAACTGATCATCGGCGGCATATTCCTCCTCCAGCTTGCCAGCCATCTGGGCAATGTGGCCGGTGCGGCGATAGAGGTTATCAAAAGCATCGAACAGCTGCTGTTCCTTCACCACCGCCAGTTTCAGGCGTCTTGGTGCCAATAGCACATCCAATTCATCCAGCGCCTGCAGATCGGCAGGATCGCTCATGGCCACCAGCACGGAATCGCTATCGGCTTCAATTACCAGCGCCCGAAAACGCCGCGCCTGCACTTCGGACAAGAGGTTGACCACCTCGGTAGGAATGGGGCGTTTGCTGATATCGATAAAGGGAATATTCAACTGATGCGAGAGAAACTGCAGCAGCTGCTCCTCGCTGATAAAGTCCATGTCTATCAGGGTGCGTCCCAGCTTGCGGCCGGTTTGCTTTTGTTGTGACAGCGCGTTTTGCAGCTGCACCTCGCTGATAATCTGCTCCTGTACCAGGAGATCACCGAGGCGCATTTTCAACTTGGGTTTCACTGGCGGCCTCCTATCTGGGCGAGTCGGTTTTCTATGTAATCACGGGCATCCGCGGACAAGCCCTGGCGCTTGAGTGCTTCCTGGTAACTGGCCTTGGCAGCGTCATAATCACCACTCGCATCCTGGGCATAGGCCAGCCCCAACCACCAGCGTCCCTGGGAGGCATCCTGCCGGATCAGGCTAAGATAACTTTGTTGTACCAAGGGCCAATCCTTGAGGCTTTGGCCAATTTCCGCCTGCAGCAGCCATTTCTCGCGCCCAAGCTCGCTGCCATCGGCTATCTGTTGCAAACTGGCGAGCGCCAGAGGTAACTCGCTGCGAGCCTTCTGCACCCGGGCCAGCAACAACCAAAAGGTCGGTTGCTGCGGATAGCTTTCGGCACCTTGACGCAGCAGTACTGCCGCCTTGTCCAATTCGCCGCGGCCATAAAACAGCGCCGCCAGCTCCTGGCGGGCGTTGTGATTGGCATCATTCAAACGCAAGGCTTCGGCATAGGCCGACATTGCCTTGTCCAACTGCCCCAGCTCCTTGGCCTGTTGTCCCTGTTGCAACTTTTTCTGCGACAGCTCTGCCGGGGTCAGAGATACCTGAGTCACGCTCATTTTCGCCTGGCTTGGCTTGGCAGCCCCAGATGTGGATTGGGTTATCCAGCCGCTCTCATTGGGGCTGGGCTTCTGATCCAAGCCTGATTTTTCATCGCGACCAGGTCTTTCTATTTGCACTGACTGAGCCGGCTCTTGTCCAGCCTCCAGCCCGAGCGGCTCTTCCTTGGCTGCCAAACGTTCGGCAACTGCACTGGTTTCAAGGCTGTCATCGGCCCGGCTTGATTTTAAGTTACCTGTTTCTGAGCCATACATTTCCGGGCTTTTTGTTTCAAAGTCGTTCGTTTCAGAGCTTTTTGTTTCAAAGGCTGAGCCTTGAGCATTCAAGCCCGCATCAGGAGCTTTGGATTGTTCACTTGGAGCCAGGCTCTTGCTGGGAAGTTGCAGCGCCGAGTTCTGCGCCTCAGGCTCCAAACTTAATCTATCGCTGCCATCGGCAGTGCTTGAGACTGCCTTAGGCTGCGGCCGATTACGGCCCGTGGGTCCCGGCTCATACGGCACTGTCTGCGATGGCTCTGCTCGGCTTCCGCTTTGGTTTGCAGCTTGGTTTTGGGTTTGAGAAGCGCTTTGACTGCCACTTCCTAAATAACCACCCAGCCATAACCCCAGCGCCAATAGAGAGATGCCAAACAGCGTGCCACCGAGCAGCAACCACCAGGGATTGGTCGCCGCTTGACTGGCCTGCCCCGCCGGCACATGAGCTAAGTTGTGGGGCTGCTGGCGTTTATCCAGGTCCTTGAGCATCTGATTGACCACACTCATAACCAGACTCCCTTCATGGCATAAACCCCGACCGAGGCGCCGACTGAAGTAAGGAGCAGTGCCAGAGTCGGCCAAAGCCAGCGCCAGTTCGAAGTACGGGAAGCATCTTCGGTATCCTTGATGGCGCCCTTGATATGCGCCGTTTTCACTTGCTGTTTGCCTTCACCGAAACAGAGCAGCAGCGCCTTGTGCGCCAAAATATTCACCAATCTGGGGATCCCTCTGGCAGCCACGGCGATACGTTTACTGTCTGCGGCGCTGAATAACGCCGGCCCCTGATAGCCGGCCACCGCCAATCTGTGGCGCAGATAGGCATAGACTTCATCCCGGGTCAGCGGCCGCAAGCGATAGCTGAAGGTGATCCTCTGGCGTAACTGTCGAAACGCTTGCTGCGCCAGGCGCGAGTCCAGTTCGGGTTGGCCGAAGATCACCACCTGCAGCAACTTGCGGCTCTCGGTTTCCAGATTGGTCAACAGCCGCAAGGCTTCAAGGCTCTCATCCGGCAAGGCCTGGGCTTCATCAAGCAACAAAACAATATTGAGCCCCTGGGCACTGAGCGCCAGCAGCTGCTGCTGGATAAGACCACTGAGTTGCTGCTGATCTTTAATATCATTCACGGCAATCCCCAGCTCCTCGGCAATCGCCAGCCTGAGTTCTGCCGGGGTCAGATAAGGATTGGGCAACCAGGCGCAGCGAAACTGCTGCGGTAACTCGTTGAGCAGTTTGCGGCACAGCAATGTTTTGCCGGTTCCCACTTCGCCGGTGACCTTGATAAAACCTTCACCGGTTTGCAGCGCCACCTGCAGCACCTGCAAGGCCTCCACATGGGGAGCCAACCCCAGGAAAAATCCTGTGTTGGGGGTCAGGGCAAAAGGCATGCTCTGCATGCCAAAATGCTGCAGATACATAGAAGCGGCTATTCCTGTGGATACCAGCGGTCGAGCAAGCTCTGAGAGCGTTGCAGTTCTTTTTGCCAGGTGCCATCAACTACCACAGTCGGCTTGAGCAAAATCACCAGCTCTGTCTTGCGCTTTAACTTACTGCGGTTGGTAAAGGCTTCACCGATAAAGGGTATATCGCCCAGCAGCGGTACCTTGGATACCACTTCGGTATTCTCGCTCTTCATCAGGCCGCCAATCACCACCACATCACCGGAAAGCGCCTTGATGACAGTGTCGGACTCACGGATTTCACTCTGGGCCAAGGGCAGATCCAACGAAGAGTCACTTATCTTGATGCTCTTTTTCTGCTCTTTCACATCTGTGACCGAAGGATGTACATGCAGCAAGACACTGCCGTCTTTGTCTATTTGGGGCGTTACATCCAGAGCGATTCCCGAGAAGAAGGGTGTCAGCTCCACCTCAGGCGATGTCACCGGTGTAGTGCTGGCCACTGTGGTAGAGGAGACATCTGTGACAAAGTATTCGTCACGGCCAACTTTGATCACCGCCTTCTGGTTATTGGACGCTGTCACCCTGGGGCTGGAGAGCACATCGACATCGCCTTGGGTATCCAGCAGAGTGATCATGGCGGTGAAATCCGTTCCTTTGAGTGACAAAGAGGTCACCCCTCCTATGGCCTCGGTGATCTGATCGCCAAACGAGCCCTCGCTGGTGCCAAAGTTAACCTTGGTGTTACCGTCGGCCAAAGCGCTGCCAAGCACATCCTGCCACTGGATCCCCTGCTGGTAACCATCGGAGAGGGTCACTTCGAGGATCTTTGCTTCCAGAATAACCTGCCGCTGCAAATGGCTCTCGGCGGTGGAGAGGAAACTGCGGATCTGCCGCAGCTCGTCCGGATTGGCTCTGACGGTAACCAAGCCAGCCTGGGGAGTGACCACTACAGAGCGGCCGTCGCCACTGCTGCCGAGAATCGATTCCAGGGTCTTTTGCAGCTCGCCCCAGAAATCTGTCTTGGTGCGGGAACTGATGAAGGTGCCGTTGGTGTTATTGCTGTTCTGGTCGTTGCCGTTGTTGTTACTACGGTTATTGCTGAAATTGCTGTTATTGCCGTTGTTCAGGCCATTATTGTTGAGGTTGTTATTGCTGTTGTTGTTATTGTTGTCAGAGATCCTTCCCGAGCTGACCGAAGTCAGCGACAGACCGATACGCTCCATATAGAGGTAATTGACCGGGAAAGTCTCGGTTCTCAGGCCTGCCGGATAGACCCTCAGGATCCGTCCTTCCCGGCTGATCTCATAGCCGTAAATGTCCTGTACTACCTGCAAGGCTTCACTCAGGGTCACGCCCTTGAGCGACAAAGAGATATTGCCGCTCACTTGCGGGTGCACAGCCACGCTGAAGGGAGTGCCTTCCACCAGACTCGGGAAAAACACCCTGGCATCGACATCATTGGCCGAGACATCAAAACGCCGCTCGGTCTGCACAGGTGCGGCCAGCCCGGCCAGAAGACCATCGGCATTCAACTCTTGCTGCACACCGGGAGGCAAGCTGGCCGGAGGAGGCACTGCTGCCATGGCATTTTGCTGCGCCATGGAATCGCGCAGCGCCTCTTTGGAGGCGGCTGGGTTGGGCCTATCCGTGGTTTGGCAGGCCGCCAGGCCCAGAGCCAGCAACGGCAGCATATAGGCGAGTCTGGTTTTCATTAATGTTTTTCCTTGCGCTCGGTAATCGCTTGAAACAGATAGAGTCGGCGACCATCGGCCAGTAAAACACTGTCCTGATCGATACGGCTTAACACCACTCCTTGAATCCTGTCTCCCTGGCGGTAAATTTGGTTATTAATCACGGCCCGCCTGCCCTGAGGTCCGCTGAGCAGGCTGCTCAGTATCAGGCCCTGCCCTCCCTGCTCCTTGGCTGGCAAATTTACTCCCTGTGCCGGCATGGTAGGGTCCCGCAGGCTGGCTGCTGCCAGACCCTGGCTGCAGAGCATCGCCAATAAGATTAAGCACTTAGCTGGATGATGCCACACTGATAAAGTCCTCATTGATGCTGAGCGTGTATAACTCAAGTTGCACACTGGCCTTGGGATACTCAGACACCCGGTAATCCAGGCGCTTCCAATAGAGCTTGTCCGGCATGTTTTCCACCGCTTGCACAAACTTGAGCACGGCGAAATAGTCGCCTTCAAACTCCAGCACTATGCCGTGACTATAGAGATTCATCTGTTGTTCATCAGCTTTGCCTACCACCAGCAAAGGTGTTGGGGCGACAGACTTGAAGCCGGTCAGCTGTATTCCTTGCACCCGTTCCAGCAAGGCGGTAAGCAATGATGGCATATAGCTGGCGGGCACCATGTCGACCATCTGGCGGTCCAGTTGTTGATCCAACGCAGCGATATCACGATTGACTTGCCCCAAGCGGGCCTTGAGCGGCGTATCAGGGTCTTCCGCCAGGCGTTGGCGATAGAGCTCCAGCTGTTGCTGACTGAGTTTGATGCTACTCTGGCCGGCATGCAGGCGTTGCAGATTGCTCTGGCGCTCCAGCCAGAAAGACTCCAGCGGCAGATACAGCAGAAACAGCAGCAATAACAGGCTGACTCCCGCCACCATGATCCTCTCTCTTTGACTCAAACCATCAAAGGCTTGGCCCAGACGCCGAAGGAAATTCATTTCTTCACCTCCCGGGCTTCACTGGTCAGGACGAAGGCCAGTGGCTGGCCTGGCTCCCGAGCCATGGTCATGGAAGCAAACGAGCGCCCTCTCAGACTCTCGGTTTGTTTGAGCCTGTCTATCCAGCGCGGCAGACTCTGCGGATATTGGCCGAAACCTTCAAACTCCAGCTTGTCTTCTTCAAGTTTGATGCGGCTCAACCACACGCTGCCATCGGACACTTGGGCCAACTCCTGCAGCACAGGCGCAAAGCCCTTGGACGTCATGCGCTCCCGCTGCCCAAGCTCGGTCAGCAGTAAACCCTTGAGCTCTCGCTCCTGAGTACGACGCTCCAGCTCAATGACCAGCTCGGCACTAGGCTGACGCTTGGCCAATTCGGCTTCCAGTTGTTGTTTTTGGCTCTCCAAGGCCTGTCGCTGCGACTCGACCTCAAGCAACTGCCTGGACACTTGCGTTTGCTGCCACCATCCCAAGCCGATAAGTGAGAGTCCCAGTAACAAGAACACACCAGCAACAACCAGTAAACGAACAAAACTGAGCCTTAGCCTGGGAGGCAAGAGTGAAGATGAATAGAGATTGATCCGGGTCTTGCTCATTTGCTACCCCGCTCCAGTTCCAGATAGCTGAGCTCAGCCATTTTCATACCGACATCCATGCCATTGACCGGACGCACCTGCTGGTTAAAGTTACTGGACACAAGTTGCGCCAGAGCATCGGTTTGCCCCTGAACCATGATTTCAATCGAGGCTACCGGCGCTTGTCTGAGCTGGCTTTCAAAAAAGTCCATCGAGCGCTGGATCTCCAGGCTGAGGGTATCGGCAACGCCGAACCCCAAGGATTCGGCATCGGTCTGGTGCAGTTCGGCAAATCCGCGAATGCGCCGCTGCATGTAGAGTTCACCCTCGCGCACCACAGTGAGCAGTAACTCCTGCCCGGGAATTTGGCTGATCACCAGCCTGGCCATAGGGTCTTGGCCAAAGAGGTTAGTGGGCAGTAACTCTTCGATGCTGATCCCCACCAACTCCATACCGGCCTTGTCTATTCCCTGGGCCAAAGCAGATAGGCTGCTGCGGGAGCAAACCACCACATTGAGTTTGTCACTGCTTTTAATCGGTGATTCGAAGTAGTCCAGATGGATATCGGCCGGCGGCGGGCTGACCATGTCCTTGACCGCCCAAACCAGCGCTTGAGCCATCTCATCGGCTTCTACCTTGGGCCGGTCGGCGCTCAGAAGTTGATAATGGCCAAAGCCCAACGCCAACTGCAATTTTGAGGGGCCAAAGTCGGCATAGATAGCGGAAAACAGTGCATTCCAATCATCTTTTTGCAGTGGATAGCTGTGGCAGAGTGCACCTTGGTTGTCACTGCCGGGGCGAAAGACCCAGGCGTGATTGGCCGCGAGGAAAATGCCGGTAGCGACGCCGGATTCGGACGAGCCAAAGCTAAAAAGACGACTGATGAGTGACTTGTTCGTCATAGGTAACCCTGAGTCCCTGTGAAAGTGGTTGGCCTGACCTCGGCCTTAAGGTTAACAACTTGCTGCAACCTTAAAAATTAAGTCAATATTTTGGCGTATCCATTCTAAACACTAATCACTTCATTTTATAGGCAAATATTCTCAAACTGAGAACTGCTCTAAAGATAGGCTCACCCATGCTGATAAACAAGTCAAACGAATACAAGGCTTGTACTCTAGCTCAGGCGCTGGCCGGCATAGGCTCGCTGAACCAGCTGCCCTGAGCGGCGCTGACGCCGAGTATTCTCAAAGTCTGCCACTCTTCGAACAGCTCCACGCCTTCGGCACAAACCTGTACTTCGGTGCGGTAGAGTCCACCTATCAGGCTGCGAACAAACAGCTGATTTTCGGGCCGTAAATGGATCTGCCGCACTATGGATCTGTGCAGTTTAATCAGCTCGAACCCCGTGTCCTGAATATACTGGGTGCTGATCACCTGCTGCCCCACATGATCGACACACAGGCGCGCGCCCATTTTGCGGATCATTTGCAGCCTGGAGGCTATCTTCTCCTGATTGGGCGCCGCGATATCCTCACTGACCTCGAAGATCAACCTGCCGGTCAGATCCCGGTATTCCAGCAAGGTGGTACGCAGCCAACGGATAAAGGCGCGGCTCATCAGCGAATCCAGACTCAGGTTGATGCTGAAACAAACCTTCTTGTCCGGCTCACTCGGCAGCAACTCAAACAAGACTCTTTCCAGAGTCTGGCGCTCAATTTGCGGCATCAGCCCACATTTAACTGCCATAGGCAGAAACAGGGTCGCCCGCACCAGATTGCCCTCGGGATCTCTGGCACGGGTGAACACCTCTCTATGGTGCAGTTTGCCGTCACAATCCATCACTGGCTGGGTATAAGCCAGAAAACGCTTGTTGACCAAGGCCATTTCCAGAAAGCTGCGCCAGCGCACCGAGCCCTTGGCAAACTCCTGATCCACCGCACCCTTGTCATACATAAACCAGGTATTGATCCCCTGCAGCTGAGCCGCTCTCAGGGCCATTTCCGCCTCTTCCAGCAACTGTTGCTGACCATCGCCCACCTTGAAGTAAGCTCCGCCGAGATGATAGAAGTTGTCGGCGTTGTCCAGCTTGGGCAACACCTGGCTTTGGCAGACTTTCAGCAGTCGGATCGCCAGTTGATCGGCCTCCGCCAGGGAAATCTGGGTCACCACTATTGCAAACTGGTTATGGGAGCGGCGGGCAAAGAAACTGTTGGGCTGAGACTGCAGTATCTGGCTGATGCCGTTGACGTTTTGTCTTAGCAGCTCCAGCGTCAGGCTGTCTCCCAGCTGTTGCTGCAGCAGATCCAGGTCCTCCAGCTCCAACAGATAAAGCACCCCATGGGCTATCATGCCCTGTTCATTGCTCAGAGCATCGAGGCGATTCTTGAGAAACAGGCGGTTACCTATGCGGGTGTCGGGATCCAGGAAAGTATTGCTGCGGATAAACTTGTCAAATCTGGCCCGCTCTTTCTGGGCATCGGCCAGCTCTTCCAGCAAGCGACTTAGGGCGCGGTTAATCAATCTGGGTTTACCCTTGCCCGGCATCGCCAGCGCTTTTTCATGCTCACCCAAGAGGATTAAACGGCTGCGCTGTGCCAGCTCTTCAATCCCCTCCAGTTGCCGCGAATACCAGAGATAGCCGAAACGGACAAACGCCAGCACGGCACCCACGCCGACCAGAATGATCAAGACTTCGTACCAACCTGGTCTGTGCTGGGAAAACGGCTGCGGCAATTCCAGCTCCATGCGGATACCTGGGTTGTTCTTCAGCTGTGACTGATAACGCACCAGGTTTTCTGTGCCTATATTGCCTTTATATTCAAACAATAACTTGTCGTAATGCCAGAGCTTAAAGCTGGCGGCGTTGTAAGCAATTAACATGGGAGGCAGCCAGGACTCCAGTTCCCAATTGCTGCTGGGTTGGTACTGGTTGGTCAGCATGGTTTCCAGCTCCGTGACCTTCTGTTGCTGGAACTTGTAGGTCAGCTGCAGGAAACTCATCATGGCACAGAGCAGAAACACAAACGCCACTGTCGTCAGCGACAAGAGCCAAAAACTGGTGAGTTTTTTTGTGAGAATTCGGGTGAGTTTCATCGAGGGCGATCCTGCCAGTCTTCTTATTCTTCTAAGTGTTGAGCCGCCTCACTGCGGGAACTCAGTCTGTTGATTATTCAGCAGCCGTACGCAAAAGGCAACCGACAAGCTGCACAGCACGGCAAATGCCCCGTTTGCCTTGCAGAAACAACAAAGGGGCCAAACAAGGCCCCTTGGGAGTAAAGCTGCTATCAGACTTCCGGGTATTGCGGCAGTGTGTCTATCTGAGCAACCTGCGAGTCTATGGCTGCTTGCGCCACAGCCTTGGCGACTTTGGGCAACAATCTAGGGTCCATAGGCTTGGGCAGCACATATTGCGGGCCGAAACTCAACTCGCTGACATTGGGGTAAGCCGCCAACACAGATGCTGGCACAGGCTCCTTGGCCAGTTCAGCAATGGCATAAACCGCGGCTATCTTCATCTCATCATTAATGCGGCTGGCACGCACATCCAAAGCGCCACGGAAAATGAATGGGAAACAGAGCACATTGTTGACCTGGTTGGGATAGTCGCTGCGACCGGTTCCCATGATCAAATCGCTACGTATCTCATGAGCCAGTTCAGGCTTGATCTCAGGATCCGGGTTGGAGCAAGCGAAGATCACCGGCTTCTCGGCCATCATAGCCACTTCCTCGGCACCGAGAACATCAGGCCCAGACAGCCCCAGGAACACGTCGGCCCCCTTGATCACATCCTGCAGCGTGCGCTTGTCTGTGTTGTTGGCAAACAGCGCCTTGTACTCGTTGAGATCTTCACGACGGGTATGGATAACGCCCTTTCTATCCAGCATGTAGACGTTTTCACGCTGGGCTCCACACTTGACCAGCATGCTCATACAGGCGATGGCCGCTGCGCCTGCGCCCATACAGACAAACACAGCCTCTTCCAGTTTCTTGCCCTGGATCTCGAGGGCATTGATCATCCCGGCGGCAGTAACGATTGCCGTGCCGTGCTGGTCGTCGTGAAACACAGGAACCTGGCAGCGCTCGATCAGCTCACGCTCGATTTCAAAGCACTCAGGCGCCTTGATGTCTTCCAGGTTGATACCGCCAAAAGTGTCGGCAATCGCTTCGACTGTATGAATAAACTCTTCAGCTGTGCGGTGTTTTACTTCGATATCTGTGGCGTCGATATTGGCAAAGTGCTTGAACAGCAAAGCCTTTCCTTCCATTACCGGCTTGGATGGCAAGGGGCCAAGGTTACCCAGCCCCAGAATGGCGGTACCGTTGGAAATCACGGCAACCGTGTTGCCCTTATTGGTGTATCTGTACGCATTGGCAGGATTGGAAGCGATTTCACGTACCGGCTCTGCCACCCCCGGGCTGTACGCCAGCGCCAAATCCATACTGGTCTCGGCGGGCTTGGTCAGCGTCACTGCGGTTTTGCCTGGAACGGGGAACTCATGGTAATCGAGCGCTTTTTGACGGAAATCTGTCATTTTTAAATCCTGAAATGCGGAATGATATTAAGTAAAAACCGTACAAACACAGGTCTGGATCACTGCAGAACTTCCTCTACAGTGACTCAAATCACAAGGCGCTAAAGATACGCGAAAAGGCACTGTTTTAAAACAGTGAGATAGAAATTTTCCGCTTAAGTCAGGCATTTTGCTTCTAAGGGGGATTTTCTAAACTTATCTGTGATGGATGAGTGGCGATCATCTGCCATTTTTTGTAGGAAAAATACAACTTACCCCGCACTATAACGGCTCTTTTAAGCGAGTTCAGCGCTAAAAGGTTGCTAAAATTACCAGATCCGGTCTGAGGTATGCCGACATAGAAGTTATTATCCAGAATAAGCCACAAATACTGTCCCTTTCTTTCAAAATCTGTCACCACACCTCTGACCAGCCGATACTGATTTAAATCCTGCTGGCCGATAGCCGAAACCGCCTTGGGGGCATAGTCATCAAACACCCACAAACCTGTACTCTGAGTTCGTGCTTGCTGCTCCAGCTTGGCAAAGCATTCCCAAAACGGATGTTCCTGATAGACCCTGGCCATGGCAAAACCCTGTTGCAGCAGTTCCTGCTGCAACAATAAACCATCCGGAGTAAAGACATAGGCCAGAGTGCGACCATAGGGATCCAGCTTGGTTGGGCCAAACATCAGCGCCAGTTCGTCCCCCGCTTTGAGCTTAGAGGCGACAAAGGCCCTGGCCTCCAGACTGTAGCGCTGGGAGAGACTGGGATACTGATGATCTATCTCGGGGGCATTGACACCTATCAAGCGTATCAGGCGGCCATCTTTGAGTGTGAGGGTATCGCCATCATTGATATAGGCGAGTGTAACCTTTTCGCTGGCAGTATAGGGAATACACAGATTGCCGCTTGTGCTGGCCTGCGCCAATCCCAAAGACAGCAAACTACCCAGCAGCAACAGACATATAATCATGCATGAATGACGCCCAAAGCCAGCTCCTGAGTTAGTACTGTGCCATTGAGATATCATGGCGCCTCCCTTGGCTGTAATTGCCTCTTGGCTGAGTGGAATCACGGTCAAAATCCTTTTTTAACTCTTAACGTTGCCCCCTAGCCCCGGGTCAAGGTGATATCCGAAACATAACCGTGGGCACAACTTTGCAAGGCCTGACTAAGCATGGCGGCGGCTTCGTCGGCAGTCATAAAGCTCGACGTATCCACCAATTTACCGCTACTGGGCCAGAACCCGGTTGCCATTCCGCCGGGGTAGACGGCTATCAGCTTTATCTTGCTGCCCTTGAGTTCCAAGCGTAAGGATTCCAGCATGCCTCTGACAGCCCATTTTACCGCGCAGTAACTGCTCTCTCCGGCCTTGGGTTGCAGCGCCGCGGTAGACATGACAATCACCAGTGTCATGGACTCTTGCCGCCAACGAGCCAACATGGCTCTGAGCAGCAACAGAGTAGACAATAAGTTATTGTCGATAAGGGTCTTTATCTCGACCGGTGACTGAGTTTCCAGGTTACCGAAGCGGCCGCTGCCGGCACAGTGCAGCAGCATTTCGGGGGCCTCGCCCAAGGTATCGAGCAGAGCCTCAATCGCTTGCGGATTGGTTAAATCTGTGGCTTGGCAACTGACACCGGGCAACTCTGCCGCCAGTTGTTGCAACCTCTGTTCGCTGCGGCCGGTTAACAACAAGGACGCTCCTTCAGCATGATAACGCCTCGCCAGCGCTGCCCCCAAGCCACTGCTGGCCCCGGTGATCAATTTCATTTGCTTTGCTCTCCGACTTTAGATGGGGACTGTGGCAGAGGCCGATAGGTTTGGCTTTGCCAGTCAAATTGATAGGTCTTGCCCTGCCATTGATACAAGGTGCGATTACCTTGTTGTATCACCCTGGCATTGGCCGGTAGGCTGGCACGACTCCCTGTATCGGCCAAGGTTTCAAAGTGAGTCGTTACTCGCTGCGGTGGCGCCACTACCACAGGCTCCGGCTTGGGTTGCCTGCGATATACATAGGGGCGCTGCCAGCGATCTCTGTACCAAGGATCATCCCACTGCCAACGATTCCACGGGTCGTAGCGCCAGGGCGATAGCCAGGGATTGTTAACGCCCCAATACAGGCCCCAATGACTTCGTGAGCCATGGTTATGCCGGCGGTTGTCATCTCCTCTATGAATATCACCCTGATAGTGGCGCTCGGCATGGGAGTTATCCCTGGCAGCAGCCACCAGTGGCAAACTCATCAGTATCAGACTCAGGAAAAATGCTCGTTTCATATAGCCTCCAGGCTTCAAGGCCCGCAGCTTTCATGCTACTACGGCTGGCGCCCGGATTCATCAGTGAATCGCAGGAGAAATAAAGATGACTCAGCGGGCATTCAGCCAAGGGTCGCCTGTTTGTCTCTGCTCCCCCATGCGACAGCAGTTAACCGCTGCCTGGATTAATGCTATAGTGCGCGCCATTAATGCATTCGGCAGCGAGGCTATTTCCACATGAGTTTTAAGGATTTACGCAGTTTTATCGATCACCTCGAGAGTCAGGGTGAGCTCAAGCGTATCAGCTATCCGGTTGATCCTTATCTTGAAATGACCGAAATAGCCGATCGGGTGCTGCGTGCCGGTGGCCCGGCCCTGTTGTTTGAAAATCCCAAGGGCAAACAGATGCCCGTGCTGGTGAATCTCTTCGGTACTCCGAAGCGGGTCGCCATGGCGCTGGGCAAGGATGATCCCATGGCACTGAGGGACGTGGGCGAACTGCTGGCGTTTCTCAAGGAGCCCGAGCCACCCAGGGGCTTCAAGGATGCCATTGCCAAGATCCCCATGTTCAAGCAAGCACTGAACATGCCGCCCAAGACAGTGCGTAACGCCCCTTGCCAGGAGGTGGTGTTGCAAGGCGATCAGGTCGACCTGACCGCCCTGCCCATTCAGCACTGCTGGCCCGGCGATGTTGCACCGCTGGTAACCTGGGGTTTGACCATCACCAAAGGGCCGAGACAGAAACGCCAGAATCTGGGGATCTACCGGCAACAACTGCTGGGCAAAAACAAGCTGATCATGCGCTGGCTGTCACACAGAGGCGGGGCATTGGACTTTGCCGACTTCAAGCAGCAGCACCCAGGTGAAAAATATCCTGTGGTAGTGGCGCTGGGCAGCGACCCTGTCACTATTCTCGGCGCCGTCACTCCAGTGCCCGATGCCATGAGTGAATATGCTTTTGCCGGACTGCTGCGCGGTGAGCGCACCGAAGTGGTCAAGGCCTTGAGTTGCGATCTGGAAGTGCCGGCCACCAGTGAGATCATTCTCGAAGGTTATATCGATCCCGAAGAGATGGCGGTGGAAGGCCCCTACGGTGACCACACAGGTTATTACAATGAAACCGACAGTTTCCCTGTGTTTACCGTGACCCATATCAGTCACAGAAAAGATGCCATCTACCACAGCACCTACACGGGAAGACCACCGGATGAACCGGCCATGCTCGGGGTTGCCCTCAATGAGGTCTTCGTTCCTATCCTGCGCAAGCAGTACCCGGAAATCGTCGACTTTTACCTGCCACCGGAGGGTTGTTCTTACCGGATGGCGGTGATCTCCATCCGCAAACAATATCCCGGCCATGCCAAGCGGGTGATGATGGGAGCCTGGTCTTTCCTGCGTCAGTTTATGTATACCAAGTTTATTGTCATAGTCGACGAAGACGTGAATTGCCGCGACTGGCAGGACGTTATCTGGGCCATAACCACCCGGATGGATCCCAGCCGCGACACTGTGATGATAGACAACACACCCATTGACTATCTGGATTTTGCGTCACCCGTGGCGGGACTGGGATCCAAGATGGGCCTGGATGCCACCAATAAGTGGGAAGGTGAGACCACCCGCGAATGGGGCACCCCAATAGTGATGGACCAAGAGGTTAAACAGCGAGTGGACGAGATTTGGGAGCAGTTGGGCATAGAAGACCAAGCTACCCTATAATCCGCAATAACTGCTTTAGCCATTATTAAAATAAGCCTTCAACAGAGAGGTAAAAAGGAAGTTCGATGAATAGCATCCGCTGTAAGATAGAGAAAGTTGCCCCATTCAATGACGCTGTGTACCAAGTATTGCTGCGCCCCGAAAAACCGCTGGAGTTCAAGGCAGGTCAATACCTGTGTGTGGTAATGGGTGAGAAAGACAAGCGTCCCTTCTCCATAGCTTCGGCTCCCGGCAGCGAACTCATAGAACTTCACATAGGCGCAGCCGTCAGCGAGAGCTATCCCATGCAAGTGGTCGAGCGGCTGAGAAACAACAGCCATATCGATATCGAAGCTCCGGGCGGTGAAGCCTTCCTCAGACACCAGAGTATCAGGCCCAGACTGCTGGTTGCCGGTGGTACAGGCTTCTCCTATATCAAGAGCCTGGTAGAGCAGCAAATCGCCCTGGGGCAAAAGGTTGAAACCCTGCTCTATTGGGGCTGCCGCAATCCTGAAGCCATGTACTACGAAGCCATCGCCAGAGAGTGGCATCAAGCGCACCCTTGGCTGCACTTCGTGCCGGTAGTAGAACAGGCCGAGGCCGACTGGCAGGGGAAACAGGCCAATCTACTGGCGCAGATACGCTCGGACTTTGTCAGCTTGGTGGGCTATGACATCTATATTGCCGGTCGTTTCGACATGGTCGGTGCCGCGCGGGAGCTGTTCCGCGAGATGGGACTGGATGAAGCCCACCTCTACGGCGATGCCTTCGCCTTTATCAAATAACTGTCTTCATCTTTATCTAATAATGGCCGCTGCCAGCGGCCGCTATTTTTTTGCCACCATTAATGTGTGTCAGCTCTCATCCACCGGGGTGCACAGTCCCAGCGCTCTGACATAGAATAAACAGATACACAGAAACCCCGGACACAATGGAGTTCCCATGAGTCATCCTCAAGTCACATCACTGAAACTGAAGCGTAAATCCAAACTGCTCGAGATAGGCTTCGATGATGGCAGTCAGTATCAGCTGAGCTGCGAATTTCTGCGGGTTCATTCTCCATCGGCCGAAGTACACGGCCATGGCAACCCCAAGCTGGTGACTCACAAGAAAGAGGTCAACATCAGCGCCATTGAGCCGGTCGGCAATTATGCGGTGAAGCTGGTCTTCGACGACGGCCATGATACCGGCCTCTATTCCTGGCAGATACTGCACCAGCTCTGCACCCAACACACCGAACTCTGGGAACAATATCTGGCTAGGCTGCGTGCCGAAAAGGGCAGCCGTGAAGCCCTGATCAGCATGAATATCAAATATAACTGAGGAAGGTGCGAACAAATTCCACGAGGACTTATTCGTACCTTTGCTAGCGGATCAGCGAGCCCAAAGGCAGCCCGCTGAGCGCCCTGGCATCCTGCTTGGAAAACCAGGTGTCGGGTAATGTCACCTGCTGCCACAGCTCCCGGCACAGCGATTGGCTGTCCTGCCAATTGCCGGCCAACAGCCAAGGCACCAGCAGGTCGCCCACATCCGGGTAGTTAATCGGCTCAGGGCTACCCCGTTTGAGCCAACGTTTCACCGTTTGCGGCTCCAGCGTCATCATGCTGTCGGCCGCTGCCAGCAGCTCCAGGGCGGCCACATTCGACAGCTGTTCAAACTGCCCAAGCAAGGGTTTAACCAAGAGCTTTTTACCCAGGGTCAGGGCTTCACTGGCCAGTTCAAATCCGGCATTGGCTATCACCCCACCGCAGCTGGCGAGATCGGCCTTGAAGCCTTCACGATCAAAACCATGCCACAGAATATGCTCAGGTAAAGCAACTGGCGCCGCCTGGCTGTGATACACCATAAAACGGTAGTCATGGAAAGGGTGCAACAATTCGGCGATAGCTTGTGGGCTCTCAAACGGTAGATACACCAAAATATCGTGCGAATGTTCCACGGCGCAGCGGCTGACATCGACAAAGGGCGGCAATATCGGATAACCAAAGTGATGCCAGTGACACCCCAATGCCTGATCCACGGGAGCGAAGTTTTCCAGCAACCAGTCGTTGAACCAGGAGTTTCCTACTTTGGGCACAGGGTATTTGAGGGAAGCCTGATGACTAATGCCTATGCTGGGCACTCCCTGACGCCTGGCGGCCCAGGCCGAAACAGGCTCAAAGTCATTGAGCAAGAGATCATAGCCACTGAGATCCAACTCGCGAATGTCTCGCCAAAGCTCAATGGCGGAATTGTGCATCAGTGTCTTGGGGATGCTGACCCGTCCCTTTTGAGTCACAAAGGTCAGCCCGGCACAGACCCGGTAATCGCCGAAGGCCTGCATATCAAAAAACTGCTCCGGCTGGCGACCACTGAAGAAATAATCAACCTGAATATCGTGCTTTGCCAAGGCTTTGGCTACTACTCTGGCGCGACTCAAATGGCCATTCCCTGTGCCCTGAACGCCGTAAAGTATCCGCATTGATAGTCCTTATATCCAAACTACTGCTATGAGAGTGGCACTGCAGCCCAAAAGGGCACCGGCCAAGATATCGAGAGGGTAGTGAACACCGAGAAACACCCTGGAAACCCCAACCAGGCCAGCCCAGATAAATGCCGGCACTGCCAGCTGCGGGTAAATTTGCCATACCGCACTGGCGAACACGAAGGCACCCGCCGTATGGCCGGACGGCAGACTGAATTTGTCAGAGGGCTCAAAGCTGGCCCTGAAGCCCACCAGAACCTGATGACATGGGCGTTTACGTCGAATGGCATTTTTGAGTAACAGGTACAAAGGCAATTCCACTGCATACGCCAACAGCAACAAAGCGAAGAAGCGCTGTCCATCCTGCTCCAGCAACATAAGCAGCGCCAGACACAGGTAAAGCGGACCATTACCCGATGCAGAAAACTTGAGGGCGCTGGCTTCCAGATCATGTTTGCGGCCAAATTGTGTCAGCGCGCGAAAGGTTCGAAGATCGAGTTCAGCAAGGTAGGTAAACATGGCTGAGGCTCCTTCTGTGGACAGTAAGGAGCCGGGTCAAGGGCTCCGTTCTGTGTAGCAGTAAAGAGCCTAGTCAAGGGGTGTGACGGACAGGTGACACCTGCCCTAAGCTTTTATGACATCAGGCAGTGACAGTAGCCCGGCCACGATAGATTTTGATCAAATGATAGATGTTGATACAAGCCACAAAGGCGTTCATCCCCGCTACCGGCCAGGCAGAAATAGCTGCACCGTAAATCACAAACAGGGTACAACCGGTAAAGTTGATCCAACGCAGCCAGATAATATCCTTCATCATCAGTGAAATAGCCACCATGATGGAGGCAAAATAGCCAACGATTTCAACTGTGTTAAGAGCTTCCATAAGGCACCTCATTAAGGCCCTCTGCCGTCCATAAGCCTGACGGGGGATCCGTGCCCCTAAAGCAGGTTAAAGTTAAGTAAGTTTGAATGGTGCCAATGCTAACAAAAGTCACAACAGAGTTGTAATAAAAATACGTTATTTAATGAGCTGCATCAAAAAACGCTGCATATATAGACAGGAGTTACGAAATATTACCACGCAAATGTTAACGGAGATAAAATCCAGCAATACCGTGATTGATAACACTTTTCTTTTCAAGAATCCCTTATATACTGGCACTTAGTGCGTTATCCCGCGGTCTTGTCAGACCCTGCGGTTCAACAGGAGTGTAAATATGGAATACAACACCTCAGAACTTTGTGACATGTACCTGGATGTTGTCGATGTCGTCGAGCCCATGTTCAGCAACTACGGTGGCTGTAGTTCATTTGGCGGCTCCATTAGCACCATCAAGTGTTTCGAAGACAACGGCCTCATTCTCGATGTATTGCAGGACGATGGCGAAGGAAAGGTTCTGCTGGTAGACGGTGGTGGTTCTCTGCGCCGGGCGCTGATCGATGCCTCGATTGCCGAGGTTGCGGTCAACAACAACTGGGAAGGCATTATCGTTTACGGTAGCGTGCGCGATGTCGATGCCCTCGAAGAGCTGGATATAGGTATCCAGGCTTTGGCCTCCATTCCTGTTGGTGCCGATGGCAATGCCATTGGTGAAGTGGACATTCCGGTGAACTTCGGTGGCGTCACCTTCCTGCCTGGCGATCATATCTATGCCGATAACACTGGGGTGATTCTTTCTCCCGAGCCTTTGGATATCGACTGATAACGACCTCTGCACAAAAGCCGGCCTCTGCCGGCTTTTTTGTTGCCTTTTGCTCAGCCTCGGCCAGAATAGAGGCTATTCTTGCCCCGTCAGAGAAAGGGATATTCTATGGAACTGCCGCTCTCCCCCATCACGCAAGCCAAGCTGGCTCAATCTTTCAGCCCCAGAGAAGGTGAAACCCGTCTGGGTCAGAAAGTGCGCCTGCTGCCAGGCGCGGCAAGCTATATGGATGCGCTGACCCAGGCCAAAGCCGCAGGCGCCCGTTTTGCCATTATCGGAATCAAGGAGGACCTTGGGCCCAGGGCTAATCTAGGGCAAGGCGGTGCCAACCAGGCCTTTGCCGCCATGTTGCCGGCGCTGCTTAATCTGCAGTCCAACCGCTTTTTAAGTGGTGAAGAATGCCTGCTGCTGGGGGAAATCACCCCGGTTGCCAATGCTGCCAATGATTGTCAGCAACTCAGACAAGAGGTGGAGTCTCTGGATCAGCAGGTCATCGAAGCCCTGACTCCGGTTTTTGCCGCCGGGCTTGAGCCCATCGTCATCGGCGGTGGCCACAACAACGCCTTTGGCTTACTCAGCGCCGCCCGGGCGGCATTATCCAAGCCGCTGGCGGCGGTCAATCTGGATCCTCATTCAGACTTCAGGTTGCGTGAAGGCCGCCACAGTGGCAATGGTTTCAGTTATGCCGCGGCCAACGGCGCCCTGGGGCATTATCACGTGCTCGGGCTGCATGAACTGAAAAACAGTGAAGCCAATCTGGAACAACTTACGGCCTTCGGAGGCAGTTGGCACAGCCTGCAACAGATTTGGGTACGCCGTGAGCTGAGTTTAGAACAGGCACTGAGCGACATTGCCCGCCAGCTGCGTCATACAGGTCTACCGGTCGCCATAGAGCTGGATCTGGATGCTATAACCCGGATGCCTTCCAGTGCCTCAACCATTGCCGGTATTCCATTGTTGGATGCGGCACATTACGTCAGCCATATGGCGCGCCACACCCCAAGTGTTTATCTGCATCTGGCCGAAGGCGCCCCGGCATGCCACGACGCAGGTTTAGCCGCCGGTTACAAGGCCGTAGGTCAGTGCCTTGCCGAACTGATTTACGCCTATCTACAGGCCAAACAGGTCTGAACACTGCCACACTCTTTTCGCTGTAGCACCGCCAAGCTTGCCCGTGCTCAAATAGGCAGGACGGCTAAGCGAAGTTCAGCCGCAATAGGGAATGCTATGGCGGCTGGGGCTATTCACCCCCGGCGGATATTGTGGTCTAATGCGCAGTCTGGCCTGGGGCCAACAGCATTTTTTACTGCGGCGATCACAGCTTGGCCGCGCAAAGATTCAGCAAGCTGTACCAATAGCTTACACTCGCTGCAATACGAGCTAGTCATAGGAATACACTGATGTCTGAAGACTCACCAAAGAGTACACATTTCGGGTATAAAACTGTCGAAGCCGATAAGAAGGCCGACCTGGTAGCCGGAGTCTTCCATTCCGTTGCCACTAAATACGACATCATGAACGATGTCGCTTCCTTTGGTATCCATAGATTCTGGAAACGCTTCACCATTGAGTGCGCCGGTGCCCGTCCGGGAATGAAGGTATTGGATCTGGCCGGTGGTACCGGTGATTTGACCGCCAAGTTCTCTCACCTGGTGGGTGACAAGGGTCAGGTTATCCTGGCGGATATCAATGATTCCATGCTCAAAGTCGGTCGCAGCAAGCTGCGCGACAAGGGCATAGTGGGCAACGTCAGTTATGTACAGGCCAACGCCGAAGCACTGCCCTTCCCGGACAATCACTTCGATATCATCACCATCGCCTTTGGCCTGCGTAATGTGACCGACAAAGACGCGGCGCTGCGCTCCATGCAACGTGTGCTCAAGCCAGGCGGTAAGTTGTTGGTATTGGAGTTTTCCAAGCCACAGCATGAGATCATGCGTAAGGCCTACGATCTGTATTCATTCAAGATCCTGCCCAAGATGGGTCAGCTGGTTGCCAAAGATGCCGACAGCTACGAATACCTGGCCGAGTCCATCCGTATGCACCCGGATCAGGAAACCCTGAAACAGATGATGCAAGATGCCGGCCTGGAGCAGGTGGATTACATCAATATGACCGACGGCGTAGTGGCTCTGCACCGAGGCTATAAGTTCTGAGATGAATGAGCTGAGCCTGACATCCCAGTGGCGGCTGCTGTGCTGCACCGCTCTGGAGATGGCGCTAGAGAAAGTCACCGACCAAGCCGAGGGCGAATATGCCCGGTTGAAATCGCTGCACGGTAAAGTCCTGTGTCTGCAACTCAGTCAACTGAACTGGCCACTTTATTTAGTGTTTGCCAAAAAAATTCAGGTGCTTTCCAGCTATGAAGGTGAGGCAGCGGTTACCGTCAAGGCCGATGCCACCGCCCTCTACCGCCTGGGCGAAGGCGAAAGCCTCACCGAGCTTATCAAACAAGATAAGCTGGTAATCGAAGGGGAACTCGCCTTGCTGCAAACATTCAGCCATTTTCTGCAGCAGGTCAGGTTTGACTTTGCCGAGCCTTTGTCCCGGTATCTGGGCGATGCCCCGACTCATATCTTGTTAAGTGGTCTGCAGCGAGCCAAGGCAGATTTAAGCCGGGTTTTTAACAAGACCCAATCCCATCTGGCGCAATTAACCACCGAAGAGTACAGATTAGCCCCTCATCGGCTTGAATTTATTCACCATTGCGACAAAATTGACGAGCTTGTGGCCGCCACGGACGCTCTGGAACAACGACTCGCCAATTTGAAGGACAAGAAAAGCCCATGAGTTTCGCCAGTATCAAGAGAGGATATCAGGTTATCAGCATTGCCCTGCATTATGGTTTGGACGAGCTGTTGCCGAAAAAGTTGACCCCTTGGTACTTCAAACTCTGGCGCCGCAGTCTGTTCTGGCTGCGCAACAAACATAAATCCAAGGCCGGTGGTGAACGGCTGAAACTGGCCATGCAAGAGTTGGGGCCGGTTTATATCAAGTTCGGCCAGATGCTCTCCACCCGTCGCGATCTACTCAGCGATGAATGGGCCCATGAATTGGCCATGTTGCAGGACAGAGTCCCGCCATTTGACTCCAAGCTGGCGCGGGAAGCCATTGAAGCCGAACTCAAGGCCCCCATAGAAACCCTGTTTGACGACTTTGACGATACCCCGCTGGCCTCGGCATCTATTTCCCAAGTGCACACGGCAACGCTCAAGTCCAACGGCAAGCCTGTGGTTCTCAAGGTATTACGCCCCAATGTAGAGCAAAACATTCTCGCCGACTTGCAACTGATGAGCCAGAGTGCCAATCTGCTGGAAACCATTCTCGGCCCGGATAATCGCCTGCGCCCGGCCGAAGTGGTGGAAGACTACCGCACTACCATTCTGGGAGAGCTCAACCTAAAACTGGAAGCGCTCAACACGGTCAAGCTGCGCAACAATTTTATCGACTCCAACGCCCTCTATATTCCCTATGTTTATGAAGAGCTGTGCTATCCAAGGCTGATGGTGATGGAGCGCATCGAGGGGATCCCGGTTTCGGACGTTGCCGCGCTCAAGGCCCAGGGTACCAACCTCAAGCTACTGGCCGAGCGTGGGGTGGAACTCTTCTTTACCCAGGTATTTCGCGATAACTTTTTCCACGCCGACATGCACCCGGGCAACATCTTTATTTCCCGCGAGCATCCGGAAGATCCTTTCTATATTGGTCTGGACTGCGGCATCATGGGAACGCTCAACGACACGGATAAA
Source organism: Shewanella algae (assembly GCF_009183365.2). Taxonomy (NCBI): domain Bacteria; kingdom Pseudomonadati; phylum Pseudomonadota; class Gammaproteobacteria; order Alteromonadales; family Shewanellaceae; genus Shewanella; species Shewanella algae. Next base: position 4,346,732 of record NZ_CP068230.1, read on the forward strand.
CGCTATCTGGCGGAAAACTTCCTTGCCTTCTTCAATCGTGATTACCGCCGTATCGCCCAGCTGTATGTGGAATCCGGTTGGGTTTCGGCCGATACCGACATTCAGGCCTTCGAGCAAGCTGTCAAAGTGGTGTGTGAACCTATGTTCAACAAGCCGCTGGATGAGATCTCCTTCGGCCATGTGCTGCTGGAACTGTTCCGTACCGCTCGCCGCTTCCACATAGTGGTACAGCCACAGTTGGTCTTGCTGGAAAAGACCTTGCTCTATATCGAAGGCTTGGGACGTCAGCTCTATCCTCAGTTGGATCTGTGGCAAACGGCCAAGCCTTTCCTCGAACAGTGGATGGCCGAACAGGTCGGTCCAAAGGCAATGTTCAAAAAAGTGCAAACACAATTGCCCTTCTGGTCTGATAAACTTCCAGAGTTTCCGGAGCTGATATATGACAATCTGAAGCTGGGGCGAAATCTCCTTGGAGCTCAGCAGCAGATGTTGGACAAATATCTGAAGCACCAGCAGAAAGCGCACAAGAGCAATTATTTGTTAATCACATCCGCAATTTTGTTGATCTGTGGCACGATTTCACTCAGTCAGGACGCTACACTGTGGCCTTCCTATGTCAGTATGGGAGCCGGAGCAATCCTGTGGTTTATTGGATGGCGATCCAGGCCCAAAATTAAGAAATTTTAATTAGTACATTTTAATTAAAGGTTCATAATTGAACCAAGATTATCTAAGAGGAAACCTTCATGGGTGGTATCAGTATTTGGCAACTTCTCATCATCGCGTTAATTGTAGTGCTGCTGTTCGGCACCAAGAAGCTGCGTTCACTGGGCGGCGACCTCGGCGGAGCAGTCAAGGGATTCAAGAACGCCATGTCCAGTGACGATGACAAGAAGGCCATCGAGGACACTTCTGCACAGAACACTCAAGCAGACCCCAAAGCACAGGCGGCTGATAAGAAGCCAGAGTCCAAGGACAAAGAACAGGCGTAATTCCCTATGTTCGATGGTATCGGCTTTATGGAGCTGCTGCTCATCGGGGTATTGGGGCTGGTCGTTCTCGGCCCCGAACGTCTCCCGGTAGCGGTACGTTCAATTACCGGTTGGATCCGTGCCATGAAACGCATGGCCAATTCGGTCAAAGATGAACTTGAGCAGGAGCTCAAGATCGAGCAGTTACATGCAGACCTGAAAAAGGCCGAGAGCAAGGGCCTCAGCAATCTGTCTCCCGAACTGCAGGAGTCTATCGACCAACTGAGAGAGGCGGCCCAATCGGTCAACCGTCCCTATCAGGTTGAAGACAGCAAATCTCCAGCCCAGGAAGCACCCAAGGCAGAAGCCGCTGTCGAGGAGAAGACACCTGCCACCGAGACGGCTCCCAAGCCGACAGGTACTGACACTAAATAATGGGTAAAGCATGTCGCAACAGCAGCCATTAATCAGCCACTTGCTGGAACTGCGCACTAAACTGCTCAGAGCTATAGCAAGTGTGCTCATCGTGTTTATCGCCCTGGTTTACTGGGCAAACGACATCTATCACTACATGGCGATCCCATTGATGCAGTCACTGCCGGATACCGGCAGCATGATTGCAACGGATGTGGCCGCACCGTTTTTCGCTCCCTTTAAACTGACGCTGGTACTGTCTTTTTTCATTGCTGTGCCCTATGTGCTGTATCAGATCTGGTCCTTTGTTGCGCCCGGACTGTATAAACATGAAAAACGTCTGGTAGTCCCGCTATTGTTCAGCAGTACTCTGCTATTTTATTTGGGGATCGCCTTTGCCTACTATGTGGTGTTCCCGGTTGTATTCGGCTTCTTTACCAGTGTGGCTCCGGAAGGGGTTCAGGTTGCGACCGATATCAGCAGTTATTTGAGCTTTATTCTGAAGCTGTTCTTTGCCTTTGGTTTGGCATTCGAGATCCCGGTCGCCGTGATTTTGCTGTGCTGGGCCGGTGTCACCACTCCGGAAGACCTGAGAGCCAAACGCCCCTATATCGTTGTCGGCGCTTTTGTGGTGGGCATGTTACTGACACCTCCGGATGTTATTTCTCAGACTATGCTGGCCGTGCCAATGCTGTTATTGTTTGAGGGCGGACTCTTGGCTGCCCGTTTTTACAGCAAGGCTTCGGATGAATCAGACGAGGACGAGACCGAAGAAAAGCAAGCGTAATCAGCGGGCAGCAAGGGTAAAAACAAGAATAAAAGAAGGATGATATTCATGCGTTTAACCTGGATTGCTGCCTCTACTGCTGCACTGCTTTGTTTTCAGGCTCAGGCCGGAATAGAACAGCAATTGGCTCAGTGTGCCTCCCTATCTGACAAGCTTGACCGGCTCATCTGTTACGATGAGCTGGCTGCCAAAGTCACCCATGCAAAAGTCACCCCTACAGAGGCTGCAGTGGTTGCCGCTGCGCCTGTGGCCAAGAGTGTCCAGGCCGATCCTGTGGCCGACTTCGGTGCCGACAACCTGGAATCCACTATCCAGGCCAGCAAGAAAAACGAAGTTGCGAAGATTTTCCTGACCATCAGCGAGGTCGGTAAAGACCCCTATGGTGCCCTCAAGATCAGCTTCAGTAACGGTCAGGTTTGGAAACAAACCGACAGCCGCAATTTCCGCCTGGAATCCGGGCAGAAAGTTTATATCGAAAAAGCCGCCTTAGGCTCATTCCTGTTGGGAACTGAAGGGCGCAACAGCACTATCAGGGTCAAGCGTCTGCAGTGAATCAATACCTGGATATCGCTGTCAATCTGATTGGCAGCCACCTGGAACAAGATCTCAATCGAGTTATCAATGAAGCGGCGGACCAAGGTGTCTCGCCGCTTATCCTTATTGGCAGCCATCTGGATGAAAGCCGAAGTTGCATCCAGGTTTGCCGACAATACCCCAAAAAAATCTACACCACAGCTGGTGTCCACCCCCATCATGCCAGCCAGTGGCAGACGGAGAGCGCCGCCGAACTGAGGCAACTGGCCAGGCAACCTGGAGTCGTTGCCATAGGGGAATGCGGCCTGGACTACAACAGGGACTTTTCGCCGCGCCGGCAGCAGCGCCAGGCTTTTGAGGCCCAGTTGACACTGGCGGCAGAACTACAATACCCGGTACTGATGCACCAGCGCGATGCCCATGATGACTTTTTGGCTATTTTGGACGACTATCTGGAAGCACTACCGGCGGCGCTACTGCACTGCTTTACCGACGGCCCCAAACAGGCCGAGGACTATATTGCCAGAGATCTGTACCTGGGCGTGACAGGTTGGGTTTGTGATGAACGCCGGGGACAGGACTTGGTAAGCGCCCTGCCCTTGATCCCGGATAACAGATTATTGCTGGAAACCGACAGTCCCTATCTACTGCCACGCAGCATGAGACCCAAGCCCAAATCCGGCCGCAATGAGCCCAAATATCTGCCTTATATCGCCCAGGCTGTCGCCGACATCCGCGGTCAGTCGCTGGACAGTCTTGCACGCCAGTGCTATAGCAACAGCTTGCGTTTCTTTAAGCTGGAGAGCACCCATGGCTAATGCTTACTCTGTACTGCTGCTCTTCTGTAGTTTGCTGTCTCTGGCGGTTAACGCCGAGCCCAGCGTCGAAGTTTCAGCCTCAAAGGGGCTGGATTCGGATTTACGCCCCAGTACCCGAGTAACAGAGCAAGGCCCAGATAGTCGCCTCAGCCAGGTGCTCAACCTGCCGGATTCGGCCTGGCACCCAGCGAATGACTACAGCTTTGTCGACATGGGAACCGATGGTCTCTGGTTCAACTTTAGACTCTACGCCGATGAGCCCGGCAGTTTCAACAGAATATTGGCCTTCAATAACCCCAGTATGGATAGGCTGGAGGTTTACCACTACGTCAATGGTCGTCTCAAACGTCAATTGACTCTGGGAGATACCCAACCCTTTGGCCACAGAAGCATATTGAGTACCGACTTCCTCTACGCCTTTGACATCAGGCAGCAGGAACAGCACCAATTTTGGTTGAAGCTGACCACGGCCGGCAGCAGCTATCTGCCTATTCACCTCTGGGAGCCATACGCGCTACTGCAAAGCCATGAAACCCGCAATATGCTCAATGGCATACAGTTAGGCGCCCTGGCCGCTATAGGCTTGTTTGCGCTGTTCATTGCAGTGACTACCCGCTCCTTCAGTTACAGCTATTACGCCGGTTATGTGCTCACAATGACCCTATTGGTTGCCTGCATCAATGGCACGGCATTTCGCTACCTATGGCCCAATGTGCCACAGTTGCAACAGTATGTGATCCCTTTGTTGGTTCCCCTGGTTATCGCCTTTGGGATCCTCTTTACCGAGAAGGTATTACAGCTCAAGTATCACAGCATTCGCATGTTGAGGGCCTGTCGCTACACGGCGGCCTGCGCCATACTGCTGATGTTCGCGACTGTGCTTATCGATTATGCACTCGCCATCTATATCGAGATCATCTCAGTGATGTCAGTGAGTTTGATGTTGCTGATTTTCAGTACCCTGCAAGCGGTGCGTGGCAATAAACTCGCCAAGCTCTACACCGTCTCCTGGAGTGGAATGACACTGGGGATCTTCGTCTCCTGTCTCATGTATCTGGGTCTTATCAAACTGCCCTTGATGCCACAAACGCCAGTGTTATTAGGGCTCACTTTCGAGGTGGTGTTTATGGCAGCAGTGCTGGCAATACGCTACAACGATGAGCGCAAGGCCAAGCAAAGAATTCAGCAGGAAGCGCTGAAACAGGCAGAGCGGATCCGCGAAGCCAGGGAAGAAACCCTGAGGATGGAAGCCGAGAGCAACGAAAAGCTGGAGCGTATGGTGCAAGAGCGTACTCTGGAGCTGGAAATCGCGCTCAGAGAACTGAACGAAGCCAACCAGAAGCTCACCGAGCAGGCCACAATAGACAGTCTTACCGGAGTTAAAAATCGTTCCACCTTCGACAAGCGTCTGCAGGCCGAAGGGCGCATCAGCCGCCGGCAACAGACACCGCTGGCACTGCTGATGCTGGACATAGACAGGTTCAAGACCATTAACGACAAACATGGTCATCTGGCCGGCGATCAAACCCTTAAGAGTATTGCCGATACCCTCAAGAATATCCTCAGGCGTCCAAGTGATCTGGTATCACGTTTTGGCGGTGAGGAGTTTGCTATTATATTGCCCAATACTGATACTAGCGGGGCCTTGAGAGTGGCAGAACAGATACGTCACGCCATCTCGGCCTTGGATGTCAGTTGGGACAAACAGACTATCCCTCTGACGGCAAGTATCGGCGTCAGCGTCGCCATCATAGAGTCGGACATGCACATCACCCAGTTGCTGGAGCAAGCCGACAAGGCGCTGTATCGTGCCAAGAATTCAGGCAGGGATCGGGTCTACGCCTTCGATCCCGAGCAAGATACCCTTTCAGATCCAGCCAGGAGCCCAAAGTGAACATAATTACCAGTGCCTACCCACAGCGTCGTATGCGCCGTATGCGCAAGCATGAGTTCAGCCGCCGCCTGATGGCTGAAAACCAGTTGACGGTCAATGACCTCATCTACCCCATGTTTGTGCTCGAAGGCAACAAACGTACCGAGTCGGTGGCCTCCATGCCGGGCGTTGAGCGTTACAGCATAGATCTGCTGCTCAAGGAAGCCGAAGAGCTGGTAGAGCTGGGGATCCCCTTGATTGCCCTATTCCCCGTCACACCGGCGGAGAAAAAGTCCCTGATGGCCGAAGAAGCCTACAATCCCGATGGTTTAGTGCAAAGAGCCGTGCGTGAGCTCAAGGCAGAGTTCCCTCAGCTGGGCGTGATGACAGATGTCGCGCTGGACCCCTACACCACCCATGGACAGGACGGCATCATCGATGAGACCGGTTATATTATCAATGACGTCACCACTGAAATTCTGGTGAAGCAGGCGCTGTCCCACGCCGCTGCCGGTGCCGATATGGTGGCTCCTTCAGACATGATGGATGGTCGCATAGGCGCCATACGTCAGGCACTCGAAGCCGCCGGCCATGTCAACACCCAGATCATGGCCTACAGCGCCAAGTATTCTTCTAACTATTATGGCCCCTTCCGCGATGCGGTCGGCTCTGCCGGCAACCTCAAAGGCGGCAACAAACACAGTTATCAAATGGATCCGGCCAACTCGGACGAAGCATTGCATGAAGTCGCCCTGGATATCCAGGAAGGTGCCGATATGGTAATGGTGAAGCCAGGCATGCCTTATCTGGATATAGTGCGCAGAGTCAAAACCGAGCTGGGTGTGCCGACTTTTGCCTATCAGGTCAGCGGTGAATACGCCATGCATATGGCAGCAATTCAAAACGGCTGGCTGGCAGAAAAAGCCATAGTGATGGAATCTCTGTTGTGCTTCAAACGCGCAGGCGCCGATGGCATTCTCACTTACTTTGCCAAGCAGGCCGCCCAATGGCTGAAAGACGCCAAGTAAATTGAACTCCAAAGCCGCCTTCAAGGCGGCTTTTTTGTATTTGTCCCATTCCCGGCATGAGTTAATTCCCCCGCTGACTCCCCTGTTGGTTCAGATCAAAATTATTTAGTGATCTTGCTAACATACATAGTGTTTGTCTCTTTGCCATATCCCTCACCAATGGTTGAATCAGGGTATGGAGTCACCCCACCCGAGGTAGTATGATGCACCAGAATGTAAAAGCGTTACTCGCCACCACCGCGTTATTCTTCAGTTGCCAGGTTATGGCCAATGGCGGTTGTGGTTTCGAAGACAAACAGGAAGGCTTTATCGCCACCTGCAGCGAGGAGAAACAGGAAGTGATCTTAACGGGCGCAGTCGAAGCGCAGAAACTGGTGACAGAATTACCCGAATTCAGCAGTGGCTACCAGAGTTATCAGGTAGAGACAGATGCCTTAGCTCCAATAAAAGCCGTCGATAAAGCTACAGAAATTGTAGTCATCATAGGTACCTGGTGCCCGGACTGCCACAGAGAAACACCACGCTTTATCCGTATCATGGAGCAAGTGGCCAACCCTAATATCCAGGTGCGTTATATCGGGGTAGATCGCCAGAAAAAGGATCCGGAGGGCCTGGCCGCCCAATATGACTTCCAGCGGATCCCAACCTTTATTGTGCTTCAGGATGGCAAAGAGATTGGCCGTATCGTTGAACGCCCGGAAGTCTCTCTGGAGCAGGATCTGGCCAAGATCCTCAAGTAATCTTTCAAGCCACTATGCCGGGTAACCTATGGTGCACTCGGGCCGTAGCAGCCAAAAATGAGAAAAGGACCTGGTGAAGGTCCTTTTTACTGTGCCGGTGCTAAAGACTGCCTTTTGGCCAACATCTGCAACACCCCTTCGCGCAAAGCGCCGCCGGATAAATGCAGGCGTTCAATACCCAGCAGTTCAAACAGCGCCAGCAGAATAGCGATACCGGATGCAAAGGTCGGTGCCCGCTCGGGACACAGGCCGCTGATCCCATTCAGAGTCAGGCTCTCCTGAGCCAACAACTCCTGCTTCAGTGATTCCAACACCGTCAGGGTCAGAGTTTCCGATTCCTGCCTGTGTTGCAACACTTCAACCACTGACTGCACTGCTCCGGAAGCGCCGACCACCGAATGCCAGCCCAGCGCTTTCAAAGTCGATTTGTGTTCAGCCAAGGTCTGATCCACCCTGTCTCGCACATCGTCAAAGTCCAGCGGTTGCAGTGGAGCTGAGGTGAAAAAGCATTGATTGTAGGTGACACAGCCTATGGGCAGGCTGGTTTTAAACAGTACCTTTTCACCGTCACCCACAATAAACTCGGTACTGGCGCCACCTATATCTATCACCAGGCGCCGCCCTTCACCATGAGTGGTCGCCACCATGCCTTGATAGATAAGTTCGGCTTCGCGCATACCACAGATGATCTCTATCGGGTGACCTAATATTTGCAAAGCACGACGATTGAATTCATCCGCATTGCTGATACAGCGGAGGGTTGCGGTAGCAATAACGGCCACATTGGCATCATCGACTTGATGCTCCACGAGCATATTGGCGAACATGCCCAGGCAATCGAGGCCACGTTCGAATGCCGCCAGGTTGAGACTGCCATCGGCCTCGATTCCCTCGGCCAACCTCACCTTACGTTTGTATTTGGCAAGGACCTTGGGCTGGCTGCCGACAGTGCGGGCAACCAGCATATTGAAGCTATTGGAGCCAAGGGTTATGGCTGCGTAGGTGGGTTTCGGCATTCAGGAATGTCTGCGGGTCCTGTCGTGACGAGGCGGACGACCGCCACTACGATGGGCTCCCTGAGGACGTCCCTGGCCGCGATCACGGGTATTACGTGGTCCGGCATGCTTACGATGAATACGAACCGGTGCTGGAATATCATCGAGCAAAGCTTCGGCATCGTAAGAGGTTACCGGAATCGAGTGCTTGATATAATCTTCGATAGCCGGCAGGTTGAGGGCGTATTCTTCACAGGCAAAGCTGACTGAAACCCCTTTGGCACCGGCACGGCCGGTACGACCGATACGGTGAACATAGTCTTCACAGTCATCAGGCAGGTCGAAGTTATAGACATGGGACACATCAGAAATATGCAGGCCACGGGCCGCTACATCTGTGGCCACCAAAATATCCAGATCACCCTTGGTGAACAACTCCAGGATCTTAAGACGTTTCTTCTGCGGCACATCACCGGTCAGCAGACCGACTCTGTGACCATCACCTTCGAGCCAGCCCCAGAGGTTCTCACACTGATGCTTGGTGTTGGCAAAGACTATCGCCTTATCCGGCCAATCTTCTTCAATCAGGGTAAGCAGCAGTGGGATCTTGTCCTTCATCGAAGGATAGAACAGCTCTTCCTTGATGTTTTTTGAGGTCTTCTCTTCCGGTGCAATTTCGACTTTGACCGGATCATTCATATGATCATAAGCCAGCTCCTGCACCTTCATCGACAGGGTTGCCGAGAACAGCATGTTGAGCCTGTCTTTGGCATCCGGCATGCGGCGAAACAGGAAGCGAATGTCTTTGATAAAGCCGAGATCGAACATGCGATCCGCTTCATCCAACACTACGGCCTGAATAGCGCTGAGGTTGATAACCCCTTGACGCACGTAATCTATGATGCGTCCTGTAGTACCAATCAGGATATCCACGCCCTTGTCCAGCACTTTGCGCTGGGCATCATAGCCTTCGCCGCCATAGACAATCCCCACCTTGAGTTTGGTGTGTTTGGACAGCAAGGTGGCATCTTTGGCTATCTGAATCGCCAATTCCCGGGTTGGTGCCATGATGATGGCTCTGGGCTGATTAAGTTGGCGTTCTGCGGGGATGTCGGTGGAAAGTAAGTGGTTAAAAGTTGCTACCAGAAAGGCCAGGGTCTTGCCCGTACCTGTCTGCGCCTGACCGGCGATATCTTTACCCTGCAAAAGTACCGGCAGGGAAAGCGCCTGAATAGGCGTACAATATTCGAAACCGTTTTCTGCAAGTGCCTGAATTACTTCAGGATGGAGTGGCAGTTCGGCAAATTTTTGTTGGGATAAATGTGTTTCGCTCATAGCGCAAGCATACCAGTTAGGGTTGCAATAAGATACTCGATCGTTTGAAATAGCGACAAGAAAAAAACGGTGACTTGAATTGCCGTTAATCCAACCCAATATACAGGTTAAGCCATTAACAGACCAGCAATGGCAACCCAACTGGAGAACATCATGAGCGATAAAATTGTGTACCTGAGCGACGACAGCTTTGAAAATGACGTCCTGAAATCAGAACTGCCTGTATTGGTAGACTTCTGGGCCGAGTGGTGTGGCCCATGCAAGATGATCGCTCCAATCCTGGACGATGTTGCCGAAGAATACGCCGGCAAACTGACCATCGCCAAATTGAACATAGATCAGAACAACGCTTCACCTGTTAAATACGGTGTTCGCAGTATCCCAACTCTGCTGTTGTTCAAAAACGGTGAACTGGTTGCCAATCAGGTTGGCGCCCTGTCCAAGACTCAGTTGAAAGAGTTCATCGACGCCCAGATTTGATCACTCAAATCAAATAAGTGACACCCGGCACGCCCCGAAATAAAAATGTGCCGGGTTCAGTTAAACTTCTGGACGCCCTGTCCTGATAGTGCTACTTTAATAACCAGATTCTTTCTACTAACCCACTTCTCGCTGTTCAATCAACATCCATCAAGTCCAATTTGAGAGATTGAGCGCGTAAGCTTTGTCGCGTGAAACAAGACCCACCAAAAATGAATTTAACTGAATTAAAAAACAAGTCTATTGCAGACTTAGTCGCACTGGCCGAAGAAATGAAGCTGGAGAATATGGCTCGTGCCCGCAAGCAGGATATCATCTTCTCTATATTGAAAGCCCACGCCAAGAGTGGTGAAGACATCTTCGGTGGAGGCGTTCTGGAGATACTTCAGGATGGTTTTGGTTTCCTGCGCAGTGCCGATGGTTCGTATCTGGCCGGTCCCGATGATATTTATGTCTCTCCAAGCCAGATCCGTCGTTTCAACATGCGAACGGGTGACACTATTTTTGGCAAGATACGTCCCCCCAAAGAAGGCGAACGCTATTTTGCTCTGCTGAAAGTCAACGAAGTTAACTTCGACAAGCCTGAAAACTCCCGCAACAAGATCCTGTTTGAAAACCTTACCCCACTGCATGCAGAAGAACGTCTGCGTATGGAACGCGGTAACGGTTCCACCGAAGATATCACCGCCCGAATTCTGGACCTCTGCTCACCCGTGGGTAAGGGCCAACGTGGTCTGATTGTTGCTCCACCAAAAGCCGGTAAGACTCTGCTGCTGCAGAATATTGCCCAGTCCATCACCTACAACAACCCTGAAGTGGTGTTGATGGTGCTGCTGATCGACGAACGTCCTGAAGAAGTGACAGAAATGCAGCGTCTGGTTCAGGGCGAAGTGATCGCTTCCACCTTCGATGAGCCTGCAAGCCGTCACGTACAAGTTGCAGAGATGGTTATTGAAAAGGCCAAACGCCTGGTTGAGCACAAGAAAGACGTAGTGATCCTGCTGGACTCTATCACCCGTCTGGCTCGTGCTTACAACACAGTTGTGCCTTCATCAGGCAAGGTACTGACAGGTGGTGTAGATGCCAACGCACTGCACAGACCCAAGCGTTTCTTCGGTGCAGCCCGTAATATCGAAAATGGCGGCAGTCTGACCATTATCGCCACTGCGCTTATCGATACCGGCTCCAAGATGGACGAAGTAATTTACGAAGAGTTCAAGGGTACAGGTAACCAGGAACTGCATCTGTCACGCAAGGCCGCCGAGAAGCGGGTGTTCCCTGCCATTGACTTCAACCGCAGTGGTACCCGCCGTGAAGAGAAACTGACTACACCGGATGAGCTGCAGAAGATGTGGATCCTGCGTAAGATCCTCAATCCTATGGATGAAGTCAGCGCGATGGAATTCTTGATCGATAAGCTGGCAATGACCAAGACCAATGAAGAGTTCTTCACTGCGATGAAACGCACCAAGTCTTGATCGACTGACTAGTAAACCATAAAAAAAGCCGCTCCAAGAGCGGCTTTTTTGATCCAATTAGCTTATCAAGCGTCAGGAGCCTTCTCTTCCGTCAGCCCAATTGAGGCCATCCAGGATTCAAAGTCCACCATATTCCCCGGCAGGACTATCTTGCTGCCAGGCTTACTCAGACCGCTGAGCTGCGCCAGATACTGCTCACCCAGTTGCATCCGCAGCGCGTTTTTGCCACCGGGCGCAGCGATAACTTCGGCCAACTTCTCTATCGAATCTGCAGTAGCGCGGGCAATCGCCAGTATCTCCTCGGCCTTACCTTCGGCCTCGTTGATTCGGCGTTGCATCTCACCCTCTGAGTGGTTGATCATCTCCTGCTTCAAACCCTCGGAACGATTGATCTTGCTCTGCTTATCACCTTCGCTCTTGGCCAGCAATGCCCGGCGTTCACGCTCGGCATTGACCTGCATCTCCATGGCGTTTTTCACGGTTTCCGGCGGAGTAATATTCTTGATCTCATATCTATGCACCCGAATACCCCAGGAGGCGCCGGCCTGATCCAGTACCTCTACCACCTTGGCACTAATCAAGTCGCGCTCTTCAAAGGTGCGGTCCAGCTCCAGAGTGCCTATCACAGAGCGGGTGGTTGTCTGCGCCAGTTGAATGGCCGCATAGCGATAATCGGTTACCCCGTAGCTGGCCTTGACCGGATCCACCACAGAAATATAGATAACCCCATCCACCTCGACATTCACCTCGTCACTGGAGAAGCACTCCTGAGGTGGCACATCTATGGTTTCTTCTTTAAGGTCATGGATATAGGCGACCTTATCGATAAAAGGCAACAAAGCGTGGAAGCCGGCATCCAGAGTCATATGGTATTTACCCAAGCGCTCCACGATATAGGCAGATTTAGTTGGCACCAAGCGAATCGACTGAAACAGCTTGACGATAAAGATCAGGAAGATAAGCCCCCAGATCCCCAGTACTATCATGTCGGTATCTATCTGTCCCAGATTCATTTGCGCGCTCCTTTGCTACCGGCAGCAGTATTGCTGACTTGCTGAATACCCTCGAAAAAACCTTCCATCTTTGCCAGTTCAGTAGGAACCACAGAGATATCTGCCTTCTGCAATATCTCACCGACCTGTTCGATAAACTGTTCCTTCAGCTGCATGTTCATCGCCTCATTACCGCCGTTGACCGCCAGCGCCTTGGCAACCATGGCCATACTCTCGGCCTGGGCGTTGGCAACAATCGCAATCTCCTGCGCCGTACCCTGAGCCTCATTGATGCGCTTCTGTTTCTGGCCCTCTGAGATGTTAATCGCTTCCTGACGCTCACCCTGAGACAGGTTGATCATCGCCTCTTTCTCGGCGCTGGCCAGGGTGATTTCGGCGCGCTTGCGGCGCTCGGCTTCCATCTGCTTCTCCAGGGTGTGGATCACATGCCTGGATGGGCTGATATTTTTGATCTCATATCTGAGCATCTTGATCCCCCAGGGATCGGACGCCTTGTCGATTTCGCGGACAATCGCCTCGTTGAGCGCATCACGCTCGGAAAAGGTCTGGCTCAGAGTCAGTTTACCTATCTCGGAACGCATTGTGGTTTGTGCCAGGTTTACCGCCGCCAGACGATAATCTTCAATACCATAGCTGGCCAGCTTGCCGTCCATCACCTTTAGATAAACCAGGCCGTCGACTTCCAGCTGGATATTATCCTTGGAAATACAGCTCTGCGGCGGTACATCAAGCACCTGCTCACGGGTATCGTGTCGATAAGCGACTCGATCGAAGAAGGGAATTAAAAAGTGAAAGCCCGGCTGCAGTACAGTACGGAATTTCCCCAGACGTTCAATGACATGCACCTCACGCATGGGCACAATCAACATCAGCTTATAGAGAATGAACAGAACAAAAAGTATAAAAATGGTAAATGCAAACATAGAGTCCTTCCTGCTTGATTGATTATTCAGAGTCGTCGAGTGGTTCCACTACCAGAGCAATATTATCGCGACAGATAACCTTCACTCTGGTGCCGACCGGGATCTCCGAGCCGTCTCCCAGTGCGGGCCAATCCGCCCCCTGAAATTCGATGCGACCGGTTTTTTCACCCGGCCCAATGGTTTCCTTGACCCGGGCCGGCAGATTAAACAGATCCAGCTCCTCGTCGGTATTGCCAATGTGAGAGTCGCCTCCCACCAAACGTTGAGTCAGTTGCCTGAAGCTCAACAGCAAGACGATTGAGGAGATAAACCACAGGGTCAGGCTTTGTGCCCAGCCCTCGACCAAACCCACCCAGATAGCCCCGGCTACCAATAAACAGGCTGCACCGAGAAATACCACTATCCCGCCAGGCAGTATCAGTTCAGCCAGCATCAGCACTATACCGATTAAGGCCCAATAAAGCATGGGATCCGAAGACGCCATATATCCCTCCCCCAGAAATCAAGTGTCCATCTTGGCACTATATCAGCAGTTGCATCCCTTGGCGACATAATATGTCAACTTGAATCAATTGATACCTTCAGGATTCGCTGACCAAATGACTTTCAGCTCACAAAATTCAACTTTTCTTTACATCTTTGTGAGTCAAAGCTGTTGGAAATTATTTGATTTACCTTTCCAATCAATTGAATTAAATCAAAAAATGTCATTATTCAACGACCGTTTCAACAGGTTAAAAAAGCTTTGAGTCCGACGCCGTTTTTCCCTATATTGCCATGGCTTTTTGACCGGCAATCGAATCACAGAATTCAGCCTTGGTAAAACGTTTTGCCAACAGATAGCCGCCGGCACAACAGCAAACTGCTTCTGACTCTACCAAAGGGATACTCTAAGATGAAAAAAATCTGCCTGTGCGCAGCTCTGTTACTCTCACCTCAAGCATTCAGCGAACCTCTGGTGCAATGGTGGGATGTCAATATCACTGCGCTCTATGGCCAGGATTACGACCTGGCACCATCGGATAAGCAAACCACTTTTACCCTGGAAACCGCCGGCGGTTGGAAATACGGCGATTGGTTTGTGTTTCAAGACTTTATCAATTTCAACGGCCACAATGGCGGTAAGGACAGCACCACCTATGGCGAGATCTCTACTCGCTTCAGCGCCGGTAAAATTCTCGGCAAACCTGTGGGTTTTGGCCCAGTGACAGATCTGTCACTGGCGCTGACACTCGAAGAGGGCGAAGGCCCGGTGGAAACACTGCTCTACGGTATAGGTATGGACCTCAAGCTGCCCTACTTCACCTATTTCCAGCTGAACACCTATCGCCGTGATGCCCAAAACAGCGCCAATATCAGCGATGGCTGGCAGTTGACTCCAGTGTTCCGCATGGACATTCCCGTGGGCAACAGCAAGATTGTCTTCGATGGCTTTATCGACTGGGTATTTGCCGCCGATGAAGACGGCTATAAAGAAAATATCCATATCAACCCCCAGATCAAATACGACCTGGGCGCAGTGCTTTTTGGCGAAGCCAAGAAGGATAAGTTTCTGGTAGGTATCGAGTATGATTACTGGCAGAACAAGTATGGTGTGGACGGTGTCGACCAGAACACCTATTCGGTGATAGCTCAATATCATTTCTGAGCCGGGTCATGGTTCATTAAAAAGGCGCTCAGTGAGCGCCTTTTCCATTTTTACCTAATCAGGCCAGCAGTTTTCTGGCGGCGTTGACCACAATGGAAACCGCACTGACTTCAGTTTGTTTCATTGTTGCCTCATTGGGGATCTCTTGCTGGGTACGGTTGACAATCACACCGGCGACACAAGCGGCGCGCCAGCCTTGAGAGGCACACATGGTGAACAGAGTCGCAGACTCCATTTCATAATTGAGTACGCCCATTTCCTGCCACTCTTTCATTGAACCGGCAAAACGGCGGGTTACCCGGCCACTAACGGTATCATAGCGTTCCTGACCCGGGTAGAAGGTATCAGATGAGGCAGTAACCCCAATGTGTGGTTCAATACCGGCATCACGACAGGCGGCAACCATGGCAGTGGTACATTCGAAGTTAGCCACCGCAGGGAACTCCATTGGCGCAAAGTGCAAACTGGCACCATCGAGACGTACAGAAGCCTGAGTCACAATCACATCCCCGACATTCACGTGGGGCTGAATCGCACCTGTGGTGCCAACACGCAAGAAAGTATTAACCCCCAGTTGCGCCAGCTCTTCCACTGCGATAGAGGTCGAAGGACCACCAATACCGGTAGAGCAAATCACTACCGGCTTACCATCAAGATAAGCCAGATAGCTGGTGTACTCACGATGGCTGGCCAGGAAAGTCGGCTTGTCCATCAGTTCAGCGATACGTTTAACTCGTTCAGGATCGCCAGGCACGATAGCCAGTGTGGCGCCATCCAACATCTGCTTGGTCAAACCCAAGTGAAATACATCAGCCATAGTGAAAACCCCTTTCAATTTTGATTATAAAATTCGTCTTACCGAGACTCTATCCCAGTATGGAAGCGGATAAGATTAACTTGATCACAGATTTTACGGCAATAATTAAATAATCAGCCGTAACAGAGTTACCAAGTTTGCTACGATTGTCTGACTGGTTTTACAACAGATTGTTCGAAAGCATAGCAGTAAAAGGCCTCACTCACCTCCACCAAACGGTTAATCTTTCCATTGATCAAGGTCACATATTCGTCATCCCAAACAGGTTAGGGTTAACAATAATCCCCCAGCCAACAGGAGTGCGCCAATGTTTCCGGAATACCGCGATCTGATCACCAATCTCAAGAGCAGCGATAGCCATTTTCAGAAGCTTTTTGATGAACACAATCTGCTGGATAAAGAGATAAAGAATAAGGAGCAGCAGCTTTCCAGTGAATATACCCAAGAAGTCAAAGAGATGAAAAAGCGCAAACTGGAGCTGAAAGAACAGCTTTACGACATTCTCAAAGCTAACGGTTAATCCAAAACAGACAGGGCGCCACTTGGCGCCCTGTTTAAATCAATCTCAGCAAAAACCTCACTCTTGGCCGAGATTACAAATAGTAGTCTTGCAAGGGTGGGAAACCATTGAAGCACACCGCCGAATATGTGGTGGTATAAGCGCCTGTGGTCAACCAATAGAGCCTGTCACCTATGGCCAGATCCTCTGGCAAACCGTAACTGTACTGTTCATACATGATATCGGCGCTATCACAGGTAGGCCCGGCAATAACGCAAGGTTGCAGCTCCCCTTGAGCCTCGGTGTAAATCGGAAACTTAATCGCTTCGTCCATAGTCTCAATCAGCCCGGAAAACTTACCGACATCGGTAAATACCCAGCGCTCCAGTGCCGTGTTGGACTTGCGGCTGATCAATACCACCTCAGAGACCAGCACACCGGCATTGGCAATCAAGGAGCGCCCGGGTTCCAGCACTATCTTGGGCAACTGCTCACCAAAATCCTCTTTGAGGAAGTGAATGATCTGCTCGGCGTAAGTGGTGAGACTATTGGTCTTGTCGATATAGTTGGCCGGAAAGCCGCCGCCCATATTGATCATCTCCAGCACTATGCCATGTTCCTCTTTGAGCCTGTCAAAGATCACCTTAACCTTACCGATTGCCGCATCCCAAGCTCCTATGTCCCGCTGCTGTGAACCCACGTGGAACGACAAGCCGTAGGGCTTTAACCCCAACTCCTTGGCCAGCACCAAAAGCTCATAGGCCATCTCGTTCTGACAGCCGAACTTACGCGACAACGGCCAATCGGCGGTTTCTGTACCTTCGGTAAGGATCCGCACATAGACCTTGGCCCCAGGGGCTTCTTCGGCAATCATCCGCAGATCGGCCTCTGAGTCGGAGGCAAACATAGTCACGCCACGCTGGTAGAAGGCTCTGACATCCTTGCGTTTTTTAATGGTGTTGCCATAGCTTATCCGCTCAGGGGAAACACCCAACTCCATCACCATATCCAGCTCATAGATGGAAGCTATGTCAAAATTGGCCCCCTTATCTCGCAGCAAGCTGAGGATCTCAGGTGCCGGGTTGGCCTTCACTGCATAATAAACGCTGGCAAAGGGAAAGCTCTGTACCATACCATCATACTGTTTCGCGATGATCTTGGTATCTATCACCACAAAAGGTGTCACCTTATCACTGGCAAAAGCTTTGATACGCTCAAAGGTTTCATTGTCATAGTAATCAGCAACATCAATAGATTGAAATTGGCTCATTAGCCCTGTGTCTCCTCGACATTCAAGTGCGGCGAACAGCCTCGCCGAAGCGGGTTAAAATCCAGCGCAGTAAACGCTATTTCCGCCCCTCATGCAATGAATTTTTATACATTAAAATCAATTTTTTATTCCACAAATCCAAGTCGCAGCGACTACAAAATAAAAGCATTAAGAATCATGCAATTACTACTTTCACCCTCAAATACAAACCATGATTGCTGCTCGCTTGAAGGCGCTTCAAAGCAAACGGCTACTGGAACTACCTAAAGCATAGCGGCAAGCAAGAGAGCAGGGGATATTCGATTTAATGGAAGAGTATGGCGAGTATTTTGCGATTATTTTCAATCGAGCATCCGGGTAAGCTGAATGCAGATATGTCAGGAACTGCATACTGCATCCTACCGCTGATTTGGAGACTCTATGTCCGCGACACAGATAATGCCGGCGCTGTTTCTGGGCCATGGCAGCCCGATGAACGCCTTGCAAAACAACACCACCACAAAGCAGTGGCAAGAGCTGGGACAAACACTTCCCAGGCCCAGAGCGATATTGTTAATTTCGGCCCATTGGCTGACACGGGGCACCGCAATTTCCACTGCAAGCCGGCCGCAAACCATACATGATTTCGGCGGTTTTCCCGCCGAGCTCTTTGCCATGCAGTACCCGGCCGCCGGCGCGCCGGAGTTGGCGGAGTTGGCGGAGTTGGCGGAGCAGATTGCTGCCAGTCTGAGCATTCCTGTCACTCGTATCGACTCGCAAGGGTTGGATCATGGCAGTTGGTCGGCCTTGGTCCACCTTTATCCCGAGGCCGATATTCCGGTATTTCAATTGAGTCTGGATCAAAACCTCAGAGCGCAGCAGCAGTTCCAAGTTGGACGCGAGTTAAGGCGCTGGCGCGAGCAAGGCGTACTGATCATAGGTTCAGGCAATGTGGTCCACAATCTGCGCGCCTTGGCACCAGGCAGCCCACCATTGCCTTGGGCATCCCGGTTTAACCAGGCGGTTACCGAGGGTTTAATAGCTGAAGAAGATCAGGCGCTGCTGGACTACAAAACTTTGGTCGATACCGGCACGGCCGAGCTGTGTCATCCAACAGATGAGCATCTGCAGCCACTGTTTTATTTGTTGGGAAGCGCCTTCCCGGGAGAGCGCAGGCTGCTGTTCAACAACAGCCTGGAGATGGGGGCTATCAGTATGTTGAGTCTGCAGCTCGGCTGAGGCTTGAGCTGCGAAGGGCTCAGTCTTGCAGCCCGGCGTCTTTGAGAGCCTGCTTCAGGGCTTCGGCGTCATCAAAGTATTGCAGTTTGGTGATGGTCAACTGGTCCAGAGAGATCAGGCTGGCGGCATCCTTGGCGGCGGGCAGTAATTTGCTGATCTCACCCTCTTTGTCCAGGGCAATACTGAAACTCAGATCCCGCATCTGTGGGATGGCAACAAATTTGGCAATCAAGGATGGCATACCGCTGATATCGGCCAGATAAAAGATACCCGCCTGCTGCAACGCCTGGTTATCGCGGCCTTCGAGTGCGGTTTTGATGATCTCACCACCTTTCATGCTGCGGCCAAACAATAGATACTTGGCTGAAGTGTCCAACACCATGGCGGCTTCATGCTGATCCTGCAGTGAAATCGGTTTCAGCGTGTCACCCACGGCATATTCGGAAGCCTGGATCATAGGGCTGGCCAGCATGGTCAGACACAGAGAGAGCAGTATTGCAAAAGACCTCATATAGTTCCCTTTTAATTTGCCACAACAAAGAGGCAGAATACCCTGTTATTGAATACAAGTGAGTGACATGACTCAGGAATATTGTTTCCATATCTTGCGGCATTTCAGGAAAGGAGCCAAGCAATGAAGAATACCGGGTTGGAGCTGGAGTTGGCACAGCTGCAAAATGTCTATGATCTGATAACCGAGTTTTTGGTGAAATACAGCTTCCAACTCTTGGGAGCACTGATCATCTTTCTGCTGGGACTGTGGCTGGCCGCCAAGGTAGCCAACACAGTCAGCCGCCAGTTGGAAAAACACAATGTCGACGTCACTCTGGCCACTTTTGTCACTCATTTGGTGCGGATACTGATCATCATAATGATTGCCATCATCGCCTTGGGCAAACTGGGGATCAGCGTCACCCCCATGGTGGCAGCCATAGGTGCCGCGTCACTGGGCGCCGGTTTGGCAATTCAGGGCATGCTGTCCAACTATGCCGCCGGGGTGACCATTATAGTCACCCGTCCCTTTATCGTGGGCAATACCATCACGGTCAAAGGAGTCACAGGCCTGGTGAAGGATATTCGCCTGGGGCTGACCATACTCACCAACGAGGAGGGCGAGCAGATCAGTATTCCCAACAAACACATTATCGGCGAGATACTGCACAACTCCTTTGCCAACAAATTGGTAGAAACCCACTTCAACATCGACTATAAAGCCGATCCCCAGCAGGCGATAGCCATAGCTCAGGCGGTGCTCGGCAGCCATCCCAGTGTCGATGCCAACTCCCCATCACAGGTGGGTATCAATGGTTTCAACAGCACAGGCATAGATATAGGTGTGCGCTATTGGGTCCCAACCGCCAGCTATTTTCAGGATAAGTACCAAATAAATCTGCAAATCTGGCAAGGTCTGCAACAAGCAGGGATCCAGATCCCTTGCCCGGCACGGGACATAAGGATCACTGAGCGGCAAGAGGACTGATCACAAGCCTCTTTGCCACTCGGCTCGCAGGGCGAAGCGTCCTGCGAGCGCCTCCTCAACCGTCGCCAACAACCTGGTCTTGTCCCGCCCAAGTATGCCTTTCAACACCAAGTAATTGGAAGCATGATCCGAGCGGAAAATGGTCTGCTCTAACTCCAGCGCCTGCAGCAAATAACGCATCTCCTGCAACAGTTGTCTTTGGTCCGGCATTTGAAAGTCGCCATCAAACGCACTATCCATTCTTTCCTTGCCAAGTGGCAGAGTCACCACCAGGGTGCTGAGATAATCCGGCTGCGCCGCATTCATCAGTCGCGCCGAATTAAGTGCGTGTTGCTTCGATAAAGCCACGCCACCCAGACCATTGAGTATCATCACAGATGACTTTATTCCGGCGGCACGAATTTTCTCCAGCGCCGCCAGCGAGGAGGCGTAACTCTCACCCTTGCCGATACGGGTCAGCACCTGATCATCACCACTCTCGCAACCGACGTACAGCAAGGACAACTTGAGTTGCCGCAATAGCTGCAACTGCTCCACACTCTTGTTGTCTAGGTTGCGCGGCAAACAATAGCTACTGATGCGACTGACATTGGGCAAGTAGTGATGAATAAGCTCACAAATCTGTTCAAGCCTGGCAAACGGCAGGGTCATGGCATCACCATCGGCCAGAAACACCCGGTTCACCTCGGCGCCGGAAGCCGCTACCCGGCGCAGGTCTGCTTCCACCTTTTCCAACTTGAACGCCCTGAAGCGCTTCTGCTCCTGGGTATACATGTCGCAAAAGGCGCAGCGATTCCAGCTGCAACCATTGGTCACCTGCAGTATGAGAGATTTCCACTCCGATGGCGGCCGAAACACAGGTTCAATATATGACAACATGCTGCTCCTTGTTTATGACTCAATCGATTTTGCCCCTGTTGTCGGAGGCGGCAGGCTTAAGCCCTGATGCTAATCCCAAAACACTAATTTGCATATTTTTTGCCCAAAGTCATATTTTACCCCGTGCAAGCCTGTTATATTAGCCGAATACGTAACAACTGCAGCGCCTTATAGTCCGCGAGTGCCAACCTGGGGTAAGAGTCACTATGATCGCCACACAAGTACCTGACAGACGAAAGCCGGATGCCGACCAGGTCAGCAATAGCATTCATTGGCATGCCATGACTGCCGAGCAACAACTCGCCTTCTATCGCTTACAGGGATATGGTTATCGCTTGCTGTTTGTACGTAACCTGCTCAGTGGCCCCTTGGCCATCATAGCTCAGCATGCGCAGCTGGCGACCATCTCCTCGGCAGGTGAGCTGGACCTGCAGCCGGACATTCGTCTCCGAGCCTGAAAAATGCCCCTAACGGGGCATTTTTAGTTGCAGCTGTTTTCAACTCATACCAGAAATATCAGACGATGATTTCCTGATAAGTCTCTACATGATGGGACTCTACCAGCTCAGGCATCTGCTGATGGAAATAGTGCTGGATGGCGTCTTTGGCGCAGTGCTGGTCGAAAGATTCGATGTCGACAAACTTCTCAACGAAAGTGATTCTGCGCGGCTCATCGCGACTCTGATTCAGTTCGTAGCGAATGCAGCCATCCTCCTTGCGGGTGTCCGGGATCAGCGCTCCCAGAGCCTCAATCAAGGCCTGCTCCTTACCCGGCTTGGCCAGAAAGCTGGCCACACAAACGATTTGACGCTGGTTTATACGATATAACGACATTCAAGTGTCCTTCTTTTGAGAGTGCAACAACATATCCAGATGGGGAATGCCATCTTCCAGATAGACCTCTGAAACCGCTTCAAACCCCAAACTCTGATAAAACGCCCGCAGATACTCCTGCGCACCAATCTTGATATCTTCAGCGGGCCACAGCTTATGGCAGCCGCCAATCGCTTCCTGCATCAGCTGTCTGGCACGGCCACCACCTCGGGCCTTGGCCGCAACGGCCACCCGGCCGATACTGACCTGGGAATAACTGACCCCGGCAGGCAGCAGCCTGGCATAGGCCAACAGCTCCCCGGAACTGCTGCGGCCAAGCAGGTGCATGGCCCCAGCCGCTCTGTCTTTTTCATCCAACTCTGGGTAGGGACAATTTTGCTCTACCACAAAGATATCCACCCTGAGTTTCATCAATTCATAGAGGGTGTCCAAGGTTAACTCAGCAAAGGGTAATAATTGCCACTGCACGGATAGTACTCTGTTATTTATCGGGAACTCAGCCTACACCAGTCTGAAATTCGGCGCAAAAAAATGCCCGCAACAGGGCGGGCCAAAGGGTATGAAGAAAATGTTTCGGATTACGCCTGAGGTGCTGCCTTACGGATAGACAGCACGGCCACCACGGCAAGAACCAACAGGCAGCCCATGATAAAAAACACATCGTTGTAGGCCTGTACATAGGCTTGTTGGGTCATGGTCTGCGCTAATAAGGCCTTGGCTTGTGCCGAAGCCGTGACCGGATCTGAGCCGGCTGCCTGCAACAGCGCCGCGTTGGCGTTGAGCGCCTCATAGGCTCCGGCACTCACGGCGGGCACGGTTTCCTTGATATGCGCCAGATGCATTCTGGAAAGGTTGTCTGTCAGAGTCGCCACCAGCGCAATCCCAAAGGCGCCGCCCAGGTTGCGCACGACATTGAGCACGGTCGACGCAGATGGCGTTTGCTCAGGCTTGAGATGCATTGTCGCCAGGATCCCAATCGGCACCATGATAAAGGGCTGTCCCAAGGCTCGAACCACCTGCGACGCTATCATTTGCGGTCCGGCATAATCCATGGTCATATGGCTGTTCATGTAATAGCTGAGCGCCAACATGGCAAAACCGAACGCCGCCAGGTAACGGCCGTCAACTTTCTGCATTAGTCTCGGCACCAGTGGCAACACCAGGAGCTGTGGAAATCCCATCCACATAATGACCTCACCGATTTCCAACGGGCTGTAGTCATGTAGCTGCGACAGAAACAGCGGGATCATATAGATGGCACCAAACAGCGCCGCCCCCAATAGGAAATAGGCTAAGGTAGAAATAGCAAAGTCTCTCTGCCCAAGAAGCCTTAAATTCACCAAAGGTGCAGACTTGCGCAGCTGAATCCAGATAAACAGGCAGATATTGATTGCCGCTATGATGGCCAGATTACGGATCAGATCCGAGCCAAACCAATCCTTGCGATTACCCTCCTCCAACACCACTTCCAGGCATCCCATCCCCAGCGCCATAGTCACTATCCCTGAATAGTCGGCGTTGCTGAGTTTGTCCCAGAGAATCGGCTTCTTCTCCAAACCGTAAGCCAACATGGCCATCACTACCAAGCCAGGGGGAAGATTAATGTAAAACAGATAGTGCCAGCTGAGGTGTTCGGTCAACCAGCCGCCCAGAGTGGGGCCAATGGAAGGCGCAAAAGTTGCCGTTACCCCAAACAATGCCATACCGACGGCGCGTTTTTCAGTGGGCAAGCATTCGAGAATCAAGCGAAACGCCAGGGGAATAAGGGCGCCACCAAAGAAGCCCTGCAGTGCCCGAAAGGCGATCATCGCCTCCAAATTCCAGGCAAATGAACAGAGCAGCGAAGCCACAATAAAGGCCAGCGCGTTCCAAAGCAGATAGCGCCGCACCGACAGACCTGTGCTCAACCAGCCGGACAGGGGAATAGCTATCATCTCGGCCACCAGATAGGCAGTCGAGATCCAGGATCCCTCTTCCAACGTGGCCCCCAGACTACCCTGGATCTCCTTCATCGACGCATTGGTGATCTGAATATCCAGAATCGCCATAAAGGCGCCAATCAGGCCGCCGAATACGGCTATCCAGGCGCGGCGTGAGCCGGGTCCATAGCTGTCATCCTGCGACGCGGCAGTGGCTGCTGTGATTGCAACTTGAGTCATCTGAGTTCAAGCTTCAGCGGCGGGCGATGGCATCAAGGGGGCCACCGGTCTCGGTATCAACACTGACAACGGCACTGAGTCCGGGCATCACTCTGGCATCTTCTTCTGCCAACTGCAGGCGGATCCTTACCGGGATCCTCTGAACTATCTTGGTAAAGTTACCCGTGGCATTTTCCGCCGGTAACAGACTGAATTTGGCGCCGGAGGCCGGTGACAGGCTATCGATAACACCAGTAAAGGTTTTGTCGGGAAACGCATCGAGCTTTACCTGCACCGGCTGACCGGGCTGCATATGCTGGATCTGGGTCTCTTTGAAGTTCGCCGTGATCCATACGGCCCCATCCGGCACCAAACTGAACAGCGACTGCCCCGGCTGGACGTATTGCCCCACCATGGCGCCGCGTTTGCCCACAACTCCAGAAAATGGAGCCCGCACCTGAGTATCAGCCAGTTGAATTTTAGCCAGTTCCAAACTGGCACCCGCTTCCTGACTCTTGGCCTCGGCCTGGGTTAATTGGGCATTAAACACTGCCAGTTCCCGCTCTTTGGCATTGAGTGCGGCTTTGGCTTCATCCAGACGAGCCGCGGCAGAATCGGCAGCGGCCGTCAGCTGATCCACATCATCCTGGGAACTGTAATTTTTCTGTCTGAGTTTTTCGGAGCGCTCCAACTGCTGACGGGCACGATGCAAATCTGACTCGGCGGCGACCACTCCTGCCTTGGCCTGAGTGATCAATGCCTGCTGCAGATCGACCTTGGCAGCCAAAGTGGTCAATTCGGCTCTGGCACTGTCCAGTGCCGCCTGCTCCTGCGACAACTTGGCCTGATACTGGCTGTCTTCAAGTTGTGCCAACAACTGCCCTGCTTCTACGTGCTGGTTGTCTGTAATATCGGTTTTAACCACATAACCCGGCACCTTTACACTCAGGTGAGAAATGTCGGTTTCAACATAAGCGTTGTCTGTGGTTTCGATAAATCTGAGTTGCTGATACCAGTACCAACCGCCGCCCAAGATGGCCACCAGCAGCACAGATCCCCCAATCAGCATCTTGGGCTTCAACATAATTAGACTCCTGAATTTTGGAGTGGTATTTTACAACTGTCTCAGCAGATTTATTAGATGCCATACACTCAACCCACTGTTTCACAGGTGTAACAATAATATGGATCTCAATCGGGTACAGATTTTTGCGCAAGTTGTTGATAAAGGAAGCTTTACTGCCGCAGCCAAGGCGATGGGCATCACCAAAGCGACCGTCAGCCGTAAGATAGCCGAGTTGGAGCACAGCACAGGGGTACAGCTGTTGTTGCGCACCACCCGCAGCCTGAAACTGACTGAGGCAGGTTCAATTTACTTCAACAAAGTCAATAAAATACTCACAGATTTACGCAGCGCCGAAGATCAACTCAGCGCCAGCCAACAGACAATCCGTGGTAATTTGCGTATCGTTTGCCCGATAGAGTTTGGCCAACAGGCACTCGGTCCTGTGATCGCCAGGTTTCTGGAAGACTATCCGCAAATGCAGATAGAAGCCGAGCTGACCAACCGCAAGGTGGATATGGTCGAAGAAGGTGTCGATGTGATGTTTCATGTCCAGGGATTGGATGACCCCAGACTGGAACACTTTCGCCTGGTACATGCCCACAAGGTGTTGATGGCCAGCCCGGAATATCTAGAGAGGTTCGGCACGCCAACGACACCCGATGAACTGCTTAACCACAGAGGAATACGCCTGGCATCGCCCTACATAGATGGCAATTGGCGGATTTTTGATGGCAAGCAGTGGCAAGAGATAGTCCCCGACTGTCGCTTGCAGGTCAACAATATCACCCTGGCCAGAGAAGCCGCTATAGATGGCCTTGGGATCGCCAGCCTACCTATGATGATCGCCCATGATGCGCTGCAACGGGGTGACTTGTTGCCGATACTGCAGGACTTTCCCATGGAACATGTCACCATCAATCTCATCTACCCCAAGCGTGCCTATCTACCGAGAAAGTGCCGCACCTTTGTTGAATACTTTTATGAGGCGCTATTTCAGCGCTGGGGCAGTCTGGTACTGGACATCCCTCCCTATGTCATTCCCCCGGAGAATTTGGCCCAGATGACCCCGACCAATATCTGCTGTGACCAATGAGGGTTTGCTTTTCCGATCTCCTTGGGCTATGGTGAGGGCCAGTTAGATTTTTTCCCTTATTTTTAAGTGCTTGCACTTGCATTGATGTTGCGGAGTCTCATTATGTACAGTCACACTTTACCTCTCAAGAGCACTTCACTGACATTTCCAGTGTAAGCCGGGTGCGGCCACGCATCCGGCAGTAGCAAAGTTTTCTATTCATTTTCCGTTTCAGCCTGTGAGGTTGTGGTGGTGTATAAATCTTTGTCTGCACTGGCAGATCTATTTTCATTCAAAACATCGCAGCTCTATCTGCAAAACTCGTTCAATGTGTCGTTGAGGCCACTGACCCTGGCATCGGTGATCGCCAGGCTGGCACAGCCCTGTCCCGGCGGCGGTGTGGTGCACCCGGGAACCAAGGCGCGTCTGCAAAACCTGAAAACCGGCGAGTTTCTGGAGGTGGAGTTGGTTTATCCACAACAACATGATCCCGACTCCGGCCGCTACTCTGTATTGTCCGATCTGGGTGAGGCCCTGCTCGGATGTACGCTGGATGATCTGATTGAAGTGGATGTACCGGGTGGCCCTGTGCTGTTTCAGATCCTGTCCCTGAACCAGCCAAGGCCCTGCCTGCCGGCCTGATTGCATGCTTATTGACGCTTAAAAAGAGGAGACAGTGCCTTGAAGTGTTTAACTCAGCCGTGAATGGCCCGGACAGGATGATCCGGGGTTTGGCTTAATCCTCGACGGCCACCGCCTCTTTCCCGGTCGGTCGAAGGGGAAACAGCCCTCTCTCTGGCAAAGCGGCGGCGTAGAGAGAGGTCATTGAAGAGGAGATACGCTCATGAGTAAAGAAAAAGCAAAGAAAAAACCGACTAAATCCCTGAAAGAAAAACGACGGGAAAAACGCGAAAAACGCGCAGATCAGGAGTAATCCCAAACTACTCCTTAGGGAAGGTGAAAATAAGTCCCATGTGTGCTCTGCGTCGGCTTACAGGCCTGAATGCAAGGCGTGGTTCGCAGCAAATGGCCTAGTCCTTTGCAAGAAACACAACACAGCAGGCAGGCCTGTAAGCCACGCCCTTCGGGGCTTTCACAGCAACGGGCTCTCTGCGTTATCCGACTTCGACAGGCCCCGGCATGCCTTCAGTCAGATGCCTTGAACGCCAATTGCTGTGTAAGCCACTCTCTACAAAAGAGAGTGCCACGAGGACTTGTTCGCACCTTCCTTAGTTTCGAGCCACCTTTTGGGCGCCTTAGGGCGCCCCTTTTTTCAAGGCAAGACAAGCGCACTTCCTTGGGCCAGCTGTTGCCTGTAGGCCTGTGGTGTACAACCTGCGTACTTGCGAAACAGGCTGATGAAAGGCGAAGTCTGGTGGTAACCCAGCGTCAGTGCCACCTCCTTCACTGAAATCGCTTGTCGCAGCAGCTGCAAACTGTGGATAAAGCGATAGCGTTGCCGCCACTCGGTATAGTTCATTCCAAGCCTTGCCTGGCACAAGCGCGCCAAAGTGCGTTCTGTGGTACCTAAGGTATTGGCCCAGGCGGCAAAACTGCGCCCGCCCTCAGGCTCGGCTTCCAGCTCGGCAGCTATGGCCTGCAACATGGGATGGTCGGTTACCGGTAAAAAGGGTTGTACTTCCCTGGCCTGACTCAGCTGATCCAACAGCACCTTTAGCAGTCTTTGATCCTCAGGTGTATGTGCCAGCTCTACACCTCTTGAGTTCAAGTCCATCAAAATAGCTTCCGCTATCGGGCTCAACTCCAGCAGGCAGATATGCTTGGGCAGCCTGGCAGCCAGTTCCAGTGGCAGATTCATTGAACTGTACTGCACGCAGCGGCGCATGTAGCTCTCATGCTTTACTCCGGCCGGGATCCAGATACCGCACTGCGACAACGACATAAAGCGCCGTCCTTGAGCCACCAGTTCCATCAAACCGCCGCGGCTCAGTTGCAGTTGCCCCCAGACATGACTGTGCATGGGCGTCAGCGTATCGGGTGAAAATTGCTGGTAGTAGAAGAATACCTGCGAACCGTCACCGGGATGCTGCTCAGGTGGATGATAGATATTGGCCATATACAAATGTCCGAAGGCGGGTTGACTTTGTCTGATAACAGATATGTATATCACATAAGACGTGGAATAATCTGCCCCGTATTATCCAACCCAGGTTTGTCTGTTGAGCCTTGCCCGTAGTTCTGAGGAGCCCTGTTTTGTATCTGTTTCCCTTGTTGGCCGTAGCCATCTGGGCCGGCAATAGTCTGGTCAATAAACTTTCCGCCGGTGTCATAGCGCCGGAAGCCATCTCTTTCTACCGTTGGGCTTTTGCACTTTTGCTCTTGACCCCAGTGCTGCTCCCCGGGGTTTGGCGCCGCCGCGCCATGATCCGTCCCCATCTTGGCAAACTCGCCGTGCTGGCAAGCCTGGGAATGGTGCTGAACCAAAGCCTGGCGTATTTTGCCGCCGCGACCACCAGCGCCACTAATATGGCATTGATCACCTCTCTGGTGCCGGTTCTCAGCCTGTTACTGGCGGTGCCTTTGCTCGGGGTGAGGCTTTCCAAATTGGCACTGCTGGGCGCCTTTATCTCTTTCAGCGGTTTACTGTTTATGCTCAGCCAAGGCGACTTGGCCAGGCTGTCTACCTCAGTGGTACCCGGCGATCTCTTGTTACTGCTGGCCGCCGTGGTCTACGCCCTCTACGGCGTGCTATTAAAACGCTGGTCGCTGCAACTGCCGACCTGGGACCTGCTGTATATGCAGATACTGTTCGCCGTGTTCATGCTGTCGCCTCTGCTGCTCTTTGCCAGCAGTATCAGCATCACCCAGGCTTCACTGCCCTTGATAGCCTATGCCGCTATCTGTGCCTCGATTCTGGCGCCCTGGGCCTGGATCAAGGCGATTGCCCTGCTGGGCACAGAGAGAACCGCCATCTTTATGAACCTGATGCCAATCTTCACCGCCGTGCTGGCATCCACGTTACTGGGTGAGCAGTTGGGAGTCCCTCACTATGTCGGCGGTGCCTTGGTGCTGACCGGGGTCAGCCTGGTGCAGTATCGTGCCAGACGCCCAAGAGCCATGCTCAAGGCGGAAGCACTTTAAAGAAGGGTTGTGGCAGCGACTGATTCGCCCAGGCTTTCACTCACTCTCTCACACAATCTTTCGCACGGCCCTGGCCACTTTGTAGTGAAATACTCTTAGGAAATTCCCGCAAAGGACCAGGGCTATTGGCTGCGAAACACGCCTTGCATATAGGCACGCAAGCCGACGCAGAGCACAGATAAAACTTGTTCGCGCTCCTTAGTCAAATACCATCTCAAAAACAAAAACTTATTCTCAAATATTCTATTGAAGCCGACAGCAGTATTTCGGTAACAGGCGTAAAATATCCGAGTCGGCCCTGGCCGACCAACTGGTTGAATCACGCCGGTGTCTGACTGACCGGTATGCCAGCTGTAAGTGGATCTTAAATTGCAGGAAGCGGGGAGATAAACCCCAGCCAGGCTTTCGCTATCAATGGAATCAACACCATGAAAGAGCACAGAAACAGCAAAGAGCAAAAGAAGAAACCCATGCACTCTGCCAAGGAGAAGCGGGCCGCCAAAATGGCCAAGAAGCAGGCCAAACTCAATCCTGTGGAGAATATCAAACAAGGCAAATGACCCTCTCCCTTCACAGCCCCAGTTTGGCAATAGATAAAACGAAAGGCGCTCAATCGAGCGCCTTTCCCTTGTGCAGTGGAGTGTCAGCCGGAGCAGCAATCCCGCCGCAGCCAACGCCTGGGGATCTTGTCGTAAATCACCTTGGCCATCAGCAGCGCCAGAATAATCCCCGACCAGTTGACCACAGCCTGTGGCAGTAACTGGTGCTCTTCCCCTATCTGCGGCATCACTTCAAAACCAAAGTTCGCCACCAGCAGGTTCACCAGCATTCCGGCCAGCAGCGCCACCCCGAGTACCCCGCCAAGATAGCCGTAAAGCGCCCGTTTACCCATCTCTTTGGCGACTACGCCTAGGGTGGCTATGTTGGTAGCTGGTCCCGCCAGCATAAACACCAACACGGCGCCCGGGGAAACCCCGGCCAGCAGCAAACCTGCCGCTATCGGCGTCGAAGCAGTGGCACAGATATACATGGGGATGGAGATGAGAACCATCACCAGCATGGCCAGAATACCGCCGCCCCATTGGGCCAGGAAGTCTCCCGGCACATAGGTCTGTACCAGCGCGGCAAAGAATAACCCCACCAGCAACCAGATGGCGGTGTCACGCACCAGATCCGTGGCGGCATACTTGAGACCGGCCAACACTCTATGCAAGACAGACTTCGACTTGAGTTCAGCTGCCATGTCGTCACTGTCACAGCAGCTTGAGGCCGATTGCGATGATGAACAACATGAAGCCGTCTCTACCTTAGGTTGAGAGCAGCAGGACTGAGAGGCTTCTTCCTTGACTGAAGAGCAACAAGACGCGGCGGTGGTGCTGGCCTTAGCGGTACTGACCTTGGCCGTACTGCAGCTGTCTGCCTCTTGCACCTTGGCCGTGGCACAACAGGAACTCTGAACTTGTGTCGGCGCGGTCTTGAGAGGACTGTAGTTGGCGGCGGCTACCGGCTTGAACTGAGCCACTGTTTTGGCTTGAGCCTTCTCCGGCTCGCTCTTCTTCACTGCCTCAGAGGGCAAAACCGGCTCATCATCGCGGCCAACCAGCAAACCCGCCACTATGGCACTGCACACTGCGGCAATAGGTCTGACAATCGCCATAAAGGGGCCGAGCAGAACATAGGACACAGTGACCGAATCGACACCGGTTTCAGGGGTCGATACCAGAAAAGAGGTGGTGGCCGCCTTAGAGGCGCCGCTGCGTCTCAGGCCAACGGCGGCCGGGATAACGCCGCAGGAACACAGCGGCAAAGGCGCGCCCAGCAGGGCCGCCTTGACCGTGGTCTTGAGGCCATGGCCCCCCAATTGTTTTTGCATCCAGCTCA
Organism: Shewanella algae; assembly: GCF_009183365.2. NCBI lineage: Bacteria > Pseudomonadati > Pseudomonadota > Gammaproteobacteria > Alteromonadales > Shewanellaceae > Shewanella > Shewanella algae. The sequence goes on from NZ_CP068230.1 coordinate 4,378,025, forward strand.
TGGGAACAAAAACCTTCAGCAGCCCCGCCAGCACCAGCCCCAATAGCAGCCAGGGTGCCGACTCGAGAAACAGCTCAATAAAATTATCCATCAACATGATTTTGCGCCCCTACTTACACGGCTATTGGCATGACTGTGATTGTGACCCTTGCCGGTTTCGACTCTGGGGGACAGCTCATCGTCACAGGACTCCAACGCCTCCAAAATCGAACAATGCTCGGCACTTTCAGGGCCGCCACAGCAAGTGTCCGACAGTAACTGCAAAGACTGGCGGAACTGGTTAAGCTCGGCAATTTTCTGTTGCACCTTATCCAACTTGTCGTCCACCATGCCTTTGACATCGCTGCAGGCACGGTTGGACTTATCCAGTTCAATGGACAAAAGCTCGGCTATCTCCCCCAGGGTAAAACCCACCGCCTTGGCCCTGAGAATAAACTTCAGCCGCTCAGCGTCCCTGTCGCTGTAGACCCGGTAACCGGAGTCGGTGCGCATAGAGGGTGCCAGCAGGCCGTGTTTCTCGTAAAACCTCAGGGTATCGGCCTTGATATCAAAGCGCTTGGCCAGTTCACCTATCCTGTACATATGCAGTTCCTGCTAATAATTCCTATTCAAGTATAAAGCTTAGAGCTTAATCCAAGGTCAAGTGTTTTTTATCCCGCTTCGGGGTTTTGGCTTGTTCGCAGAGCAATATTGTGAAACGCGTAGAAAAAACACCGCGGCAAATCGTTTTACGTTAAAATACGGCGCGCCTTGAGGGTTCCCGGACCATTCGAGGGACTTTTGGAAAACAATGCAAATCAGCACTGCCTGGTTTTCCGAAAGATCCTTGAATATAAAAAAGTGGAATACTGTACCCAAATGAATAATGCCAGACCCATACGTCGCGCGCTCTTGAGCGTATCTGATAAGACCGGAATCCTGGAGTTCGCCAAAGCGCTGCATGCCCAGGGCGTTGAACTGCTGTCCACCGGAGGCACCGCCCGCTTGCTGGCGGATAACGCTGTACCTGTCATTGAAGTTTCAGACTACACAGGTCACCCAGAGATCATGGATGGCCGGGTCAAGACACTGCATCCCAAAGTGCATGGCGGTATTCTCGCCCGTCGTGGCCAGGACGAAGCCGTCATGGAAGCCAACGGCATAGGCCCGATTGACCTGGTGGCCGTTAACCTCTACCCCTTCGCCGAAACCGTTGCCAAGCCGGGTTGTACCCTGGAAGATGCCATCGAGAATATCGATATCGGCGGCCCGACCATGGTGCGCGCCGCGGCCAAGAACCACAAAGATGTCACCATAGTGGTTAACGCCTCTGACTATCAACGCGTACTGGCAGAAATGGCGGCCCACCAGGGTTCAACCACTCTGGCAACCCGTTTCGATCTGGCCATTGCCGCCTTTGAACATACGGCCGCCTATGATGGCATGATAGCCAACTACTTCGGCACTCAGGTTCCGGCCCACAGCAAGGACGAGTGTCATCAGGATTCCAAGTTCCCGCGCACCTTCAACACTCAGTTGCTGAAGAAACAAGATCTGCGTTACGGCGAGAACAGCCACCAGAGTGCCGCCTTCTATGTTGACCTCAACACAGACGAAGCCTCGGTCGCCACTGCCGTGCAGCTGCAGGGTAAGGCGCTGTCTTACAACAATATCGCCGACACCGACGCCGCACTGGAATGCGTCAAGGAATTTGAGCAACCCGCCTGCGTTATCGTCAAGCACGCCAACCCCTGTGGTGTCGCCTTGGGCAGCGATCTACTGGACGCTTACAACCGCGCCTTCAAGACAGACCCTACCTCGGCCTTCGGCGGCATCATCGCCTTCAACCGTGAGCTGGACGGCGCCACCGCGGCGGCCATTGTCGAGCGTCAGTTTGTTGAAGTGATCATCGCTCCTAAGGTCAGCGAGCAAGCCCGCGAGCTGGTTGCCAAGAAAGCCAATGTCCGTCTGCTTGAATGTGGTCAGTGGCAAGGCCGGACCAAGGGCCTGGATTACAAGCGGGTCAACGGTGGTCTGCTGATCCAGGACAGAGATCAGGGCATGGTGACCGAGGCCGACCTCAAGGTGGTCAGCAAGCGTCAACCTACTGCCGAAGAAATCAAAGATCTGCTGTTCTGTTGGAAGGTCGCCAAGTTCGTTAAGTCCAACGCCATTGTTTATGCCAAAGACGGCATGACCATAGGGGTGGGCGCAGGTCAAATGAGCCGGGTCTATAGCGCCAAAATCGCCGGTATCAAGGCCGCCGATGAAGGCTTGGTCGTGGAAGGTTCAGTGATGGCATCCGATGCCTTCTTCCCCTTCCGTGACGGTATCGATGCCGCTGCTGCTGCCGGTATCAGCTGCATCATTCAACCCGGTGGCTCCATCCGCGATGAAGAGGTGATTGCCGCTGCAGACGAGCATGGAATGGCCATGGTATTTACCAATATGCGCCACTTCCGTCACTGATAGTCAGCAGGCCCAAACCGGCCTGCACTGATGCAATGAACTTATCGCCGGAATGACCTCCGGCGATTCGCCGTAACAAAGCCCTGCCCGGCCTGAACCTGCCCGCAAGGCGTTAAGCGAAAAAGGATAAGAAGATGCAAGTACTCGTGATTGGTGGTGGTGGTCGTGAACATGCCCTGGCCTGGAAGGCAGCGCAATCTGCCGCCGTGGAAACCGTATTTGTTGCTCCGGGGAATGCCGGCACGGCGCTGGAGCCCAAGCTGGAAAACCTGGCGATAGAAGCCACGGATATCCCTGCGTTGCTGGCCTTTGCCAAGCAACAACAGATAGCCCTCACCATAGTCGGCCCAGAGGCCCCTCTGGTACTGGGAGTGGTCGATGCCTTCCGCACCGAAGGCCTGAATATCTTTGGCCCCACCGAAGCGGCAGCGCAACTGGAAGGCTCCAAGGCCTTTACCAAAGACTTTCTTGCCCGCCACCGGATCCCAACCGCCGACTACCAGAACTTCACTGAAATTGCCCCGGCCAAGGCCTATGTTACCGAACTTGCCGGTCGCACAGGTTTCCCTGTGGTGATCAAGGCCGATGGTCTGGCCGCAGGTAAAGGGGTGATCATCGCCCAGGATCAAACCGAGGCCGATGCCGCCATCGATGATATGCTGGCAGGCAACAAGTTCGGCGAAGCCGGCTCCAGAGTGGTCGTGGAAGAGTTTCTGCGCGGCGAAGAAGCCAGCTTTATCGTGATGGTCGACGGCAACAATATTCTGCCCATGGCCACCAGCCAGGATCACAAGGCCCGTGACAACGCCGACAACGGCCCCAACACAGGCGGCATGGGTGCTTACTCCCCGGCGCCGGTCGTCACCCAAACAGTGCATGATTGGGTCATGGCCAATGTTATCCGGCCAACGGTTGACGGCATGGCCGCCGAAGGCAATGTCTACACCGGCTTCCTCTATGCCGGCTTGATGGTTGCCACCGATGGCAGCGCCAAGGTGCTGGAATACAACTGCCGCTTTGGCGACCCCGAGACTCAACCTATCATGATGCGCCTCAAGTCGGATCTGGTGGAGCTCTGCCTGGCCGCCTGCCGTGGTGAGCTGGACAAGGTCAGCGCCGAATATGATCAGCGTGCCGCCGTCGGTGTGGTCATGGCCGCCGGGGGTTATCCGGATGATTACCGCAAGGGTGATGTTATCGAAGGGCTGTCACTCGGCAATAATGAAGCCAAGGTGTTCCACGCCGGTACCAAGATGGTCGATGGCCATGTAGTCACCAATGGCGGCCGGGTATTGTGCGCCACCGCTTTGGGCAACACAGTGACCGAGGCCCAACAGGCCGCTTATGCCTTGGTGGATGAAGTCCATTGGGACGATGTCTACTTCAGAACCGACATAGGCTATCGCGCCATTGCCCGCGAGCAGGCATAACGGCTTTCACTCAGTTAGCCAGACTCAACAGTCAACAAAAAAGCCCGGGATTTTTCGGGCTTTTCTGTTTGAACCTCAGCTTAGCTCTTTAAGGGCTTAGTTCTCTGAGGGCATAGTTCCCTGAAGGCGTAGTCACTTTAAAGCAAGGTACTGGCCATCTTGCGGCGCAGGTAGGCTATCTGCTGCATATGGGGCAAGTCTTTAGGACAATTATCCTGACATCCCAGCAGGGTCATACAACCGAATACCCCATCCTGATTGCCTATCACATGGTAGAAGTCCTCGGCGCTGCGGGCATCACGGCTATCCAGCTCGAAGCGGGCGATTTTCATCATGCCGACGGCGCCAACAAAGGTGTCGCGCATCTGCTTGGTGGCGCAGGCCGAGACACAGACACCGCACTCTACACAGCGCTCCAGTTCATAGAGTCTGGCGGCTTCCTCCGGGTCCATCGGGGCTTCCAGATGGTGGATATCCTGCTGATCCGGCTTGGGGCGCAGCCACAGCTTGAGCCTTTCAGCCAGCTCACGCATAAACTTGCCTGTGTTGACCGACAGATCCCCTATCAGCTCAAAGCCTGGCAGCGGCATCAGGGTGATCAGTCCATCTGGATATTTGGCGGTCAAGGTGCGGCAAGCCAAGGTAGGAAAGCCGTTGATCACCATGGCGCAGCTGCCGCAAATCCCGGCGCGACAGACAAAGTCGAACTGCAGCGATGGGTCCTGCTCCTCCCTGAGGCGATTGAGGGCGATAAATACCGTCATCCCCGGAGTTTCTTGCAGCTGATAGTCCACCATTTGTGGCTTGTCTCCCGCTTGCTGTGGGTCGTAACGGAAGATCCTGAAGGTTAAAGTGCGGCCACTCATGCGTTGTCATCTCCGGCAGGGTTAGGCTGAGAAGGAATTGAAGTCTGTGGGCAAGCCAGGCGGTCGCTCAGGCGCTCGTTGCCGGGGCGCAGGCTTTCCGGCAGTTCGAACGGCATCAGTGCCCGCTGCTTGTCTTCAGCGCCGGCATCCGGCCCCAAAGACGCGAGAATGGCAGCAATCTCCTGCTCGCGTTTGGCGGTATCCGGATGGGCAATGGCATTGTCGGCACCATAGCCGCGATAGCCGGGCGGCAGTTCCATCTGCATCACATCCAGCGCCTCGTAGCTGAGCACAGGCTCCAGCGCATCGGCGTCCGGCCAGCTGGCCAGGGTACGGCTGAGCCAGTCTTTGTCGTTACGCTGCGGGTAATCCTCGCGGGCATGGGCACCACGGCTCTCGGTGCGCGCCAGGGCGCCGCAGGCCACAGTCAGCGCCACCTTAAGCATACGCCTGACCCGTAGGGCCTCGACCAACTCGGGGTTGGCGTGGCGCTTCTTGCAGGTGACAACAATATTGCGCGAGCGGGCCAGCAAATCCTTGAGTTCGGCCACCGCCTTTTCCAGCTCAGGGCCGTTACGGAAGATGCCGACATAGTCCATCATCACTCTTTGCATCAGGCGCTTGAGCTCAAACGGGCTCTCGCCCTGCTCCCGAGCCAGCAGCTCGTCTATCTCCTGGTTGAGCTCATCACGGAAACGCTGCACCAGCGCCGTATCCAGCACCAGCTCCTCCTGCTCACAGAAGTCGGCCACATATTTGCCTATGATCATGCCGCCGACCACAGTTTCCGCCAGCGAATTCCCGCCCAGACGGTTAAAACCATGCATGTCCCAACAGGCCGCCTCACCGACACTGAACAACCCCTTGAGCTGCGGGCTCTCTCCTGTGTGATTGGTGCGAATGCCGCCCATGGAATAGTGCTGGGTCGGCCGCACCGGGATCCACTCTTCGGCCGGATCTATGCCGAGGAAGTTCTCGCAGATCTCTTTGACTTCCCGCAGGTTGGTTTCCACATGCTTGCGCCCCAGCAGGGTGATATCCAGCCACAGGTGCGGGCCATAGGGGCTGTCGACTCCCTTGCCCTTACGCATATGTTCTGTCATCCGCCGTGATACCACGTCACGGGAGGCCAGCTCTTTCTTCTCCGGCTCATAGTCGGGCATAAAGCGGTAGCCGTCTTTATCCCGCAGCAAGCCACCGTCTCCACGGCAACCCTCTGTGGTCAGAATGCCCACGGGCACTATGGCCGTGGGGTGGAACTGTACGGCTTCCATATTGCCAAGGGTCGCAACCCCGGTTTCCAGCGCCAGCGCCTGGCCTATGCCCTCACAGATCACCGCATTGGTGGACACCTCATAGATACGGCCATAGCCACCTGTGGCTATGGTGGTGGCCCGGGCGATATAGGCCCTGAGTTCACCGGTGATCAAACAGCGGGCAATGACCCCATGGCAGCGGCTGCCGTCGTGAATGAGTTTCAGCGCCTCGACCCGCTCATGCACCGGGATATCCATGGAGATCGCCTTATTGTCCACCGCATACAGCAGCGAGTGGCCGGTACCATCGGCGGTGTAACAGGTGCGCCATTTCTTGGTGCCGCCAAAGTCGCGGGCGTTGATCAGCCCGTGAGCCTCGGCGGCTTCTTCCAGAGTTACTTTTTCGGCATTGACCACTACTTGACGCGGCCCGGCAGTCACCCTGGTCCAGGGTACGCCCCAGTTGGCCAGCTCACGCACCGCCTTGGGAGCACAGTGGGCGAACATTCGTGCCACCTGCTGATCGCAGCCCCAGTCTGAGCCTTTGACCGTGTCCTGAAAATGCACATCTTCGCTGTCGCCCATGCCCTTGACGGTATTGCCGAGACTGGCCTGCATGCCGCCCTGGGCCGCGGCCGAGTGGGAACGCTTGGCAGGGATCAGCGACAGTACCAGGGTATCCAGGCCACGCTCTTTGGAAGCGATGGCTACCCGCAGACCCGCCAATCCGGCGCCGACAACCAACGAATCCGTATAGATGAGTTTCACGCACACTCCTTATGGGACGGCCCAATGCCGTTTGCCCTAAAGCTATCTGTTTGGGTTATCGATACTCAGCTCGCGTGGGGCCAAAAAGCCAGCAAGGACGCCAGACCTACGGCGACAAACGCCACACTGAGTATGGTTTTAATTTTTCTAAGGCGCGCCCGGCTGTTGAGATCCCGCGCCGCGCCCCATTTCAATGCCACCCGGTACAGTCCTATGGCGGCATGTAACTCCACTGTCAGCAGCAGTGGCAGGTACAAGGCCCAGGCATACTGGTTCCAAATCCTGTCGGCCGAGCCCTGTGGCCCTATGGTTTCCGGGGCCGAACCCACCAACCAAAGATGCACAGGAAGCAACAGCAAAATCACCACTCCGGTAGCAGCCTGCCACACCCACAAGCGGGTATCGCCATGATCAATTTGCACTAGTTGCTGTTTCAGAGCCTTTTGCTGCCTGAGCGACAGAGGCAACTTGTGCAAGGCCACCAACACATGCAACAACGCCAACCCGGCAACGGCTATGGCTATCAGGCTCACCACCCAGGGATAGCCGTGGCCATCGTCACTGAGAAAACTCAGCTCCATGTTGCGGGCCACCCATTCCATTGCCGGCGCCCCCAGCAATATTGAAGACACCAGCAACAGGTGAGTCCACAAAAACAGCGCCAACAACACGCCTGAAGCACTCTGCCCCAGATCCAACCAGCCGCCCCAGCGCTCACTCAGTCGTATCATGCGTATTCTCCCTGTCATCCAATGGCTTAACCGCTTAAAGATAGTAAAACCAATGTGGATCACAAAGGGCGAACGAACCCTGAGGCAGATCAAACTTCTGCCGGTTAATTTACCTTTAACTGATATTGAGTTAACCGGGAACGAACGGCTGCAGCGGCAGGCTCAGCTCATTACCTAGCAGCATATAGGTCACCAAACTGCCTAAACCAAGCAAAATAAGGTATACAATCAATAGCTTGGCTATTTTTCTCAGGCCAGTGCGGTTAAAGCTGAGGCCCCATTTCACCGCCACCCGATACAGGCCTATCATGGCGTGGATCACCACCGCAGGCAGCAGCAGGATATACAGCAGCCAGGTGTTGTCGTGCCAGACTCGGTAGGCCGACATATTGGGGCCGATTTCCGGATTGGCTATCATGGTGACCAGGTGCATGGGCACCAGGAAGAACAGGATAAAGCCGGTAGCCAACTGCCAGAACCAGGCGTGGCTGTCGCGGTGTTTGATCAGATGCAGATGGCTGCGCAGCGCCCGCCATTGGCCGAGCTGCGCCGGAAAGCGCCTGAGCGCCATGGCGGCATGCAGTATCACCACCAGCAGAATAAACACAGAGAAGAGTTGCGTCAGCAGTGGGTAACCGTGGCCACTGGCACTGAACCAACCGCCTTCCAGCACCTGCACTACCTTATAGAAAGCCTCTTTACCCAGCATGATGCTGGATTCAAAGTGAAGATGCGCCAACAGAAACATGCCCAGCAAAATGCCGCTGGCACTCTGCAGGCGATCGGCTCTGGCCGACCAGTGGTGGCTGTTGGCATGACCGAGCCAGCGCTCGGGGATGTGATATTTTGTCAGCATGTTTTTTGGGTACAGATCCTTGGGATCTACAACATAACTCACAGCCAAACTGCGCCAATGCCCAAGGAGTCTGAATGTGACCTGCCTCAATCGAAAGTGGAGGATTATCTGATCACGCTCACAAATAAACCACTTGCGGCAAAACAGAGGTAATACCAATTATCCACTACAAATCAAACGCTTATTTGAAACTTTAAAACAAAAAAGACAGCAAATTACCGTAAATCCAACCGCTGACCGAACAAACCTGAAACCGGGTTTCACTCCGCCCTCTTTACCCCGGTGTGCTGGCAAGGCCGGCAGCCTATGGCTTACAATAGCGCTTTATTGTCCCCCACGAGAGAAGATTCCATGCCCTGGATCCAGTTACGCATCCACAGCAGCAGCGAGCACGCCGAGACACTCAGCGACCTGTTGCTGGAGGAAGGCAGCGTGTCCATCACCTTTGAAGATGGTAAAGATACGCCGATTTTTGAGCCCAAACTGGGCGAAACCCCGCTGTGGGCCGACACTGTGGTGGTCGCCTTGTTCGATGCCGGCACAGATTTGACTCCCACAGTCGAGATGCTCAAGCAACTGCCCTTCCTCGAAGGCAAGCTGAACTACAAGATAGAGCAGATAGAAGATAAAGACTGGGTCCGCGAATGGATGGACAGCTTCCACCCTATTCAGTTCGGCAAGCGCCTGTGGATCTGTCCCAGCTGGCGTGAAATCCCGGAGCCCGAAGCCGTCAACGTTATCCTGGATCCCGGCCTGGCCTTTGGCACAGGCACTCATCCCACAACGGCCCTGTGCCTGGAGTGGCTCGATGGCCTGGATCTGCAAGGTAAACAGCTGGTCGACTTCGGCTGCGGTTCCGGCATTCTGGCAGTCGCCGGTCTCAAGCTGGGCGCAACCAACGCCATAGGCATAGACATAGACTACCAGGCGATAGACGCTTCCCGCGACAATGCCAAGCGCAACGGCGTAGATGACAGACTCAGCCTCTATCTACCTGAAGATCAACCCAAAGGTATTCAGGCCGATGTGTTGGTAGCCAATATTCTGGCCGGACCGCTGCGGGAACTGGCCCCCCTGATCGCCGAGTTGGTTCGTCCGGGTGGCAAACTGGCGCTGTCCGGTTTACTGCAGGAACAAGCAGAAGAGATCCGCGAATTTTACGCTCAATGGTTCGAGATGGACGAAGCCGTTCACAAAGAAGATTGGAGCCGCTTGACAGGAGTACGCAAATAGCGGTAAAGGCGGCGCCAGAGCGCACTGGCGCTGACTTCCAACCAATCAAAAGTCAAGTAAAAAAGTTTTGCTCAGGTCATTTATTGACCTTTTCACCGCTGTCAAAAAGGCGTACTATAGCGCCCCTTTGAAGAGCAAGGTGAAACAGCAAAATGCAGATTGGACCCTATCAACTGAAGAATCAGCTGATCGTGGCACCAATGGCAGGTGTCACCGATCAGGCCTTTCGCAATCTCTGTATCCGTTATGGTGCTGCCATGGCAGTGTCAGAGATGCTTTCGTCCAATCCCGACCTTTGGGACACAGACAAGAGCCGCCAGAGAATGACGCACTCGGGTGAAGAAGGCATACGCTCAGTACAAATCGCCGGGGCTGACCCCGATAATATGGCTTGGGCCGCCCGCTACAATGTGGAGCAAGGCGCCCAAATCATAGATATCAACATGGGTTGTCCGGCAAAAAAAGTGAATAAAAAGCTCGCGGGTTCTGCCCTGCTGCAATCGCCGGAACTGGTAAAGAAAATACTGGATGCCGTGGTTGCCGCAGTGGATGTGCCGGTAACGCTGAAGATTCGCACGGGCTGGGCCCCAGAACACAGAAATGGTGTTCAAATAGCCCGGATTGCCGAAGAGAGTGGCATTACGGCGCTCGCGGTTCATGGCCGCACCCGCCAATGCATGTACAAGGGTCATGCCGAGTACGACACCATCAAGGCAATCAAACAGAATGTCTCGATTCCTGTTGTCGCCAACGGGGACATCGATAGTCCGGAGAAGGCGCGTTTCGTGCTGGATTACACAGGTGTCGATGCCCTGATGATAGGACGGGGTGCCCAGGGAAGGCCTTGGATTTTCAGAGAGATCCAGCATTACCTGGACACAGGTAGCAAGCTAGCGCCCATAGGGATGGCAGAGCAGCGTCAAGTGATGCTGGAACACCTAACCAAACTGTATGATTTATATGGGGAAGTAAAGGGCGTCCGCTTCGCCAGAAAACATATGGGATGGTACCTGGACCAGGAAGAACAGCGCCAGTTCCGTGCCGACTTTAACCGGCTGGAAACCGCTGCAGAACAATGTTCCATGGTGGAACGTTTTTTTGATGAATGTGTACTAGATAAATAAAGAGCAGAATACGAATGTTTGATCAGACAACTCACACAGAAGCTCATCAGCTTACCGTAGGCAAAATCGAAACCGCTAACGGCACCATCAAGCCCCAGTTACTGCGCGACGCTGTAAAGCGCGCTGTCAGCAACTTCTTCGCTCAGTTGGACGGTCAAGAAGCTCAGGAAGTTTATGAAATGGTGCTATGCGAAGTTGAAGCACCTCTGCTTGATATCATTATGCAGCACACTCGTGGCAACCAGACCCGCGCCGCCAACATGCTGGGCATCAACCGCGGCACACTGCGCAAGAAGCTGAAAAAATACGGCATGAACTGATAACCAGTTCGCTAGGTGCTGTAACTAAAAAGGTTTACCCATAAAACGGTAAGCCTTTTTTGTTTTACCCTCCATAAAGACACTATATTGTTGATCGCCACCGACTTATCAAAGTAACACGGATAAAAATCAGCCCGATTGTTGTACCATGGAGTCTCAGTTGCAGAGGCGATATCGAATAAGGCATCACAGCATCGGCCCGGTCTGATTGACATCGGCGACTGACATCTTTAAAACGTCACCCAACTTGGCGATAGCGCTACGAGACACAGCAAGGACATGGACTGATGAGACAGCTTATAGGAAATTTCTTCTCGGTAGTTTGGCGAGTTCTCGCTGCCGTTTTTGGTCACTGGCAGGCTCCGCCCTGGATGCATTGGTGCATAAAGCATCCCTTTAAAGCCTTGGGAAGTTTACTGCTGCTATCTGTATTGACTGTGCTTTGCTGGGGCGGCTGGTATTGGTATCAGCATTTACCCAAGCCCTATACCCTGCACTATACGCTCAAGGCGCCGCGGCTGACCGATTACCACCAGGCCAAACCTCAGGTCGCTCCCTTGACCCTGACCTTCAGTGGTTCGGTCGCACCTTTGGATGTCATAGGCAAACCCGTCTCCAAGGGCGTCAGCCTCAGCCCCCAACTCGCCGGGCAGTGGCGCTGGGCCAGTGACAAGCATCTGCAATTTACTCCGGATAACGACTGGCCGATTGCGGAAAAGTTCGCAGTCAGCCTGGATAAGAAACAGCTGCTGGCAGACCATATCTTACTGGATAAATACCAGAGCGAATTCAGCACAGCCGCCTTCACGGCCACCATCTCTGAGGGGCGCCTGTACCAGGATCCGGCCCAGCCGAGTATTCAAAAGCTGGTCGCCACCCTGGCCTTCAGCCACCCGGTGGATACGGCTTCGGTCAAACCCCAACTGGCGATATTGCTGAGCCCCGGCTTGACCTACAGCGGCAATGGCGATACCGAAGTCACCTTCGACGACAAGCATCTGTTCGCTTACATACATTCTCCTGCGCTCGCCACGCCACTTGAGCAGAGCACTGTAACCCTGGAAGTCAGCAAAGGGATCCAGGCGGCCAGCGGCGGCAACAAGGCAGGCAAGAGCCAATGGCAAGTAGAGGTTCCCGGCCGTTATCAGCTGAGCTTTAAACAGGCTCAGGTCAACTTCGCCTACAACGACAAGGATGAACCCGAGCCGGTGCTGACGATGGAAAGCTCACGTCCGGTCAACGACGAAGCGCTTCAAGGCAAGGTACATGCCTGGTTGCTGCCGGTGAAAAATCCCAAGGGAAGCCGTCACTGGTATCAGGAAAATGTCACCGAACAGGTACTGGCCAAGGCCGACAAACTGACCTTGACCCAGATCCCCGGTGCCGAAGGCCTCAACCAGTTGCACAGCTTCAAGCTGAAAGCTCCGGTCGATCGCTACGTGGCGGTAATGGTGGATAAGGAAGTCGAAGGCCAAGGGGGTTATCTGTCCCGCGATGCCGTGCTGACTGTGCTGCGAATGCCGCAATATCCCAAGGCGCTCAATTTCCTCGGCGAAGGCTCCTTGCTGACGCTGGACGAAGATCAGCGCCTCGGCTATCTGGCCCGTGGTGTGCAAAAGGTGCAAATTGAGGTCGCCCAGCTACTGCCTGACCAGCTCAATGCCCTGATAGATCAAAGCTCGGGCAGCTTTGCCGAGCCCTACCTCAACAATACAGATTTCGACCGTTTGGTCACCCGTCAGGTGTTCAAGCAACAGCTTGCCGGGCGCGATCCCAGTAAGACGCTATACGGCAGCGTCGACCTTAAGCCCTTCTTCAAGGACAAGCGCGGCATCTTTGTGGTCAAGCTTACTCCGGCCGATGAAAGAGACAGCCAAACCTTCGACTATTACCAAACCGAGGCCCACGATCTGCGCTTTGTGGTCGTGACAGATCTGGGCATACTCGCCAAACGCAGCCGTGATGGCAGCCAGGATCTGTTCGTGCAATCACTCGGCAAGGGGACTCCGGTGGCAGGAGCCCGGGTGGCCGTCATCGGCCGCAACGGTTTAGCGGTAGCCGAGGCTTTGACCGATGAACGCGGTCATGCAAGCTTTGCCAAGCTTGGCGATCTGCGCCGGGAAAAGACCCCGCTCTACTATCGGGTCGAAAAGGATGGCGATCTCTCCTTCTTGCCGCTGGCTGATTGGCGTCGCCAGCTCAATCTGTCCCGTTTCGATACCGGCGGCAGCTACGAGAGCGACGATCCCGGCGCCCTGAGAGCCTACATCTTCACCGACCGCGGGCTGTATCGCCCCGGTGAGACGGCCCATATCGCCAGTTTGGTGCGGGGTCAGGACTGGAGTACCGCCCTGGGTGGCCTGCCGGTGAAAATGCAGATCACCGACCCCCGCGGTGTAACCGTGCTGGATCGCACCTTCAAACTCGATGGCAGCGGCTTTGACAGCCTGGATTTCAGCGCCGGTGAAACCGCGGTTGCCGGTGACTATCTCGCCACTCTGTCCCTCATCAAAGACAGATACCGCCTCACGCGTCTTGGGGATGTCACCTTCAAGGTGCGCGACTTCGAGCCGGATCGCATTAAGGTGCGGGTCTCTCTGGGCACCGACAAGCAGTTTGAAGGCTGGCGCAAGCCGCAGCAACTCAAGGCCGAGGTCTTGGCCGAGCAACTCTTCGGTGGCCCGGCGAGCGATCGCCGAGTCAGCGGCGAGATGGTGCTGTCACCAACAGATATTAGCTTCAAAGCCTGGCCCGGCTATCGCTTTGGGGTATTGGGCAAGCTCAAGGAATCGTTCCGCGAAGACTTGAGCGAAACCACCACAGACGGCGAAGGCAAGGCCAGCCTGGACTTGGCGCTGGACCGCTTTGCCGGCAGCACTTACAAGCTGCACTTGCTGGCTCGGGTATTTGAAGCCGGCTCAGGCCACGGTGTCAGCGCCCAAAACCAGCTACTGGTATCCGATGCCGACTGGTTACTGGGCTACAAGAGCGATGGCGATCTGGACTTCATCAGCAAAGACGGCAAGCGTGTGCTGAACCTGCAAGCCGTTGGCCAGGACCTTCAAGGTGTGGCTACTGAGCTCAAAGTCGAGCGTATCGCCAGGCGCTGGGTGTCTGTGTTGGTGAAACAGAATGACGGCACCTACCGCTATGAATCACGCCGCAAAGACAAACTGCTGGGCAGCACTGCCCTGAGTCTGGCCGCAAGCGGTGGCCAATTGGAACTCGACACCAGGGAGCCGGGTGATTACCGCCTGCGACTGCTGGATGAAAACGGCCGCCAGTTGAACCAAATAGATTACAGCGTTGCCGGCAGCGGCAACGCCAGTCGCACGCTGGAGCGCAACGCCGAGCTGGAACTGACGCTAAACAAAGCAGAATATCTGCCGGGTGAAAGCATTCAGGTAGCGATTCAGGCCCCTTACAGCGGCGCCGGACTCATCACCATAGAGAGAGACAAGGTCTACGCCTTCAAATGGTTCAAGGCCGACAGCACCCGTTCGTTGCAAAGCATTACCCTGCCGCAAGGCATTGAGGGCAATGCCTATATCAATGTGCAGTTCCTGCGGGCACCGGACTCGGAAGAAGTCTTTATGAGCCCGCTGTCCTATGCCGTGAAACCCTTTAAGGTGGATCTCGGTGAGCGGCGTCAGGCCATCGCCCTGAGCCTGCCGGAAAAGGTTAAACCCGGGACGCAACTGGATATCGACCTCAAGCTGCCAAGCAAAGCCAGAGTCGTGGTATTCGGGGTTGATGCCGGTATTTTGCAGGTGGCCCGCTATGAAGCGCCGGATCCACTGGCGCACTTCTTCGACAAGAAGGCTCTTAGCGTAGATTCGAGCCAAATTCTCGACCTACTGCTGCCGGATCTCAAGGTGCTGATGCGCCAGGCCGCACCCGGAGGTGACGCCGCAGCGCTGCTGGCAGCCAACCTCAACCCCTTCAAGCGCAAACGCGCCAAGCCTGTGGTCTACTGGTCGGGTATTCGTGAGTTGGCTGCCGGAGAGCAGCGGCTGCAATATACTGTGCCCGACAGCTTCAACGGCAGTATCCGCTTCTTTGCCGTCAGTGCCACCGAAGGCGGCATAGGCACCAGCGAGGCCAGTGTCGCGGTTAAGGCGCCTGTGGTGATGAGCCCCAATGTGCCGGCTTTCCTGGCACCCGGCGACAGCGCCGATGTGACTGTGGGACTCTATAACACAGAAGCCGAAGCGCAAGATGTTACCCTGACCCTCAGCCTGAGCGGCGCCCTTCGCAGCGACTTGCAACCGCAGCAGTTCCATATCGAACCGGGCCGAGAGGCCACGGCGCACTTTGCCGTCAAGGCAGGCGAAAATCTGGGTCAAGGGGAGCTCCACTGGAAACTCGCCACCAGCGAAGGCGAGCTCAAGATCAGCGAGAGCATCTCGGTGCGGCCGTTAACGCCCCACCGTTTAACCCTGGCCACGGCTGTGCTCGACCGCTCCGAAGCCAAGCTCAAACTTGACCGTCAGCTGTTTACGCCGTTCAGCAAGGTGGAAGCGGCCCTTGGCAACAGCCCGCTGGTGTGGGCTCAGGGGCTGAGCCACTATCTGGACAACTATCCTCACGCCTGTACCGAGCAGTTGGTATCCAAAGCCGTACCTGCGCTACTACTGGGCAAGCCTCAGGATAATCTCAATGACTTTAACCAACTCATTGGCCAGTTGCGTAGCCGCCAGAACAGCAGCGGCGGCTTCGGTCTCTGGGCCGCCAACCCGATAGTCGAGCCTATGGTGGCCTTGTATGTGGTAGACATGCTGCTGGACGCCAAGGCCCAGGGTTACCCCGTGCCCCAGGATCTACTGGACAAGGCCAACAGCTATCTGTCGAGCGTGAGCTCCGGCCCCAGCAGCGGCCTGGATGAGCTGCGCGAGCGTGCCTATGGCGCGTATCTGCTGGCCCGCCAGGGGGTGCAGGTAAGCGGCGCCCTGGCCGACATCCGCGAGCGTTTGCAGCGCTACTATCCCAAGGATTGGCAAGCAGACATCGCCAGTGCCTGGCTGGCCGCCAGCTTTACCCTGATGCAGCAGCAACAATTGGCCGAGCCGCTGTGGCAGGCGCAGAAGTGGCAGCTGCTTGAGGATAAGCCCCAGCGCCTAGGCCTCTACCTGGATCCCATGGTGCACGATGCCCAGCTGCTGACACTCATCGCCCGTCAGGCGCCACAGCGCCTGGATGACCTGCCGAAACAGCTGCTGCCGCGCATGGGTCAGTGGCTCAGCGAGCAGCGTTACAGCTCGCTGTCTGCCGGTACTCTGGTGCGGGCGCTGACCGCTCTGGATAACTCCCGTGGCGATCAGGGGCTGGCCATGCAAGCCCTGGTCGATAAGGCCTGGCAGGCACTGAGTCTACCCAAGGCCCAGCTGCCCCTCGGCAGTGAAGAGGTGAAATACCAGAAAACCGGCACTAATGATGCCTTCTATCTTCTCAGCCAGCAGGGATTTGACCAAAGCCCGGCCAAGCCTTTCAGCCAGGGGCTGGAGGTGAGCCGCGACTATCTGACCCTGGAACAGCAACCTCTTGGCAAGGTCAAGGTCGGGGATGAATTCCTGGTCAGGCTGCGGCTGCGCGCCACAGATATGGACAAGTTGCAGCAGGTGGTTCTAATAGATCTGCTGCCCGGCGGCGTGGAGCCGGTTTATCGTGACAAGGGTGACAGCTTCGACGGCTGGCAGCCGCCTGTGGGGATGGCTCAGCACAGCGACTGGTCGCCACAGTGGCTCAATGTTCGTGAAGACCGCCTGGTACTCTACGGTACCGCCTGGCGCGATGCCAAAACCTTTGTCTACAAGGTACGGGCCACCAATGTCGGCCAGTTCCAGGTGCCGCCCGCCTATGCCGAGGGGCTGTATGATCCCCTGGTTCAGGCTCAGGGCCCAAGTGGTGAGTTGGTGATTGAAGCGCCATGAAACGCCGCTATTTGTGCCTGCTGGCCCTGGCAGCCTTGCTGCTGGGGCTGAGACTCTGGCAGGCACAACCTTTTTCAAAGCTGGCGCCCAGTTCCCGCATGGTGTTGGCCGCCGATGGCAGTCTGCTGCGGTTGACGCTGGCCAGTGATGGCCAGTATCGGCTCTGGCAACCCCTGGAAGGGGTTTCAGACAACATGGTGCAAGCCATCTTGCTCAAGGAAGACCGCTATTTTTACTTCCACCCCGGCATCAACCCGGCGGCCACCGCCAGGGCGACAGTCGCTACCTATCTTAAGGATGATCGCCAGGGCGCTTCGACCCTGACCATGCAGCTGGCCCGGCGGGTTTACAACATCAACAGCCGCCAGGTTGCCGGGAAATTGCAGCAGATGCTGGCGGCGCTCTGGTTGGAGCTGCGTTACTCCAAGCATGATATTCTCGAGGCCTATCTCAATCTGGCGCCCATGGGCGGCAATATTGAAGGTGTTGGCGCTGCCAGCCGCATCTACTTTCATAAAGACGCCGGTCAACTTTCACTCAGTGAAGCCCTCAGCCTGGCGGTCATGCCGCAAAGCCCGGCGCGCCGCGCCCGTTTCGGTGCCGACTTTCAGGATGCCCGCGACCGTCTGGCGTTGCTCTGGCAGCAAAGCTATCGCGACGATCCCCGCAACAACGGCCTGTTGACCCTCACCGCCATCGGCCATGATCGCACTGAGCGGCCATTTCTAGCGCCGCATTTCAGCCGCCGCCTGCTGCGGGATAATAGTGACACCCAAATTCACAGCACTCTGGACGTCAGCCTGCAGACCTTGCTGGAGCGGCGCCTTGGGCTGTATATCGAAAGCCAGCGCCATCTGGGGGTCAAGAATGCCGCCGCAATCCTGGTGGACAGCCGCGATCAGAGCATCAAAGCCTGGATAGGCTCGGCAGACTTCTTCGATACCGATATCCAAGGCCAGGTGGACGGCGTCACCGCCCGCCGCTCGCCGGGTTCAACCCTGAAGCCATTTCTGTTTGGCCTGGGCATAGATCAGGGGCTCATACATCCGCTGAGCATACTCAAGGATGCGCCCACCGCCTTTGGCAGTTTCCAACCGGAGAACTTTGACCACAGATTTACCGGCCCCATCAGCGCCCACGACGCCCTGGTCAAGAGCCGCAATCTACCGGCCGTGTGGCTAGCAGGACAAGTGAACCAACCCAATCTCTACGGCTTCCTGCGCCAGGCCGGTATTCAGGGGCTCAGGGGTGAAAGTCATTATGGTTTATCCCTGGCGCTGGGCGGCGGTGAGCTGACCATGGCGGAGCTGGCGCGGCTGTACCTGATGCTGGCGAGCCAGGGCCATGACTACCCGCTGCGGGATCAACAAAGCCAGCCCATCAACCCGCAAGGAAAGAGGTTGCTGAGCCCGGCCGCTGCCTTTATGGTGCGGGACATACTCAAGGACAACCCCCGCGCCGACGGCCTGCCCGGCAGCAACTGGACAGTGGCCTGGAAAACAGGCACCTCCTGGGGGTATCGCGATGCCTGGAGCGCCGGTATCACAGGCCCCTATGTGTTGGTGGTCTGGGTGGGTAACTTCGATGCCACCCCCAACCCGGCCTTTGTCGGCGTCCGTACCGCCGGGCCCCTGTTCTTCGCCCTCAGCGATGCCTTGCAGGGCGCGCTGCCCGGCACGGCCGACATGGCCAATACGCCACCGGATACGGTGAAAAAGGTAGCCTTCTGCGCCGCCTCCGGCGAGCTGCCCAACCCTTGGTGCCCCAAATTGGTCGATGGCTGGTATATCCCGGGAGTTTCCCCCATCAAGATCTCCAACTTGCATCGCCCCGTGTGGCTGGATAACAAAACCGGCGCCGCCGTCTGCCCGCCCTACGACTCGGCAATTCACCACCAGGAGGTGTTTGCCTTCTGGCCATCAGACTTGGCGGCCCTGTTCGAGCAGGCAGGTTTACCCCGCAGGAGGCCGCCGGAGCTTCCGGTCGCCTGCAGCCAAAGAGTCGCGGTCAGCTACTCGGCCCCGCTTATCCGCTCCCCCTTGAAGGGCGTCACCTACAGCCTGCGCCAAAGCGTGGCCAATGAACACATAGCCCTCAAGGCCGACGCCGCCTCCGACAGCCAAATACTCTACTGGTTTGCCGGTAACAGCCTGCTCGGCCAGAGCCTGCCGGGCCAAACCCTGGAATGGCGCCCGCCCAGAGCAGGACGCTTCCAGTTATCGGTCAGCGACGACAAAGGCCGCAGCGCCAGCAGACTACTTCGAGTAGATATGCTGCCTTGAGCCCTCTCCCTTGGTGGCAAGGCTCATTTCTGCGACACGCAAACAAAAGGCTGATCGTTTCCGACCAGCCTTTTCCATTCAGAGTGTAAGACCAAGGCTTAAGCCTTGGCATGAGCCAATCGATAAGCTTTCTCGCTAAGCTTGTGTTGCTGCCGGCTCCAACATAAAGACCTTCTTATGCTGTCCCAAGAGTTGTTGCAGCAACTGATTGGTCTGTTCCAACGTCAGCTTATTCAGCGTGTTATCAGTCTCAGCCAGCTCCTGAAGTCGCCCTTCATCGGCCATGGTCTGTGCCAGAGCGGCGCTCCAAAAAGCGGCGCTTTGGCGCTGTTGATGCTGCAACACGGCCAGGGTTTGCCTGGCCTGTTTGAACTCGGCCACACTCATGCCTTCGCGCACCAGATGCTGCACTACAGTATCGGCGTCTGCGGCCAGCGCCTCGGCCCGCTCAGGCGCCGCGGTGAAGTTGAGCCGTCCCAGATAATAAGCCGCCGGGTCACGCGCCAATAGCTGCGACATCTGGATCACATAAACACCGGAAGCCTCGGTGCGCAGTTTCTGCCGCAGCCTTTGGTTCAGCACCTGTTCTATCAGTTGCATCGCCATGCTGTTTGCCGCACTCCACTTCGCATCCTGACTGTATTGGATTTGCACCATGGTTTTCGGGCTGCTGCTCCAGGGGTAACGGCGCTCCATAGACTCGGCCTTGGGGCGAATGTTGCGATCAGTCCAGCTCTGCGCTGTTTTGCCTTCCTGTTTGGCAAGATAACCGAACCAGAGGTTGGCCTGCTCGCCCAATTGCTTGAGCGGCAGATTGCCGCTGATGCTCAGCACCATGGTGCCCGGGTCATCCAACAGTTGCCTATCTAATTGCTCAAGCCTTGCCAGCTCTGATGCAGGGTCACTGCCCTGCATCAAGAGCAGCTCTCCGTTCTCAAAGGCGGCTTGTGTGATGGCATCCATAAAGCGCCGCTCGGCGGGCATATGATTCCGCTGTTGCTGAATGGCCTCAAGCTGCCTGCTCAAGGCCTCCTGGCAATACTTGGGTTGAGTCAAACGCAGGGCAAATAACTTGAGCAGCGGCGCCAGGGTATCGGCGGATGCCTGACCACGCAGGCCATGATGCAGCAGCTCGGCATAGGGGGTGATGCTGATGCCGTATTGCTTCTGCAAGGCCAGCAGATCCCGGCCCGAATATTCGCCGATACCGCAGGAGGATGGCAGGTAAAGCGCCTGGCTGACATAGCCCTTGGTGTTGTGGTTCTCCAGAGAGCGACCACCGGGAAGGCGCAGATCCAGCTGAATGTTATCGGTCAGCATAGGATCGCTGTGCAGCAGCAAGGTCAGGCCATTGGCCAGTTGCCAGCGCTCGCTGCGAACCTTGGGCAAGGCGCCAAGCGCCGGCAGTAATGCTCTATCCACGACCTTATTCATCGCAGGCGGCGTTAAGTCCAGTGTCAGTTGCCTGGGTTTGAGCGCAAAGGCGCCTGGCGTGCTCGCCAGCCCTTGCTGCCAGGCGGTCAGCAGGCTATTTTTATTGAGCTTTTCGGCGTCTGTGTCCGGCCCTATGAGGGCAATTTTGACCTCGGCCTGTTGCAGCAAAGACTGCACCGCCGCCTGCAGATGCTCGGGTGTGACCTCGGCGAGGAAGGTCTGGGTCATCTGCCACTCTTGCTGCTTGTTCAGCATAGGCATTTGAAAGCTGACGGCATTGGTCAGTTGCTCAAGCAGATAACCGCTGTCATAGCGCGACTCGCTCAGCGCCTGCTGTTGCAAGCGCGCCAGCAAGGGCGCCTTGACGGCATCCAGCTCAGCTTGGCTCACCCCTTGGCTCGCCAAACGTTTGAGTTCGGTGGCAAAGCGCTGCAACGCTGTGCCATAGTCGGCATCGAGCGGGTGCAGAATCGCCAGATGCTGAATTCGCGAGGGCGACAGCACCGCACTCTGATCGCCGAGCTGCGCCTTGGCAAACAGCTGTTCATCCACCATCAGGCCGAGACGACGATTCAGTACCGCCAGCCAGAGCCTGTCGAGCAGATCCCGCCATTGGCCGTTGACACTATTGAGCGGCGCGGGCAAGGGCTGTTGCAGCATGAGTTGGATAAAACGCTGCGATTGCTCGGGATCCAACACAGTTTGCAGTTGCACCTCGGCAGCAGAGGAATCGAAACAGCCCCAGTCGGCGGCGACTTTGCTGTCGCCCTTCGCCATAGGCCCGAAGAAATGCTCGATATGCTGCCGAGCGTCTTCGACATCGAATTCACCGGCCATCATCAGCACCATATTCTGCGGCTGATACCAGTCCTGATAATACTGCTTGGCCAGGGTCACAGGCGCATTGCGGATCACTTCGGGCAGGCCTATGGGATTACGCTCGGCCAGTTCGCTGCCTTGATAACGCAGTTGCTCCAGGGCGCTGTTAATCCTCTGCCCTAGCCCCTGACGCAGACGCCACTCTTCGATGATCACTTCCCGCTCGCGCTCAAACGCCTGGGGATCGAATGTCAGCTTATGGCCCCACTGGGATAAGATTTTCAGTCCCAACGCCACTTGCTGCTCATCGGGGGCGGGTAAAGACAACTTATAGACGGTGGAAGCAAAGCTGGTTACCGCATTGACATGACTACCAAGGCTGATCCCCTGCTGCTCCAGTTGTTTAAAGCTTTGCTGATCCGCAAACGCCTCTGTGCCCTTGAACGCCATGTGTTCAACAAAATGGGCCAAGCCTTGCTGGGCGTCAGTTTCCTGCAGCGAGCCGGCCTTGACCAGCAGCCTGAGTTCCACATTTTGCCGCGGATCTTTCCTGGGCAGCAGCATCACCTGTAAACCGTTGGCCAAGGTATAAGTTTGCAGATCTGGCCTCAGTGGCAAGCTGCCCTCGGCGAGTGGTTGCTGTGAAGTTGACTTTAGTTGTGACTGTGGTTTCGGCTCAGTAGTGCTTTGGCAAGCCAGCAGCAAACCGGCCAGCAAACATACTATCAAGGGTTTCATTTCAGGCCTCCCTCAGGCGGGTGATGTTGGCAGGTTGACATTGTTCATCCTGTTCCAGGGAAATAATCTCATCGGCCAGCTGATGCAGTGGCAATTGATGGCTGACCAACACTATGCAGGCCTTGGGCAACTCGGCACGCAAGAGTTGCAGCAGCGAAGTGGCGGCGGCTATGTCCAGTGCCGAGGTGGTTTCATCCAGCAGGATCAGCTCAGGGGCGTTGAGTAGCAACCGGGCAAACATTACTCTTTGCTGCTCGCCGCCCGATAGCCGCTGCAGCCAGTTATCTGTGTGTTCGAGCGTGTCCTGCAGCTCCCCTAAACCCACCTGTTGCAACACTTGGCGGCAACGTTCGTCGCTAAACCTCTGGGTGACAGCCGGATAACAGATGAGCGACTTGAGTGAACCTTCCGGCAGATAAAGGCGCTGGGATATCCAGCAGGGACTGACCCGAGTCGCCAGCTCCCCGTAATAGCCATCCCAGAAGCCTGCCAGAGTTCGCAGTAAACTGGTTTTCCCGATACCGGAGCGGCCGTGCAGTACCAGCAGCTTTCCCGGTGTGAGTGAAAGGCGCAGTCTTTGCAGCAGCGGCCGACCATCCGGCAACAAGAGATCCAGACTGGCCTGCAACAGCGGCACTGCCTGAGGTTCAAGCACATTGACACTTTTATCTGGGGCACTATCGGTTGCAGCTGAGGGCTTGGCGGCGACTGCCGCCTCGGGCCGCGGCGTATCGGCAAACAAACTGGCTTCAAAATGACTCAGACGCTCGACCGTAGCGCTCCAGCGCGCCAGGTCTTTATAGGCGTAGATAAACCAGCTGAGGGCACTGGCCACCTGGGTGAAGGCCATCTTTATCTGCATTAAACCGCCGAGCTGAATTGCCCCGGCAAGAAACTTGGGCAGAGCAAAGAATATCGGCGCCAACATGGTGACCTGGCTGTACCCTGTTGTGAAGAAGGCCAGATTACGCTCCTTGGACATCAAGGCGTACCAGTTTCCGGCTACCCGGGAGAAGCTTTGCGCCAGCGCCTGCTGCTCGCAGTCCTCACCTCGCTGACCGGCAATGGCTTCACTGTGGTTACGGCGCTGCACCAGGGCGATACGGAAATCCGCCTCACGCTTTTGCTGCTGAAAGTTAAGCCGGTGCAATGGTTTGCCCACCTTGTGGGTGATCAGGGTGCCTATCAGGGTGTAGAGCAGGCAGACCCACACCATGTAGCCGGGAATGGTCAACTCGGCATCGCCCAAGGGAATGCTGATCTCGCCGGACAGCGTCCAGAGGATCACCACAAAGGAGCCTATGGTGAGTACAGAACGCAGGAAGGACAACAGCAGATCCAGCGAAGTGTCCACCAGCAGGAAAACGTCCTCGGCGATGCGTTGATCCGGGTTGTCAGGCTCCTGCTGCCCCAGCTGGATTCGGTAATGGCGACTGTCCGGCGACAGCCAGCGGCTACAGAGATCCCGGGTCATCCATTCACGCCACTGAATAATTAGCTTTTTCTTCAGGTAGTCGGCGTACACCAACACCAACACCAAGGCGACTATGATCAGCATAAACTGCTGCAACAGGGGGTAAATCAGACTGCCATCCAACTGCTGCAGCGCGTTGAAGAAGTCGCCGTTCCACTGGTTGAGCTGCACGCTGAACCAGACCGAAGAGAGGCTTAAGGTCAACACCACCAGCAGCAATGCCAACGCCGGCAGCCGTTGCCGATTACACCAAAAGGGTTTTATCAAATGCCAGAACATGGCCAGATGTTTCATATCGGAAAATCCATCAATAGCAACGGGCGGCCGCTGGGCCGCCCGCCGAAGAGTCAGCTTAGTATTCGTAGTTCAACTGCAACCAGAACTGACGTCCCGGCTCATAGTTGAAATAGAGCTGATCCTGGTAAACAAAGGAGTCGTTGGCATTTTTGCGGTTGAGCAGGTTGTAGATCTCCACCGACACAGAAGCGCCCTTGGCAAACTCGGGCTGCCATTGCAACTTGGTATCCCAACGGAAGGTCGAGGCGTAGTCTACTTTGGCATACTTAACCAGATCCTTGCCGGTCTCGGGATCGCGGAAATAACCGTTCTGATCGCGACTGGCCTGCTCACGGCTGGAGGTCCAATGCAGCAGGTTATACCAGGTAAGGCCGTAGTCATCGAACTCGTGGGTCAGCTCCAGATCTATCTTCCAGGGCGCATTGAAGTCGGTGGCCGGTAAATCGGCCGCAGCAATGACCTTGCCGTCATACCAAACCTTATCGGCATCCACATTGAGACCGGATTCGAAATAGCTGTAACCCTCATCTTTTGGGGTGTTGCTCTTGGTTTCCTGCCAGGCGACCGAGAACTTGGCCTGGTGGTTTGCGCCCCAAAATTGAAGGGTTTCCCGATTCATCAGGGTGAAGATCACGCTGTCATGGCTGGTGCTGCCGCTGTTGTCGAAGGTGCGAATGGCGCGCTGCTCATAGTCATCAGTGCCGGGATACTTATAACGGCTGCGCACTTCATCACGGCCGTTGCGGTGCACATAGTTCAGCTTCCAGATGCTGTTGCCCCAAATCTGTTGAACGCCGGCGGTAAACTCGTCGTTATAGGGCGTTTGCAGCTCTTCCATCCCCTCATAATCCCGGGTCGGCATCCAGTCGTTGTCGGCAGAGTTGGGTTTACAGTCAAAGTAGCAATGCACCAGGCCACCGTTTTGGCCGCTGTAGAGAGCATAAGTCAACATGGAGCGACCATAGTAACGGTTGGCCCCGGCGGTCAGCAGGGTGTTGCCGTTGCCAAACAGGTTCCAGCTGCTGCTGAGTCTCGGAGCCAGATTATTGCGATTGACAAAGCCGTCGTGATCCAGCCGCAGACCAGGCCTGAAGCTAAAATCGCCCCAGTTGATCACATCTTCAACATAGAGGGCATACTGGCTGTGAGTGCTCTTGTATCTGCCTTCAAGGAAGGCATCGAGACGCAGTTGTGACCAGCCCATCATCTCCAGGCTGCCGTCGTAGTTGTTGCGGTAGTAAGTCTTGTCCCGGTTGAACTCGGCGTCGGTGTAACTGGCTTCGCCCCCGAGGGTAAAGGTGTGACTCATACCGGCCCATTTGAGGGGATCCCATTTCCACTTCAACTTGGCGGTACTGGTTTCCTGGGTAGAGTCCAGATCGCCCGGGCCTCCGGAGGAGTAGGAGCGATTGCTCTGCCAGTCCATCAATTGCACCCAGTAAGTCTGCTCGCCGGCACGCTTGTCTGTCATGCGGTTATAGTTGAGCGACAACTCCAGTGTCGAAGCGTCAAAGCCGTGCTCTATCTCCAGGGTAGAACTGTAGCCTTTGTGTTCATCGCGGTAGTCTGAATTGGCCACCCCGTTGAAGAACATGTCCGCCTCATAGGCCGAATAGGCCAGCGACAGATGCGCCGTGGTGCGTGGTGAAGCGTACCAGGTAAACTTGCTGAACAGATTGTCTGAGGTGCGCCGTTGATGCTTGAGGCCGCCGCCTGTCTTGAAGGCCACCAGCTCACCGTTGGCATCCAGTCCCACTGCGGTAGCAGGTACATTCATCATGGGGATTTTCGACTCACGCCGGGAAACCGAAGCCACAAAACCCAAGTCGTCGGTAATGCCGGTTTCAAAGCTCAGGCCATAGTTGCGCTTGCTGTAATCTGTCTGGAATCTGGCCGGTTGTGACAGGTCATTATTGGCCGAGTCAAACTGCAATTTGTCATCTATATGCACCTTGTTCCAACTGGCATCCGTTTGGCGGAAATAGACGCTGGCGGCAGTTTCCCCTTGCCAACTGCGGGTTGTGGCATCCACTACCCCGCCGGTAAAGCCACCGAATTCCACCGGAATATTGGCATCATAAAGGGTCACGCTGTCTATCAGGCGGCTGTCGACATACAAACCCTGCTCGTCGCTGGACAGACGGGCATTGGTGACCACGCTGCCATCGACCGGATCCAGGTCGTTGTTGATGCTCATGCCATCGAGCAGGAAGGCATTTTGATAGGCATTGCTGCCGTGAATGGAAATGTCGGCGGGTTTGATCTCCCCCTGATTCAGACTGCTGTTGGCGCTGTTGGAAAACTGCACCGCCGGATTGGACCTGAGCAAGTCGGTCAGGTTACCGTCACCGGTTGGGCGTTTTTTGATATCTTCCCGGGTCAGGGTTTCATGTTGGGTCAGGCCATTGTCGGCCTGCTCTCTGACGATTATCTCCTGTTGATCAGCCACATCAACCTGTTGCGCCTGAGCTACCGGCACTAATGCCAGACCACAGACTACAGCCGCGTGTTTCTTCATCCTCAATCCCTTTATTGTTAAAAAACAGCGATGCCGGTGCTGAACCCGCACCACTAAAGTGTGAGGTTGGCCAAAATAACCCGATCAAATACAAATGACAATTGTTATCATTACTATTTGCTGATAATGTCTCAAATCATGTCAACATTCTGGTGATGATGTGCGCAAAACCACAGCATTCCAGACAAAAAATATTTTCATTCAGATGTTTACTAAAACAGCAGTATCTGTCTTGGCCGCCTGGGTATTACAGGTGGCGGCCACGCCGAGTGACCTCAACGAGATCCACAGGGCCGATCGTCAGGGATTAAAGGCCAGCCAACAAGCCCAGCAAGCCATAGAAAAACTCGATGATGAGCAGCAATCCCTGATCCAGGAAAGCCGCCAACTCAAGCATGAAATCCAACTGGCCAGCCACTACCAAAAGCAGTTGCAACAGCAGATAGGGCAGCTGCAATCTTCTCTGGAGGAGCTTGGCGAGCAGCGCCGGCAACTGCGCCAGACCCGGATGCAGCTGGCCCCGATGATGGACGAAATGCTGCTGTCGCTCACGCAACTGGTGCGGGCCGATCTGCCATTTCAGCAGCAGGAAAGGCAGCAGCGTCTCGATAACTTGCAGCTCCTGCTGCAAAGCGCCGAATTGAACCAGGGCGAGAAACTGACCCGGCTGTTGGACGCCTACCAGGTGGAGCTCAGCTATGGCTACAGTGTAGAGAGCTGGCAGGGCAAACTCGGCGACGGTCGGCTGGTGAATTTTCTGCGCGCCGGACGCCTGGGGTACTTTTTCCTCACCCTGGATGGCAAGGCCGGTGGCCGCTGGCAGAGAGATAATTGGCAGGCGCTGGCGCCTGAGCAGCTTGGCAATGTCGCCGCAGCCATCCGAGTCGCCTCCGGAGATGGCATACCGACACTGCTGCAACTGCCTCTGATAGCGGAGGCATCATGAGCTTTTTGTCTTCCCTCACTCGCCAGAGCATGATGCGTCCCGCATTACTGTGGTCGCTATCGATGTTGTCGCTCTCATTGTCCCTCCCCTGCCAGGCCGAGAGTCTGCAACAGGTGTTGGAACAGGTTCGCAGTGGCAGTCGCCAGGAACAAGCGGCCGCCGAGCGGCAAGAGAACCTGAGTCGTCAGAGCCTGGAGCAGGTACGCAGCAACCATAAGAAACTGCAGCAGCAACTCACCCGTACTCAGGCAAATAACCTGGAACTTGAAGACCAACTGCTGGCGCTGCAGCAAAGCCTCAAGGACAAACAGGCGCAGCTCAACGCCGAGAAAGCCAGTCTCGACGGGGTGTTTCGCGCCATCCAGGAACATGAGCAGTTGCTGCTCACCACAGTGGCACCCCACAACCTCTGGCGCCACGACAGCAGCGGCCTTGCCGAGATACCCACTGACCAACTTGGCCTGCAGCGACTGCAGGCGCTTTGGACCGCATTGACAGAACAAAGCGTATTGGCAGCCAAACCCATAGTGCAAAGCAGCGAAGGCCTCAATGCCGATGGCACCCCAGTGCTATTGAATGTCACCGAATATGGGCCTTTCAATGCCCTCAGCGACAAAGGCTGGGTACGCTACTTGCCGGCGCAGCAAAGCTGGCAACTGCTGGCAGAGCAGCCAAAGCTATCGCCCACCCAGGGGAGTGTCTGGCTCGACCCCTCATTTGGCAAGTTGCTGCAACAGGCGGCAAACGGTAACGGCTGGTTCGACAAGCTCAAACCGGCAGGAATAGTCGGCGTCTTTATCGGCCTGATAGCCCTGATAGCCTTAGGCATAGCCCTGAACCGCCTGTGGATACTGCGCCGCGAAAAACGGCGGCTGACCCAACAGCAGGCCAGTCAGCAAGTGCAGAGTGACAATGCCCTCGGCCGGGTGATGTTGGCGGCAACCGATTGCCCCGAGGAGCAACTCGAAGCGCGGCTCAACGCCGCCGTACTCAGCGAAGTCCCCCGCCTGACCCGTGGTACTGGCACCCTGGCGGTATTGGCGGGGATCCCGCCGCTGCTGGGGCTTCTGGGCACGGTTGGCGGCATGATTGAAACTTTCGATGTGATCACCCGTTTCGGCAGCAACAACACAGAGCTGCTCTCGGGTGGCATTGCCGAGGCACTGCTGACCACCCAGCTGGGACTGATGACAGCCATTCCGCTGCTGTTGCTGCACTGCGCAGTCAAGAGCCAGAGTCGGCAACTGACCCAGATGCTTGAGCAGGAAGCGGCCGCCCTGGTGGTATTGCAGCGCTTTGGTGACACAGGTAACCCCGGGCAATGAGCACTTTCTATGACTTTGTGCTGCAGGCCGGCGTCATTGTTTGGCTGATACTGCTGCTCTCTTGCCTGATGTGGTATCTGCTGCTTAAGGGCTTTAGCCGTATTCACCGGCTGAGCCCCCGCTGGCTGGATGATGCCCGACACTTGAATCCCAAGCTAGCGCGCTATGACCTCTGGCAAAAGGCGCAGCTGCAACAAGCCTTTCTCAGCCGCGCCGCCCTGAATTTAAGCGGCGGAATCGACTGGATAGATTCACTGATAAAGATACTGCCGCTGCTGGGGCTCTTGGGCACTGTCGATGGGATGATCAGCAGTTTTGCCGAGCTTGGGCAACTCGATGTCCAAAAACAGCTGTCATCCGGGATCAGCTCGGCACTGCTGACCACATTGGCCGGTTTGGTGACCTCTCTTTCCGGACTCTATCTGGCCTATCAGCTCAAGCAGAGCAATCAGCGGTTGCTGGCGGAGCTGCGCCGGACATTTTCGGAGTAAAAGATGCAATTCAAACATACAGATGATCAGGGCACAGAAGCCAATGTCGATCTCACTCCCTTGATTGACGTGGTATTTATTCTATTGATCTTCTTTATTTTATCGGCGTCATTTCAGAAGACCCAGTCGCTGGAGCTGGAACGCCCCACAGCTCAGGTGCAAGACAATCAGGATAAGCGCGCCATCTTA
Organism: Shewanella algae; assembly: GCF_009183365.2. Lineage (NCBI taxonomy): Bacteria > Pseudomonadati > Pseudomonadota > Gammaproteobacteria > Alteromonadales > Shewanellaceae > Shewanella > Shewanella algae. The sequence goes on from NZ_CP068230.1 coordinate 4,407,500, forward strand.
ATCAGCATAGACAAACACAATGTGATCTGGCTGGAGCAGCAAGCCGTCAAAGCGGTTGAACTGCCCGCCAGGCTGAAACACACGCTGGCAAGTTCAGAACAGAGTTCGGCCATTATCGAAGTGGATAAGCATGTCACCAGCGGCAAGCTCATCGAAGTGGTCGACAAAGTACGCATCGCAGGAGTCAATAATGTGGCCGTCGCAACCCAAGACCCCAGCTAGCCAAACAGGACTGATTTTCACCAGTGCCATACTGATCAATCTGGCGTTGGCCAGCCTGATCTATGCCCTGACTCTGAGCCAAAGCACAGCACCAGTTAAACGGGTCACATTGGGCGGAGTCTACTTTCCCGAGCGGCAGGATAGCAAACCGCAAGAGCCCTTGCCTGAGGTGCGCCTCAGCTCGGCGCCGCTGACTTCCTCGCCACCACCTCCGCCCATGACACTGGATCTCAGCGCGCTGGATGCCAACACAGGTATTCCTGTGCCGGATCCCCTGTGGCCGACGCCGGATGATATTCAGCAAATCCAGCCACCTACGCTGAATTTCAGCCAAAACGGCAGCGCTCCCGGCAGTACCATGCAGGCCAGTATCGCCATGGCGCAGGTGGTATTTCAAATGCCGCCCGAATACCCGCTGCAGGCCAAACAGCGGGGCATTGAAGGACAGGTGACCTTGGATTTGGCGATCAACCCGGAGGGCAGAGTGGAAGATATCAAGTTGGTGGATGAAACCCCCAGCGGCGTGTTTTACCGCTCGGCTTCCAGAGCCGTGCTCAGGTGGCGCTTCGCGGCGCCCAAGCAGACCCAATGGCAACGGATAGTGATCAGATATGAACTTGAAAAATAGCTTGTTGTTTTGCTGCATTCTGTTCAGCGCGCCGCTGCTGGCGAGCAATGCACTGCAACGTTACCAACAACTGCAGTTTCAATTGCAGCGGGATCCTGCTGCGGCGCTCAAGGCGATTGAAAGCTTTCAGCGTCAGTATGCCGAAGGCAGCGACAGTGAGCAGCAGATGGCGGCCTACCTGCATCTGCAGGCCTGCATCAGTCTCAAGAACTATCAGTGCGCCGCGCAGCAAACCCGGCTGTTGCTGGCTTTACCCGTCACGGCATTGCAGCAACGGGATCTCTATAAGCTGGGTGCCCAGTTGAACTATCAGCAAAGCGAATACCGCCAAAGCCTCGAATACAGTAAGCAGTGGCTGCAACTGGCGGCCAATCTCCAAGAGCAACAACAGGAACAAGAACTTAAACCCGGCGCCACTGAATTTGCCACCATGCACTCGCTGGCCTCCTACGCCGAATTTCAGTTGCAGCACCTGCCAAAGGCCACTGAGCAGATGCGTCTGGCACTGGATTGGGAAGTCACCGAAACCCGGCAACACTTTCTGCAGTCCCTGTATCAAAGGCAGCAGCGTTTGGCGGAAGAAGAGCAACTGCTGAGGCAGATGATCGCCGCCTATCCGGATCGCCCCCTCTATTGGGAACGTCTGGGCCATAACCTGCAGCAACAGGGGCAAGAGCAGGAATCGCTCAATGTCCTCAGCTCGGCCTACAAGGCCGGGCAGTTGCCCACTCGCAGCATTCCACTGCTGGCACAGTTATTGATGCTGCATCAGGCCCCCGGCCGAGCGGCAGATCTGCTGGAGCAACACAGCGAGGCACTGGCACAACACTCCAGCTATAAGCCGCTGTTATCTAAGGCCTATTTGTTGTCGCGTCAAAGAGACAAGGCGCTGAGCCTGCTGCAGAAATCAAGCCAAACCCAAGGACAAAAATCCCTGCCGCTGCGGGCACAATTGGCTTACAGCCTGGGGCAATGGCCGCTGGCACAACAACTGTTGTCACAGCTACGGCAGCAAGATGCAGATAACCGCTACTGGCAGCTGTTGCTGGCCCTGAGCCACTACGAAGCCGGGCAGTTACAACAAGCCAAAACCTTGCTTAAAGCGATCAACCAGGGAGAGTACCAGACGACGGCGGCTCAGTGGCTGAATCAGATAAACTACCTCACGGACGCCCCCTGAGGCTCTATCAGGTTTGCTGCAAAATGTGATTAACCAAGCAAAACAGTCAAGTTTTATTGGCCTAAGCTTGGCTAAAATTAAAGATGCTTTTATTATGCATGTAAATTGATAATACAGAGAGCATCCTATGTCAGCGCAAATCTCCCTCGAACGCAGAGTCGGCGAACTGGTCGCCGAAGACTTCCGTAACGCCCATGTTTTCAGCCGTTTTGGTATCGACTTTTGCTGTGGCGGTGGCCGTTCACTGGCATCGGCCTGCGAGCGAGCCGGCGCCGAGCCCACCCAGGTGTTGCACGCCCTGAGCCAACTGGCCGCAGAGGGCACGCCGGACGATGCCTTGGCCAAATTGCCACTTGGTGAGCTTATCGACCATATCGAAGCGACCCACCACAAGTACATACGCGATACCGCACCGCTGCTGCTGGAATATGCCCAGAAGATGGTGCGAGCCCACGGTGAGCATTATGAAGAGATCAAACCCTTGGCCGGTTGGATCCGCGCCCTGATGGATGACCTCTTGCCCCACCTGCAAAAAGAGGAACAGATACTGTTTCCGGCCATTCGTGCCCTGAGTCAAGGGCAAGAGTTCAACGCCTGTTTCGGCCATATAGGCAATCCTATCCGGGCAATGGAATATGAGCATGATGAGGCGGGGCAAATTCTGGCCAAGCTGCAGCAGTTGACCAATCACTACCAGGCCCCTGAGCATGCCTGCACTACCTGGCGGGTCTGTTATGCCACCCTGGCCGAGTTTGAAGCCGATCTGCACCGCCACATCCACCTGGAAAATAACCTCTTGTTTCCCAAAGCCCTGGCACTGGTGGACTGAGGGCTGTTCAAATCCCGGCTGACTTGCTACAACTGCAGTAACAGCAGTAAACAAGGAGTCAGTCATGCCGGCTACAGGTTTCATTCTGGACGATATTGAAAATCTGCGTGAGTCCGCCGCGGTGGAGTTCAAGCTCGCCGCCGGACGCCATGGCAAGGGTGCGCTACCGCTGGCGCTGTGGGAAAGCTACAGCGCCTTTGCCAATACCAATGGCGGCGAGATCATTCTTGGTGTCAGGGAGGAAAAGGGCGAGTTTTTTATCGAAGGAATAGCCGAACCCAGGCCCCTTATCGATGAAGCCTGGAAGATACTCAACAATTCACAAAAGATCAGCGCCAATATTCTTGGCCCGGCCGACATTCAGCTGATAGAACTGGCCGGTAAGCAGTTGATCCGCTTTCGGGTTCCCCAAGCCGACTACAGTCAGCAGCCCGTCTATCTGGGGACAGAAGCGATTGGCGGCACCTATATCAGGGTCGGAGATGCCGATATGCGCGCCAGTCCGGCGCAGGTGAAACGCATGCTAAGACGCAAACAGAGACACAGTATTCAAGCCAGCCAGAGTTCCAGAGTCAAATAGCTTCCCACCAGGGCGATAGCCGAGCCCATGAGTTGCACCACACGTTTGCGCTTGCCATCCGGGTTTATCAAACTGCCGATGATCACCCCGGCAACATGAATGGCCGCCGTTCCCAACAAAAAGCCCATGGCATAAATGCTTGGCCTGGCCAACTCAGGCATTTCAACGCCGTGAGCATGACCGTGAAACAAGGCAAAGACGCCGACAAAGGCCATGGCAAAAGAGATGGGCATCTCACGGTTGAGCGCAATGGCAAGCCCCAGCAGCAATACCGACAGGGCAATACCCGATTCAACAAAAGGGATCGGCATGAGTGACATACCGGCAACCGCGCCCAGGGTCATGAAAAACAGAAATGCCAAAGGTACAGACCAGATGGCACTGCGCCCCAACTGGGTACTGAGAATACCAACACTGAGCATGGCCAATAGATGATCGAACCCCAATACAGGGTGATTGAAACCATCCCAGAAACCACCATCCACATGCAGCTCGTGTGCTGAGACCGGCAGGCTCAACAGCAACAACAACAGCATGATTATTCGGGATGGCATAGGTTAAACCTCAGAGCACAACGGCAAGGAGCTATACACTAGCACCAAGTCGATGTTAAAAAAATGATAAGAAACTAAAAAAGCGCGCTTTGATGCACGCTTTAATGGTGAGAAATTGTTTCAGGGAGCCAGAGTCAGTGGCTGTGCCCAGGAAACACGCGCCTGTTTCTGTTGGATCAATTGATTGATCAGTTCACGGATCTTAGGTTCGGCATCAATGAACTTGTTCATATTGGCTCCACCCATCCGAGCATCATAGATAGCCTGACCATCGAGTCTACCCTGGTGGTACACCTTAATCTCGGCGTATACCATATAAAGCGCCAAGTCCCATGCCCAATTCGCACTGTAGGTTGCAGTCCAATCACATTGATCGGCGGCGTTTAACTCTTGAACCAGTCGATAGCGTATCTGTTTTTCACGCAGCACCTTCTCCACTTCCTGCAAGAAACCTTCCCTGACCTTTGGGTTTTCCAGAATACAGAGGCCTGCATCTTGATGCAGTTCCACAGGATCGACCTGTTGTTTGATGGAGCAAGCACTGAGCCCCAAAAAAGATGTAAGCAGTAGTATGGCGAGTCGTTTTGTCATTTTCTTCTTATCCATAGAGATGGTTACAGCCCGGCCGGGCGCAGCCAATCTACTCAGAAAACACAAAAACGCAACAAAATCACAATAGAAGTGCCAATTCACTCAGAGAATGGAGCCGAATGTGAGGCAGCAGGGTGTTGGCTGCTCTGCAGTTATCACCGGCAAACGCCGGATTGAGCCAGGCAGCCTGACAGCCGGCCTTACGGGCACCTTCGACATCTGTCAGCGGGTGGTCGCCGACATGCAGCAGCGCCTCAGAGGGTAAAGCCAGGCGCTCAGCGGCCAACTGGAACATATCCCGCCAGGGTTTACGTCTGATACCATTGCCCGGATGCAGCACAAACTCAAACATCTCTCCCAGGCCAATTTTGTCGGCATCCACATTGCCATTGGTGATCCCGACCAGGCGAAAACGCTCAGCCAATTGCGAAAGTAAGGCGAGCACTTCCTTTGACACCTTAAAGTCACTGCGCCGCTCAAGGAACAAGGCCAGACCCGCTTTCGCGCCAAGCTTTGCCTTGTGCTTATCATATCCCAGCATCTCCAGCCCGGTTTGCAATAGCGCCAATCGCGCGGCACTGGTGTCATGGGTCAGCTCGGCTTGCTGCAACAAGAGCTGGCGCTTCAATGCCCGCCAGTCTGCGGCCTGCCAATTGCCGCTCAGTGGGTATTCTTTGGCCAGCCACTCGAGCAATGCGCCTTCGGCGGCGGCGATAATTGGCCGGTTATCATAGAGGGTATCGTCAAGATCAAAACTGATGGCTTCGATAGCGCCGGGGCGAAGAAACACCTGCATCACTTGTCCTTTTTAGCTCTGGGGTGAGCGCCGTCATACACCTTGGCCAGATGCTGAAAGTCCAGACTGGTATATATTTGGGTGGTCGCCAGATTGGCGTGTCCCAGCAGCTCCTGCACTGCCCGCAAGTCGCCGCTGGATTCCAGCATATGGGTCGCGAAGGAATGCCTGAGCTTGTGGGGATGCACCCTGGCGGATAATACCTGCTCCCGCCCCCAGCGCGCCATGCGCGCCTGAATACTGCGATGCGCCAAGCGCTTGCCCTTGGCGGTCACGAACAGCGCCTGATCTTCACAGGGAATATCCCGGCGGTAATCCAGCCATTGTTGCAATGCGGCAATGGCGACCGAGCCCACAGGCAGCAGCCGTTCCTTGCCACCTTTACCCATCACCTTGATTTGCTGCTGGGCGAAATCCAGTTGCGGCACATCCAACGAGGCCAACTCGGCCAGACGCAGCCCGGAGGAGTAACACAGCTCCATCATCGCCTTGTCACGGGCACTGAGGGGATCTGTCACCTCAATATCCAGCAGATGACTGATGCTGTCGGCGTCGAGATTCTTGGGCAGCGGCTTATTCTGTTTCGGGGCGCTCAGTTGTCGGGCGGGATTACTCTTGACCAACTCTTCAAGCAGCAGAAATTCGTAGAACTGCTTGACCGCCGACAGGCACAGAGACAAAGAGCGGGGGCTGAGCCCCTGACGATGTAACTTGGCCAACACAGCACTCAACTGGGGATCAGTTACCTGGTCCCAGTCAATATCCTGCGGCAGCAGCCCGGCAACCCGTTGCAGTTCGCGCAGATAGTTGCGGGCTGTGTAAGGAGACAGCTGCCGCTCGGCACTGAGATGGCGCTCGAAGCGGCCAAGCCAGGGAGAATCCTGTTTAACGGCCATCAGAGCTTGGGCAGCAGATGGTCCAACAGCTGCCGCAACTGATCCAGCAGCATATTGTCCATCTCCGGATGGAAGTGAGTCACATCGGCACTGGCGATAGCAAAGATCACCTGGCCATTTTGTTCCGACAACCGTGCCAGTGACACTGAGCCGACTTCGGAGCCGAACAAACGCTTGGACTCCTCCTTGGTCAGGCGACCAAAGTAATAGCCGTGCTGCAGGCGCTTACGCCAGATGGCCGAGAGTTCTGAGTCGATATCATGCACGGTAATCAGGCGGACATGGCTGAAGTTAAAGGCTTCTTTAAGCTCGGCGCACAGCACCTGTCTAAGCTCACCCATATCTTCGCAATCGAGTAACTTCAATGAAAGCTGGGTATTGAAGCGGAAGATTTTCTCATTGCGGCTGGCCATGCCAAGCAGCGCGGTGATCTCCTCTTCCAGCTGTTGTACCCGGCTGCGCAGCAGCTCTTGCCGCCGCTCTACCAGAGAAACTGTGCCACGCTCGCCGTGGGGCAGACGCATAGCCAGCAGCAGCTCGGGGTGACGGCAGAAAAACTCCGGATTATCCAACAGATATTCACGGATGATCTGCTCATCAAAAGGTGGATTGAGCTTAGCTTTGGCGTCTGTCATATCTGTATCTGTCCGTCGTATACCTGTTCGGCCGGGCCCGTCATCCACAGCGGCTTGCCCTCACCTTCCCATTTGATTGTCAGGGTGCCGCCGGGCAGGTCGACCCGCACAGTGTTGCCCAGCTTGCCCTGCAATTGGCCAACCACAGCAGCCGCGCAGGCACCGCTGCCACAGGCCAGGGTTTCAGCGGCGCCGCGCTCATAAACCCTGAGCTTGATATGGCCCTTGTTGAGCACCTGCATAAAGCCGACATTGACCCCTTTGGGGAAGCGTTCGTGATTGGTAAGTTGCGCGCCAATAACATCGACATCTGTGGCAGCCACATCCTCGACTTCCAGCACGCAGTGGGGGTTACCCATGGAGACTGCACCGCAGAGGAAGGTTTGCCCTTCGGTAGGCAACAGGTAGGTCTTTTCGGCCTTTTTGGCCTTGAAGGGGATCCGCGCCGGATCCAAGATAGGTACGCCCATATTGACGGTGACATTGCCATCGCGCTCCAGGCGCAGGGTCATCTTGCCGGATGAGGTGCTGACCTTGATCTTGTATTTCTGGGTCAGGCCCTTGTTGCGAACAAAGCGGGCAAAGCAGCGGGCGCCGTTGCCACACTGTTCGACCTCGCTGCCATCGGCATTGAAGATACGATAATGAAAGTCCAGATCCGGATCATAGGGCGGCTCGACCAGCAGCAGTTGATCGAAACCGATACCGAAGTTGCGGTCGGCCAGGCGCCGGATCTGCTCCGGCGAAAAGTACACATTCTGAGTCACGCCATCGACGACCATAAAGTCGTTGCCCAGACCATGCATCTTAGTGAAGTGGATCAAGATTACTCCTAGGTTCCAACGCCTACAGCGGGAAAGTACTCACACTAGTTTACGGCAGCAAGTGCTCACCTTGCCACAGTTGTTCCAGCTTTTCCCGTTCACGCACCAGATAATGTTCACTGCCATCGACCATGACTTCAGCCGCTCGCGGACGGGTGTTGTAGTTGGAGGACATCACAAAGCCATAAGCACCGCTGGAACGCACCGCCAGCAGGTCGTGGGCTTGCAGCACCAAGGCGCGTGATTTACCCAGAAAATCCCCGGTTTCACACACTGGGCCGACTATGTCGTATTCCCGGCTTTCACCCTCTCTTGGCTGCACCGGGATAATCTGCTGCCAGGCGCTGTAGAGTGACGGGCGGATAAGGTCATTCATGGCACCGTCCACTATCGCAAAATACTTGCCGGCATTCTCTTTCTGGAACAGCACCTGGGTGACAAAGATCCCGGCATTGGCGGCAATCGCCCTGCCCGGTTCGAAAATTAGCTTCAGTGGTCGTTCACCCAGACGCTCGAGCAACGCGGCGGCATACTTGTCCGGTTGTGGCGGGGTTTCTTCATCATAAGTGACCCCCAGGCCACCGCCCACGTCCAGATGCTCAATCACTATGCCTTTTTCTGCCAGCCTATCAATCAATGCCAGCATTCTGTCCATGGCATCAAGAAACGGCCTGAGTTCAGTAAGCTGTGAGCCGATATGGCAGTCGGCGCCCTTGATGGCCAGGTGCGGCAAGGATTGCACCTGCAGGAAGGCTTCCTCGGCTTCATCCATGGCGATACCGAACTTGTTTTCTTTCAGGCCGGTAGAGATATAGGGGTGAGTACCGGCATCCACATCCGGGTTGATCCGCAAGGAAACCGGCGCCTGTTTACCCAAAGAGCCTGCCACTTCGTTGAGCAGTTCAAGCTCGGCGCGGGATTCAACATTGAAGCAATATATCCCAAGCTCCAGTGCCAGTTTCATTTCCGCCGCTGTCTTGCCAACACCGGAAAACACCACCTTGGCCGGATCGCCACCTGCGGTGATTACCCGGGTCAGTTCTCCGCCTGAGACAATATCAAAGCCACTGCCAAGGCGCGCCAACACATTGAGCACCGCCAGATTGGAGTTGGCCTTGACCGCATAGCAGATAAGGTGCGGATGAGAGGCCACGGCTCTGTCAAAGGCATGCCAATGGCGCTCCAGTGTCGCCCGCGAATAGACATACAAAGGCGTACCATATTGAGCCGCCAAATCGGCCACGGCACAGTCTTCGGCATACAGAGCCTGAGCTTGATACTGAAAATGATCCAATTAGTTTTCCTCTGTCGATTGCTGGGGTTGCTCGGTTTGTTCCGCCTGGGATTGGTTGTCCGGCAGATCCGGGCTCTTGTATAGCGCGCCTTTTTGACCACAACCAAGCAGCAACAGGCTAGCAAGCATCAGGGATAAAAACAGTCTCATTTTACTCAACATCTGGGCAGCAGGATTACATTAGCCTTATAATCGCATTCATCTTGATGAAAGCAAAGGACAGATATTCCATGGCAATGACAGATACCGAATATCATCAGCTCGCCGATGAAATGTTCGACCGGATAGAAACCGCAATTGAGAATGCAATCGATGAGCAGGATGCCGATGTTGATATCGACGCTTCAGGCAATGTGCTGCAACTCGAGTTCGCCGACAGCTCCAAAATCGTGATCAACAAGCAGGAGCCGCTGCACCAGATCTGGGTAGCAACCCGTTTCGGTGGTTATCACTTTGGCTATGTCGACGGTAAATGGATAGATGAGCGCAATGGCGGCGAGTTTATGCCCTTCGTCAGAGAGTCCATCAGCCGCCAGGGCGGAATAGAGCTGTCGTTCTGATGATTTAGGGGCGGTCAGAACTCTGTCTGCGCCGCCCTTGCCGTGACCCCGAAAGGCACCACATCCAGATTACCGCTCTGGCGCACCAAGCGGAAAAACTGCGGAAAGTTGAAGTGATTTTTAAGGCTCAGGACTTCGCCAAAGGCGTAATGCTGGGTAACAGTATTCACCAATTCACTGACATCCGGATTGCTGTGCACATAGTGGCTCAAGCCATTTCCTTCATCCAATACAAACACGTCCAACTCGTCTTCCCGGCTGCGCAGAAAATACTGTATCACCCCTTTCACCGCATAATTTTGGATAACCTCAGGCACCTTGACCCAAGGGTCGTCGGCAAGCTCGGGTCTTGGCAAACTCTGTAACTCGCCCCTGGCCAACTGACGATAGAGGGACTTCACATCGCTGAGATCCCGGTAACTCATGCCCTTGGCATCGAAAAACAGGCCATATTTCTTTTCACCAAGTTGCAGTGGCTGCACCAGGGTCTTTGACGGACAGGCATCTTTTATCAGTCGGTGCACCTGCTTGAGAATATCCACGACAGTTTGTTCCAGCTGGGACTGCAGCTTTTGCGAAGCACTGACGACATCGAAGGCCACCTGTTGTGGCGCCCTTCTCATACCTGGAGTGGCAAAGGCAATGGCCTCCAATAGCGCCTGCTCACCGACAAAGCTGTGACAATGCCATTCCCCCCAGGAGTTGAGGCTCATCAGTTGCACCGACCCCAGTAAACTGGCTGCCGGTTTTCCTGTCGCCAGCAGGTTGCTGCCCATGAGTTCCAGCATCAAGGTCTGGCCCTGCCAATGCTCGCTGGGGTCCTGCTCCAGATTGAGAATCCACACCAACTTGCGATAGTGCCAAGGCTGGCACAGATCCAGTTTCGACACCCGCCACTTCTTGTCTTCGGTATAAGGCAGTAGCCGTTCGGCCACCTGGTTAAGACGCCGGCACCTTAGACGACCCGCGCCGTATTCAAACCAGCGGCTATTGACAGTGGCCACCCCATTGAGACAAGCCCAAATCATCAAAGAGGCGGCATTATCTGCCTGATAGATGGCCACTTCGCCCATAAACTGCCGCGGCTCCGGTGACAGACGATAGAGATGACAACGACCATCCTGCTCGCTGCGGACTATAGTCAGATTCGGCTCTGCCAGCGACTGACTCCAAAGCCGGTTGAGCCGCAGTATCTGCTGCTTGTCCTCACTGAAATAGGTGTGCAGCTTACGGGTCAGCAGCCCCAAATCTTCCACTTTAAAGTACTCGCTCAGCCTGTGGGTCGAAGCGAAATGCAGCAGGGTCTGGTAGCTGGCCAACATCAACTCGTTGAGCTGGGCGTTGAACCACTGCAACTGGCCACTGTGCCAGTGTTCACAATCATCCAGGGTGGTCAGCAGGCTCTGGGGCCATTCCCACTGTTCAACCAACTGCTTGAGCTTGTGGTAGCGCCAATCGTGACACTGCTCGACATCACTGAGCCTGATACCACATTTGAGGTAAAAGCAGCGGCGCACTATCTCCAGCCGACGCTCGTCTCCCACTTTAAGCAGATAAGATTCGATATATTGATACAGGAGCAGATAGGCATCGTTGGCGTTGGAAAAGTCACCGGCCAGAGTTCTCAACCACACCCATTCGCTGACCAGATTGGTTTGTGGATAATTACTGGCATAGGCTTCCAGCAGCAGCACCTTGAGCAGGGCCTTGTGCGGCTTGTCCAGACCTTTATAGAGCTGCCATAAAGAGGCACCAAAATACTCATTGGCCGGCAGTTGGTGCACATCACCAAGGAACAGAAAGTCATTACAGGGTTGGGCATTGGGCCACCAGGCGACTGTCTTGCCGGCCAGGCGGATATGGCTGCGATAGAACTCTTCCAACAGCAACCAATGCTGGGCGCTGCCGCTGTGTTCATGCCCCAATAGCTCCCATTCGGCGTCCTGATAGCAAGTGTCATCACGGCAAAACTGCCGCGGGTGTACCAGATAAAAGTTCACCTCGAATTGAAAGCCGGCAAACCAGCGGGTGAGTTTTAGGCTCTTCTCCCGCAGCAGTTCCACTTCCTCCTGGGTTAGCCCGGCGTCATAGACCAACCAGACATCTACATCACTCTTGGGGTTCTGGCCAAAACTGGCGGTGCTGCCCATTACGTAAACCCCTTCCAGTACAGGACTGGCATGCTGTGAGTCTTCGAGCAGTGGCAACTTGAGAGTAGCGAGCGATTCTTTGAGCTCGACTGAGTGTTGGAACCCCTTGATACCGCAGGGCGTCATGGGGCCGTTGTATCCGGGCAAGCGGTTGTGATGCTGATGCAACAACAGAGGGATCAGGTTAAACAGATGCCTTTGCAGTGGGGAAAACAGCGCCTGAGCACGGGCCAAACGCACTCGATTGAGGCGCTCGGCGTATTCGGCGTATTGTCGCTGACGCTCGATCATCCGAATTTCACTATCCCTGAACCAGTTAGATGATCATGCTAACACTTTTAAGGTAGCAGGCAAGTAATGAGATCAAGATCACACTATTTGGCGAAAATTTAACGTGCCCACTTCAAAGATTGAGCAGCGTTCGGTGCCATTCTCCAATGGGCAATGTTAGCATTGGCGCATTTAACGTACTCTCACGGAAAAGATTGGCATGTCAGAAAATCGCATTCGCATAGCAACACGTAAAAGCCCTCTCGCCATGTGGCAGGCAGAATTTGTCAAAGCCGAGCTGGAACGCATTCACCCCGGGCTGACAGTAGAACTGCTGCCAATGAGCACCAAGGGTGATGTCATCCTGGATACTCCTCTGGCCAAAGTGGGCGGCAAGGGGCTGTTCGTTAAAGAGCTGGAAGTCGCCATGCTGGAAGACCAGGCGGATATCGCTGTGCATTCCATGAAAGATGTGCCGGTTGAGTTTCCCGAAGGGCTGGGGCTAGAAGTGATCTGCGAACGTGAAGATCCCCGTGATGCCTTCGTTTCCAACAGCTACAAGAGTATAGATGAACTGCCTCAAGGCGCGGTTGTGGGTACTTCAAGCCTGCGTCGTCAGTGTCAGCTCAGAGCCCGTCGCCCGGATCTTATCATCAAAGATCTGCGCGGCAACGTGGGAACCCGTCTGGGTAAACTGGATGCCGGTGAATATGATGCCATCATTCTGGCTGCTGCCGGGCTTATCCGCTTGAAATTATCAGAGCGTATCGCCAGCTTTATCAGCGCCGAAGAATCATTGCCGGCCAACGGCCAGGGTGCTGTGGGCATCGAATGTCGCACCGACGATGAGCGGGTAAAAGCCTTGTTGGCACCGCTTGAGCATAAAGAAACCCGCTATCGCGTACTGGCAGAACGGGCAATGAACACACGTTTGGAAGGGGGTTGCCAGGTACCCATTGGTGCCTATGCCGAAATCCAGGGCGAACAACTGAGCCTCAGAGGCTTGGTAGGTAATCCGGATGGCTCCGAGGTGATCACAGGTCAAGTCAGCGGTCACCAAGACGAGGCCGTAGCCCTGGGTAACGCCCTGGCAGAAGAACTGCTGAGCAAAGGCGCCAAAACCATATTGGATGCCGTTTACGGCAAATAACAAGGCGGCACCATGAGAGTGTTGTTGACGCGCCCCGAGGGGCGCAATCACGCCATGGAACAGGCGCTGACAGAAAGGGGCATACCTTTTATGGTAACCCCTCTCTTGGCTGTTGAGGCCATGGAGGATAAAGGTATCTCTCCTGCCGAGGTCCTTGATGCCGACATCATTGTGTTTGTCAGCACCAATGCGGTGCATTTCGGTACTCAGGCTCTCAATGCTCCCTGGCCGTCACACATTCAATATTTTGCCGTCGGCGAAGCCACTTTCGAGGCCTTTGCACAGTATGACATTCAGGGTCATAAAGCGCCGGATGACAATCAACAGACCGAAGGCCTGTTAACCCTGCCGGGTTTGCAACCCGAAGCGGTAAAACACAAGAAAGTGGTCATTATTCGCGGCAACGGTGGCCGGGAAGTACTGGGACAAACACTCCAGCAATATGGGGCGTCGGTTCAATTCTGGGAAGTCTACCGCCGCACTTGTCCTGCCTATGATGCAGTACAACTGGTCAAGGAATGGCAAGACTTTGGAATAGATACCATAGTACTCAGCAGCGCCGAGAGCCTGATGAACCTTATCCGACTGCTGCCAAAAGAGTATTTTGCTTGGCTGCAAGCATGTCATATTATAGTTCCCAGTATTCGGGTGGTAGATAAGGCCGTGGTCGCCGGATTAACTCAAGTGACCGATGCCACGGCAGCCAACAGTAAAGCCGTACTCAAGGCATTGAGGCTCTAGTTTTCCCCCCTCCCGATTTCCAGCCCTATTGTCGCGTTAAAGGACTGCATTAATGGATAACAGTAAGCCAGAAGTCGGGAGCGATACCCCCGCACTGCCTACCCAACCCTTGGGTACCACAGAGCAAGAAACCCCAGCGGCGACAGCCAAGCGCAGCTCATGGCCCCTGAGACTGACGCTGCTATTGAGCCTATTGCTGGCACTGCTGGCCTGCGCCATAGGTGCTTATCTCTTTTGGCAACTGCAGCAACAGCAAGCCGCCAATGCGCAACTGGCAACCACTCTAGAACAAGTCAAACAAGCTCCAGAGGCCAGATTGCAGGCACTGGAGCAGCAACTGAGAAGCGACCGGCAGCAAAATCAACAGCAGCAAGGTGCCATAGAACAACTGAGCGATGCCCAGCAGCAGATGCAAACCCGTATCGCCACTCTGGCACAGCGTAACCCCAACCATTGGATGGCGGCAGAAGCCGAATATCTGGTGCGGATGGCGGGACGTAAACTGTGGTTGGAGAAAGATCCGCAAACGGCAACCGGCCTGTTACAGGCTGCCGATGAGCGAATTGCTGCCATGCAGGAGCCTTCACTCATGCCTCTGCGTCGTGCCCTCGCCAACGATATGGCGGCGGTCAGCGCCATCAAGAATACCGATATCGCAGGTACAGTGTTCACCCTCGATGGTATTATCACCAAGTTGGACAAGTTGCCACTCAATCGTGTCGGCAGCCAGCAAATGGAGCAGGAAGCAGAAAACAAGATGTCTGACTCCATAGGTGATTGGCAGAGCAACCTGTCCAAGACCTGGAGCGCACTGAAGGAAGATTTCTTCACTATTCGCAAGATAAGCTCGGATATCACTCCGCTGCTGTCTCCCCAGCAGGAATGGTATTTATTCGAGAATATCCGCAATAAGCTGCTGCAGTCGCAACTGGCCCTCTATCAATATGATGAGCTCAACTACCGCCAGTCATTGGCCATGGCCCGCAAGTGGATCCAGCAATATTTCGATCTCGACGATCCACGCACTGAAGAGGTGCTGACTGCAATCAATGCTTTGTCCAGTCTGCAACTGGATCCTATCAATCTGACAAAATTTGAATCCAGCGCTCAACTCAAACAGTTGGTCACCTATGGCGAACTCATGCCGGGGGCTGAACTATGATAAGAGTACTCATCTATCTGGTGATTATTCTGGCTGGTGCCTGTCTGAGTCCACTTTTTGCCGGCAAAACAGGCTATGTCTATATCGCCTTTCTGGACTGGCAGCTGGAAACCAATCTGCTGTTTGCCGTTATGGCACTCATCATCTTCTTTGCTCTACTGCAGTTGCTGGAATGGCTACTGGTCACTGTGCTGAATTTGGTATTAAGCAGTCGTTACCTGCCGCGGCGCTGGCGCCGCAATGCCGCCCGCAAGTACACGCTCACCGGCGCACTGGCGTTGGCAGAAGAGGATTGGCCAGCGGCCGAAAAAGCGATGCAAAAAGGCGCCGAAGCCGGTGAACTGCCGGCTCTCAATTATCTGGCTGCCGCCAGAGCGGCCCAAAGACAGTTCAAGAATGAAGAGCGGGACGACTACCTGAATAAGGCCGCCCAGTTGCCACTGGCGACCCAGGCGGTAACCACCACCAGAGTGCGCTACTACATGCAGCAAGGCGAGCTGGAAAAGGCCCGCGAGCAGCTGGACAAACTGCAACCCAGCAGCAAGAGCAAGGCTCCGGTACTGCAACTGGCACTGGAGCTTTACCAGAGCCAGCTTGACTGGCAGGCTCTGAAACTGTTACTGCCGGCGCTGCGCAAAAAGCAGATCCTGGATAATGAGGAATACGAGCTCCTGAACCAGAGGGTAAATAATGCTTTGCTGGCCCAGGCAGCCCTTCGCAGCGAGCAGGAACTGGAAAAGTGTTGGCACTGGCTTAGCCGCCAGGAACGCAGCCAACAAGCCAATATGGCACAATATGCCTTGGGGCTTGCCAGCTTCAACCGCCGTGACGAAGCCCTGAAACTACTGAACAAGGCGCTAAAGAAGGAACCTTGCGCCTCTGTACTTGAAGTTTTGCCGAAGGTTTTTGAAGCCCAGGACAGTGAAACCCTGAAACTGCTGAAGAACTTGGAACCCAAGCTAGAGAACCATGCCGACTACCAACACTGCATGGCCCAAATTCATGAACTCTGCCGTGAATTCAGTCTGGCCCGAGCCGCATGGGAACGCTTGTGTCACTTACTGCCCCGCAAGGAATACTGGCTGGCCTTGGCCAGACTTCAAGAGCAGTTGGCCGATCATCAAGGGGCTTTCAATAGCTACAAGCAAGCCGCCAAGAGCGACTAATCGCTAGACCTTTTCGTAATAAAAAAGCCACTTATTTAGTGGCTTTTTTATTAGCCATCACAAGATTATCTGCACGCATACCGTAACCGCATGAATGCGAGATAGATTCTCCAAAGCGGACAAATTGTCTCTTAACAACCTCCTAACCGCGATCAATGTCACATATTTGACAGCCTCAGTTTCAACCTCAGACTTAATAATTAATACCTTTAGCTGACGCTCGTGGGCACAGAGTGACCTTGCCGTCAGTATTTGCGTGCAAAGGAGTATGAGTTATGGGCGTCGCAATCAGTAAGCAAGACGCGGTTGTCACCAATTTGGTTGGACAACTCAAGGCCAAGGACGAAAATGGCAATATCCGCGATTTGAGTATCGGGGATCTCATCCGCAATGGTGAAGAGATCATCTTCACCACAAACGATACCTTCACTATCGAATATGCCGATGGTACAAGGCTGACAGAGAAAAATGCGCAGCCCAGCGCTCAACCTCAGCCGGATACAGCGGCCGCAGATGTCGCCCAATTCGCCAACAGTGGAGTCGATGCCGAGATAGCCGCACTGCAGGCTCAGATACTTGCAGGTGACGACCCTACGGCAAATCTGCCTGCTACCGCAGCCGGGGCCGGAACAACCGGTAACCAAGGTGATTTCGGCTATGTTGCCGTAGACAGGGACGGGTCAGAGTTATTGGCCAGCGCAGGCTACGACACCAGTGGCTTTGACCAAACCGCCATTACCACTCAAGAAGAAATACTGCTTGAGGACCTTCCCCTGACAGGCCCCACGCTCAATAGCGGCGCAGCCACACTCTCAGATGCCAACCTGCCAACAGGGACCACTCCATCACCCGCCGCCTTGACCCAAACCGGTAACTTGAGCTTTAGTGCCGCGGCTGGCGTGGCAAGCTTGACCCTGGATGGGGTTGCCATTGTCTCAGGCGGAGTTTTTAATGGCCCTGTCAGTATCAATACCGAATACGGCGTGCTCACCATCAACGCCATTGACCTGATAAACGGCAATATCAGCTACAGCTTTACCCTCAATTCCGCGGTTGACCACAGTTCAAGTGATGACTTCTCCCAGGCTTTCAACCTGATATTGACCGATCTAGAAGGAAACAGTGTCGGTAATACCCTTACCATCTCGGTACTGGATGACGCTCCAAGCGGCCAGGATGACGTAAACAGTGTAGATGAAGACTCGCTACTGGCCATTAGTGGCAATCTGCTCGACAACGATGTTCAGGGCGGCGATACCGCACAGGTAACAGCCGCTGGCAGTGGCGGCAACCTTGATAATGCCGTATCCAATCAAAGCCAGGTTTCAGGCAGCTACGGCCTGCTGACCCTCAATGCCGATGGCAGTTACAACTATCAAATCAATTCTGCAGCACAAGCGGTTCAGGCGCTCGCTCAGGGAGAATCCCTGACGGAAGTCTTCTCCTATCTGCTGACCGATGCCGATGGTGATACCAGCGTCCAGACCTTGACTATCACTATCACTGGCACCAACGATGTGCCTGTGATCAGCACGCCTCAGCCGGGTGAGGCCGATGGCGCTGTGCGAGAAGCCGGCCAGTTCGATGACGGCAGCATAGACCCAGGTACCCCGGGTGTCAGTGGCCAACTCAGCGCCAGCGATGTGGATAATGGTGCCGTGCTTATTTGGTCCGGTAGTGCCGACAGCCCACTTGGCAGCTTCAGTGTTGATGCCGCCACTGGCGCCTGGAATTATCAGCTCGATAACGCTGCAGCCGACGGCCTGCTGGAAGGCGAAATTCGCACCGAAACCTTCTCTGTTACTGTAACGGATGAGCTTGGCGCCAGTGCCGAGCAACTGGTCACTATTACCATCATAGGTACCAATGACGCCCCCATTCTCAGCGCCGATAGCAGCGGCAGCATTACTGAAGATGTTGATGTTATCAATGGTATTCTCAGCGACAGCGGCAGCTTAAGCTTCACCGATGTGGATATTGGTGACAGTCATGTTGTCAACAGCAGCTACAATGGCGATGTCAGCTGGAGCGGCGGCGCACTGGATCAAGCCACACAGGATGCGCTGGCTGCCGGCTTCAGTGCCGACAACTCCGGCTGGAGCTATGATATCGCCAACAGCTTGGTACAGTTTCTCGCTGTCGGTGAGACCATCACCTTGAGCTTCACGCTGACGGTCACAGACGCCTTTGGCGCCACTGATTCACAGCTAGTCACTCTGACCATCACCGGCACCAATGATGGCCCGATAATTAACCCTCCTGGCGAGGGCGATGCCGACGGCACTGTGCGTGAAGCCGGTCAATTTGACGATAGCAGCGTCGATCCCGGAACTCCGGGTGTCAGTGGCCAACTCAGCGCCAGCGATGTGGACAACGGTGCAGATCTGACTTGGTCCGGTAGTGCCGACAGCCCACTTGGCAGCTTCAGTGTTGATGCCGCCACCGGCGCCTGGAATTATCAGCTCGATAACGCCGCCGTTGATGGTTTACTGGAAGGCGAGATTCGCACTGAAACCTTCACTGTCACGGTGACAGATGAGTATGGCGCCAGCGCCGAGCAACTGGTCACTATTACCATCATAGGCACCAATGACGCACCTATTCTCAGCGCTGACGCAAGTGGTGCCTTCATTGAAGATCTTGATGTCATCAATGGTATGCTCAGTGACAGCGGCAGCCTGAGCTTCACCGATGTGGATATTGGTGACAGCCATGTTGTCAGCAGCAGCTACAATGGCGATGCGAGCTGGAGCGGCGGTGCCCTGGATCAAGCCACCCAGGATGCGCTGGCGGCCGGCTTCAGTGCCGATAACTCCGGCTGGAGCTATGATATCGCCAACAGCCTGGTGCAGTTCCTCGCCGTCGGCGAAACCATCACCTTGAGCTTCACACTAACAGTCACCGATGCCTTTGGCGCCAGTGATTCACAACCCGTCACTTTGACCATCACCGGCACCAATGATGCACCGGTGCTGAGCATCGATATGAGCGGCGCGGTCACCGAGGATGTCGATGTCGTAGCCGGGATGCTCAGCGACAGCGGCGTCCTCAGCTTCACCGATGTCGACATCAACGACAGCCACAGCGTCGGCAGCAGTTATAACGGCGATGTACTCTGGAGCGGCGGCGCCCTGGATCAAGCCACCCAGGATGCGCTGGCGGCAGGCTTCAGTGTCGACAACTCCGGCTGGAGCTATGACATTGCCAACAGCCTGGTGCAGTTTCTCGCCGTCGGCGAGACCATCACCCTGAGCTTTGATGTCACGGTCGATGACGGCAACGGCGGCACCGATACCGACACCGTCACAGTGACCATCACCGGCACCAATGATGCACCGGTGCTGAGCATCGATATGAGCGGCGCGGTCACCGAGGATGTCGATGTCGTAGCCGGGATGCTCAGCGACAGCGGCGTCCTCAGCTTCACCGATGTCGACATCAACGACAGCCACAGCGTCGGCAGCAGTTATAACGGCGATGTACTCTGGAGCGGCGGCGCCCTGGATCAAGCCACCCAGGATGCCCTGGCTGCTGGCTTCAGTGCCGACAACTCCGGCTGGAGCTATGATATCGCCAACAGCCTGGTGCAGTTTCTCGCCGTCGGCGAGACCATCACCCTGAGCTTTGATGTCACGGTCGATGACGGCAACGGCGGCACCGATACCGACACCGTCACAGTGACCATCACCGGCACCAATGATGCGCCGGTGCTGAGCATCGACATGAGCGGCGCGGTCACCGAGGATGTCGATGTGCTGGCCGGGATGCTCAGCGACAGCGGCGATTTGAGCTTCACCGATGTCGATATCAACGACAGCCACAGCGTCGGCAGCAGTTATAACGGCGATGTACTCTGGAGCGGCGGCGCCCTGGATCAAGCCACCCAGGATGCGCTGGCGGCAGGCTTCAGTGTCGACAACTCCGGTTGGAGCTATGACATTGCCAACAGCCTGGTGCAGTTTCTCGCCGTCGGCGAGACCATCACCCTGAGCTTTGATGTCACGGTCGATGACGGCAACGGCGGCACCGATACCGACACCGTCACAGTGACCATCACCGGCACCAATGATGCACCGGTGCTGAGCATCGATATGAGCGGCGCGGTCACCGAGGATGTCGATGTCGTAGCCGGGATGCTCAGCGACAGCGGCGTCCTCAGCTTCACCGATGTCGACATCAACGACAGCCACAGCGTCGGCAGCAGCTATAACGGCGATGTACTCTGGAGCGGCGGCGCCCTGGATCAAGCCACCCAGGATGCACTGGCGGCCGGCTTCAGTGCCGACAACTCCGGCTGGAGCTATGACATTGCCAACAGCCTGGTGCAGTTTCTCGCCGTCGGCGAGACCATCACCCTGAGCTTTGATGTCACGGTCGATGACGGCAACGGCGGCACCGATACCGACACCGTCACAGTGACCATCACCGGCACCAATGATGCACCGGTGCTGAGCATCGATATGAGCGGCGCGGTCACCGAGGATGTCGATGTCGTAGCCGGGATGCTCAGCGACAGCGGCGTCCTCAGCTTCACCGATGTCGACATCAACGACAGCCACAGCGTCGGCAGCAGTTATAACGGCGATGTACTCTGGAGCGGCGGCGCCCTGGATCAAGCCACCCAGGATGCCCTGGCTGCTGGCTTCAGTGCCGACAACTCCGGCTGGAGCTATGATATCGCCAACAGCCTGGTGCAGTTTCTCGCCGTCGGCGAGACCATCACCCTGAGCTTTGATGTCACGGTCGATGACGGCAACGGCGGCACCGATACCGACACCGTCACAGTGACCATCACCGGCACCAATGATGCGCCGGTGCTGAGCATCGACATGAGCGGCGCGGTCACCGAGGATGTCGATGTGCTGGCCGGGATGCTCAGCGACAGCGGCGATTTGAGCTTCACCGATGTCGATATCAACGACAGCCACAGCGTCGGCAGCAGTTATAACGGCGATGTACTCTGGAGCGGCGGCGCCCTGGATCAAGCCACCCAGGATGCACTGGCGGCCGGCTTCAGTGTCGATAACTCCGGCTGGAGCTATGACATTGCCAACAGCCTGGTGCAGTTTCTCGCCGTCGGCGAGACCATCACCCTGAGCTTTGATGTCACGGTCGATGACGGCAACGGCGGCACCGATACCGACACCGTCACAGTGACCATCACCGGCACCAATGATGCACCGGTGCTGAGCATCGATATGAGCGGCGCGGTCACCGAGGATGTCGATGTCGTAGCCGGGATGCTCAGCGACAGCGGCGATTTGAGCTTCACCGATGTCGACATCAACGACAGCCACAGCGTCGGCAGCAGTTATAACGGCGATGTACTCTGGAGCGGCGGCGCCCTGGATCAAGCCACCCAGGATGCCCTGGCTGCTGGCTTCAGTGCCGACAACTCCGGCTGGAGCTATGATATCGCCAACAGCCTGGTGCAGTTTCTCGCCGTCGGCGAGACCATCACCCTGAGCTTTGATGTCACGGTCGATGACGGCAACGGCGGCACCGATACCGACACCGTCACAGTGACCATCACCGGCACCAATGATGCGCCGGTGCTGAGCATCGACATGAGCGGCGCGGTCACCGAGGATGTCGATGTGCTGGCCGGGATGCTCAGCGACAGCGGCGATTTGAGCTTCACCGATGTCGACATCAACGACAGCCACAGCGTCGGCAGCAGTTATAACGGCGATGTACTCTGGAGCGGCGGCGCCCTGGATCAAGCCACCCAGGATGCGCTGGCGGCAGGCTTCAGTGTCGACAACTCCGGTTGGAGCTATGACATTGCCAACAGCCTGGTGCAGTTTCTCGCCGTCGGCGAGACCATCACCCTGAGCTTTGATGTCACGGTCGATGACGGCAACGGCGGCACCGATACCGACACCGTCACAGTGACCATCACCGGCACCAATGATGCACCGGTGCTGAGCATCGATATGAGCGGCGCGGTCACCGAGGATGTCGATGTCGTAGCCGGGATGCTCAGCGACAGCGGCGTCCTCAGCTTCACCGATGTCGACATCAACGACAGCCACAGCGTCGGCAGCAGCTATAACGGCGATGTACTCTGGAGCGGCGGCGCCCTGGATCAAGCCACCCAGGATGCACTGGCGGCCGGCTTCAGTGCCGACAACTCCGGCTGGAGCTATGACATTGCCAACAGCCTGGTGCAGTTTCTCGCCGTCGGCGAGACCATCACCCTGAGCTTTGATGTCACGGTCGATGACGGCAACGGCGGCACCGATACCGACACCGTCACAGTGACCATCACCGGCACCAATGATGCACCGGTGCTGAGCATCGATATGAGCGACGCGGTCACCGAGGATGTCGATGTCGTAGCCGGGATGCTCAGCGACAGCGGCGTCCTCAGCTTCACCGATGTCGACATCAACGACAGCCACAGCGTCGGCAGCAGTTATAACGGCGATGTACTCTGGAGCGGCGGCGCCCTGGATCAAGCCACCCAGGATGCACTGGCGGCCGGCTTCAGTGTCGATAACTCCGGCTGGAGCTATGACATTGCCAACAGCCTGGTGCAGTTTCTCGCCGTCGGCGAGACCATCACCCTGAGCTTTGATGTCACGGTCGATGACGGCAACGGCGGCACCGATACCGACACCGTCACAGTGACCATCACCGGCACCAATGATGCACCGGTGCTGAGCATCGATATGAGCGGCGCGGTCACCGAGGATGTCGATGTCGTAGCCGGGATGCTCAGCGACAGCGGCGATTTGAGCTTCACCGATGTCGACATCAACGACAGCCACAGCGTCGGCAGCAGCTATAACGGCGATGTACTCTGGAGCGGCGGCGCCCTGGATCAAGCCACCCAGGATGCCCTGGCGGCAGGCTTCAGTGTCGACAACTCCGGTTGGAGCTATGACATTGCCAACAGCCTGGTGCAGTTTCTCGCCGTCGGCGAGACCATCACCCTGAGCTTTGATGTCACGGTCGATGACGGCAACGGCGGCACCGATACCGACACCGTCACAGTGACCATCACCGGCACCAATGATGCACCGGTGCTGAGCATCGATATGAGCGGCGCGGTCACCGAGGATGTCGATGTCGTAGCCGGGATGCTCAGCGACAGCGGCGTCCTCAGCTTCACCGATGTCGACATCAACGACAGCCACAGCGTCGGCAGCAGTTATAACGGCGATGTACTCTGGAGCGGCGGCGCCCTGGATCAGGCCACCCAGGATGCGCTGGCGGCCGGCTTCAGTGTCGATAACTCCGGCTGGATCTATGACATCGCCAACAGCCTGGTGCAGTTCCTCGCCGTCGGCGAGACCATCACCTTGAGCTTTGATGTCACGGTCGATGACGGCAACGGCGGCACCGATACTGAAACCGTGACAATCACCATCAATGGTACCAACGACCCGGTTGAAGGCGAATTTGCCAAAGAGATCTGGGTTCCGGCCTCCCTATTGCAACTCTCGGATCCTTATCTTGCCGGTTATCCGCTGAATATTGATGTTCCAACCGATGTAGATGCCACGGATGACATTAGCATAACAAACTTGAGCCTTGAGTTTATCGATCCGGGGGAAACCGCCGAGATAGGCTCCATTTGGTATTGGGATGAAGACATCCAGATGCTGGTGCAGTATGACTTTAACAATCCTGAGGCCTTATCTGCCACAGAGTTGGGCAGTCTGGTCTATATGCCGGGGGATAACGGTGACATAGAGGAACAACTGGATATTTCTCTGACCTTCACAGTCAACTCAGGTACAGATCAGGTTGATGGCGACTTCATCATCCATGCTGTGCCGGGTAACAGCTTGGGAGGGGAAAGTGTCACCATAGGTGATGGTTCATCGCCTTTGACCTCAGGGAATGATCAGGATGCTGTCCTCAGTATCAGTGGCGGATTCGCCGATGCCATTAATTTAGATCCAGCCAATGGTAGCCTGGATCTGTTTACCGATTACCAGAAATCGCCCTTTGCCATTCCAATTCCCGGAGATGAGAGAGACATTGACACTACCGCGGGCAGTAAGCGGGAAACAGAGGTCTCAGTCAGGCTTACCATTAACGGCATAACCTTCATAGTGCTGTTGGCAGATCCCGTCGATAGCGTCGAACAGACTTGGTTCTATGATGCGGATTCAGGCTTGATGAAGGCCAGTATTGGCTACGATCAGATAGTGCAAGAATCGGATAACTCAGTAACTCTCGCCGACTACCTGACTTTGAATCCGGCCCAAGCAGGCGATCTATGGACAATTACTTACTTCGACAATGATGGAGGCAGTTATCAGGCCAGGTATGTACAAGCTGTATTTACTCACGAGCTGCTACCTGATGATGCCATTACGGTAACAGGAACCGACGACATAGATAATCTCATCTTTGGTAGCACTCAAAGTGACTCGCTCACCGGGGCAAACCAAAGCGATGAAATAGTCGGTCGCGAAGGAAATGACACCATCTATGGTCTGGAAGGTGATGACCAACTACTGGGTGGCGCCGGCAATGACTACATCTTTGGCGGTACAGGTGCCGACTATCTGGTTGGCGGCCCCGGCAGTGATCGCTTGGATGCAGGTATAGACAATGACAGAGATATATTGATCTGGGATGCAGGGTCTGCAGATGGCAGCACTGATGAAGTCTATAACTTCGACCCTAACACTGATGCACTGGATTTATCAGACATCTTGGTCAATGAAGAAAACGGGGTTTTGGATGATTACCTGGACTTCAGCTTTGTGGGTGGCAACACCATCATAAGTGTCGACACAACAGGTGCCGGAGGGGACAGTGTCACCATAGTTCTCAATGGTGTGGATCTATCCACAGAGTATGGAACTACAGATGAAGGTGTGATTATTCAATCCCTTATCTCCGACGGTGCATTGTTGGTCACTCAACCTGTTGTTCAGGCTTCTCTTCCAGAGCCTAACTATACTTATTCATCCGAGGAACAATTAATTCCCTAACCTTAAGCAATAATTTTTTCAATAGAATCAACAGGAGCCGCAGGCTCCTGTTTTTTTATTAATCAACAGCAAAAAATATTTCTTTTAAATCAGCAAATTAACAAATTTGCAAATAGCGTCAAAAAATTGACCTTTGAAACTAATTAATCTAAAATCGCACCCAAGAGATTTACACTATTTGCCAACTTGCAACCCAAACCTATTGGGCTGCAACTTTATTGATACGGATATTGCAAGCGCCGGGGGCGGGACATGAAAGCACTTATCACTACACAAGATGGTCAAGTTAAGACTTTGAATGGCAAGGCTTATGTCATGTCAAATGGCCAGCAAGTGCCACTACAACAGGGCGACTTCGTCGCGCAGGGAAGCGAAGTTTTTGTCGATAATGATGCACAAATAGAGCTCTCGCTCAGTGACGGAAGCAGTCTTGGAAGTGAAGCTGAAGTCCCTCAGGAAGCGTTGCAAAGTGCCGATTCTGCAACAGATTCTGAAATTGCTCAGCTACAGGCCCTTATCGCTGCGGGAGAAGATCCAACCGCTTCATTGCCTGATACTGCTGCCGGTGGAGCTCAAGGGAATGAGGGGACGTCCGGCTTTGTTTCCTTGGCAAGAAGTGGGGCAGAAACTCTGGCTGCCAGTGGCTACGATTCAGCGGGCGTCGAAGCTGATGCCATTACACTGCAAGATGGCTTGTCACAAAACACCTTCGAGTTGACTCAAGTTGCTCCCAGCACTGTAACCTTGTTGGCGCCAACCCAAGTCAACGAGGGTGGCAGCATTACCTACACTGCTGTTGTAGACAATGCTCCTCTGGAAAGTGATTTGGTTCTGACCTTGTCCAACGGCGCAACGATAGTGATCCCTGTTGGCCAAACTTCAGGCAGTGTTACCGTCGACGCCCCCAGCGATGATGTCTACTTGGACAGTGAAGTACTGAATGTCGGTGTCACTGAGTCCCAGGGCGGCAACTATGAAAACTTGGACCTCGGCAATAGTGTCGATACTCAGGTCAATGACACCATAGATACCACCACGGTAACCCTGACTGCCCCGGCTGAAGTGAATGAAGGCGGCCAGATCACCTATACCGCCACGGTCAATAATGCCCCCGAAACTGACTTGGTACTGACCCTGTCCAACGGCGCCAGCATCACCATCGCGGCAGGTCAGACGTCCGGCACCGTGACCGTTGATGCACCGACTGATGATGTCTATCAGGACGGTGAAACCCTCACGGTCAATGTCACCGGTGCCCAGGGCGGCAACTATGAAAACTTGGACCTCGGCAATAGTGTCGATACTCAGGTCAATGACACCATAGATACCACCACGGTCACCCTGACCGCCCCGGCTGAAGTGAATGAAGGCGGCCAGATCACCTATACCGCCACGGTCAACAATGCCCCTGAAACCGACCTGGTACTGACCCTGTCCAACGGCGCCAGCATCACCATTGCGGCCGGTCAGACCGAAGGCACTGTCACCGTTGATGCACCGACTGATGATGTCTATCAGGACGGTGAAATCCTCACGGTCGGCATCACCGACGCCCAGGGCGGCAACTATGAAGACCTGAACCTCGGCAATAGTGTCGATACACAGGTCAATGACACCATAGATACCACCGCGGTCACCCTGACCGCCCCGGCTGAAGTGAATGAAGGCGGCCAGATCACCTATACCGCCACGGTCAATAATGCCCCTGAAACCGACCTGGTACTGACCCTGTCCAACGGCGCCAGCATCACCATTGCAGCCGGTCAAACCTCCGGCACTGTAACCGTTGACGCTCCCAGCGATGATGTATTTGTTGATGCGGAAACTCTGACCGTAGGTATAGATAGTGCACAAGGTGGTAATTTTGAAAACCTGGATACCAGTGACACAGCTTCCACACTGGTAAATGACACTACCGACACCGTTTTTGCCCAGATCAGCGTAGACAAAACCAGTGTCGCTGAAGGTGGTGAAATCACTTATACAGTGACTTTGGTCGATGCCAACGGTAACCCGGTAACCCTTCCTAGTGGTGCTTCGGTTACCCTTGCACTTGATTGGAGTGGTACAGCATCTGCGGCAGATGTTGATAATTTACCTCCAAGCGTGACCATTACCGGTGATAGCCAGCAAAGCTTTACGGTTAATACCATTAACGATGGTGTCTATGAAAATAGCGAAAATCTAAGCGTCGTCATTAGTGGTGTTACTGACGTCGATAATAGCCTTGAACAACTGGAGATAGGCAGCAACAACAGCGCCGACACCACCATTCTCGATGCCCAGGATGCGCCTGTGGTCGGCATCGTCGCCGATCAAAGCAGCGTCACCGAGGGGGAGACTGCTGCCTTCACCGTCAGCATCGACCAGGTGGCCGACGAGGATGTGGTGGTCAACTTCACCTACTCCGGCGTGGCCGAGGACGGTACCGACTTCACCGGCGTCGCCAGTGTCACCATTCCGGCCGGCAGCACCAGTGTGCCGCTGGATATCAGCACCATTAACGACGGTATCTATGAAGGCGCCGAAGACTTCACCGTCACCATTGACAGTGTCAGCGGAGCCGATGCCGGCATCGGTACCAACAACAGCGCCGACACCACCATTCTTGATGCCCAGGATGCGCCTGTGGTCGGTATCGTCGCCGATCAAAGCAGTGTCACCGAGGGTGAGACCGCCGCCTTCACCGTCAGCATCGACCAGGTCGCCGACGAGGATGTGGTAGTCAACTTCACCTACTCCGGCGTGGCCGAGGACGGCACCGACTTCACCGGCGTCGCCAGTGTCACCATTCCGGCCGGCAGCACCAGTGTGCCGCTGGATATCAGCACCATTAACGACGGTATCTATGAAGGCGCCGAAGACTTCACCGTCACCATTGACAGTGTCAGCGGAGCCGATGCCGGCATTGGTGCCAACAACAGCGCCGACACCACCATTCTCGATGCCCAGGATGCGCCTGTGGTCGGCATCGTCGCCGATCAAAGCAGCGTCACCGAGGGTGAGACCGCCGCCTTCACCGTCAGCATCGACCAGGTCGCCGACGAGGATGTGGTAGTCAACTTCACCTACTCCGGCGTGGCCGAGGACGGCACCGACTTCACCGGCGTCGCCAGTGTCACCATTCCGGCCGGCAGCACCAGTGTGCCGCTGGATATCAGCACCATTAACGACGGTATTTATGAAGGCGCCGAAGACTTCACCGTCACCATTAACAGTGTCAGCGGTGCCGATGCCGGCATTGGTGCCAACAACAGCGCCGACACCACCATTCTCGATGCCCAGGATGCGCCTGTGGTCGGCATCGTCGCCGATCAAAGCAGTGTCACCGAGGGTGAGACCGCCGCCTTCACCGTCAGCATCGACCAGGTCGCCGACGAGGATGTGGTAGTCAACTTCACCTACTCCGGCGTGGCCGAGGACGGCACCGACTTCACCGGCGTCGCCAGTGTCACCATTCCGGCCGGCAGCACCAGTGTGCCGCTGGATATCAGCACCATTAACGACGGTATCTATGAAGGCGCCGAAGACTTCACCGTCACCATCGACAGTGTCAGCGGTGCCGATGCCGGCATCGGTGCCAACAACAGCGCCGACACCACCATTCTCGATGCCCAGGATGCGCCTGTGGTCGGCATCGTCGCCGATCAAAGCAGTGTCACCGAGGGTGAAACCGCCGCCTTCACCGTCAGCATCGACCAGGTGGCCGACGAGGATGTGGTGGTCAACTTCACCTACTCCGGCGTGGCCGAGGACGGTACCGACTTCACCGGCGTTGCCAGTGTCACCATTCCGGCCGGCAGCACCAGTGTGCCGCTGGATATCAGCACCATTAACGACGGTATTTATGAAGGCGCCGAAGACTTCACCGTCACCATTAACAGTGTCAGCGGTGCCGATGCCGGCATTGGTGCCAACAACAGCGCCGACACCACCATTCTCGATGCCCAGGATGCGCCTGTGGTCGGCATCGTCGCCGATCAAAGCAGTGTCACCGAGGGTGAAACCGCCGCCTTCACCGTCAGCATCGACCAGGTGGCCGACGAGGATGTGGTGGTCAACTTCACCTACTCCGGCGTGGCCGAGGACGGTACCGACTTCACCGGCGTCGCCAGTGTCACCATTCCCGCCGGCAGCACCAGTGTGCCGCTGGATATCAGCACCATTAACGACGGTATCTATGAAGGCGCCGAAGACTTCACCGTCACCATTGACAGTGTCAGCGGTGCCGATGCCGGCATTGGTGCCAACAACAGCGCCGACACCACCATTCTCGATGCCCAGGATGCGCCTGTGGTCGGCATCGTCGCCGATCAAAGCAGTGTCACCGAGGGTGAGACCGCCGCCTTCACCGTCAGCATCGACCAGGTCGCCGACGAGGATGTGGTGGTCAACTTCACCTACTCCGGCGTGGCCGAGGACGGCACCGACTTCACCGGCGTCGCCAGTGTCACCATTCCGGCCGGCAGCACCAGTGTGCCGCTGGATATCAGCACCATTAACGACGGTATCTATGAAGGCGCCGAAGACTTCACCGTCACCATCGACAGTGTCAGCGGTGCCGATGCCGGCATCGGTACCAACAACAGCGCCGACACCACCATTCTCGATGCCCAGGATGCGCCTGTGGTCGGCATCGTCGCCGATCAAAGCAGCGTCACCGAGGGTGAGACCGCCGCCTTCACCGTCAGCATCGACCAGGTCGCCGACGAGGATGTGGTAGTCAACTTCACCTACTCCGGCGTGGCCGAGGACGGCACCGACTTCACCGGCGTCGCCAGTGTCACCATTCCGGCCGGCAGCACCAGTGTGCCGCTGGATATCAGCACCATTAACGACGGTATTTATGAAGGCGCCGAAGACTTCACCGTCACCATTAACAGTGTCAGCGGTGCCGATGCCGGCATTGGTGCCAACAACAGCGCCGACACCACCATTCTCGATGCCCAGGATGCGCCTGTGGTCGGCATCGTCGCCGATCAAAGCAGTGTCACCGAGGGTGAGACCGCCGCCTTCACCGTCAGCATCGACCAGGTCGCCGACGAGGATGTGGTAGTCAACTTCACCTACTCCGGCGTGGCCGAGGACGGCACCGACTTCACCGGCGTCGCCAGTGTCACCATTCCGGCCGGCAGCACCAGTGTGCCGCTGGATATCAGCACCATTAACGACGGTATCTATGAAGGCGCCGAAGACTTCACCGTCACCATCGACAGTGTCAGCGGTGCCGATGCCGGCATCGGTGCCAACAACAGCGCCGACACCACCATTCTCGATGCCCAGGATGCGCCTGTGGTCGGCATCGTCGCCGATCAAAGCAGTGTCACCGAGGGTGAGACCGCCGCCTTCACCGTCAGCATCGACCAGGTCGCCGACGAGGATGTGGTAGTCAACTTCACCTACTCCGGCGTGGCCGAGGACGGCACCGACTTCACCGGCGTCGCCAGTGTCACCATTCCGGCCGGCAGCACCAGTGTGCCGCTGGATATCAGCACCATTAACGACGGTATCTATGAAGGCGCCGAAGACTTCACCGTCACCATTAACAGTGTCAGCGGTGCCGATGCCGGCATTGGTGCCAACAACAGCGCCGACACCACCATTCTTGATGCCCAGGATGCGCCTGTGGTCGGCATCGTCGCCGAGCAAAGCAGTGTCACCGAGGGTGAGACCGCCGCCTTCACCGTCAGCATCGACCAGGTCGCCGACGAGGATGTGGTAGTCAACTTCACCTACTCCGGCGTGGCCGAGGACGGTACCGACTTCACCGGCGTCGCCAGTGTCACCATTCCGGCCGGCAGCACCAGTGTGCCGCTGGATATCAGCACCATTAACGACGGTATCTATGAAGGCGCCGAAGACTTCACCGTCACCATTAACAGTGTCAGCGGTGCCGATGCCAGCATTGGTGCCAACAACAGCGCCGACACCACCATTCTCGATGCCCAGGATGCGCCTGTGGTCGGCATCGTCGCCGATCAAAGCAGTGTCACCGAGGGTGAGACCGCCGCCTTCACCGTCAGCATCGACCAGGTCGCCGACGAGGATGTGGTGGTCAACTTCACCTACTCCGGCGTGGCCGAGGACGGTACCGACTTCACCGGCGTTGCCAGTGTCACCATTCCGGCCGGCAGCACCAGTGTGCCGCTGGATATCAGCACCATTAACGACGGTATTTATGAAGGCGCCGAAGACTTCACCGTCACCATTAACAGTGTCAGCGGTGCCGATGCCGGCATTGGTGCCAACAACAGCGCCGACACCACCATTCTTGATGCCCAGGATGCGCCTGTGGTCGGCATCGTCGCCGAGCAAAGCAGTGTCACCGAGGGTGAGACCGCCGCCTTCACCGTCAGCATCGACCAGGTCGCCGACGAGGATGTGGTAGTCAACTTCACCTACTCCGGCGTGGCCGAGGACGGCACCGACTTCACCGGCGTCGCCAGTGTCACCATTCCCGCCGGCAGCACCAGTGTGCCGCTGGATATCAGCACCATTAACGACGGTATCTATGAAGGCGCCGAAGACTTCACCGTCACCATCGACAGTGTCAGCGGTGCCGATGCGACTATCAGTCCTACCAACAACAGCGCCGACACCACCATTCTCGATGCCCAGGATGCGCCTGTGGTCGGCATCGTCGCCGATCAAAGCAGTGTCACCGAGGGTGAAACCGCCGCCTTCACCGTCAGCATCGACCAGGTGGCCGACGAGGATGTGGTGGTCAACTTCACCTACTCCGGCGTGGCCGAGGACGGTACCGACTTCACCGGCGTTGCCAGTGTCACCATTCCGGCCGGCAGCACCAGTGTGCCGCTGGATATCAGCACCATTAACGACGGTATTTATGAAGGCGCCGAAGACTTCACCGTCACCATTAACAGTGTCAGCGGTGCCGATGCCGGCATTGGTGCCAACAACAGCGCCGACACCACCATTCTCGATGCCCAGGATGCGCCTGTGGTCGGCATCGTCGCCGATCAAAGCAGTGTCACCGAGGGTGAGACCGCCGCCTTCACCGTCAGCATCGACCAGGTCGCCGACGAGGATGTGGTAGTCAACTTCACCTACTCCGGCGTGGCCGAGGACGGCACCGACTTCACCGGCGTCGCCAGTGTCACCATTCCGGCCGGCAGCACCAGTGTGCCGCTGGATATCAGCACCATTAACGACGGTATCTATGAAGGCGCCGAAGACTTCACCGTCACCATCGACAGTGTCAGCGGTGCCGATGCCGGCATTGGTGCCAACAACAGCGCCGACACCACCATTCTCGATGCCCAGGATGCGCCTGTGGTCGGCATCGTCGCCGATCAAAGCAGTGTCACCGAGGGTGAGACCGCCGCCTTCACCGTCAGCATCGACCAGGTCGCCGACGAGGATGTGGTAGTCAACTTCACCTACTCCGGCGTGGCCGAGGACGGCACCGACTTCACCGGCGTCGCCAGTGTCACCATTCCGGCCGGCAGCACCAGTGTGCCGCTGGATATCAGCACCATTAACGACGGTATCTATGAAGGCGCCGAAGACTTCACCGTCACCATCGACAGTGTCAGCGGTGCCGATGCCGGCATTGGTGCCAACAACAGCGCCGACACCACCATTCTCGATGCCCAGGATGCGCCTGTGGTCGGCATCGTCGCCGATCAAAGCAGCGTCACCGAGGGGGAGACTGCTGCCTTCACCGTCAGCATCGACCAGGTGGCCGACGAGGATGTGGTGGTCAACTTCACCTACTCCGGCGTGGCCGAGGACGGTACCGACTTCACCGGCGTCGCCAGTGTCACCATTCCGGCCGGCAGCACCAGTGTGCCGCTGGATATCAGCACCATTAACGACGGTATCTATGAAGGCGCCGAAGACTTCACCGTCACCATTAACAGTGTCAGCGGTGCCGATGCCAGCATTGGTGCCAACAACAGCGCCGACACCACCATTCTCGATGCCCAGGATGCGCCTGTGGTCGGCATCGTCGCCGATCAAAGCAGTGTCACCGAGGGTGAGACCGCCGCCTTCACCGTCAGCATCGACCAGGTCGCCGACGAGGATGTGGTGGTCAACTTCACCTACTCCGGCGTGGCCGAGGACGGTACCGACTTCACCGGCGTTGCCAGTGTCACCATTCCGGCCGGCAGCACCAGTGTGCCGCTGGATATCAGCACCATTAACGACGGTATTTATGAAGGCGCCGAAGACTTCACCGTCACCATTAACAGTGTCAGCGGTGCCGATGCCGGCATTGGTGCCAACAACAGCGCCGACACCACCATTCTTGATGCCCAGGATGCGCCTGTGGTCGGCATCGTCGCCGAGCAAAGCAGTGTCACCGAGGGTGAGACCGCCGCCTTCACCGTCAGCATCGACCAGGTCGCCGACGAGGATGTGGTAGTCAACTTCACCTACTCCGGCGTGGCCGAGGACGGCACCGACTTCACCGGCGTCGCCAGTGTCACCATTCCCGCCGGCAGCACCAGTGTGCCGCTGGATATCAGCACCATTAACGACGGTATCTATGAAGGCGCCGAAGACTTCACCGTCACCATCGACAGTGTCAGCGGTGCCGATGCGACTATCAGTCCTACCAACAACAGCGCCGACACCACCATTCTCGATGCCCAGGATGCGCCTGTGGTCGGCATCGTCGCCGATCAAAGCAGCGTCACCGAGGGGGAGACTGCTGCCTTCACCGTCAGCATCGACCAGGTGGCCGACGAGGATGTGGTGGTCAACTTCACCTACTCCGGCGTGGCCGAGGACGGTACCGACTTCACCGGCGTTGCCAGTGTCACCATTCCGGCCGGCAGCACCAGTGTGCCGCTGGATATCAGCACCATTAACGACGGTATCTATGAAGGCGCCGAAGACTTCACCGTCACCATTAACAGTGTCAGCGGTGCCGATGCCGGCATTGGTGCCAACAACAGCGCCGACACCACCATTCTCGATGCCCAGGATGCGCCTGTGGTCGGCATCGTCGCCGATCAAAGCAGCGTCACCGAGAGTGAGACTGCCGCCTTCACCGTCAGCATCGACCAGGTCGCCGACGAGGATGTGGTAGTCAACTTCACCTACTCCGGCGTGGCCGAGGACGGCAGCGACTTCACCGGCGTCGCCAGTGTCACCATTCCGGCCGGCAGCACCAGTGTGCCGCTGGATATCAGCACCATTAACGACGGTATTTATGAAGGCGCCGAAGACTTCACCGTCACCATCGACAGTGTCAGCGGTGCCGATGCCAGCATTGGTGCCAACAACAGCGCCGACACCACCATTCTTGATGCCCAGAACCCACCAAGCATAGGTAACATCACCAATGTTGCCGTATCTGAAGAGGGGCTGACCGATGGTGCGCCGGATGATGTAGGCGACACAGATACAACAGATGCAGTGATAGCCAACGGTACCATTGAGCTGCAAGATCCTGACAACGATGAGCTGGAAGTTACGCTTAGCGGCCCATCAGGTATAACCTCCGGAGGCGTCGATGTAACCTGGAGTTGGGATGCCAGTACTCAGACTTTGACAGGCTCTGCCGGTTCAACTGTGGTGATGACCATATCGCTCACGGCTCCTGCGGGTAACAGCAGTGGTACTTGGGGTTATGAGGTCACACTGCATGCTCCGCTGGATCATCCTGTAGCCAATGTTGAAGATGTGCTCAATTTGAACTTTGGCATTGATGTCGCGGATGGTTCAGGAGCGACAGACTCAAGTTCATTCCAGGTTACAGTTGAAGACGACTCACCTGTTGTCGATGTTGAACCTATCCTGGATGGGGTCAACACTGTTGGCACCTATACTGGGGTCATGAACACATCAGGAGCAGATAAAGACTATAGTGCCGATCTCAGCGGCAACGTAAACGGCTGGGATGCTGGTTCTCAAACCTACTTTGGTGCTTCTGATATCACGGCCGGAGGCAAAACAGTCTTCTTCTTTGTCGATCCAAACAACCCGGATCAACTGTTCGCTTATACAAGCGATGAAAGCCCTGCTACGGCCTATGATGCGTCTAACCCTGATCAGACGCTGATCTTTACCCTCAACACAGATCCAAACAGCGACAGCTATCAGCTGGATATATTGCAGAGCATAGACAAGCTGGAAGAGATAGACATTGGCGCGTTGGACGGAGGTAAAGGAGGCATCAGCGGTACCGTGTATGTCACTTATGACAACGCTACCGGTGCCTACAACATATACAACGATCCAAGCAAAGTGCCCTCTGATGCCGAAGTTGCTTTCACGCTTTATGGCCGTGATGGCAACGGAGACTTGGCCGATGTCAATGGTACAGACAACGGCTTTGGGGTGGCTAACCCTTGGGTTTCAGGTGGTGAGACCCTTATCGTTGACTATGCAGACACAGTAGCCAGTGCCAGCTTTAACTTCAACGTCGGTAATAACGACCCTGTGCTGGTGCACTACAAGGCCTATGATGCCAACGGTCAACTGCTGGGTGAGGGCGAAATCGGCCCCAACGAAGTTATCAGTGATTTGGGCGCTATCGCCTATATCGAGCTGAGTGCTGTAACGCCTGACGGTGCCAAGTTCCAACTGACCGGCACAACCGCTCAAGAGATCGTCAGCTCCACAGAGCCTCTGGATCTGGACTTTGGTGTAGTGGTCACTGACAGTGACGGCGATCAGGCCAACGGCAATCTGGATATTCACCTGGATGCTCCAGGAGGCGCTCCAGTCGCTATTACCTCCTATGCACTGGCCAGTCTGGATGAATTTGGTTTGCAGGATGACAACCTGGATACCGATCAACAGTCACTGCGCTTCAAGGCTGGTGACAGTGAACTTTCAGACTTCGGCTTCAACTATCAAAATGGTGACTTCAGCGGTATTACAGTGGAAGGGATAAGAGAAAACTTCCCATTGAGCTGGCGCCTTGAGGGTGAGTACCTGATAGCTTCAATGCCGGGTAATGGTCCAAATAAAGACGTATTGAAGATCAGTCTGGATTGGTCTGCCATAGCGGCAGGCAGTGAAGGCAATATCATAGTCAACGCTGAGCTGATAGGGAATCTCCCCCACAACATAGATGTCGACTCTCTGAAGATTTCAGGTATTGAGATTGTTGGTACAGATAACAACAACCAAACCGCAGTATCGACTCTGGATGTTAAAGTCGAGAAGTACACGTCTGCTGTGGATGATTATCAAGAAATCAATGAAGATCAGCTGGCAACCGGCAACATTTTTGACAATGACACAGGTGAGTTCAGCGATGGCCAAGACATTGAACTGGCCAGCTTTACCGTAGCCGGGGATAGCCAGGTCTACAGCGCAGGAGAAGATGTCGCTGTTGAGGGTGGCACTCTGGTTATCAATCTGGATGGTAGTTATACCTTTACTCCGGAAGCCAACTGGAACGGTACTGTGCCCGTTATCACCTATGTGACCAACAATGGTGATACTGCAACCCTGACCATCAAGGTCAACAGTGTCAACGACGCACCGACTATCGTTACCACTACCAATGCTGTTGTCTCTGAGGAAGGCTTGACCAATGGCCTGCCGGATTCAAACGGCAGCAGTGATACCACTGACAGTGCCACTGCAAATGGCACTATCCAGCTTCAGGATGTGGATGGTGATGCACTGACTGTTAGCCTGACACCACCAAGTGGTATCACCTCAGGTGGCCAGGCTGTTACCTGGCAGTGGGACGTTGCGACTCACACCCTGACAGGCTCTGTAGGTAACCTTGCAGTAATGACTGTGGTACTGACACCGCCAGCGGGTAATGGCAGTGGTGATTGGGACTATCAGGTCAATCTGTTGGGACCAATAGATCACCCCGATACCAGCATTGAAGATGTTAAAGATCTGACATTTGGTGTCAGTGTTAATGACGGCAATGGCGGTACTGTCTCCGGTAGCTTCGTGGTCAGCGTCGAAGATGATGCGCCTTACATGCCTGATACAGCTCCGGTAACGGCTACGGCAACCGATATTCCGGATACTCTCATAGGCGCCTTCGATCTGACCGGTTACACAGGTAATAGAGGGGAACTGGACTTTAATGGTTTCACCATCACTGCCAGAGGTTTTACCTCATCTACCGACCACACTCTGACCTCGGCAAATATTAACGGCAGCAGTTCAGGCATAGGGGTTGCCAGTGTTGGCTCGCCATACCACAACATAGCCAACGAAGTAGATTTCCGTGAATTTGCTGATGGCACCGGCGTTTCTGAAGAAGTCATCATAGATCTGGATCCCAACACCCTGGCGTTCGGCATGAAGATAGAGTTTGCCAACATCTTCGGAGGTGAGCTTGAAAGCGGTGTGGTTGAGTTCTGGCGTGATGGCCAACTTATATCGACCCAAACCTTCAGCTCTGATGCCAGCAACGGTGACTATGCGGCTGACTTTAACGTGCAGGATGGTGGCTTTGATAGAGTTGTTATCAAGGCAACCGACAACGGCACAGCCCCCAGCCATGGAGACAACAGTGACTTCACTATTTCCTCCATAGAATTCACTGGTACAGGCAATGCCCCGGCAATCGCCTATGCTTCCGGTGAAGTAACGGCCCAATGGGGCGCTGATGGCCAAGGCAGCCTTGCATTGGCAGGTGTGACCGACACGTCCCTGGTTACCGCCAGCGGGGAAGCCGTTGAAGTGACCCTTTCAGGCAATACTTTGCTGGGCCAAACAGACTCGGGCGA
Source organism: Shewanella algae (assembly GCF_009183365.2). NCBI lineage: Bacteria > Pseudomonadati > Pseudomonadota > Gammaproteobacteria > Alteromonadales > Shewanellaceae > Shewanella > Shewanella algae. The sequence continues at coordinate 4,445,368 of NZ_CP068230.1, forward strand.
CTTGGTCTTTAAGCTGGAATTCACCCCAGGTACAGGCCACTGGGACTTCTATCAGTACCAGACCATGCAGGGCACCGAAGACGGCGACCTGGACTTTGCAGTAACGGTAACCGATGCCGATGGTGACTCTTACACCGGCAATATTGCGGTGGTGCCTGTATTTAACTATCAGGTCACTGAAGCGGGTCCAGGCGATCAAACGGTCAATTTGGGTAACGCCGAAGATATCGTTATCGGCGACCTGGATGGCACAGTCGTGGTTCCCGGGCAGGATTACAATATCGCCTTTATGGTCGATAGCTCGGGGAGTATCAACACCAGCACACTTAATACCATGAAGTCCCAGTTGGCACAGGTATTTGAAACTCTCAAAGACAGTGCAGGTGGTGAGCAAAGCGGCACCGTGAAAATATTCTTGGTCGATTTTGATACTCATGCCAAGGGCAGCATCAGTGTAGATCTCAATGACCCCAATGCATTGAGCACTCTTCAGAATGCCCTGAATGACATGAGCAGCGGTGGCGGCACCAACTATGAGGATGTCTTCACCACCACAGCCAACTGGTTCGCCAATGGCGATGCTCAAGATAATAGCGGTGCCACTAACCTGGCCTTCTTTATCACTGACGGCAAACCAACTTACTACAACGCCAATGCCGGTGGGAACCCGAAGATCTACGACACGTGGTGGAGTGGTAATGATCGTAGCTTGTCACAAGTCATTGGCGCAGCCTACGTATTCGGCCAAGTCTATACCGTTAACGGACATGTAGTAATTGACGAAAGCGGTAACGTGTTCAGTGTAGAAGACTTTAACAACGTGAGCAGAAGCCCTGTTGGAGCCATGCGACCCGATGCCCAAGGTAACTATGATTACTATGCCTTGGCTGGTACCGGCAGCAGTACCAATTCGGACACTACGGCGAATTCCGAAGCTGGTTTTGCTCTACTCTCTGGCCTGGGTGTCACGGTTGAAGCCATAGGAATGGGCTCCAATATCGATGAGGATGACCTGCAGTCTTACGATACAGATGGCAACGTCCAGACCAACATCGATGCCGATGAACTTGCCGACGCGATTCTCGGCAATGAAATCACCAATATGCCTGGCTCAGATACCTTGGATGGCGGTGCGGGTAATGACATCATCTTCGGTGACGTGATTCGCTTTGATGGCATTCAAGGTCAGGGTTACAGCGCGCTCAAAGCCTTTATTGCCGGCGAGTTGGGCCAAAGTGATGTGACCGATGCTGAAATTCACAACTATATCAGCGAGCATCCAAACCTCTTTGATAAGTCAAGTGCCAACGACAAGGGTGATATCATCCGCGGCGGTGACGGAAGCGATATTCTGTTTGGCCAAGGCGGTAATGATGAACTCTACGGCGGCAATGGTAATGACATGCTGTTCGGTGGTAATGGCAACGACCTGCTGGTTGGCGGCAATGGTGATGATTGGCTCACCGGTGGCCAAGGCGTAGATACCTTCAGCTGGAAAGCGGGTGAAACCGGCACCGACCATATCACTGACTTTGAGCTCAACAAAGATCAGCTGAACCTCAGTGATCTGCTGTTGGGTGAAGAGCACAACTCACTGGAGCAATATTTCGAATTCAGTGTTGCTGATGGCAATACCACTATCTCGATCGATGCGGATCTGGATGGTGAATTCGATCAGCACATAGTGCTCGACGGTGTCGACCTGTTTGCGACATACGGCAGTGATGAAAGCGACATTATCAATGGCTTACTGGGGAACAGCGGCGATGGTCCTCTGATTGTCGACACTCAATCGGGTAACCCTGGTTCCTCCTATGTCAGTCAAACCAGCTCCAGTGGGCTGGATGAGCAAAAAACGCTGGATTCAGTGTTTTAAAAGCTCTGTTGTTTGAATGCTAGCCCATATTGCAATTCGCAATATGGGCTAGCATGGCTGATACTAGAATTAATCATATAAAACGAAAGGATAAGTCGTTCTGTGACCGCATCCGCTTCACCTAAACCTGAGCAATGGACTATCTCGGCTTCCCAGCGAGTCACTGTGGATCCCCTGCTCGACAGTCTGGTTCTATTGACGGAATACTTTGGCAGCCCCTGTTCCAGTGAGTCTCTGGCGGCAGGCCTGCCCCTGTCTTCGGCTATTCTGTCCCCGGAACTGGTGCCTCAGGCAGCTGCAAGGGCCGGCCTAACCGCCAAGCTTTCCCGTAAAGGCTTGAATCAGGTTACTGCTATTCAGCTTCCCTGTATCTTGCTTTTGAAAGACAAGAAAGCCTGCATTCTTCGCGAGCTGGATCTGGAGCAACAGCATGCCGTGATCCAATTACCAGAAACCGGCGGCGAACAACGCCTGTCCATGGAGGAGCTGGAAACCCTCTATGTAGGCTATCTGTTTCTGGTTAAACAGCAGTACCGTGGCGATATGGGGTTTGATGTTTATCATCACGACCACAGTAAACACTGGTTACTGCAAACCATCAAAGACTCGGCCCCCATCTATCGTGATGCCCTGATTGCCTCAATCCTGGTGAACTTGTTTGCCCTGGTTTCACCGCTGTTTATCATGAACGTCTACGATAAAGTGGTGCCCAACCTGGCATTCGAATCACTGTGGGTACTGGCCATCGGAGCCGGTATTGCTTATCTGTTTGATTTGGTCATGAGGCAGCTGAGAAGTTACCTTATCGATGTTGCCGGTAAGAAAGTCGACATCATAGTCTCGTCGCGACTGTTTTATAAGGCAATCGGCATTCCCCTCGAAAACCGCTCGGCCAGTGTCGGCGGCATGGCGCGTCAATTAGGTGAGTTTGACAGCATCAGGGAGATCCTTACTTCGGCGACCATCACCACCTTGGTCGACCTGCCCTTCGCCCTGCTGTTTATGTTGATCATCTATCTGGTCGCCGGCGATCTGGCACTGATCCCATTAGTCGCCAGCTTAATCATCATCAGCTATACCCTGATCATTCAGCCCAGGCTCAAGACTGCCATTGAGGAAAGCAATAAATTTGCCAGCCTCAAACACGGCCATCTGATCGAAAGTCTGGCCTCTCTGGAGTCCATCAAGTCATACGGCGCGGAAGGCCTGGTACAAAAAGCCTGGCAGCAGATGATAGGCCACACTGCCAACTGGCAGTTGAGATCGAAAAAGCTCTCCAACTCAGTGGCCAACGTTGCCAACTTTGTGGTGCAGTTGACCGTCGTCAGTGTCGTCATTCTCGGCGTCTACCGGGTTGCCGACAATGATATTTCCATGGGTGGGATCATTGCCGCTGTGATGCTTGCCAGCAGAGCAGTTGCGCCCATGGCGCAACTGGCCGGCTTGATGACTAGAGCCAACCAGACTGCCAGCGCGCTGAGACAGCTGGATCAGATAATGACCCAGGAAGACGAGTTTGAAAACAAAGGCCACCTGGTCAGCAAACAGCGCCTGATGGGCAAGATAGAAGCCGACGACCTCAGCTTCAGTTACCCTGGTTCGGAAAAACCTGTATTGCATCCCTTCGCCTTGAGGATCCGCCCGGGCGAGCGGATAGCCATTATTGGCCGTAATGGCAGCGGCAAGAGCACCTTGGCCAAGCTGCTGGTAGGGTTATTCAAACCCAGTAACGGCAGCCTAAGATACGATGGCATAGACAGTGCCCAGATCCACCCCAGCGATCTACGCCGTAACTTCGGTTATCTACCACAGGATGTCACCCTGTTCCACGGTTCGGTCAGAGACAATATTCTCTTCGGCACCCGTCAGGTCACCGAGCACCAGTTGATCCGAGCGGTACAGCTTTCCGGGGTCAACCTGTTTACCGATATGGAATCGGAAGGCCTGGATCAACAGGTAGGTGAAGGCGGCCACTCTCTGTCCAGGGGCCAACGGCAAACCGTGGCCTTGGCCAGAGCCATACTCAATGACCCACCCGTGCTGTTGATGGATGAACCCACAGCCAGCCTGGATGCCAGAGCCGAGAAGCAATTCATGCGCTCAATGCATAATGTCAGCCGAGACAGAACCTTGCTGATCATCACTCACAAGATGCACCTGCTGAATCTGGTGGATCGCATCATAGTGATGGATAGAGGCCACATCATTGCCGACGGTCCTAAGGATAAGGTGCTCGAAAAGCTCAACCAAGGGCTGATGGCAGGAGGCAAGTAATATGAATAAGCACCTGACTTCTGATGACTTGGAAATGGTAGACGATGTCTACGGCGCCATGATGACAGATGCTCCCACCAGCCACAGATTGATTATCTGGTCGCTGGCGACAATGATGCTCTGCTTCCTGACCTGGGCCTATTTCGCTTCTCTCGACCGAGTTACCAAGGGCACGGGTAAAGTGATCCCCTCTTCCCAGGTACAGGTCATTCAAAGTCTGGATGGCGGTATTTTGAAAGAGATGTACGTTCAAGAAGGCATGCTGGTCAAACAGGGTGAGCCCTTGGTTCGCATCGATGACACACGTTTCCGTTCCGATGCCGCCCAGCAGGAGCAAGAGGTCTACAGCCTGCAGGCCAACGTTATTCGCCTGCAGGCCGAGCTGAACAGCATCTTTATCTCAGACATGGCCAACGATTGGCGGGAACAGCTCAAGATCACCAAGATCCCGCTGGTATTTCCTGCCGAACTGGCCGAGAAGGAGCCTGAATTGGTCAAGCGCCAACAGGATGAATACGCCGGCCGTCTGGACAACCTCAGCAACCAGGTCGAAATCCAGGCAAGGCAAATCCAGCAGCGGCAGCAGGAAACCGAAGAGTTAACCTCAAAAATCGGCACCCTGAGCACCAGTTATCGCTTGGTCAGCCGCGAGCTGGAACTGACCAAACCTCTGGCACAGAAAGGCATAGTGCCCGAGGTGGAACTCTTGAAGCTAGAACGTACAGTGAACGACATTCAGGGCGAACTGGCGACCCTCAGGGTAATGCGTCCCAAGCTCAAGGCCAACATGGATGAGGCCATACTCAAACGCCGGGAAGCGGTATTGGTTTACGCCGCCGACTCCCGCGCACAACTGAATGAGATGCAGGCCAAACTGGCAAGAATGAATGAGGCCCAAGTGGGAACCAAGGATAAAGTCAGCAAAGCCGTCATAACCTCACCGGTCAATGGAACCATTAAAACCATAAATATCAATACATTGGGTGGAGTTGTTCAACCGGGTATCGATATCATGGAGATAGTTCCTTCCGAAGACCAACTGCTGATCGAAACCCGAATTTTACCAAAGGATATCGCCTTCCTGCATCCGGGGCTGCCCGCCATAGTTAAGGTTACCGCCTATGATTTTACCCGTTACGGCGGGTTGAAAGGCACAGTGGAACAGATAAGTGCAGACACTACTCAGGATGAAGAAGGCAACAGCTTTTATTTGGTAAAAGTGCGGACCGAAGAGTCCAGTTTAATTAAAGACGATGGCACTGAGATGCCCATTATTCCCGGCATGTTGACCTCTGTTGACGTAATTACCGGGAAAAGAACTGTCCTTGAGTACATACTTAATCCCATTCTAAGGGCCAAAGAAACAGCGTTAAGAGAACGCTAGGCTCAAAGTCACAATAAACCTGGAGGGTTTAGCATGAACAAGAAAGTTACTCGGCTGGTGAAACCCAGTGCCTTGGCACTGGCGATTACCGGGCTGATGTTGCCCACGGCAGGGTTTGGTCAGACCCTGGAACAAGCCGTAGCGCAGACATTGGATACCAACCCGGAACTACGGCTCGCCTTTAACCGCTTCAAGGCTCGTGAAGAGCAGGTGAACCAGGCCATAGCCGGTTATATGCCAACGGTAGATATTACCGGTGGCTACGGCTATGAATACACAGACAGTCCGGCCACTCGGCGTCGTTTGGCCGGCACCCTGGATGATGAAATTGAACTCAAACGAGGCGAATTCGGTGTCAGCATCAAGCAGATGCTGTTCGACGGCTTCTTTACCAGCAGTGAAGTCGACAGATACAGCTTTGAAGCCAGTGCCGATCAATGGGCGCTGTTTGCCGCTGCCGAAGATATGGCGCTGGATGTTGCCAAGGTCTATATCAACTACATACGTACCGAGCAGGTGCTGACACTGGCAGAGAAGAACCTCAAGAGCCACCAGGATATCTACGAGCAGATCAAGCAGCGTACTGATTCGGGCCTGGGTTCTACCGCGGATCTGTCGCAAATCACAGGTCGTCTGGCCCGTGCCAACGCCAACGTAGTGTCGGCGCGCAATAACTTCCTCGATGCCAAGAGTCAGTTTTTCCGCATCACCCATCAGCAGCCGGAAGACCTGATAGTACCGGTTCCGGATGCCGATATGTTGCCGGCAGATATAGATGCCAGCATCAAGATGGCTCAGGAGTACCATCCTATTCTCAAGTCGGCCGCCAGTGATATTCGCGCCGCCGAGTATGAGAAGTCGTCGGCTCAGTCCAACTACTACCCCAAGATCACGTTGGAAGTGGAAGGCAACCTGAACAACAACCTGGACGGTGAAGACGGTTTTAGCCGTATCGCCAGCCAAAATGTCGGCGGCTACAACAATGACATTCTGGCCATGGTCAGGGTTCGTTATAACCTGTTCGCCGGTGGCCGCGACTTGGCTCGCGAGAAAGAGGCCAGCTACAAGATAGGTGAAGCTAAAGAGATCCGTGAGCGCGCCTATCGTGAAGTGGTTGAAGGCGCCAACCTTGCCTGGAACGCTTATGAGTTCCTGGGGCCACAGAAGCAGTATATTCGCGAGCATGTCATTGCCGCCAAAGACACTCAAGTCGCCTACTCACAGCAGTTCAACCTGGGTCAGCGCACCCTGCTCGACTTGCTGGATACCGAGAATGAGCTGTTTGAAGCCAGAAAAGACTATCTGACCGCCGAGTACGACGAAGTGATTGCCAAATACCGCGTACTCAATGCCACAGGTCAACTACTAGACTCGCTTAGAGTCACCCGCCCCGATGTATGGAAAGGGGAGCGTGAATATGAAGGAGGAGTTAAATAATGAAACTCTTTATCACCCTGCTTAGCGTCGCCATACTGGCGGGCTGCTCAATGCGTGACACTGTTTCCATGGATCAGCCGACAGCTCAAGTCAACGATCTCAATGATAATGACAGAGACGGTGTTATCGAAGCCCGTGAGCGCTGCTCAGGTACCGTTGAAGGTGCCAACATTGATAACTATGGTTGTGGTAAGATCAAGCCTATCAATGAGCGTTCCGAGTTGAAAATACTCTTTGCCAACGACTCCTTCTACATAGATCCTCAGTACTATGATCAAATTGGTGTTATTGCTGACTTTATGAAGCAATATCCCAGCACCAAGGTGACGATTGAAGGACACTGTAGCCGTACCGGCAGCTATGAGCATAACCTCGAGCTGTCACAGAATCGGGCAAACGCCGTAACCAAAGTGCTTGAAGATCAATTCGGTATCACTGCCGATAGACTGACAGCCATAGGTTACAGTTACGATAGACCAGTAGATCCAACAGATACGCAATTGGCCCACAAACGTAACCGCCGAGTGATCGCCGAAGTAACAGGCGAAGACACTATGGCCGATATGAAGTGGAACATCTACACTGTGGATCAAGAAGTGAAATAGGACCTTGATATCCCCATATGACAGGCAGGCTCAACCAGTATTCACTGCTCAGACGGGTCTGCCATTACACAGTACTGGCATCGACTCTAGCAGTGTCATGCCTGTACGCCGCTTCAACCCAACAGCTCGACCCCAACAGCATTACCAGGACACTGGAAGCTCGTTATGGCGAGCGGGCAGGCCTCAGAGCCAGAGCTTGGTTCAAGATATTGGACGAGGCGCAAGGGTTGGACGATATGGGGAAAATCACCAAGGTAAACAACTTCTTTAACCTGTTTCGCTTTGTAGATGATATCAAGCTCTGGGGGATGGCCAACTACTGGGCCACCCCTTTAGAGTTTATCGGAGTAAATGGTGGTGACTGTGAAGACTTCTCCATCGCCAAATACTTCACTCTGCTGCAGTTGGGCATACCTGAAGACAAGATGCGCATCACCATGGTTAAGGCAACCAGTGTTAATCAGTACCATATGGTGCTGGCCTATTATGAGACGCCCTCCTCTGTTCCTCTTATTCTGGACAACCTGGATCGCGAGCTCAAACCGGCAACTCAACGCAGAGACCTGATCCCTGTGTACAGCTTTAACGGTAAGCAATTGTGGCTAAACAAAGAGAAAGGACGCGGTGTATTGGCAGGCTCATCCGCTCGCTTGGAAAAGTGGAATGACCTGAGACACAGATTAGGGGCTGATCGCTTACGTCAGCCAAAATTAAAACTGGAGTAGCTACAGCAATGACACTGTTTCGACAGATATACTCGTTACTGTTTGGGCTGTTTCTCTTGGTTGTAGCCAGTGTGGGCTATGTGCAATTCAATGAGACCCAGAACTTTCTGACCGAGCAGATGGAGTCGGACCTCAATAATGTCAGCCATTCATTGGGATTGATGTTGGTTCCATCGCTGGAGGCCGGTGATCTCGCCACCGCAGAAACCATGGTGAATGTCATCTTCGAGGGTGGCTATTACCAAGAGGTGAAACTCACCTGGTTGGTCGACGGTAAACAGCAGGTCTGGAATAACAATATCCGCATCGAAGATGTGCCCCAATGGTTTATCGATCTGGGGATCTTCACCCCGTTACGCAAGGAAAGCACCATCACTTCGGGTTGGTTGCAGTTGGCCAAGTTGGAAATTACCGCGCACCCGGGTTTCGGCTACCATGAACTGTGGCGCATTATGAGCCACACCCTGATAGCCTTTTCAATCCTGTTTTTGGTCGCCATTCTATTCGCCCGTCTGGGCCTGACCTGGATCCTCAGTCCACTGCATGCCATTGCCGAACACGCCAAGAGCATTGCCAAACGGGAATTCGGCCCGGATATGCCGCTCCCCAAAACCCTGGAACTCAGGGATGTGGTTAACGCCTTCAACAGCATGTCGGCCCAGTTGAAGAAGATCTTCAGCTCTCTGGACGAAGAAGTTACCGCACTCAGGAAGAAGAATCTGGTGGATCAGGTATCCAACCTACCCAACCGTCAATATATGATGGGCCGAATTGGTGGTTGGCTCGGTGAACCCGGCAGCGGTGCCCTGATGATGACCAAGTTCGATTGGCTCGAAGAAGTGCATAGCAAGTATGGCTATCAGGTAAGAGACGAAACTATCAAGCTACTCTCGGAAAAACTGCAGCATGAGCTGGGCGAAATCTGTGAATCTGTCATTGCCCGTATCGCCGCCTATGAATTTGCTTTCCTGGTCACCAATGTTGAGCGTGAACAGTTAAGTAAGTATCTGCAGACGTTGATCCGCACCATCAACCAGGAAATGGTCAAGGCGGGTTGCAAACCCAATGAAGACTACGCCATAGGTATTGCCGAGCGCATAGGACAGATGAACAGCTCAGAACTGCTGGCACGCTCGGACAATGCCCTGCAAATCGCCCTCAAGGAAGGCAAGGTTTATCACTGGTTGGAGACCAATGAGCAGCAGTTGTTCAGTCGCGAACAATGGCGCGACAAGCTTACCGAAGCAATTAACCGTAAGCAGTTCCGTTTCCGTTGGCAGCCAGTGCACTATCAGGACTCAGACAACGTACTGCAGCGGGAGCTTTTCTGTCAGCTGCAGATAGGTGACAAACTGGTACACGCCGGCCAGTTCATGCCTTATGTCGAGCTATTGTCCTTGGGTAGCCTGCTCGACCGCTGCCTGATTGAAAAGATCAGCGAAGATGAGTTGTTGGAGAAAAATGCCGAAGCAGTTGCGGTTAACCTCACCCATCACAGCATCAGCGATCCCAAGTTCCACGAATGGCTCAATCACTTCCTGCGTAACAGTCGCCATGCAAGCCGGTTGGCCTTTGAATTACCGGAAGCCGCCATCTATACCGATATCGATGCCTGCCAGGCGCTGTGTACCGTTATCCGCGACAATGGCGCCAGCATAGGGATAGACCACTTCGGCCGTCAGTTCGGCTCCATGTCTTATTTGCAAAGCCTGCGGCCGGCTTACGTCAAGCTGGATCAATCCTTTGCACAATATGATGAAAACCAGCACAACAGCGAACTGTGCCGGGCACTGGTGAACGTGGCCCGAGGACTGGAAATCGATGTGATAGTCACAGGTATTCAGGAGAAAGGTCAGTTGGAGCGCTTTACGCCACTCAAGACCCAAGCATACCAAGGCTTTATTTCACCGCCGGTGAATGTTGCGTAACTGATATAAGGCTCCCTTCGGGGGGCCTTTCCTTTACCAGAAGCTGCTAGAGACAGCGAAGACCCAAGACACTTAAGCATCTAGAAGATGAAAAAAGGAAGGCGTTGAGTACTAAGAAATCAACAAAAAAGCCCCTGATTTCTCAGGGGCTTAAATGTTTTGGTCGGTGATAGAGGATTCGAACCTCTGACCCTCTGCTCCACTCTGGTTTCCAAGTCAGGATACGCTACCAGACCGCGCTAATCACTGAACTCCACTTGTACCCATGAGAATATCTTTAAGGTCATCACAAGTTCGAAACTATCAAGATAAAAACAAAAAGCCCCTGATTTCTCAGGGGCTTAAGTGTTTTGGTCGGTGATAGAGGATTCGAACCTCTGACCCTCTGCTCCCAAAGCAGATGCGCTACCAGGCTGCGCTAATCACCGAAATACTTTCCAGCTTTTACCCGACTTTAAGTCAGATAAATCAAATTTGGTCGGTGATAGAGGATTCGAACCTCTGACCCTCTGCTCCCAAAGCAGATGCGCTACCAGGCTGCGCTAATCACCGAAATATTGTTTTATTGGACACCTTGAAAGGAAGAGGGTCACCCTCTGCTCCACTCTGGTTTCCAAACCGGGAGGCGCTATCAATTGCGCTAATCACCGTAAGATTTGAAGCTGACTCGCTTCACGAAAGAAGTGGGGTGACTGATGGGACTTGAACCCACGACAACCGGAATCACAATCCGGGGCTCTACCAACTGAGCTACAATCACCACTGATATTTCTTTCACTGACTGGCACAGCAGTTGAATCAAACTGGTGCGCCCAGAAGGATTCGAACCCTCGGCCTCACCCTCCGGAGGGGTGCGCTCTATCCAGCTGAGCTATGGGCGCCCGCCGTGTCAGCGCCGCATATAGTAGGAGGATTTACTCCCCGCGTCTACACCTGATTTGCTTTTTTTCGGCTGTTTGCTCAAGTTTTGACTTAAATAGCACAACAATTATCCGACACCAGCCAAAAAATTGACTTGGATAATACCGTATTTCATGCTATTCCTATCCTTTGATTGAAAACCACACAACAATTATATTGCAATTATTCCTTGGCGGATAACATGTTTAGGGATGAAACTCTCCATCAGCATTCGGCTCAGGAAGTCTCGAGTTTAGAAAAAAGGGTTGCCAGACTCAGACGACTGGCGGCCAAATACAAAAGAGCCGAAGCCACTCAGAACGCGCTGCTGGAGATCTCCAATATTGCCAATAAGGCAACCTCAATGGAGAGCTTCTACCAAGGCATGCACTTGCACCTTCAGCAACTGATCCCTGCCGACAACTTTTATATCTCCCTGCTCGATGCCCAGAGGCAACATCTGGAACTGCCGTTTTTCTCCGATGAAAAAGACTCCCACCCTTCTGAGCTCTATCCGGAACAGGAGCTATCTGAAATTCTGATGCAGGGTCTCACCGGTTATGTGCTGCGAACGGCCAAGCCCCTGTTGTGTGATGAGCGCAAAGCTGAAGAGCTGGCCGCCGCCGGGGAAATCATGTCCCTCGGCTCTCCCTGTCATCAGTGGCTCGGCGTGCCGATAATGCAAAATGACAGAGCAATCGGTGTCTTGGTGGTACAGAGCTACAATCCTGCCAGTTCCTACGGCGAGATGGAGTTTGAGCTGATGGCCTTCATCAGCCACCACATAGCCGGGGCCATGGAGCGATTACGGCATCATGAACAACTGGAACAAGCCATCACCCAGAGAACCCAGGAGCTGAGCCAGGCCTACGATAAGCTGAAACAGGAAGTCTATGAGAGGCGCCGCGCCGAGAGACTGCAAAAGTCTCTGTTTGAAATCGCCGAACTCTCCTCCTCCAACCTGGATGACAGCGAGTTTTATACCGAGCTGCACCGGGTCCTCAGTCATCTGTTGCCCGCCAATAACTGTTACATAGCCCTGCTGGACGACACGGCAACTGAGCTGCACTTTCCCTTCTATGTTTCCCAGCTAAGTGACCAGCCACCCAAATGCCGTCCCTTAATGGACGGACTGGTGGAATACCTGCTCAGATTGAAACGTCCCGTATTACTGGATCAGAGTGATATCCAATCTTTGGTGTGCGCCAAAGAGATATACAGCAAGGCTCCTGAGCTCAATCACACCCAGAGCATGCACCAGTGGATTGGTGTGCCACTGTTTATTCAGGACAGAATTGCCGGCGCCCTGACTATCTATAGCTTCAGCATGCACCAGAACTATCAGTTCAAGGATCTTGAGCTGCTGACCTTTGTGTCGCAGCATATAGCTACGGCCATAGAGCGTAAGCTGGCCACCGAGGCACTGAAACGCAGCAACGAAGAGTTGGAAGAAAAGATCCTGGAGCGCACCCGCGAGCTGGCCACCACCAACCAAGAGTTACAAAAAGAGATCTCCCAGCGCCGAAAGGCAGAGCAACAACTGCTGCATGATGCCAAACACGACGCCCTGACAGGCTTGCCCAATCGGCTGATGTTTATGGAGCGTTTGAGCCAGGCCGTTAAGCATAATCGCCGACACATGCAGGACAAATTCGCTCTGCTGTTCGTCGATCTCGACCGTTTCAAGCTGATTAACGACACCCTGGGGCACCTGGAAGGCGACAAGTTTCTGGTTGAGACAGCCATCCGCCTCAAGTTTTGTATTCGCGACAACGACACCCTCGCCCGTCTCGGTGGCGATGAGTTTGTGATTTTGCTGGACGGGTTACGCACGGCCGACGATGCCAAGGAAGTCGCCGAGCGGATCCTCAAAGAGCTGTCACGCCCCTACGAGTTGGCCGATAAACAGTTCAACTCAGGCGCCAGTATCGGTATAGCCGTCAGTGGTCCTCACAGAGATGACACCAGCGAGTCCATTCTGCGGGATGCCGACACCGCCATGTATATGGCCAAGACCCGAGGCAAGGGTTGCTATGTGGTATTCGATGAGAAATCGCATCAGCAACTGATGCAGGATGTGAGCCTGGAAAATGAACTGAGAAACGCCCTGGATACCCAGCAAATTCGGCTCAGTTACTTCCCGGTGCAGGATCTTGAGACCGGGCAGCTACAGGCACTGGATGTACGCCTGTATTGGCCTCATCCACAACACGGCAAAATCAAACAGCAACAACTCGCCAATTTGGCAGAGCAAGCCAACTTACAGCTGGAACTGGACAGGTATGCGATAGAGGCGCTGAACAGCGAACTTCCCAAGCTGCAACTGGCCGCAGGTACCAAGTTGCATCTGGCCATCTGTAGCCAGCACCTCAAACATAAACACGCGCTGCGCAGTCTGAAAAACTGTCTGAGAAACTGCCGCTTCCCGCTTAACGACCTCTGCTTGTTTTTCAACGAGCAATCCTTGTCACGGGATCTGGAAAACCATATCAACGGCTTTGAAGTGCTCAAACGCTTGCAGGTCACTCTGGGGATCACAGGCTACGGCAGTGGTTACAGCCCCTTGATCAGCCTATCCTTCCTGCCTGTCAATGTGCTGAGACTGGATGCCTGCCTGGTGTCACATCTGCAAAGCCCCCACCACAGACGCTTGCTCAAAGCGATACGCTTGAGTGCCGGCGCGCTGGAGCTTGAATTGGTATTGGATGGCGTCAATACCCAAGAGCAGAAACAGCAACTGGCGCAAATGGGCTTTAACTCAGGCCAGGGACAAGCCTTGGGGAGTCGCTTGAGCGCCGCTGACAGCAACAACACCGAGGTCATAGATACGGCAACCCAGGTTTGCGCCTGAGTCGGGTCTTGAAGCCAAGGCTTACTTCTTGAACATATCCCGCAGGTTGGCAATATTGGCCTTGCCGGTTTCCATCCGTTGCTGCTCACTCTGCTGCGGCTTGCGGTTTTCCCAGATAAGGTCGTCCTGAGGCAGTTCCATCAAAAAGCGGCTGGGTTCGCAACGCATGGTTTCGCCGAATTGGCGCCGCTCACGGCAAAGCATAAACCACAGCTCTTTCTGGGCCCGGGTGATGCCAACATAAGCCAGACGCCGCTCTTCATCGACATTGTCTTCATCTATGCTGGTTTGATGCGGCAGAATCCGCTCTTCCACTCCCACCATAAACACATAGGGAAACTCCAGCCCCTTGGAGGCGTGCAGTGTCATCAACTGCACCTGATCGCCGCCCTCATCCTCATTGTTTCTTTCCATCATGTCCCTGAGCGTCAGCCTATTGACCACTTCGGGTAGGCTCATGGGCTCATCCAGATCGTCACCGGCCAGCATCTCTGTCACCCAGCGATACAGCTCGGAGATATTTTTCATCCGCATCTCGGCCGCCTTGGCGCTGGCACTGGTTTCGTAGAGATAGTCTTCATAGTTGATTTTGCGGATCAACTGCTTGATGGCATCAACCCCTTCACCACGCTGAGCGATTTCACCGGTATCGACAATGAAACGACCAAACTCATACAGTGAGCCCATAGCCGCCGATGGCAGATGATGGTTCAATTCAGCGTCGAAAATCGCCTCAAACATGGAGATATGCTTCTGATTGGCAAAATTCCCCAGTTTTTCCAAAGTTGCCGGACCAATTCCGCGTTTAGGGAGGTTGACGATACGCAGGAAGGCATTGTCGTCATCCGGGTTCACCACCAAGCGCAGATAGGCCATGATGTCCTTGATTTCGGCTCTGGCAAAGAATGAGGTACCACCACTGAGCTTGTAGGGAATACGGTTGGTCATCAGCGCCCGCTCCAACAAACGGGATTGGTGATTTCCCCGATAGAGAATGGCGTACTCGCCATAACTGGTCTTGCCCATAAACTTGTGGCGAATAATTTCGGCCACCACCCGTTCCGCTTCCTGCTCTTCGTTGGAGGCAAACAGTACCCGCAGCGGCTCGCCATAGGCCAACTCACTGAACAGCGACTTATCATACACATGGGGATTGTTGGCGATCAGAATATTGGCCGCCCGCAATATTCGCTGACTGGAGCGATAGTTTTGTTCCAGCTTAATGAGCTTGAGCTCGGGAAAGTCTTTGCCCAGCAGCACCAGGTTTTGTGGCTTGGCACCGCGCCAGGAGTAGATGGACTGGTCATCATCGCCCACCACAGTAAAACGTGCCCGCTCTCCCACCAGTAATTTAACCAGTTCATACTGGCTGGTGTTGGTATCCTGATATTCATCTACCAACAGGTAACGGATCCTCGCCTGCCAACGGACTCTGACATCGGCGTTATGCCGCAGCAACAGGGTCGGCAGCAGGATAAGGTCGTCAAAATCCAGCGCATTGTATGCCTTCATATGCTGGGCGTAACGCTGATAAAGGAGCGCGAACAGTTGTTCCTGTTCACCCTTGGCTATCTTGCGGGCATGATCCGGGATCACCAAGCCCCCCTTCCAATTGGAGATCATGGTCGCCAGCGCCCGCAGCAGATCTTTGTCCTCCTGTAGCTCGTCCTGGGTCAGCTCTTTAAGCAGAGCCAAGGTGTCCTGATCGTCAAACAGAGAGAACCCGGCCTTTAGGCCCAAAGTCTTGTGTTCACGCTTGATGATTTCCAACCCCAGGGTATGGAAGGTAGAGATCCACAACCCCCTTGCTTCTTTACGGCCCATGGATTGAGCCACCCGCTCTTTCATCTCCCGTGCTGCCTTGTTGGTAAAAGTCACAGCGGCGATATGCTTGGCCTGATAACCACACTTCTGCACCAAATGGGCTATCTTGTTGATGATAACCCGTGTTTTGCCACTGCCGGCTCCAGCCAATACCAGGCAGGGACCGGAAACATAATGGACGGCTTCATTCTGGGCAGGATTGAGCTTCATGGGTTATCGATATCTCACACAAGGAAGGTTTAGAGGCTGAGATCATACCAGAATCAGTGCCGGAGGCAGCCCCAAAATCCCCTTAGGGAAGTGCTTCTTGCAAAGGACTAGGGCCATTTGCTGCGAACCACGCCTTGCATCCGGCCTGTAAGCCGACGCAGAGCACACATGGGACTTGTTCGCACCTTCCTTAGGTTAACCTTGGGTTCAGTACGGCCTATAAGTTACAATCAGTTAAAACCTTGCCAGTGGATTAAAGAGATGATCAACCCCAAGAAAATTGAAGAAATGGCCAAACAGCTGAGCGAAAACCTGCCTTCAGGGCTGAAGCAATTTGCCGGCGAGTTTGAAGAGCGCAGCAAGCAAGTACTGCAACACCAGTTGCTGAAACTGGATCTGGTCTCCCGGGAAGAGTTTGAAGTGCAGCAGCATGTATTGCTCAAGACCCGCGAAAAGCTGGAAGCCCTGCAAGCCAGAGTCGAGGCACTGGAAGCCAAGGCTGAACAGGCAGAGTAATACCTCTCACCCCAAAATGGATAAGGCCGCTCATGAGCGGCCTTATGTTTTAACACGGCTAAATTAGAGCATATGCCGATAGCCCAGAGTAAAGGCGATATCCGTGCTGTTATCCATGTTGAGGAAGTTTTCAATCACAGTGAACTCTATGGCGCTGCGATCCAGATAATAACGGTAGCCCAGCAAGGCTTCATTTGAGGCTTCAGAGAAGTCGTCATCCGACTCGGCCATTCCCTCGTATCTGTGGTACTCCAGCATCCAGCCATGACGCCCGACACGGTATTCATAGCCCAGGCCGACCATCAAAGCGTTGGACTTATAGGGTACATCCGACAACACCTCTTCGTCCTGACGAAAGCTCAGACCAAGTGTTGAATGGAAGTTGTGCCGTCCGTTGCGATAGCTGTAATTAAGCTGCAACGCCTGTTCAAAGTTCTCATTGGCAAAAGGCCCCGAGCCCACATAGTTGTAATACAGGCTGCCCCCCACAGACAGGCCGTGGTGCTCATTTTGCAGCAGTTGATACCCCAGATAGACGTTGAAGGCGTTATTCATCGTCTTGCCGCCAAAATCACTGAGATCGATACCGTGTTGCTTGGAGTAAATCTGATTCTGGTTTCGCGGCTGATGCTCACGACCGTTCTGATCGAAACCGAAGGAATCGTGGAACCACATGGTCAGCGAATCCAAGTGGTTATTGCCACTGAAACGCCAAGTGTAATTGGCGTCCAGCATCCAACGGTCATCGATTTGCCACTTGAGACCACCAGTTAAGGAGTTGTGATAGTAATCGGCCAGATAATCGTCCGTCTCGGCCCACACACTGGCGATGTTACCGGTCAGATACCATTCTTTTTGTCCCTCAGCCATGGAAAAGCCCGAGCGCAACATGGGGGCCAGGCTACTGGATTGCAGGGGAGACTGGGCATAGACCCGCAGCGGCCCATAGTCATCAAAATCGGCCAGTTCAGCATGCAGGGGCAAACTGAAAAAAAACGGCAACCAACAGATTTTGGAAAAGTTCTTCATAGGTATCTTCACAGCAGATTGTATAGGCGGTTATTTTAAATGACTGCAGCATTGATTCACACTCATTATAGATGATTCAATCACGACCACATTGTCATAATAAATGTGACAGTAACAGCAGAATCCCTTGAGCATAACATCCAAGAAGCCAAATCAGACCGGGGCAAAAAGGGCCGTGCCATAATTTCGCCATTATTGATCAGTGACTTGTCATGATATGTCAGGTCAAATCTGTTCTAATACTGCCACTATAGGTTAAAGGAACATACCTCATGTTTGAAATTATCGTCCTGGTGGTAGCGCTGGCCTTTCTTGGTGCCATGGGTTTCGGGGCTTATCTGCTGCTGAAAAGCGTGATGAAGAAACAAAACGGCCAAGCGGCGCTGCCTCAATTCAAATCCAAATTAACGCTCAAACTCTTTGCTGTGGCCATGGTGGGCCTGTTGTCATTGATACCGCTTGGGATGATCCAGGATCTCAGCCAGGACAGAGAAAGCCTCTATCGCCAAGTGGTGCGCGAGATAGGCCACACCTGGGGCGATTCCCAAACCTTGGCCGGTCCGGTTTTGGTACTGCCGTTTCGCTATGAAGTGATCTCCGACAGCAATATCGACGGCAAACAGCACCGCAGTCGCCAGGTTTACAGCGATGAACTCTTGATCCTGCCCAAAGGCATGACACTGGATGCCGGTCTGCAGCACGAATTCCGCCATCGCGGTATCTATCAGTCACTCGTATATCTGGGACAAGTCAAGGGTCAGGCCAACTTCGAACTGCCCAAGGTCAATATCCCAGGCTTACTCGGCTTTGATTATAACCAGGCCCGGCTGGTGTTCGGCGTTTCAGCCAACCAGGCTATTGAGACTGTCAGCCGTTTTAATCTGGCTGGAGAGCAGGGCATGCCCAGCTTGATGTCAGGTACAGGCCTGGATAACACAGGCGGCCTTGGCCGCGGCTTTCATCGCACCATAGCGCTGGATCCGAGCCAAGGTGAATATCAACTGACCTTCCAGCTCAGCCTCAGGGGTTCTGAAGGCTTGGAGGTACTACCGCTGGCGGAACTGAGCCAGATAGATATCCATGCCGATTGGCCGCATCCCAGCTTCCAGGGTTACCTGCCCGCCAGCCGTAATCTCAGCACTGAAGGTTTTGATGCCAACTGGCAGATAAGCCATCTGAGTCGTAACTTCCCTCAGGTATTCCGCGCCAGTGATGGCCGGGATCTTACCGAGATCAGTGCCAGTGTTACCCTGTTCGAACCCGTGACTCACTACGGCAAGATAGAAAGGTCACTCAAGTACGGCATACTCTTTATCTTACTGACCTACATACTGCTGCTGATCTTCGAGCTGGGCAACAAGTCACGCCTCAGCGCAGTACAGTATCTGATGGTGGGTGGCGCCATGTGCCTCTTCTATCTATTGCTGCTGTCGCTGTCAGAACACCTGCTGTTTTTAACCGCTTATCTGGTGGCCGCGGCGGTTCCCCTGCTCAGCATTCCACTTTATGTCGCCAGTGCCAGTGGCAGTCGACGCCAAGGAGCTATAGTTGCGGCCATGCTGGCGAGTCTCTACGGCGTACTCTACTCCATACTCCAGTTGGAAGATTACGCCCTCTTGATGGGAACCGGACTGTTGGTACTGATCATGCTGGTGCTAATGTACCTCACCCGTCACCAACAAATTGAAGAGTAGTATTTACTGCCAACCAACGGCTGCCACACTTGGGCAGCCGTTTTTTTACAAGTGTGCTGACAAACTGCCGCCCAAAGGGCCTACTTCGACGGAGGACGCCATTAATGCTTGCCGCGTTCCTCCCCTCTGGCACAATGGCGGTTTGTCCGTTCCGATAAGGGTGTATTAATGAAATATGCAGCCGTCCCTTTGACCTCTCTGGCCATTTGTTGGCTGTTTCTGCTCAGCTTGCCGCTGGCGCTGTTTTCCCTGTCAGAGCCGCTCTTCCCTTGGCTCAATCTCGATAGCGCCGCCGCTCAGTTTTGGTACTGGTTAACCGTGTCCGGTTCGGCGCCCTGGGGCGTAAGCACCGTGTTGTTGGTGTTTGCCATCAGCTTTTTTATCCTGCCAAGGGGCAGCTGGCTGAAGATGATGTTCTGCACTTCGCTGGGCTTGGTGCTGTGTTTGCTGCTCAATGAACAGCTCAAGCTGGTATTTGCAGAATCCCGGCCCTATATCGAATGGCTGTCCCACCAGCAGCATCTGGATATCAAGGAGTTCTACAGCATAGACAAGTACGCCCGCAGGGAACTGCTGGCACAGGTTCTTCCCGGGGTATCACCGCTGGATATGCCCATCTCGGCACAGATCCAGCGCCACTGGCAGATAGAAACTGGGTTTTCCTTTCCCTCCGGCCATACCATTTTTGCCGTGACCCTGACTATGTGCAGCAGTTTCTTTCTGCTAAGGCACAATAATCTCTGGCTTCCGGCGCTGCTTATCTGCTGGGCGCTGCTGATGGGGCTGAGCCGCATGTTGCTGGGAATGCACTGGAGTGTCGATGTATTGACCTCGACCCTGCTGGGGGGGCTGCTGTCGGCCCTGGCTATCTATGTCGGCAGCCACAGCTATCGCCGCCTGGAACCTTGGTTCACAGGGGCTGTGAGTAAAGGCTGAAACGAAAACGCCCCGTCATTGAACGGGGCGTTTATCTATAGGATCAGTTGAGCACTTCGGCCAGGGCCCGCAGGCACAAGGCAACATTTTCCCGTCTGGCACCGTAACCCATCAGGCCGATACGCCAAGCCTTTCCGGCCAAGGCGCCGAGGCCGGCACCTATCTCCAGATTATAGTTATCCAACAGCTGCTTTCTCACGGCGCCATCATCGACACCTTGCGGGATATAAACCGCGTTGAGTTGCGGCAAGCGGCTCTGCTCGGCCACCACAAATTCAAGCCCCATGGACTCAAGCCCCTGACGCAGCAAAAGGTGCATATCCCGGTGGCGCTGCCAGGCATTTTCCAGCCCCTCTTCGGCCAGTAACCGCAGCGCTTCGTGCAGTGAGTACAGAGCATTAACAGGCGCCGTGTGGTGATAACTGCGCTTGCCATCACCGCTCCAATAACCCATCACCAGGGACTGGTCCAGGAACCAGCTCTGCACCGGGCTCTTGCGCGCCTTGAGTTTGGCCACAGCGGCCGGTGAGAAAGACACGGGAGACAACCCAGGCACACAGGAGAGGCACTTTTGACTGCCGGAATAGATGGCATCTATGCCCCAATCATCGACTCTGAGCTCGACGCCTCCGAGGGAAGTTACGGCATCGACAATCGACAGACAGCTGTGCTCACGCGCCAAGGCGCACAGTGTTTTGGCGTCGGAAAGCGCGCCGGTGGAGGTTTCGGCGTGCACAAAGGCCAGGAAGGCGGCATCGGGATGCGCCTTCAGCGCAGCTTCCACCACTTCTGGGTCAACCGCTGTACCCCATTCGAAATCCAGCATCACCGCCTCGGCGCCAATCCGCTCGACGTTCTGGCGCATTCTGTCGCCAAACACCCCATTACGGCAGACAATCACCTTTTCGCCCGGCTCCACCAGGTTGACGAAGCAGGTCTCCATACCGGCGCTGCCCGGGGCAGATACCGCTATAGTCATCTCGTTGCGGGTTTGAAACGCATATTGAATGAGGCTCTTGAGCTCATCCATCATGGCCACAAACAGAGGATCCAGATGCCCGACCGTCGGCCGCGACTGCGCCGCCAATACCTGAGGATAGACATCCGAAGGGCCGGGGCCCATCAGGATCCGGCGGGGAGGGTTGAAAGCGCTAACCGAGGGTGCAGCAAACATCTTGGCTCTCCTTACAAGAGGTTTCAGGGTACGGATTAGAATAATAACTCAAGACCATAGCATAAAACTGACCGCCGGACTGCCCCTGCTTTTGGCGAAGACAGTCGACCTTTTCCCTTTCAGGATCTCACTGGCCTGGGCGCGCCAGAAACAGCCGGTAGGCGGGGTTATCCGTCTCGTCCTGACAGACAAACCCCAACTCATCCAGAAACCGACCAAAGGCGGCTTCATCGGCCTTGGGCACTTCAAAGCCGGCCAGCACCCGCCCAAAGGCGGCGCCATGGTTGCGATAGTGAAATAGACTGATGTTCCACTTGCTCTTCAACGTCGTGAGAAACTGCAGCAATGCCCCCGGATGCTCCGGGAATTCAAAGCTGAGCAGTTTTTCCTCCAAAGGCTCGGGTGGCAAGCCGCCCACCATATAACGCACATGCAGTTTGGCCGCTTCATCGGCAGAAAGATCCTGCACCGCAAAACCGGCACTCTCCAGAGATGAGATAATCGCCTGCAGCTCGCTGACACCTTCGCTAAGACGGATCCCGGCAAAGACCACGGCGCGATCGCGCCCGCTGAAACGGTAGTTGAACTCTGTCATCACCCGCCGCTCCAGCAGTTCACAAAAATGCAGGAAGGAGCCAGGCCTTTCCGGAATGGTCACTGCCAGCACCGCCTCTTTATGCTCGCCCAGTTCGCAGCGCTCAGACACATATCTCAGGCTGTGAAAATTCACATTAGCCCCGCTGAGAATCGCCGCCAATTTCTCGCCCTTGCCCTTGTCACCGACATACTTTTTTAGCCCGGCCAGCGACAAAGCACCGGCCGGTTCGGCAATGGCGCGGGTATCCTCAAAGATATCCTTGACCGCGGCGCAGATTTCATCTGAGCTGACAGTCACCACTTCATCGACATATTCCCGCGCCAATCGAAAAGGCTCTTGACCTATACGCTTAACCGCCACCCCATCGGCAAACAATCCCACCTGCTCCAGCGTCACAGGTTCATCGGCTTCCAGCGCCGCCTTGAGACAGGCGGCATCTTCCGGCTCGACGCCGATGATCTTCACCTCAGGCATTACGGCTTTGTAGTAAGCGGCAATTCCGGCGATTAAGCCACCGCCACCCACTGGCACAAACACCACTTCAAGATCTCTTTGCTGCTGCAGCATCTCCTGGGCAACCGTGCCCTGCCCGGCGATCACCGCCTCATCATCGAAGGGGGGAATAAACACCCGCCCCTCATCCTGGGCCAACGCCATGGCATACTGATTGGCCTGATCGAACGACTGCCCATGAAGCACCACATTGCCGCCGAGGCGGCGCACCGCATCTATCTTGATGTCCGGGGTGGTAGTAGGCATCACTATCACGGCGTCGACCCCGCGACTCGAAGCCGACATGGCAACACCCTGGGCGTGATTACCGGCCGAGGCACATACCACTCCGTTTTCGCACTCAGCGGGGCTCAAGGCGGCGATACGATTATAGGCGCCGCGCAGCTTGAACGAGTGTACCGGTTGCATATCCTCGCGCTTGAGAAACACCTGGCAGCCCAAACGGGCCGACAGCTTGTTCAGACTCGACAGCGGGGTAACCCGCGCCACATCATAGACATGGGACAAGAGGATCTTCTGTAGATAATAGTTGGCCAGCGACAGCTGACTCTTGGATGCCAGCGCCAACATACTAGCCCTCCAACTTAGTGCGATCGCGCACGGCGCCCTTGTCGGCACTGGTGGCCAACATGGCATAAGCCTTGAGCGCCAGCGACACAGGGCGCACCCGTGCCAACGGCTTCCAGGCCAAAGGCCCCTTGGCCTGCATCGCCTCACGGCGCCGGGCGAGCTCAGCATCGCTCAGCTTAAGCGTGATGCTGCGGGCCGGGATATCGATTTCAATGGCATCGCCATTTTCAATCAAGGCGATAGTGCCCCCTGAGGCGGCTTCCGGTGACACATGGCCTATGGACAGCCCGGACGTACCGCCGGAGAAGCGGCCATCTGTGATTAAGGCGCAGGCCTTGCCCAAACCGCGGGACTTGAGGTAACTGGTGGGATAAAGCATCTCCTGCATGCCAGGGCCACCTTTGGGGCCTTCGTAGCGAATAACCACCACATCCCCGGCGACCACTTCACCGCCGAGGATCCCGGCAACGGCCTCGTCCTGGCTCTCATATACCCTAGCCACGCCTTTGAACCTCAGGTTGGATTCATCCACCCCGGCGGTTTTCACTATGCAGCCATGCTCGGCCAGATTACCGGACAGTACCGCCAAGCCCCCTTCCTGACTGAAAGCAAACTCGCGGCTGCGGATACAACCTTCGCGGCGATCTGTATCCAGTGATGTCCAGCGGCAATCCTGGCTGAAGGCCTGGGTAGTAGGGATCCCCGCGGGACCGGCGCGGAAGAAGTCTTTTACCTTCGCAGACTCGGTGCGCATCACATCATAATTGGCCAGCACAGACTCAAGCGAGCCATCATCGGAAGCCACATGGTTAACATCAGTATGCAATAAACCGGCGCGTTCCAGCTCACCCAAGATCCCCATTACGCCACCGGCTCTGTGGACATCTTCCATATGGTATTTAGCGGTCGAAGGTGCCACCTTGCAAAGGTGCGGCACCTTGCGGCTGAGACGGTCGATATCCGTCATGGTGAAATCCACTTCGGCTTCCTGAGCCGCCGCCAACAGGTGCAGCACAGTGTTGGAAGAACCGCCCATGGCGATATCCAAGGTCATGGCATTCTCGAACGCCTTGAAGTTGGCGATATTGCGCGGCAATACCGAGGCATCATCATCCGAGTAGTAACGCTTGGCCAGCGCCATCACTCTTCTGCCCGCCTCCAGAAACAGTTCGCGTCGATCACTGTGGGTCGCCAACATGGAGCCGTTGCCCGGCAGCGACAGCCCCAACGCCTCGGTCAGGCAGTTCATCGAGTTGGCTGTAAACATGCCGGAGCAGCTGCCACAGGTTGGGCAGGCGCTGCGTTCGATTTTCTCGCTGTCGGCATCGGATACCCTGTCATCGGCCGCCGCCACCATGGCATCCACCAGATCCAGCTTGATAAGTTTATCGGACAGTTTGGTCTTGCCCGCTTCCATAGGCCCGCCGGAGACAAATACCACGGGGATATTGAGCCGCAGCGCCGCCATCAACATGCCGGGGGTGATCTTGTCGCAGTTGGAGATACACACCAGAGCATCGGCGCAGTGGGCATTGACCATATATTCGACGCTGTCGGCAATCAGTTCACGGGAAGGCAGGGAATAGAGCATGCCGCCATGGCCCATGGCGATGCCGTCATCGACCGCTATGGTGTTGAACTCTTTGGCGATGCCGCCGGCCTCTTCGATGGCCGATGCCACCAGGGAGCCCATGTCTTTCAGATGCACATGACCGGGAACAAACTGAGTGAAGGAATTGGCAATGGCGATAATGGGCTTACCGAAGTCGCCTTCCTTGACCCCTGTGGCACGCCAAAGGGCTCGGGCTCCGGCCATGTTGCGACCTTCGGTACTGGTTGCTGATCTGAGTTTGGGCATTGCTCAATTCCTTACGCTTATTCTGATGATTCTTGGTTAGCCGTTGACGGTACGGGAAAGGCTGCTTGCGGGCCGCACAGTGCAGCGGGCCACGTCTACCAGCTTAGTCAACTGACGACTCAGCAGCTCTATGGCTCTGTCACTGTCGACCGCCATTGCCAGCTGCAGGCGCTGATCCTCGGCCAGTGTCATATGCATATCGCGGACGGTAAAGCCGCGGTGGCGGGTTACCCGCAATACACGTTCCAGTACTTCGGGGCGTTGTTCCAGGGTCAATTCCAGATTATGGATCATGATCGCTTCTCCGTTTGTTCCATCATTTCACAGTTGGAGGCGCCGGGGGGAACCAGCGGCCAGACATTAAAGGCATCGTCTATGGCGACGTGCAGCAGGAAGGGGCCTTTGGCACTGAGCATCTCATCCAGTGCCTGCTCAACCTCATCGGCCGAGTAGATGGTGCGTCCGGGGATATCGAAGGAGGACGCCAGGGTAACAAAGTCGGGGTTATCGGACAGGTCGGTTTCGCTGTATCTCTCTTCAAAAAACAGCTGTTGCCACTGCTTCACCATGCCCAACTTCTGGTTATCTATCAAAAGTATCTTCACCGGCAGTTTACGACGCTTGATGGTGGTCAGCTCCTGCACATTCATCATGAAAGAGCCGTCGCCGGAAACCGTGACCACAGTGGCATCCGGCCGGGCCATCTGCGCGCCTATGGCCGCCGGCAAGCCAAAGCCCATGGTGCCAAGCCCGGCACTGGAAAGATGATCTTCCGGGCGGCGAAAATGCATATGCTGGGCAACCCACATCTGGTGCTGGCCGACATCACAGCTCACCACAGAGTCGCTCGGCAGCTTGTTGGCCAGACGACGCAACATGGCCGGCGCATAGATGAGTGAACCAGGATGGGCGTAATCCCACTGGTGCTGCGCCCGCAGGTGCTCGACTTCCGCCTGCCAGGGCGCTATCTGCAGCGCTTGCGGCGCCAGTTGCGTCAATATGCTTCTTAAGTCCCCATCCATGGCCACATCCGGCTGGCGCAGTTTGCCAAGTTCGGCGGCGTCGATATCCAGGTGGATCACCTTGGCCTTGCTGGCAAAGCTCTCCAGCCTACCCGTGACCCTGTCATCGAAACGGGCACCGACCACCAGCAGCAGATCGCACTGCTGCACCGCCAGATTGGCGGCCTTGTTGCCGTGCATCCCCAGCATCCCCAGGTAACCTTGAGTGCCGTGGGCTATGGCGCCCAGCCCCTTAAGCGTTGCCACCGAAGGAATACCGCTACGCTGAATAAAAGCCCGCAGCGGCTCCACTGCGCCCGCCATACCGACGCCACCACCGACGTACAACATGGGTTGGCGCGCGGCCGCCAGCAAGGCGTTGGCTTCCGCCAAAGCCGCCCGGTCCAGCTCCGGCTCATCGGGCACCGCCTGCAACGGCGCCTTGTATTCCACTTGGGCAAGCTGGATGTCTTTGGGGATATCCACCAGCACAGGACCGGGACGGCCGGAGGCGGCGATTTCGAAGGCGCGGTACAGGGTAGCAACCAGTTCATCGGCGCGGGTCACCATAAAACTGTGTTTGGTACATGACAGGCTCATGCCCAGCACGTCCATCTCCTGAAAGGCATCTGTGCCTATCACGGAGGTGGAAACCTGGCCTGTGATGGCCACCAGCGGCACTGAGTCCAACAGCGCATCGGCCAAGGCGGTGATCAGATTGGTAGCCCCCGGACCCGAGGTGGCCAGGCAGACGCCCGTCTTGCCGCTTGAGCGGGCATAACCGACGGCGGCGAAGGCGGCGCCCTGTTCATGACGGGAGAGCAGATGTTCGACCTGGCTGTCGTAGAGAGCATCGTAGATAGGCATGATGGCGCCGCCGGGATAACCAAAAACCGTGTTCACCCCATGGGCGGCCAATACCTTGATAACCGCTTCACTGCCGCTGATCTTCTGCCCTTGTTCCATCTTGTTATCTCGCCTATTTTTGCTGCTGTTTAAGTTTTCAATGGCCCTGAAACGACAAACCCCCCGGTCCTTTCGGAGCGGGGGGTTTGTTTGCAATTTCTGACCCTATCTGGTCTGTCGTCGCGCCACGAGCCGCCCCCGCTGTGATGGAATAATCACGACGGTAATAATCACGAGGAGGAGCTTGGCGCTTAAGTTAAACATTTCTCAGACAGTTTCCTGTATTCAATTTATCTGCTTGGCGAGCCCTTTGGCAGCGCACTTATTAACCATTACCATAAAGTGTTTTCAGAACACAACAAAAAAATTCACAACCTGAAAATCTTCCAACTTGGCTTGGCTATGGCACCCTCGCCAATGGCTCGCCTAAACAGCTTGATTGCCGCCGGCGGCAATCAAGCTAACGCTTACGTCAATCTTGCAGGTTTATCCTTTTCATTTCAGTCATGTAACCGCGAAGTTCGGCACCGACATATTCGACGGCCGTATGGCGAATCGCTTCGTTGACCTCGATCAGACGCAGATTATCAACCCCATTGCCCGAATCCTTGAGACCGGCGCCCAGGACCTCGGGGGAGAGGGCGTTGACATAGTCACGCAGCAGCGGCACGGCGGCATGGTTGAACAAGTAACAACCATATTCGGCGGTATCCGAGATCACTACGTTCATCTCATAGAGGCGTTTACGGGCTATGGTGTTGGCAATCAGCGGCGTCTCATGCAGCGACTCGTAATAGGCCGACTCTTCGATGATCCCGGCATCCACCATGGTATCGAACGCCAGTTCCACCCCGGCCTTGATCATGGCCACCAGGAAGATCCCCTTGTCGAAATAGGTCTGCTCATCTATCTGCTCGGCGCAGGTCGGCGCCTTTTCAAAGCCGGTGTTATTGGTATCTTCACGCCAGCGCAGCAAATTGGCGTCGTCATTGGCCCAGTCGGCCATCATAGTGGCGGAAAACTCGCCGCTGATGATGTCGTCCATATGTTTTTCAAACAGCGGAGTCAGCAACACCTTAAGCTCTTCGGCAATCTCAAACGCCTTGATCTTGGCCGGGTTGGACAGGCGATCCATCATATTGGTGATACCGCCATGCTTGAGCGCCTCTGTGATGGTTTCCCAGCCCTGCTGGATAAGCTTGGCGGCATAACCCGGCTCAACGCCATCGGCCACCATCTTGTCATAACCCAGAATCGCTCCCGTCTGCAGCATGCCGCAGAGAATGGTCTGCTCGCCCATCAGATCCGACTTCACCTCGGCGATAAACGAGGAGTGCAGCACGCCGGCGCGATCGCCGCCGGTAGCACTGGCATAGGCCTTGGCTATCTCCAGGCCGTCGCCATTGGGATCATTCTCAGGATGCACTGCGATCAGTGTCGGTACCCCAAAGCCACGCTTGTATTCCTCACGCACTTCAGTACCGGGGCACTTGGGCGCCACCATGATGACAGTAATGTCCGGGCGCACCTGCATCCCCTCTTCCACTATGTTGAAGCCATGGGAATAGGACAGGGTCGCACCTTGCTTCATCAAGGGCATTACCGCATTGACCACTGGAGTGTGCTGCTTGTCAGGTGTCAGGTTCAGTACCAGATCGGCCCCGGGGATCAGCTCTTCGAAGGTGCCCACCTTGAAACCGTTTTCGGTGGCTCGCTGCCAGGAGGCGCGTTTCTCGGCGATGGCTTCGCTACGCAGGGCATAGGCGATGTTCAGCCCTGAGTCACGCATGTTCAACCCCTGATTTAACCCCTGGGCACCACAGCCAAGGATGACAATATTCCAGTCCTTGATATAGTCACAGCCGTTTTCAAACTCGCTGCGCTCCATAAAACGGCACTGGCTCAGCTGTGCCAACTGTTGCCGCAGATTCAGGGTATTGAAGTAATTTGCCATCTTAGCCACCTGTTTAACCGAATTCCTGGGACCAAGCCGAAACGGCTTAGTGATGCAAATCACTATAGCCCATGGTTTAAATTGCTTGAAATGATATATTCGGCATGTCATGTTGCACAAAACGCAACAATAAGAGAGGCAAAACGGCATGGATATTCGGGCGATAAAACTCTATCTGGATCTCTGCGACACCCTGCATTTTTCCCGCACCGCCACCCGGATGCATGTCAGCCCTTCAACCTTAAGCCGCACCTTGCAAAGGCTGGAAGATGAAGTGGGCAGCAAGCTGCTGGAGCGGGACAACCGCAGCGTTACCCTGACCCACGCAGGCGAAGCCTTTCGCCGCTTCGCCAGCCAGACATTGACTCAGTGGCAGGAGCTGCGCCGCGAGCTGGATCCGCAGCAAAAGCTGCTGAGGGGCACATTGCAACTCTATTGCTCAGTCACAGCCGCCTACAGCCACCTGCCGGCCCTATTGGATAAGTTTCGCCGCCAGCAGCCCCTGGTCGATATCAAACTCACCACAGGTGATGCCGCAGATGCGGTGCAGGAAATTCAGCAGCAGAGGGCGGATATCGCCATCGCCGCTCTGCCGCAGGACTTTCCGCCGAGCCTGCACTTTGCCCCCATAGGAGAGGTGCCACTATCGATTATCGCGCCCACCATCAACTGTCAATTGCAGTCGCTGCTGGCGCAAAACCCTATTCCCTGGGAGCAACTGCCCTTTATCGTGCCCGACCACGGCCCCGGGCGTTTACGGGCCGAACGCTGGTTCAAGGCGATGGGGATCAAGGCCAATATCTATGCCCAGGTATCGGGCCACGAGGCGATAGTGCCCATGGTGGCTCTGGGCTGCGGTGTCAGCATCACTCCGGATGTCGTGGTAGCCAATAGTCCACTGGGCGAGAGGATAAAAACCCTGGCCTCACCGGCCGAGATAGCCCCCTTTGAACTGGGGTGCTGCTGCAAGGCCAAGCGGCGCCAGGATCCCTTGGTGAGTGCGTTTCTGGAAGTGATTTAGCTTAAGCGGCGGACGAGTCACTGGAGTACTCGTCCCGAGCTCGCGGCTTTGAAAGTCGGGCGTGCTTTACCGCCTATGACTGAGCCCTCTGCAAGATGCATAACTCAGTCGATGGTCTGCATGCCACGCCCTTCGAGCTTACCTTAAATATCGAGTGACTCTTCATCCTTGGGCAGTTGATCTTCCTGAGGCAAGAGCCGGGTGACCAGCAGTTGGTCTACCTTGTAGGCATCTATGTCCACCACCTCAAACTTATAACCTGCGTAGTTAACCGAATCTGTGCGCTTGGGGATCTTGCGTAACGTATACATCATAAAACCGGCGATGGTTTCATAGTTTTGGTTTTGCGGGAACTCCTCAATACCAAAGGCACGCATCACGTCGGTTATCGGCGTCACCCCGTCCACCAGCCAGGAGTTGGCGTCGCGGGGCACTATCTGCTCTTCACTTTCATGCAGCGACCAGGCGCCCATTACCGCGCTTTGCAGATCGTCAGTAGTCACTATCCCCACCACCAGGGCGTATTCATTCATCACCACGGCAAAGTCGGCCCTGTGATGACGGAAGTACTCCATGGCTTCCGACAGGCTCAGGGTGTCGGGAATGATCAGGCTGCTGCGCACTAACGAGGTATCTTTCAAATCTATCTTGCGACCGTTGATCACCCGGATCAGCAGCTCCTTGGCGTCTACCACCCCTTTAATATTGTCCAGCTGACCATCACAGACCAAAAACTTGTTGTGCGGATCTTCGGCGATTTTTTTCTTGATAGTGTCTTCGTCGTCCTGCAGCAGAAAATACACCAGGCTCTCACGGGCGGTCATCGCCGAGGTAACACTGACAGATTGCATCTCGAACACATTCTCTATCATCTGCTGCTCGCCCTTATCCAACACACCGGCCTCGGCGCCGGCATCCATGATGGCGTAGATATCGTCCGGGGTGATCTCATCATTGCGGGCAGTGGGGATCTGCAATAGCTTGAAGATACCGTTGGCCATGCCGTTGAAGATCCACACAAAGGGGCGCAGTAGGGTGATGCATATCAGCATGGGGTTCACCAAGTTAACCGCCACTTTCTCCGGTAAGGCCATGGCGACCCGTTTGGGCATCAGGTCGGCAATCAGAATAAACAGGCTGGTCACCAGCACGAAGGACAACACAAAGCTTAGCTGTCCGACCCAAGCCTGAGGGATCACATGGGCCAAAGCTGCTGCGAAGTAAGGGGTAAAAGCAGACTCACCGACAATACCGCCCATGATGGCGACGGCATTGAGACCAATCTGCACTACGGTGAAAAAACTGCCCGGAGTGGTTTGCAACGCCAATACTTTTTCGGCGCGCAAGTCTCCCTCCTCGGCCATCTGCCGTAAACGGATTTTACGGGATGCGGCCAGAGCAATTTCAGACATGGAAAAAAAGCAGCTGGTTCCGATCAGGCAAAAGATAATCACCAAATTATCGAATAAACTCATACAACACCTTAGGTTAGTTACAAAGCGCTTCTATGCCGTGCCCTTATCCAGGCCCGAAAATGGAATGACTGGGAGGTCAGAAAGGCGAACTGGTTACCGGTATGGACAATTACATGGCGAATTGAGTGGCTTTGCTATACTCCAAGAAACCCATTGCAGGCCTCTTTTACCGGAATGAAGTTCACATTATATCCGTTTGCGGCATTTTTGACAGTGATGCTTATCTCACCGGTTTCAATGGCTGAAGAAGACTCTAACGGCATTAAGTTAAGGATATGTGTCGAAGAGTCTGAATTTCCCCCCTTCAATTACTTTTCCAGAGTCGATGGTTACAAGACCCACGATAGTGACGGCTATGACATTCAGCTGCTTTATCGGCTGTTTACGCCACCACGCTGGCAGCTGCAAATCATCACCCTTCCCTGGCCAAGGTGCATGCTGGAAGTGGAACAGGGCAAGATAGACGCAGCCATGAGCGCCTCGGCCAATCCCGAGCGACGGCGAAAGTTCCTGCTGTCGCGCTCCTATTACTATCTCACCCCAGGGGTGGTCTTTCTCAAGCGTCGTTTCCCGCAGGGCTTGAGGTTCAACTCACTGACCGAGCTGGCACAGCTTGGCACAGTTTGCGGCATTCGTGGTTTCAATTATCGTAACTTCGGTTGGGACAACTCTCAGCCATTGTCCCTGAGCAAAGATCTGCCGTTGATCCCCGAATTATTGATCCGGGGCCGGTGTGACTTCTTTCTGGCACGACTGGAGATTTTCAGCGGCACCTTGAAACTGATGGATCGCGATCCACAGGTCATAGGGCTGGCAACGCAAGCCATTCCCAACACTCGGCCAGAACCCTTCTATATGCTGGTTTCCAGGCAAAGCCCACACAAGATGGCGCTGCTGGAAGAGTTCAATACCGGTGTAACCCAATTGGAAAAAAGCGGCGAACTGCAGCTGTTACTGCAAACATTCACCGGCCACTGATCCCCCGTGTTACTCCTTCAGAAACCAAGTGTTATTCCGCCAGAAACCAAGTGTTGCGTCCCAAATGCTTGGCCTGATAAAGCGCCTTGTCTGCCACTCGAATAACCTCACTCAAATCCTGTTCATCCCGGGGCAGAAGTGCCAGCCCAAGACTTATGGTGACTATGCCTGCTGGCGATGCTGCGTGAGAGATCTGCAACGCCCTGACTCGATTCAACAGGGTTTCAGCCAAATCCTTGGCTTGCCGGCGGTCGACTCCCGGCAAGACCAAAGCAAATTCCTCGCCGCCGACCCTGGCCAACAAGGCTGATTCAGGAAGCGCTTTTTGCATGGTCTGCGCCAGGCGCTGCAGCACACCGTCACCGGCCGGATGACCGAAACTGTCGTTGAAGGCCTTGAAGTGATCCACATCCAGCATGATCAGTGCACCGGCTTCTTCCGAGGCCAGCAGCCGCGCCAGGGATTCGGTAAAGGGGCGGCGATTGGCCAACCCGGTAAGTTCATCGGTTTCCGACAGCTGCTTGAGCTTGTGATTCAGCCCCAACAGCTCCCGCTGCAGCCCCAGCATCTGCAAATCCCTGCGCTCCCTGACCAAGAGTTCATTGAGCGCAGCGGCAAACTGGGTCAGCATGGCACGGCGGGACTGCGGCCACGGCTGAGGTGATTGACCATTACTCAGCGACAATACCCCCAACAGATCGTGACCATCGGTAATGGCAAACAGTGCCAGGGAACGTAACTGCAACTGCTTGAGCAGACGATATTCCGCATCCGCCTCTGGCCTCAGGGTTTCCACATCTTCCACCACCATCATCTGGCGGGAGTTGAGCTGCTCTGAAAAACGATTCAACTCACTGATATCTATGTAGCGTGAAGCCTGAGGGTCACCCCGGCGGCTCCAGACACTGCGGTAGCAGAGTTGCTGCTCCTTTATCTCCAACAAGGCAACCCGTTCGACAGCAAACAATTCGGCAATCTGACGACCAACATCGGCCAGGGCCTGATTGACTTCTCCCGGCTGCAACTTCAAAAATTGTAATGACAGATCCGCCAACAACTCATTGGCTCTGGCCTGCCAAGCCAGCTCCTTATGGCTTAGCTCTACCAACTCAGACAACTGCCTTTGCCCCCGGGCCAGATGTCTCTGTTGCCAACGTTTGCGGGCAAAATCGGTTCTAATACGTCGATACATCTGCTCTATGGCGCGGGCGACACTGCCAATTTCATCCTGATTCGCCGCACCAACCGCATCGGGCAAGGGCACTTTTCGCGGTTGCCCCAAATCTATGCGGTTGACGTATGCGGCCAGTGCCGCCAATCTTCCGGTAACCAGGCTACGTACCAGCGTCAGGATCACATAGATCATCAGCAGGGTTTTCAAGCCATTACCCACGACGATCAGAATCATCTGTCGCCACAACTCATAATAGAGTTGGTTGCGGCTGCGCTGAACCTTGAGCTCACCTATCTGTTGCTGACGGTAGATGATTGGAAATAGAAAGGTCTCATTATCCTGGGCCTGATTATTTCCCACCTGCAGGGCAATCCCGTCGGCACTGGACAAAGACGCGCCGGAAACATAGGGCTGCATGCCTATGCCAATCAGTATGTCCCGCAGCAGCTTATGGTCCACATCCCAAATGGCCTGCGCCATGCCGGGCAGATTTGCCTCGACATATTCATGTAACCTGCGATTGCTGCCTTCAACGCCATCCTGATAGTTCCAGAACAGCTGGGCCGCCATGGTCACCAAGGCAAAAAATGAACTGACACCTATGATAACCAGGGTCATCTTGTGACTGATGACGGAGCTTTGTTTCAATGCGTTACTTCCGATGTCTGTTGGTACCAGGCGAGCAGTGCCCGCCAATTTCGTTGCTCGAGCAGATTGAAAGGCTCAGTGCCCGGCACCAGAAGCCTGAACATTGGGGGAACCTTCTCATTCCATGGCCTGGCCTCGCTGTCGTCACGGATGCGCATGAGCGCCTCTGCCCCCGCCAGCAAATGACCGCCGCCCAAGACACTGATGTGCCCCTGACTACGCCAATCAAGTACCTTGGAGGAAGTGTTGATACTGGCGATGAAAATATCCTCTCCAGGCCTGAGCCCCTTGTCCTCCAATGCCGCAATGGCACCAAAGGCCATATGATCGTTGGCGGTCCAAATCCCTTCCAGCCCGGGGTAACGATTCAGCAACACCTGGGTCTGCACCCTAGCTCTCTGCTCTTGCCAGTGACCATAGACGAGTTGCAGCGGTTCTATCCCCGCCTGCCGAAAACCGTTTAAAGCTCCTTGAGTCCGTTCGATAGACGCCGGTGTCCCCTTGTCACCTGAGATCAATAATACCTTGCCCTGCCGCTTATTCCCCATTTGCATTAACAGCGCCTGGGCGGTCAGAAAACCTATTCGTTCATTGTCCGGAACCAATGGTGGCAGCAAATGCTGCTGCCAATAAGGCTCCTGCAACAATGAATGACGCGCCTTGGGCTCAATATCATTGAGCAGCAGTAGCGTTTTAAAGGGGAGCCCTTCAAAGGCTGCCAGCATTTTTGCGGCAACATTTTTTTCATTGACCAAAATGACATACCGGGGCAATTGCTCGCGAGCCGCCAACTCTTGTGCCAGGGCTATCATCCTGAAATGATCCCTGTTGGCATGCAGTATTTCCAACTCAATGTTGAGCTCGGCCGCCGCCACCAACATCAGCTTATCTATATCGCCCCAGAAACTCTCCTGAGCAGAGCCTGGATTAATAAAGCTAACCCGTAACGGATGAGCTTGAGCCAATACCTTGGTCGGGTAGTTTAGAAAAACCATCAGCAAAAGCAGAAAAAGGGAAAGGAGTTTACGTGGTGGAGTGAATAAATCACCCCACCACGTATTAAATAGACTCAACAGCAAGGCATCCATCCCCCAGCAAACAATGCATATCGTATACCGGAGAATTAAAACACAGATGGGCTGCCCTTGTGGAGATTAATTAACCTCTGGCAAACTTTCCAGAAGCTGATAACCCATTTCGTTGAGTTGATCATTAACGCAGGTCAGCAGATATTCCTGACGTTCTTCGGCTGGCACCGCGTCTTCATCGGCCATTTGCAAACAGGCTTGCTGCAGTTGTTGAATATCGGTTTCACTGGCTTGAGGCAGGGCGTTTTCTTCATCGGCTGCCAGGGCAGCACCACTGAGTAACATACCGGCCAGCAGCAGAGTTAAGCTTTTCATCTTGTTTCCTTGTGTGAGTAAAGTGCCATCCCATGGGGCAGCACAGAGAAGTCTCACACAATCTACCAGTAGATTTTACATTCAGATAACGAGAAATTTTTGCCGTGACAGTGACCTTTTTTATCCGTTAAACAAGTGAATTCGCGCCTGCGATGTCACCCAAAGGCATGCTGGTGCAACTCTATTTGCGCCAGCTTTTCCGGCTGGGAAAACAGGTATCCCTGCAAACCATCATAGGGTACCAACTCCATCACCAAAAATTGCTCCAGCGTCTCTACCTTTTCAACAATCACCTTAACCTGAGCCTGATTTTTTAATTGATATATATAGTCAATAAAATCCAGCCTGACTTTTTCTGATTTTTCAAAACCGCGGGGAAGGATCAATTTGATATAATCGACGCAAGCAGTATTAATCCAATGCCGTCTCAAATCACCTTTAGGCTCAAAGTCATCCAAAGCAAATTTAACACCAAAATCATGTAACTTGGCGATACTGGCAAAAGCAGTTGTAGCAATCTTGGCTGACAAACGTTCCGTAATTTCAACAACCAACTCCACCTCTTGTTGTTTCAATGTTTCTTTTAGCCAAACCAATTCAGCCTCTAAAGATGAGATGATTCTAGCTTCTATATTGATAAACAGCCGTGCAATTTTGTGGCCAGCCAGGGCCAAAACATCGAGATGCCTGTAATCAATAGCCGCCAATTGATGCAACTGCTCCAGAGATAAATTCAATAGCTCTTTTTGATGCAGATTGGCATAGAAGCCTTCCACACTTAAGCATAGCTTTCCAGGCCTGAATAATACTTCATAAGCCACCTCTTGGGCACAGCCGCTTATTTTTCTGGCAACTATCTCCTGAAAATGAGCTTCAGTTAATGGTGCGTTATTGTACTCATTAAACAGCTTGCCTATGCTGCCCGGCTCATTGCCGGAATCCGTATTGTCACATCTCTGCTGCGTAAGCATGTTTCCCCCTTGATAGCACTGAACAGCAACAACCCGACAAACAGACCAGCATTCGGTTAACACTATGCATTTTGCGGGATCAAGGCAGAGATTCTCACCAGTGGAGTTAATCCCGCAGTTATAAAAACTAATAAATGGAGCCTAAGGGATACCCACTATTGACAACACAAGCATTGAGCTTAAGAATCAATAACTTGCAAAATTAACACTCTATTGATTAATGAAACATTATCTCAACAACAGGATTTTTTATTACTTATTATTAGGACGTAAAACATGTAGAAACTTAAATTAAAAACAAAAACAATAGGAATAAAAATGGACATCACTAAAGGTAGGAAAATAATCACAGCTCGCCAAAACAACGACAACCCAATTATCAAAACAGACACCAAAGGATATAAATGTTCAATTCCAGAATTTTATATATTAAAAGAGCTATACCTCAGTCGAGGCCAAGCAGTAAGCAGAGATAAACTCTTGGATGCCGGCTGGCATGGAAGAATTGTTTCCCCAAATTCCATTCCAGTTGCCATTGCCAATCTGAGAAGAATATTCAGAGAGATTTCCGGCAACAACATTATATTCACCAAGAAAGGTTTTGGTTACGGCCTTGATACACTTCAGGGCAATATCCAGCTGGAGTTCATCAATGACAACATCAATCCCGTTTATACCGAAGCGGTAACGCCTACCCCACAAAAGACCAACTTCAGCTTAAGACGAATTCTGTATATCACAAGCATATCATTGGCATTATTCTTTGTACCATTCGCAATAACAAAAGCGCTGACACACACACCACCCAGAATAAAAATATACACCAACGGAATAAATAAGATAATTACTATATCAAGGATCAAGAACACAATAGACAAGCAAGCCATAAACTCAGTCATTGAAGAACTAAACTATCAACTCATTGGCACTGTAGACTTCTATGAAATTGGGAGAACAATAAAGGATAACAGAGACACTATTATCTTGAGCCATAGATCAGGTTTATTTTCGATCGACTGCATTAATAAATCGCATAACAGTATTAATACCTATGTCAGTTATGCAGATGCCTCAATACTCAATAAGCTGAAGGATGGAACTGTATGCCAAAGTTAAAGAAACTGCTGCCAATCACCATCCCTCTAGCCCTCTTGCTGAGTTCCATCATCATTAACCTTCTATATGACTATCACGAGGTTCAGGACATAGATGGCATGTACCAGATGATCAAGGAAGTAGAAGGCCCTGATAAGCAGGTCAAGCGCATCACTTTTTCCCTCTACATAGATATTGATTCAGAAAGCTTCTGGGGGCTGTTGCAACTGAGTGACAACAAAGAAAAAACGGATGGGAAAATACTCTTTTCCGGCAAGGTCTCCAGGCTGGTACTGCACGACAATGCAGTTCAGGTCGAACAGGTTAAAGTCTACCCTGTCTCAGCCGATTCGCTGGAAGTCTTGTTTGCCAACCCTGCACTGTCACTGTTGAAGCTCTTGCTGGCGACTGACTATAAAGTGGTGTGGCACTACACTTTGGTCGACCAAATTTTCTGCTTCTCCAATGAAACAGACACCAGTCTAAGGTGTATGAAGAAAGTCATCTAATCCCGCCTTCCAGGGTGATAGCTATTGGTGCAGTCCATTCCCGGGTTCTGGAAACCTCTGTCGATAAGGCCAGAACCGCTATTCCCTCAAGCCACTGTAAATCCAGGCAACTGCTACACTCTACTGAATCAGGGAAGCGCACTACAAAGGAACTGTTATGCCCATAGCCAGAGTTGCCACCCGAGCCGCCAAAGGTGTGGAGGCGCCTCAGGTACTGGTCGAAGCTCACCTCTCCAACGGCCTGCCGGCCTTCAATCTGGTG
The DNA here is from genome assembly GCF_009183365.2 of Shewanella algae. NCBI lineage: Bacteria > Pseudomonadati > Pseudomonadota > Gammaproteobacteria > Alteromonadales > Shewanellaceae > Shewanella > Shewanella algae. Next base: position 4,483,667 of record NZ_CP068230.1, read on the forward strand.
GGGTTGCCGGAAGCTTCGGTCAAGGAAGCCAGAGAAAGAGTCCGCAGCGCCATAATCAATGCGGGTTTTGAATTCCCCATGCGCAGGATAACCATCAATCTGGCACCGGCCGATCTGCCCAAGCAAGGTGGACGTTACGACCTTCCTATTGCCATTGGTATTCTGGCAGCATCCGGGCAACTGCCACTGAAATCTCTGGACGATCATGAATTTGTCGGTGAGCTTGGGCTGTCCGGTGAGGTCAGGCACTGCACTGGTATCCTGCCGGTGATCATCGCCGCCCGTCAAAGAGGCATCAAACTGGTGTTGCCACAGGATAACCGCAGTGAGGCGGATTTGGTGGGCTATCAACAGTGTTGCCTGGCCCAGCACCTGCAACATATCGCCGCCTATCTGCATGGACAGCAAACCCTGCCGGGGATAGTACCGGGAACCGAATGGCTGGAACAGTCCAAGCCGAACTCGAGTGACTGCCTGTCGGAGGTCATAGGCCAATATCAAGCCAAACAAGCGCTGGAAATCGCTGCCGCCGGCGGGCATAACCTGCTGATGCTGGGGCCACCTGGCACAGGCAAAACCATGCTGGCCAGCCGGATAATCTCACTCCTGCCCCCCATGAGTTATGAAGAGGCGCTGGAAGTGGCTGCGATTCATTCAGTGGCCGGTATGGCTACTGAGCCGGGGGAGTTTTATCGCCGCCCGTTTCGTGCTCCGCACCACACCAGCTCCGCCATCTCATTGGTGGGTGGCGGCTCGATTCCCAAACCCGGCGAGATTTCACTGGCTCACCTGGGAGTGCTGTTTCTCGATGAAATTGCCGAGTTTCCCCGCAAGGTACTCGACTGCTTGCGTGAACCCATGGAAACCGGCCATGTCATCATCTCCCGCGCCGCAGCCAAACTGCGCTTCGATGCCCGTTTTCAACTCATCGCCGCCATGAATCCCAGCCCATGTGGAGATGCCGGCCCGGGAAGCCGCGCCAGCCCAGAGCAGATCCGCCGTTACCTGGCCCGGCTGTCAGGCCCTTTCATTGACAGATTCGACCTCACCATTGAGGTGCCAAAACTCCCGCCAGGCGCCTTGACTTCAGATGCGGCGCAAGGTGAAACCAGTGAGCAGATAGCCGCCAGAGTAGCGGCAGCGCGGGAACTACAACTCAGCCGCGCCGGCGTACTCAATAGCCAGTTGGGCAGTAAGGCATTGAAGCAGGCAGGTTTCAAACCCGGCGATCTGGCGTTTCTCGAACAGAGTGTCAATCAGCTGGGATTATCGGTGCGCAGCTTTCATCGGCTGCAACGAGTGGCGCGCACCATAGCCGATCTGCAGCTCAGCCCCATGGTCGAGCGACGCCATCTGGCCCAGGCCCTGGGTTATCGGGCGATGGACCGTTTGCTGGCCAGCCTGCAACAGCTCTGATCTCTGCTCTTATATCCTGGTTGTATCCAGGTCATGTCATAGTGGCGTCATAAATTGGTAGCAAAATTATGCCATCAGCCCCTGTTTACTCGTGAAAAGATGTCCAAGCCTCAAATTTCACTCGCTCAGATCCGCGCCTTCTGTGCTCTGGCGCAGCAGCGCAGTTTTAAAGAGGCCGCCGAACACCTGCAAGTATCGCAACCCTCTATCATCAATCAGATAGCCTCTTTGGAAGAAGCCTATGGCGCCAAGCTATTTCTGCGCCAGCGGGAAAATAATCGCCTGACCCAGCTCGGGGTGGCACTGTTGCCTTCATTCAGGGCAATACTCAGCCAGCTGAAAGAAGCCGAGTTTATTTTGCTTTCCCACAGCATAAGCCAAACCGGCGAGCTGCATATCGCCGCCGTCAACCCTGTCAGACTGTCGGCCATAGTGCGCGAGTTTCGGCTTATTTACCCCAACATCAAGGTCAATATCACCTTTGCCGCCTCCAACAAGGTATTGCAACTGCTGGAGACAGAAGCTGTGGATGCCGGTTTCTTTGTCCTGCCACAGAGTCAGCCAGGGCTGCAGGCTTTCCATTATTATCGCTATAAGCTGATGGCGATTTTGCCAAGAGACCATCGGCTGTGTCGTAAGGACACCCTGAGCATAGAAGACTTTGCCAATGAGGAGCTATTGATCCGCGAGCCAGGTTCCCTGACCCGCAAGCTGTTTCTTGGCGCGCTGAAAAACGCGGGCATTGTCCCTCAGCTTGCCTATGAACTGGGCAGCCGCGAATCGGTGCGCGAAGCTGTCGCCCAGGGCCTGGGTATCTCTGTGGTGGCCGAGGATGAGCATACGCCCCACGAACAGATAGTAACCAAGCGGATTGTCAGTGACCAGCTCAAGGCCAGCAGCAGCCTGGTGGTACACAATAAACAGCTCAACTCCCCCATGATAAAGACCCTGATAGCCCTAGTCGCCCAGCACAAGGATACCCAGATAAATGTTTGATCCCGGCTTGCCGGCACTGGTTAAACGCAATCCAGCCATACAAAAAAGCAGCCCTTTCCTGCTGGAGAATAAGGGCTGCTTAACAGTGATTTTGCTTGAATATCAGGGCCGCTCACCCCGTGCCAATCTGGCGTTGATATCCAGCACTACCTCAGGCAACTGCGCAATAGTATCAATGATGTAGTGCGCCCCTGCAGCAGCCAGATTGACAGAAGCGGTACGGCGGGCAAACACCTTGTCGGCCTCTGTAGCAGCCAGAAAGTCTGCCAGTGTCATACCGGATTCGTTACCGGAAAGACTCAGACCTACAGTCCACATGCCGGCACTGCGCCCTTCGTGAATGCCAGGCGCCGAATCATCCACCTTGAGGCAATGTCCAACATCGGCAATCCCCAGATTGAGCACGTTTTGCAGCGCCATCCAAGGGCCTGGACGGCCACCGGCACTGAGTTCACCGGTAGCGACCACAGAGTCGGGAACAAAGCCGCGCGCCTTGGCCGCCGGCAACAACTCAGCCATCACTTCCCTAGGATAACCGCTGCAAGAACCTATTTTGATCTCTTGCTGCCTGAGCCAGGCTACTGTCTCCAGCGTCCCCGGGATAAGGTCGGCAAACTCGCCGACCTTGGCAATTTGCAACGGCATAAAACGCCGGTAGATAACATCGACATCCTCCTCACTCATAGGACGGCCGAATTGCGCCAGCCAGCGTTCAGCGATGGCTGGAGTATCACCCAGAGCGCGAATATGGTCCCACTTACCCAACCCCATGGGGCCACGGGCTTCCTTGAGTGAAAGTTCGAAATCGTAGGCCTGGGCAAAGGCCTCGACAAAGATACTGGTCGGTGCAAAGGAACCAAAGTCCACTGTGGTTCCGGCCCAATCGAATATCACACCCGCTACTTTTGACATGAAATTACCTCATCCATCTGAAAACTTTGTTGATAGAGCGCCAACAGGCGCTGCGGGTCGCCGCTGAAGTTGCGCCCTCGCTGACCATCGGCCGCTTCGGCTACCAGTGCCAGCCACTGCTGGGGCCGATAACCATAACGTCTGGGGTCAACATCGATACCCAGCCTGAGCAGTAGCTGTTCCAACCGCTCTGCGGCCAATAGTGGCTGGCAACCAAAAATCTGCTCCAACAGCGGCTGTACCTGGGTATCGCCACTCATGGCGCGGATGATCATCGGCAGAGTAAAGCTGCATGCTTGGCCGTGGCTGACCCCTTTTTCCAACGTCACCCGGTAGGAGATGTTATGTGCCAGTGAGGTCTTGGTATTGGAAAACGCCAATCCGGCAAACAGGGAGGCCAGCTGCAGTGTCTCCCGTAGTGCCAGTTCATGACTGCAAAGCTTAAGCCTAGGTAGCTGAGATAAAATCATCTGTGCTGCTCTCACTGCATATTGGCTGCTCAGCGGATTCCGGTTGTGATTCCACAGGCTTTCCAGCGCATGAGACAGGGCATCGAGTGCGGTAGAAATGCTGAGATTCAGTGGCAAACTCAAGGTCAACTCGGGCTCCAACAAAGCGCTCCGGGCATAAAGCGCCGGGTGCGCCAAGGAGTGCTTACGCTGCATCTCGGGATCCCAAACCGTGGCCCAGCAGGTCACTTCGCTGCCGGTACCCGAGGTGGTGGGAATCGCGATATAGGGCAAGGGCGCCACGGGCTCGGCTCCATTGAGCATGGCTCTCAGGCGGTCAAAATCGCCCCCTGTGGCACAAAGTACCTTGCAGGCATCTATCACCGAGCCACCGCCCAACGCCAACAGCAGCGCTGGCTTGGCTGGCAGGGCCTGTAATTGCCGACACAGACGCTGCAGGTTGGCCAGTGAAGGATTGTCTTCCACATCGGTCAAGCAAGCCCGTGGAGGCCTACCGGCTGCGGCAATCACCCGCTCTGCCATGGTCGTAAACGTCTGCCCTGGGTGGGTCAGCAGCACGTAGTCTTGTTGTGCCACCCGGGATTCAAGGGCGCGCAGGGCCCCCAGCCCTGTAATTATCTCTACAGGATTGTGATATCTGTACATCTTGTTGTGGTCCTGAAATCAGCGAATAAAACTGCGTAATCTGGCGGAGATGATGTCGGTAGCAAACACCAGCAAGAGGATAACCAGCACACAAGCGGCGGTATTCTCATACTCGAATAACTTCATGGTGGTCATCAGCTCAAAGCCTATGCCTCCGGCGCCGACCATTCCCAGAATAGTGGAGATACGGATATTGGCTTCCAGGCGGTACAGCACCACCCCGATCCATGCCGGCAATACCTGTGGCAGTATGCCGAACAGCACGATTTTCGGCGTCGAGCAACCTGAGGCGCGCATCGCCTCTATCGGGCCCTGATCTATCTCTTCAATCGCTTCAGAGAAGAACTTGCCCACCATGCCTGCACCATGCACTGCCAACGCCAGCACACCGGCAAAGGGCCCAAGGCCAACGGCGGCTACGAAGATCAGTGCCAGAATAATTTCATTTATGCCCCTGAGCACGTTCAGCACCTGACGACTGCTGTGATAGAGCCAGGCGTTGGGTGACAGATTACGGGCAGCCAGTAAGCTGACCGGCACGGCCAACACTATGGACAACAAAGTCCCCAACAGCGCAATTTGCAAGGTCTGCAGCGCCGGGTCTATCAGGTTGTCAGTGATATAGCTTAGATTGGGAGGCAACATGCGGCCGATAAAGTCGGCTATCCAGGGCAGTCCCTGCACTAATTTGCCAATTTCAGTGTCTGTGCCTGTCACCGTCCAGCTGAGTGTGGCCAGCGAGACCAAAGCTATGGGCAGCAACACCCACCAGCCCATGGGGCCACGTGGCGCATTGGCCACAAATCGATACTGTTTCAACATAGGGCCTCCTTCAACACCGGTGCGCCGGCCTTCTTGCGCCGCAGTTCCTCGGCGGTGCGACTGACCAACTTGGCAATGCCTTCATCTTCCAGGCCGGGATAGATCTGCGCCACTATCTCGGGGGTCAGCTCCTCGGGCTTGCCGTTGAAGACTATGTGGCCGCCGGAGATCCCTATGATCCTTTGGCCGAATTCCATGGCGTAATCTATCTGGTGCAGGTTGCAGAGCACGGCGATGTTGTTCTTGCGGCTCACTTCGCGGATATACCCCAGGATCTGCCTTGAGGTCTTGGGATCGAGACTGGCCACTGGCTCGTCGGCCAATATAAGGTCAGGCTCCTGGGCCAGCGCCCTGGCGATGCCAACCCTTTGCTGCTGGCCGCCGCTGAGGTTATCGGCGCGATTCCAGGCCTTCTCCTCCAGTCCAACCTGGGCGATGGCGTTCAATGCCGCCTCCACATCCTGTTTGGGAAACAGCTGCAACAGACAGGCCCAGAAGGGGATCTTGGCCATGCGCCCGGTGAGCACGTTTTTGATTACAGATAAACGATCAACAAGATTATGATGCTGAAACACCATCGCAATTCGCTGAGATAATATTCGGTAGGCATGCTTGTCTCCCACCGGATAGGACTCGCCGTCGATCAACACCTCACCGCTGGAAGGCGGCGTCAGGCGGTTGATGCAGCGCAGCAGCGTGGACTTTCCCGCCCCCGAGGGGCCGAGTACCACGACAAACTCACCGGCTTCGACCTTGAAGTTGATATCTTCCAATACCCGGGTCTCGCCGTATGCTTTACTCAAGTTTCTGACTTCAATCATCTTTCTGACCCTGCCATTACTGCCGTGCCAACTTGGCAGCTTCGCGGACAACATCGTATGCGGCATCATCTGTAGCCACATAGCGATTGACCTCACCCTGATCGCCAAACTGCAGATTCTTCAGGCTCAGGAAGGCAGTGCGGATCTTCTGCTTGTCTTCTTCGGCCAGGTCTTTACGCCAAACCATGGGAGACTCGGGGATAGCCGGCGAGCGCCAAACCACACGGTATTCCTCACTGCCGATCATGCCTTTGTCGACGGCGGCACTGAGGATCCTGTCGGCCACAGTCGCAGCATCCACCCGGCGATTTTTCACTGCCAGTATGTTGGCATCGTGAGCCCCTGTGTAGATGAGGTTGGCAAAGTCGTCTTTGGGTTCAATACCGGCATGCTTCAATCCCACCATAGGAAACACATAACCTGAGGTGGAAGTAGGGTCGACAAAGGCGAAGTCTTTACCCTTAAGATCCTGAATATCTTTGATATCTGAATCGGCTCTGGCGATGATCTGGCTGTGATAGGCCACAGCGCCCTTCTTCTTGGTTTCGGCCACCACAAAGGCCTCAACATCCGTGACCTGAGTCGCCTTGACATAAGAGAAGGGACCCAGATAGGCGATATCAATATGCTTGGCTCTCAGCGCTTCTATCACCCCGTTGTAGTCGGTAGCAACAAAGCCTTCGACCTTAATCCCCAATTGTTTACCCAGTTCATCCATCAGCGCCTGTGACTGTTTGATCATGGCGCGGGAATCTTCCGATGGGATCAAGGCTATTTTCAGCGACTCCAATGCCAGCGCACTTTGGCTGAAAATAGCCGCCCCGGTAAGGCTCAGAGTGAGCAGCAGTTGATTGAGCTTGTTCATCTTGTTTTCCTCGCTGTGCTATTAAACCTGCGCCTGCCGGCGTAACAGAAACGTCATTATTACGTCATATCAAGACAGAACTGTGACAACCCCAGGCGCAGCCATTGAATTAAAAGGCGTACTGGAACCTGGCCCGCAGTTCACTGCCGCTGAACTCGTTCCCCAGCAGGTCCTCGGCTTCACCCTTGGAGTAGTTGAGGCCCAAACGGACATTTTTATCTGCGTAGTAGTTCACCCCCAGGGTGTACATATTGCCGTCGTACACTTGAGTGCTCTTGTCCAGGCCAATATCACCATAATTGCCGTCGCCCTGTTCGAACCTCAATACCAGCTCCCAGGCACCATAGGCATTGCCCGGTTTGACCCGGCCGAAGTTGCCTTGCTTGTAAGGACGGGATTCCCCGGTAATCACCCAGCCGCCCTGAACATAGAAACCGTCGAGATCTTCATCGCCGAACTCGCTGCCGAAGTATTCCGCCTGCAAATGCAAAGGGCCGCTACTGGCCGCCAGTTCCAGGCCATAGCCCTTGACCTCATCTTCGCTGACATCGGCATCACGCTGGGTGTAGCTGGCGCCTAAGTGAATAACGGCATCACCTACTTGGTAGGGGGTATAAGTAAAGCGACCTGTCATCGCCTTATGTTCGAAGTCGTTGCCACCGTCGCCATCTGACTCAAATACCCCCAGGGCATAGGTCCAGTTGCTTCCGACACCGTGCAGTTTGACCCCGAGCGCCCGGCCCGGACTGTGCAGTTCAGTCATGGCACTGCGTTCGAGGGCTGAAATATCCTTGGAGCTCATCAGGCGTTCCAGGCCGAAAGGCTCGGCCTGTTTACCTATGGTGATCTGCGCCTGTTTGCCAAATCCCAGGTAGCTCAGATAGAGATCTTCGGCATTGCCTCCCTTGCCGCCGTCACTCTCGGCAATGTTGAACTGCGCCTTGTAACCCCAGTCACCGACATGCCCTTTGACATACAAACGTGCCCGGCGCACATCGAAGTCCTCGGTATCGAGCTGGTTATCTTTTGATTCGGTGGCGTCATAGTCGAATTGCAAGCGACCACCCAACTGAAAAGTGGCCGATTTGTCGTGATTGGCGACCTTGATGCCGCCATCAGTATTCAGAGTAAATTGCAACGGAGCCGATTCTTCGGCCAGGGCTGGAGTCGCCGCCATTATGGGCAGCAACAGGCAAGCTAAGGTGGAGCGCATTTCATAGGTCCTCGTCTGTGTTCGAATGCAGCCATTCTCAACAGAGGCAATGACACTCGGGTGACCCGGGGCTTGCTTTTGCCTAGCCGTAATTAACTAAAACTGAATCAGGATTCACAGCCCCGTCATTAGCTTTCACTGAAATAAACCGGGAACCCATAACCGGGGAAGAGGCAGATACCCACTTGCCTTCCCTATAAAGCAAGGAGCTAACAATGAAAACTTCACCCCTGAGTCTCAGCCTATTGCTGCTGGCCGCGGCCGGCGCCCAGGCGAGCGACAATCCGCTGTCCAGGTTTGAGATGACAGACAATGCTGCGATTTCCGGTTACAACTCAGAGAAGTTGTCCGGGGTAACCGCGGCTCAATGTGCCAGTGCCTGTCTTGAGGAAGGACGCAGTTGGTGCGTCTCTTTTGATTATCACAAACAGAATCAATCCTGCGATCTCAGCGACAAACGCGCGGCCGATGTCGGTGGACTCAAGACAGATTATCCCGGTAACCCCTATGCCCATTACAGCTTAGAGCCAAGTTCACTCGAACAGTTTGTTCATGTGGAGCAAGCCTTTTTACCCGGGTACAACAGCGAACAGCTGCCCGGCCTGAGCGCAGAGGCCTGTGCCGATGCCTGTGTCGATGATCAGAGAAGCTATTGGTGTCAGTCATTCAACTACCACACCCAAAGCGGTAATTGCAGCCTCAGCAGCCAGAGAGCCGCCGACGTAGGTGGCCTGCAGCTCAATAAGGGGCAACAGCCGATGGACTACTATGAGCGCTTCGACAGCCACGGCATCAAGAACCCGATACCCGGTAATAAACACATTCTGGTGATAGGACTGGACGGTTTGAGGGGCGATGCCATCCAATGTGAGGATTGCGCCGAGACGCCGGCACTGGATAGCCTGATTGCAACAGGCGCCTTTCACAACAATCTGCTGGCCGGTGGACACCAGTCCACCTTCAGTGGGCCAGGTTGGTCCAGCGTCTTCACCGGATTCTGGGCCGATAAACACGGCGTCCACTCCAACGACAGTAGCCTTGTGCTGCAAAAACCTCATGTCTTTGATCTGATAAAGCAGGCCTACCCTACCGCAACCACGGCGCTGGTTGCCGATTGGTTCAATCTGACCCACAACCTGAAACCCGCCAAGGCCGATCTCGTGGTCAGCAATGCCAACAAGAACTCACAACAGGCTACAGACACGGTCAAACAGTGGCTGGGCTGGCAAAACCCACCCACGGCCATCTTCTACTATCTGCATAACACAGATATTCATACCCATGCCTATGCACCACTGCATCCCACCTATCAGCAAAAGATACGCGACGAAGATCAGCAGATAGCCCAAGTGCTGCAAGCGCTGACCTCAAGGCCCAACTATCAGGACGAAGAGTGGTTGATTCTGGTGACTTCAGATCACGGCGGTTTGGGAACCGGTCATGGCGGCCAGAGTACCGGCGAGCGCAATACCTTTCTGATCCTCAACAACAGCCTGGATAACCCGGGCATTAGCCCCTATTGCCAGGGAGATTTAAGCCAAACCGCCATGACGCAGGTCGATGGCGTGACCCCACATATCCTCGATTTCCTCGGGCTTGGCAACAACACTGAAGGTGTTATACATCCAAGCTGTGGTAAGCATTAACCAGCCGATGGGTGGACACTGAGTTCAGTGCTCACCCATCAATTCACTTGGCTTCAGACTAGGTACAGGCCGCCTTTGTTACAGTAAAACGCCATTTCACTGACAAGGAGCCCAAGATGAAACCACTGATGCGTTCCCTTTCCATCAGCTCCATGCTGACATTAACCGCCTTACTCTGGGGTTGCAGCGATGTCATCAGCGAACAATACCCCACCGAGGCCGAAGCACGGGCTGAAGGAGTATTCGAGCGAGGCTGGCTGCCACCGATATTGCCGCCCTCGGCCACGGAGATAAAGGTCAACAATGATCTGGACAACAACAGCTCCAGCGGCAGTTTCCGTCTGCCCGCCGCGGCAATGAGCGAGTTCACTTCTCAGTTAAAAGCCGAAGAAGGCCTGGCCAACAGCTGGTATTACCGCGAAGGCGACTCCCTGTGGATCTTCCGCCTGACCCAGGACGGAGTTATCCAGTACCAACTACAGTAAGACTTCAGATAGGTAACGGTTGCAGCTTGGCCAACAGGAAGGCCAACTCGGCCACATTGTGGGCGGTATCTGTCTTTACCTAAAGACTAGACATACTCCCGGAGCACTTCCCGACCCAGCGTCAGCACCTGCATCTCTTCCGAGCCGCCGGAAACTCTATCGACCCGCAGATCGCGCCAGAAGCGGCTGATGCGATGCTCGCCGGTGATCCCCTGGCCGCCAAACACCTGCATGGCATTGTCAACCACATCGAAGGCCGCCTTGGAGCAGTAGAGCTTACACTTAGCGGCATCGCCCGGGGTCATCTGGCCGTTGTCGGCCTTCCAGGCGGTGTGATAAATCATGTTCTTCATGTTGGTGAGCTGCACCGACATATAGGCAAACTTTTCCTGGATCAGCTGTGTCTTGGCGATCGGCAAGTCAAACTGTACCCGCTTGTTGGCATAACGGGCGGCATCTTCGAAGGCGCAATAGGCGCAACCATAGTTGCTGCAGGCTATGAGGAAACGCTCCAGATCAAACTCCTTCTTCACCCTGGCAAACCCGTTGCCTTCGGTACCGAAAAAGTCCTTTTCCTCCAGCTCTACATTGTCGAACTCCACCACACAGCAACTGTCCATCTTCAGTCCCAGCTTGGGCAAGTGGCTGACAGAGATCCCCGGTTTACTCATGTCGACAAAAAACTCGGAGAAAACTGGCTCGAAGCTGGCGGAATCTTTGGCCATCACCACCAGGTAAGGGGTCTCGGCGGCACTGGTGATATAGCATTTGGTGCCATTGAGGTAGACCTTGCCCTTCTTTCGGGTATAAGTGGTCTGCAGGCTGCGTACATCCGAGCCGGCATCCGGCTCGGTGACCGCCGAGTTCCACACCTGTTTGCCGGTACCTATATAGGCCATGATCTTGTCGATCTGCTCCTGGGTACCTTCCTGCAATATAGTGGGAAAACCCGCCATCTGATAAAGCACATAGGTTGGCGCACCGAGGCGCCCCAGTTCTTCCCAGATCAAGGCCAGAGTCACCAGACCGGCATCGCTGCCGCCGTATTCTTCCGGAAGCAGCAAACTGTCCAGCCCCAGCTTGGCCAGCTCTTTGACAAAACGTTCAGGATATTCATTGTTGTCGTCGCAGGCGGAGAAATAGCGCTCCCAGTCCTCCTGTGACATCAGGTCTCTTACTCCTGCAATAAATGCTTCTTGTTCGTTTGTCAGTCGATAGTTCATCGATACCTCAGCAAGTTTTCATCAGTAAGCAGGACGCCTGTCTAAACTCTGCGACAGGTACCTACGGCAGTATAACCCCAGGCATATTCGAGTCAATCCAGAGAGAAATGCTGGAACATGGTCAATATTATAGAAATTAGCCCGCAATCCCTTTGAGCCATTTCACAATAATCCAAGTGAAATAGATTATTGAACAATAAGGTATAAATTTAAAGCCTGAAGCAATCCATTTAATTAATTTAAATATAAAATCACAGAAAATAATTTTTGATTTATTGAGCAATATCAATCAATAGAATCTATCGACAAGTAAACTCAGTTTATAGTTATATAATTGTGGAGATATAAATGACTCAAAATGTAAATTTCAAAATTATTCCTGTAACTCATTACAAACAAAATGCTTGTATTGTTTGGCAAGATGGTTGCAACAAGGCCGCTGTAATAGATCCAGGTGGTGAAGTAGAAAAGATAACAAGCTTTATTGAAGACAATAAACTGGAGCTGGATAAGATACTCCTGACCCATGGTCATATAGATCATATCGGCGCGGCCAGATTATTGGCTAAGAGTTCATCGGCCGAAATACTCGGCCCTCATAAGGATGATACTTTTCTGTTTGATATGTTGCCGGAGGAATGTCGTCTATATCAATTTCCCCACTGTGATGTCTTTTATCCAGACCGTTTTCTTGAGCAGGATGACACTATTTGGGTCGGCGAGTTACAACTTCAGGTGATTCATTGCCCGGGCCATACACCAGGCCACCTGGTATTCTTTGCCCCGGCGGCCAAGTTGGCCTGGGTTGGCGATGTGCTATTCAGACACTCCATAGGCCGCTGCGATTTTCCCGGCGGGAATCACGCGGCGCTGCTGGATTCCATCAAGAACAAACTCTGGCCACTGGGGGGAGATACCTGCTTTATTCCCGGTCATGGCCCCATGTCCACTTTTGCTGAAGAGCGGCGCCACAACCCTTATGTCGCCGACCGTTGAAGCCGTTGCCGCCTCCCATGAGGCGGCGATTTCTTAGTATTTGATAAGTCAGTGCTTTACAAATCCTGCAACACTGGTGTCCGCCAGGGTCATGCCACGGGTTTCCGGTGCCAGCAAGATGGAAACCACCAAGCCCAACAGTGAAATACCGGCACCGGCCATCATGGTCCAGGAAACGCCATAAGCGTTCATAAACACAGGCAAGGCATAGGTCGAGAGTATGGTGCCTATACGGCTGAAAGACATCACGGCACCCACGGCCGAAGCGCGGATATCGGTAGGGAACAACTCATTGGGGTAGAGCCACTGCAAGATCCCAGGGCCTCCGGAGCAGAAGGCGTACATGCCAAAGGCCGCAATCACTACCCAGATACCAGGCGAGGAAACCAGTCCCAGCATGGCCAGTGACAAGGTCATCATGGCAAAGCTGATGATAAGCAGTGGTCGACGGCCCATGGAATCCAGCCAATACATGGCCGGAATACAACCTATGATAAAGAAGGTACTGATAATAATGTTGCCAAGCGCCGAGTCTTTGCCATCGTAAAAACCCAAGGCCCCGACTATCTGCGGCCCAAAGGTGTAGATGGCAAACATGGGAATGATCTGGCAGGTCCAAATTGTGCCGATAAAGATGATCATGGTGAAGTTGCGTTTTTCGAACAGCTTACGATACTGGGTATCGATCTTCTCTTCCGCTTCAATATGAATATTGCCGCCAAAGTACTGCTGCATAACTTGTTTGTACTCGGCGATACGGCCCTTGCGCAGCAGCCAGCGTGGCGACTCGGGTAGATGGAAACGCCCAAGCAGGATTACCAGACAAGGGATCAGGCCGCTGCCGAGCATCCAGCGCCAGCCACCTTCAACTTCATAAAGCAGATAACCTACCGCATTGGCCGCAGTAGCGCCCACATACCACATCAAGGCTATGAAGCCCATGGTAAAGGCCCGCTTCTTGGTTGGGGAAAACTCGGCCACCATGGAGGTGGCAATGGGGTAATCGGCCCCTATCACTACCCCGATAAGGAAGCGCATCACCACTAACTCTATCGGCGATGAAACGAACATAGTGGCGACAGATAACACGGCTATCGCTATGATATCTATTAGAAACATTAACTTACGACCGAATAGGTCGGCGATGTAACCAAAGAGTGCGGTACCGACAAATAGGCCCACCAGGGTAGATGCCCCAACCAGGCCTATCCAGTTGGCATCCAACTGCATTTCAGGGATCAGTTGCTCAAGCGCCAGGCCAATAATGACCAGAATATAACCGTCGAGGAAGGGACCACCACTGCCCCAAAACATGATTTTCTTATGTAATGGCGTAAACTCCATTTCATCGAACTTTTTAGCTTTCATATGCTAATCTCTTATATTAAACCAATAAACATGGTTGATTTATTCGTTCACAAAATGTGCCATTAATCTTCAGCCTGATTTCTCAGTCGAGAAATACTGAATAAAAAATGGGACTAAAACAAATCTGAAGCTCAAAAGTGAGAAAACGGTTACAGTTAGCAAACTACATAAGTCGCAGACAAATCTTTAAACAGGTTAAAAGTTAAAACAAATAAGAGCACAGCGCTTCAAGTTAAGCATTATCAAAATCTGTTTATTCAACAGGCCTAACAACATTAAAAGTGCATGCTCTCATTTTGCACAATCGAGCTCGTTAGAAAACTAACTTAAATTCAGATTTAAGGTTTTCAAGCGGCACTAGCCATAACGATATTCAATACCGAATGTACCTCTGGGATATTCCCATTTCTTGATAATGGTTTCACCGCAAAGCATTTTACAGGTGCCACATTCCAAACAACCGGCAGAGTCAAATTTAAGGCTGCCGTCGTCCTGAATTTTATAGAGTCCTGCTGGGCAGGCGTTAACCAACTTACGGAATTCATTGATATCCGGGTTTTCAACAAGCTCAATATGTGGATGTCCCTCATCGACATAGAACTTGTTCACCCCCAATTTCACATCAACATTGACTGGCTCGCTCATATCGCTGTCATCCCCTTAATACCATCTTTAATCAGATTCATATAACCCACTTCTTTGGCATGCTTCATCAGGGTCTTGCGCAGAGGTTGCGAGGCGCTGCCATCTATGGTGAACATCTCCTGCATAATGTCGGCGACCAGCTTGGGGTACTGATTGAAGATCCTTGGGTTCTCCATAAAGGCGGGTAATTTCTGGTACAGCTTGAGATCTTTCATGATGAAGCTGTTGTCCAACAGTGTTTGATAGGCACCGAGTCCGGCGGCACTGAAATCATTCTTGGCCTTGGCGGCAAGTACGGCTCTGGCGGCGGCCTCACCGGATGCGATAGCCAAGTCCATTCCGCGGACCGTATAGCCCACGTTGAGACAGAAGCCTGCCGCATCCCCGGCAATCAAGACACCGTCATCCACCAGCTTGGGCAGCATGTTCAGTCCGGCCTCGGGAACCACGTGGCCTGAGTACTCAAGCAACTTGCCGCCTTCAATCAAAGGCTTGATCGCCGGATGATTCTTGAAGTCTTCCAACATCTGCGGCACTGTCTTGGAAGAGGTTTCTATGTGGTGCAAGCCACAAACAATCCCCAAAGAAACAGTGTCTTTATTGGTGTAAAGGAAGCCCCCGCCCAAGAGACCATTGGAGGGTGAACCGGCAAACAGCCAGGCAACGCCTTCATCACCGCTGACATTAAAGCGATCCCGTATCTGCTGCTCTGACAGGGCGATAAGCTCCTTGGCTCCGACCGCCATGGCACTGGATTGCACCTTGGGCTTAACCATGCCTAGCTGTTCCCCCAGAAGAGGGTTGACCCCTTCAGCCAGAATCACTGTCTTGGCCAGCAGTGAGTCGCCATCGGCCTCCACCCCTATGACCTTACCGTCTTCCTTGAGGATTTTTTCAACCCGAATACCGGTAATAAACTGAGCACCGGCTTCCTCGGCTTGTTCGGCCAGCCACTGATCGAAAGTGCCCCTGAGCAGAGTATAAGATTCCTCTACCGACTCCTGACCACGGCCGTTGTGATAGTCCAGGGTTACTGCAGTATCATCAGTGAGAAACGATACTTTTTCCTTGGTAACCTTACGCTCCAGCGGCGCCCGTTTGGCAAAATCGGGCATAATCTTTTCCAGGCTGTGGGCGTAGAGTCTACCGCCAGTCATATTCTTGGCCCCGGCATAGTTGCCGCGTTCAATCACCAGAACATCGGCGCCCTGACTGGCCAGGACATAGGCAGCAACGCAGCCGGCGAGCCCGCCTCCCACTATGATTGCGTCAAATGCATCTTCTGACATGCTGATCCTCTCTTGAATTCGAGACTACCGGCCCCTTGAGCCGGTAGCCGGGCCAGATAGTTAGCCTTTGAAGCTGTTCAGCAGGGCTGGAACTATCTTGTTGATATCACCGACAATGCCGTAATCCGCATACTGGAAGATGGGGGCATTCTTGTCTTTGTTGACAGCAATAATGGTCAGGGAGTCGTTGACGCCAACCATGTGCTGGATCTGACCGGAAATCCCTATGGCCATATAGACATCAGGCTTGATCATCACACCTGAAACCCCAATGTAGCGCTCACGCTCCATCCACTTTTCAGTTTCGGCAATCGGACGGCTGCAGCCCAGTTCGGCACCAACCTTGGCGGCCAGCTGTTCAATCAGCTTCAGGTTATCCTGCGAACCTATGCCATTGCCCACACCGATAACGCGCTTGGCCTTACCCAGGTCGATATTGGATTTTTCCTTTGGCCGACGTGCCAGGCAACGAATGCCATTGGCAGGGGCAACAAATTCCAGAGTGATCGTTTCGGCGCTGCGGCCCGCTTCTTCGGCTGGCAACTCCTTGAAGGCGCCGGCGGACAGAGTCACCACAGCAATTTGAGAGGTGATCTTCTCTTCGCCGATGGCCAGGCCACCGTAGACCAGATGCTTGGCACCGACATGGCCTTCGCCATCGATTGTGAGTTCGGCGGCATCATTGAAAACCCCGGCACTCAGGCGCACACCCAGCTTGGCGGCCAACGCCTTGCCGCGGCGGCTGGCTGGCAACAAGACCAGGGACGCCTGCGCTTCGGCTTCAATCGCCTTGGCCATGGTCAAGGCGTACTCTTCCACTATGCGGTTTGAGTCCTTCTCGCCCAGGTGATACACCTTGCTTGCGCCCAATGCTGCAGCCCTGGCAACCTCATCGGCACCACCCAAGACGAATACAGAAACACTGTCACCCAGTTGCAGACCGGCGGCCATGACTTCGGGCAGACGAGCAGCCTCGCTGCTGAAAACCCAAACATTTGCTAGCTTGTTCATTTCATCCCCCTCAATTCAACACATTGCCAATATGGCCGACAAACTCGGCAACCTGGCCTTCATCATCACCCTCGATAATGATCTGCTTGCGGGCCTTCTGTTCAGGCGCAGTAATAGACACCAGCTCCACGAGCTGCGGGATCTCTTCCAGCGCCAGTTCGGCATAAGCCAACTTGTTGACCGGCTTTTTGCCCGCCGCCAGAATGGCTTTCATTGAAGGGATTTGAGGTTCGTTGATATCGGCAGAAACGGCCAACACGGCAGGGAGCGACAACTCCAACTCTTCAACTTCGTCGTCCAGCTCGCGCTCAACCCTGACCATACCGTTGGCGACTTCCAGAATTTTGCTGACACCATTGATGCAAGGTACTTGCAGCAATTCACCAAGCAGCAAACCTACCTGCTGGGCGTAGAGGTCACCCGAACCGTCACCGCAGAGGATCAGCTCAAACCCTTCCTGCTTGGCAGCAGCAGCCAAGACTCGGGCAGTTTGATGGGGCAGCGCCTGCTCCAGCTTGGGATCGCAAACCAGGGTCAGCGCGTCCGGGCCTCTTGAGAGGATATCTTTGCAAGCTTTGGGGGCGGCCAGTGCATCTGCGCCTATACTCAACGCCGTAATGCTGCAATCGCTCTGGGTTGCCTTGATTTGTACCGCAGCTTCAACGGCACACAGATCGAATTGGCCTATCTTTTTGTTTACATTACTTGTATCTACAGGAAGGTTGGGAATGACTTTGATATCCTGCTCTTCCGGGACAAGCTTATAACATGCAATGATCTTCATCTTATCTCCAGTCTAAGTATCACTATAAACATTCGTCTCTACTGGTTTACATTCCTCAACATTGGTGATCTGAAACCCATAATTAATAAAATTTCAGGCTTGCATCACACAAAGTCGCACCCTCCTGGGTAACGAAAGGGAATAAAAGTCCACATCCATTTAGATATCAATATGTATGGATAATAGATTAGTTCACCTTAACCAAATTTAGAGTTGCTTAATTGATTATCAGATTAATTAAATAAACCTCTCACAATCCATCAGCGTCATTTTATTAATACAAGCTATTTTCAATTAAGACCAAACAAATTCGTTTGTTGAGCCACTTTTTGTGAGCAACATCCAATTTTTCAACCAAATTAAACAAAACCTGATTATATAACGACCTTCAATGGTTCATTTTTACCGTTTTTATTGATTTGCATCACACATTTCCGAGCAAGGTAACAATCCATTGACCAAAAGTGTGATGCGGGAATGTTTTTTTATTCATGACCGAAACCATAATCGGTTCAAATTAAAAACGGAGGGTGGTTAATGAATAAGTTTAAGCTAAAAAATCTAAGCTTGATGTTATTAGGATTAACGCTTAGTGCGCCAAGTTTGGCGGTGGACATCAGTGGTTCAATAAGAGCGAACTACAGCATTAAAGATTTTAGTGACGCTTCAAAAGCTACGGGTGGTGATTTCGATTTCAACACCTTGGGAATAAAACTCTCCCAGGATTTTGAAAACTATGGTTTTGTCGCCGAATATCGCTTTGCCGATGGTTACGACTATCTTAAAAACGGTTATGCCTATTGGAATGCCAATGAAGATCTGACCCTACAGCTCGGTGTGGTCAGCAAGGCATTCGGTAACAAGAACTTTGCTTCCCATAACTGGTGGTACAGTCTCAACTACTACCTTGGCTTCGAAGATGACTATGGTGTTGGATTCAATATCAACCATAAATTCAATAACTTCGAAACAGACTTTTCCTTCATCCAGAGCTCTCTCTACAAGGGCAGCGACTATCGTAACTTCGCTGGTACCATAGGTTCGGGCACCATAGACGGCACAACCTATAACAACAAGGAATACAACACTGTCAGCTTGCGCGAAAGCTACAGATGGGAAAATGACAACTGGCAGGTGCTCTTGGGAGCCTCCGTTGAATACGGCCAACTTTATAATCCGGTGGCCGATGAATCAGGAGACAACCTCAACTATGCCGTACACCTGGATGCAAAATATCGTGGCTGGGGTGTACAACTTCAATATTTGAAGTATGACTTTGATCAATATGATGATGGTCAAATAGATACTTCAAAAATTGGTGTTGGTGCAGTTAATGGCTTCTATGAAGTAGCAGCCAAAGGCGACATCATGACATTCAACCTGTCAAAAGTAGTCGATACCCAATGGGGTGGCCAATTCACCTTCTACAACGACTTCAGTATTTTGACACCAGATGAATCCAACTTTGACGACTCAGTACTGAATAGCACTGGGGTCTCACTTTCTTACAAACAATTCTTTGTGTACGTCGATTATTATCATGCCAAAAACGTTGTGTGGCTGGGTGACAATAGTCTGGGCCTGAAAGACAGCGATAAGGAGTGGAATGGTCGATTCAACATTCACTTGCAGTATTGGTTTTAATAACTGAGCTATTTAGCCAGTAGCTCAAACCCAAATCATTTTTTATTAATCTGGGGTTTTTAATTAAACCTCACGGGCTCACCTTTCCTGAAAATCAGTTAAAGACTTTTGGGTATGGAGAATTTTGATGAGTGAAAATAAAAAGATCAAAAAGGCTGGTATTGAAGCGAAGATATTTTTCCCTTCACTATTGGTAGTGATCCTTCTCTCCTACTTTACTGTGAGAGACCTTGATGCCGCCAATGAAGTAATCAGCGCAGTCTTCCATTACTTAACCCACAGCTGGGGTTGGGCATTTGAATGGTACATGATAGTCATGTTGGCCGGCTGGCTCTGGTTACTGTTTGGTCCTTATGCCAACAACCGCCTCGGTAATGAAGAACCTGAATTCAGTACCGGAAGCTGGATCTTCCTGATGTTTGCCTCCTGTACTTCAGCCGCAGTGCTGTTCTGGGGCTCGTTGGAGATCTACTACTATGTCAGCTATCCCCCATTTGAACTGGAACCTTTGTCGGTACAGGCCAAAGAACTTGGACTGGCTTACAGTCTGTTCCACTGGGGACCGCTGCCATGGGCCGGTTACGCCTTCTTCTCCGTGGCTCTGGGTTACTTCCTGTTCGTGAAGAAGATGGACGTGGTACGCCCAAGCGGCACCCTCTATCCCATCATGGGCAAGAAGTGTGAAGGCATCATAGGCACCATAATAGACAACATCTATGTCGTCGCGCTGATCCTGGCCATGGGTACCAGTCTGGGTCTGGCGACACCTCTGGTTACCGAATGTATTCAGTATCTGTTCGGTATTCCGCGCACCATAGAAGTGGATGCCACCATTATTTCAGCCTGGATCATCTTCAACGCCATTTGTGTGGCCTTTGGTCTGCAAAAAGGGATCAAGATTGCCAGTGACCTGCGCAGCTACCTGAGCATCATCATCCTCGCCTGGGTACTCATCATTGGTGCCACCACGTTCACAGTGAACTACTTCACCGATTCCATCGGGGTATTGCTGATGAACATGGGCCGCATGCTGTTCTACACAGCCTCTGTCAGTGACAGCAGCTTCCCTCAGGACTGGACAGTGTTCTACTGGGCCTGGTGGGTAGTTTACGGCATCCAGATGTGTATCTTCCTGGCCAAGATCTCCCGCGGCAGAACCGTGCGTCAGCTGTGTCTGGCCATGGTAGGTGGTCTGACAGCTTCTACCTGGTTGCTGTGGACCATACTCGGCAGTAACACACTTAATTTGATGAACGAAAATATCGTCAATATGCCTGCCCTGATTGAACAGTATGGTGCCGCCAGGGCCATTATTGAAACCTGGGCCGCTTTGCCTATGAGCACCATTACCATGTGGATGTTCTTTATTCTGTGTTTCCTGGCAACAGTAACATTAATTAACGCCTGTTCTTACACCTTGGCCATGTCTACCTGTAAAGGGGTTGATGCGGATAATGAACCACCGGTTTGGGTTCGTGTAGGTTGGTCTGTATTGGTCGGTGTTATCGGTATTGTTTTGTTGGCTTTGGGCGGATTAAAACCACTGCAAACAGCCATTATTGCCGGCGGTGCACCTCTCGTTTTCGTGAACATAATGATCATTATCTCATTCTTGAAAGATTCACGAAAAAATAACTGGAAGAGTTGATCGGATTATAGATTCACCTCACACCTTACTTTGAACAAATGTATTTATATAGGGGACTTTTCATGGATTATCGTTTAACTGATGAGCAGGAATTATTTGTTAAAGGTGTTCGTGACTTAATGGAGAGAGAAAACTGGGAACAATATTTCTCCGAGTGTGACGAAAATAGTCAATATCCAGAAAGATTTGTAAAAGAACTGGCAGAAATGGGCATAGATAGTCTGTTATTGCCGGAAGAGTTTGGTGGCTTCGAAGCCGGACTGATGACCCTGGCGGTTATCTGGGAAGAGCTGGGCCGCCTCGGTGCCCCCACCTATGTCCTGTTCCAACTGGCCGGCTTTACCACAGTACTGAAACACGGCACCCAAGAGCAGATCGACAAGATTATGGCTTTCCTGGGTACCGGCAAACAGATGTGGAACTCCGCCATCACCGAGCCTTCAGCCGGTTCCGATGTTGGCAGCCTGCAAACCACCTATACCCGCCGCGACGGCAAGATTTACCTCAATGGTACCAAGTGCTTTATCACCAGTGCCGCCGGTTGCCCCTTCCTGGTGGTGATGGCCAAAGACTCAGCTTCCGAGAAACCTGTGTTCTCCGAGTTCTTTGTCGACATGACCAAACCTGGCATCAAGGTCAGCAAGCTTCCCAAACTCGGCCTGAAGATGGACAGCTGCTGCGAAGTGCAATTCATCGATGTTGAGCTGGAAGAGAAAGACTTCTTCGGCACCGAAGGCAACGGTTTCCTGCGGGTGAAAGAAGAATTCGATGACGAACGTTTCCTGGTGGCCTGCACCAACTATGGCACGGCTTACTGCGCCTTCGAAGATGCCGCCAAGTACGCCAACCAAAGGGTACAGTTCGGCGAGGCCATCGGCCGTACCCAGCTGATCCAGGAGAAGTTTGCCCATATGGCCATCGAGCTGAACAACATGCGCAACATGATCTATCACACCGCCTGGAAAGCCGACAACGGCATCATGACTTCAGGTGACGCAGCCATGTGTAAATACTACTGCGCCAATGCCGCCTTCCGGGTGGTTGACCATGCCATGCAGGTCTTCGGGGGTTACGCCATTGCCGGTGAGCACCGCATCAGCCGCTTCTGGCGCGATCTGCGGGTAGACAGAGTTTCCGGCGGTTCAGACGAGATGCAGATCCTGACTCTGGGTCGTGCTGTGCTGAAAGAGTATCGCAACAGGTAGTTGCCCATGAGTACCGGCCGGGTTTGCCTATCTCCCTGCTCCCGGTGAAACCGGCCGGTCGGTATGGCGCAGCACCATCTGCGCCATCAATGCCAAGAATCGATAGAAGGAACAGATCATGTCACATCATTTAGCTATGCCAACATTTGGCCCTCTCTCGGGTGTCAGAGTCGTGTTCTCCGGCATAGAGATTGCCGGCCCATTTGCCGGGCAGCTGTTTGCCGAATGGGGCGCCGAAGTTATCTGGATTGAAAACGTGGCTTACACAGACACTATCCGGGTGCAACCCAACTATCCTGAGCTGTCACGCCGTAACCTGCATGCCTTGTCGCTGAATATCTTCAAGGATGAAGGGCGCGAAGCCTTCCTCAAGCTGATGGAAACCACAGACATCTTTATCGAAGCCAGCAAGGGTCCGGCCTTCGCCCGTCGTGGCATCACGGATGAAGTCTTGTGGGAACGCAACAAAAAGTTAGTTATCGCTCACTTATCAGGCTTTGGTCAGTACGGCACCGAGGAATACACTCACCTGGCCGCGTATAACACCATAGCCCAGGCCTTCAGTGGCTATCTGATGCAAAACGGCGATGTCGACCAACCCATGGCGGCCTTCCCTTATACGGCTGATTATTTTTCAGGCATGACAGTAACCACATCTGCGCTGGCAGCCCTTTACAAGGCGCAGCAAACGGGTGTTGGCGAAAGCATCGACGTGGCCATGTATGAAGTTATGTTACGCATGGGCCAGTACTTCATGATGGACTACTTCAACGGCGGCAAGATGGCACCACGTCAGTACAAGGGCCGTGACCCTTACTATGCCGGTTGTGGTCTGTACAAGTGTGAAGACGGCTACATAGTGATGGAAATGGTCGGCGTCACCCAGATTGAAGAGCTGTTCAAAGACATAGGTCTTGGCCACCTGCTGCACACGGAAGCGGTACCGGAAGGCACCCAGCTTATCCACCGCATCGAATGCCCACATGGGCAGGAAATTGAAGATGCACTGGAGCGTTACATAGGCCAACGCACCATAGAACAAGTGCGCGAGCGCTTCGCCGAGCTGAAAATTGCCTGTGCCAAGGTACTCAGCGCCGAAGATCTCGAGTCCAATCCTCAGTACATCGCCCGTGAGTCTATCACCCAGTGGCAAACCATGGACGGCCGTACCTGCAAGGGTCCCAATGTGATGCCCAAATTCAAAAACAACCCAGGCCAGATCTGGCGCGGCATGCCAAGCCACGGCATGGATACCGATGCCATTCTCAAAGATATCGGTTATGACGAAGCTGCTATCCAGGAGTTGGTGAATAAAGGGCTGGCCAAAATCAAGGGAGAAAAATAACTCCTGAAGTCGTGCGAAGGCCGGTATTTACAGGCCTTCGCTGCATAACCCGTTTTATTGAGCAAGGTGTCAAATGGATATAATAGCTGGACAAGATTTACGTCAGACCTGGGATGATCTGGCCCTCAACTATGGAGAGAAAACGGCGCTTATCGTCGAAAACCTTCAAGGGCTGGCCCAGGAATACAGTTATGCCGGGCTCAATAAAGAGATCAACCGCACCGCCAACCTGTTTCATTCGCTGGGCGTCGCCAAGGGCGACAAGGTGGCGCTGCATATCAACAACTGTGCCGAATTCATCTTCTGTTGGTTCGGTCTGGCCAAGATAGGCGCCATCATGGTGCCGATAAACACCCATCTGCTGCAGGAAGAAACCGCCTATATTCTGGACAAGTGCGCTATCTCTCTGGTGGTTACCAGCAGTGAGTATCAATCACTCTACAGCGGCTTGCAGCAAGATCCCGGTTCACCGCTGCAGCAGATACTGCTGATAGCCGACGAGTCGGCCACTGCACCGGCCAGCATTCTCAATTTCCACCGCCTAAGGCTGGCACAACCCGATGAACTGCAACACAGAGTGCCATTGAGCAGCAGCGATGTTGCCGAAATCCTGTTTACCTCGGGTACCACTTCCCGCCCCAAGGGGGTGGTAATTACCCACTACAACCTCAGATTCGCCGGTTACTACACCGCCTGGCAATGTGCCCTCAGGGACGATGATATCTACCTGACTCCCATGCCCGCCTATCATATCGACTGCCAGTGCACCGCAGCCATGGCGGCCTTTTCGGCGGGAGCCACCTTTGTGATGCTGGAAAAATTCAGCGCCCGTGCCTTCTGGGGTCAGATATGTAAGTATCGTGCCACTGTCACTGAGTGTATCCCGCTGATGATCCGCACCCTGATGATGCAGCCTACAATGCCCTGGGAGAAACAGCATTGCCTGCGTGAGGTATTGTTCTACCTCAATCTGTCTGATCAGGAAAAAGACGCCTTCGTCGAGCGCTTTAACGTGCGCCTGTTTACCTCATACGGCATGACAGAGACCATAGTCGGCGTCATAGGCGACCGCCCAGGTGACAAGCGGCGCTGGCCCTCCATCGGCCGGGTCGGCATGGGCTATCAAGTGGAGATCCGCGATCAACAGGGGCGCCCCTTACCTACCGGTGAAACCGGGGAGATCTGCATCAAGGGCGAACCGGGTAAGACACTGTTTCGTGAATACTACAAATTGCCGGAAGAGACCGCCAAGACACTCTCCGCCGACGGTTGGCTGCACACAGGTGACTCAGGATACGTCGATGAGGAAGGCTTTTTCTACTTTATCGATCGCAGCTGCAACATGATCAAACGTTGTGGCGAAAATATCTCCTGTGTCGAACTGGAAAACATTATTTCAGAGCACCCCAAAATTGCCGATGTCGCCATTATTGGGGTAAAGGATTCCATTCGAGATCAAGCCATCAAGGCCTTTATTGTCTTGCATGAAAACCAGACGATTACCGAAGAAGAGTTCTTCGAATATTGTGAAGAACACATGGCTAAATTCAAGGTGCCTTCTTTCCTTGAGATAAGAAAAAGCTTACCAAGAACCTGTTCGGGGAAAATAAAAAAGAAGAGTCTTTGCTGACAAATAGTTAATCGAACTATCAAGTTTTAAATTTAAGCCTTCTAAATATCGAAGGCTTAAAAAGCAAACCGTAAAAACCAAGAAAGTAATTGGTAATGCCTTTATTACCAAAATTGTCGTAGCTGGGTAATATCTGCTTAAACCATAAATAGTTATGGCCTTAGGCTGGTGATAAGCGTTAACTGTATTTCGCACATACTCAGTGATATTTTAATTTTTATCCAGATGGAGTATTAGCATGAACGAATCGTTACACATACGCCGCAATGGCCATATTCTGGAAATCACCCTGGATCGCCCCAAGGCCAACGCCATAGATGCCAAGACCAGTTTTGCCATGGGTGAAGCCTTTATCGCTTTCCGTGACGATCCGGAACTGCGGGTAGCAATTATCACAGGGGCCGGTGAGCGCTTCTTCTCTGCCGGCTGGGACCTGAAAGCCGCCGCCGAGGGTGAAGCCCCGGATGCCGACTTTGGTCCGGGCGGTTTTGCCGGTCTGACCGAGCTGTTCGATCTGGACAAGCCAGTTATCGCCGCCGTCAATGGTTATGCCTTCGGTGGTGGTTTCGAGCTGGCCCTGGCCGCCGACATGATAGTCTGCAGTGACAACGCCAGCTTCGCCCTGCCGGAAGCCAAACTGGGCATAGTACCGGATAGCGGCGGCATGCTGCGCCTGCCCAAGCTGATCCCGCCTGCGATCGTCAACGAGATGATGATGACCGGCCGCCGCATGGATGCCCAGGAAGCGCTGCGCTGGGGCATAGTCAACCGGGTAGTGGACAACAGCCAACTGATGGAAACCGCCCGAGAGTTGGCGCAGGAGATCACCCAGAGTGCTCCTCTGGCCATCGCCGCCCTGAAAGAGGTTTATCGCACCACCAGCGAAATGCCGGTGGAAGAAGCCTATCGCTTTATCCGCAGCGGCCAGCTGAAACACTATCCATCCGTATTGCACTCAGAAGACGCGCTGGAAGGGCCGCAGGCCTTTGCCGAAAAACGCGATCCTGTCTGGAAAGGCAAATGATTTAAGGAAAGCACGCCAACCGGGACAAGGATGTCCCACCCTCAAGCCAAACAGGAAAATGCCATGAGCTGTTATGCATTTGAAGGTCTGATCCCTGTTGTCGACCCCAGCGCCTTTGTTCATCCCAGTGCCGTACTGATAGGCGATGTGATAGTCGGCGCCAATGTCTACGTTGGCCCCCACGCTTCCCTTCGCGGTGATTATGGTCGGCTGATCCTCAAGGCCGGCAGTAACCTGCAGGATGGCTGCATCATGCACGGCTATTGCGATCAAGACACTATAGTCGCCGAAGATGGCCATATCGGCCATGGCGCCGTGCTGCACGGCTGCATCATAGGCCGCAATGCCCTGATAGGCATGAACAGTGTGATCATGGATGGCGCTGAGATTGGGCCAGACACCATAGTCGGCGCCATGAGCTTTATCAAAGCCGGCTTTAAAGGCCAACCGCGGCAGTTACTGGCAGGCTCTCCCGCCCGATATATCCGCGATGTCACAGAGCAAGATCTGCACTGGAAACACCTCAATACCCTGGAATATCAGGCGCTGGTGCCGCGCTGCCACAACTCCCTTCGGGAAGTGAGGCCGCTGACACAAGCCGAAGCCAACCGTCCCAGGCTCAAAGGGGTCACAGAGGTGACCTACAAGGCCTGATCCCCTTGCTGAATGGAGTACCCGTATGCCACTCAATCCCCAGGTTGAAACCTTCCTGCAGCAAACCTATGCCGCAGGCTTCACGCCCTATGAAGATCTGCCGCCCGACGCCGGTCGTCATCAGGAACACAGCGATATTCCCCCGGCCAGGCCACCGGAAGAGATGGCCGCCGTTGAACACAGATTTATTCCCGGCCCTACCGCCGACCTGCCGGTTAGGATTTACCGCCCCAAACACAGCGAACAACCCCAACCGGCGCTGATCTACTTTCACGGCAGCGGCTGGATGGTATCCAACATAGAAATCAACGACCCTTTCAGCCGGGCACTGGCCAAGAATTGCGGCGTAGTGGTGATTGCCGTCAATTATCAAAAGGCGCCGGAGCACAAGTTCCCCATCCCCATGGATGACTGTTACGCGGCGACCCTGTGGGTATTCAAACACGCCGAGAGACTGGGACTGGATCCCAAGCGAATCGGTATCTTCGGCGACAGCGCCGGTGCCAATCTCGCCGCTGCAGTGGCATTGAGGTGCCGCGATGAAGACTCGGCGGATCTCGCCTGCCAGGTGCTGGTTTACCCGCCGGTGCAGTACGGCTGGCACACGGCCTCGGCGGAGAGATACGCCAGAGGTTTTTTGCTGCACAAGGACAGCATGAAGTACTACTGGAACCACTATCTACGCAGCCCAGCCGATGCCATTCATCCCTATTGTTCCCCTTTGCTGGCAACCGACCACAGCAAGCTGCCCACTACCTTACTCTACTGCGCCGAATGCGACCCCCTGTGCGACGACAGCTGTCTGTACGCCGACAAGTTGGCGACTTCCGGCGTAGCCGTGCACTATCAGCGCTACCCGGGCACGATTCACGGCTTTATCAAGATGTTGGGAGTGTTCGATCAGGCCGATGAGTTCCAGCGCGATGTCGGCGCCCAAGTAAGAGAGTTGCTGACGGTCAAGGATTAACAACCCAAGCGCCTGATTTTGGCACCCCTGAAATTGGGCACCCAAACAGCCACCATAAATCACCACCTCCATGGGAGGGGTTTAAGATTGACAACAAAATGCCCGGCTCGATGCCGGGCATTTTTATCTCGATGGGGTCAGGTTTGAATTTGGCTCACTCAGGCCGCCGGGCAGAGCTGCGCCTGCAGTTCTGTTTCCCCGGTCAAACCACGATAACCCTTAATCAGCCTGCCCTTACTGTCCAGCAATAACAAGATAGGTGTTGCCGGAATGCCGCCCATGTCTCTGACCAACTCCAGTGGCGCTCTATAGGCCTCAAACGGAAAGTTGAGGCGGAACAGCGCCCGTTTCAGGGCGAGTTGATTACCATTGACGCCGAGCGCCACCGGCTGCAGATGACCAGGGCACAGCTGATGTAACTTTTTCAGCACCGCCGCCTGCTTAACACACCAGGGGCACTCGGGCTCAAAGAACATCAACACAGCACTCTGGCCCTCGAGATGTGCCAGCGTCTGCTGCTCTTGCCCGCGAAGGGGCTGAAACTGATAGTCACGAGTCAGCTGTGAGGCCTGCAACGGCATGGCACACAGCAGCAATAATCCCAGGGCCAGGCGCTTCATAATCAGAACACCAGTTTCATGCCGGCATAGATCTCTCTGCCACGCAGCGGACCATAGATGTAACCCACATCGAAGGCGCCTTCGGCGTCATAGAACAAGGGGCTTTCCTCGTCACCGGCCTGGGTATAGTCAAACAGGTTGCTGACCCCGGTATAGAAGGACAGGTTGTCGTTGAACTGATAGCTGGCACGCAAGTCCAGGGTAAAGTAGGACGGCGCATCGGTACGCTTCTTCGAGTCGGGATCCACCTTACCGTTGGCATCCAGGCGGTTGTAACCTTCATAACCGTACTGCGACAGATCTCGGCCGCCAATCCACACCAGGTTGGCGAAAAATTCCCAGTCGTTGACGTCCCAATCCACGCTCAGGGTCACCCGTTCCTCGACCGGTGCCACGGCATAGGAAGACTTGAATACCGAGTCATAGTCGAAGTGCTCGCCGGTAAGGTTAACCGTCAGGTCATCGGTCAAACGATAGCCCAGGGCGATGTCTGTGGTCACCACGCTGGCCTTCTCATCCAGTTGAGTCAGCAGCGGAATCCCTTGGTCGTTGGTGGTCAGCGCCGCCAGATGCTCGACTTCGGTCCAGGCCACAGAGGCGGTGGAGGTGAGTCTGTCACCCTCATAGCTCAGGGCATAGTTCACCGAGTTGGAACGTTCCAGCTCGTCGATGTCGATATCAAACCCCAATGAGCCATCCAGAATGCCGTGATCAGTCTCGAAGAATGACAACGGCGCCCGATAGCCACGGCCGGCAGACAGACGCGAAGTCCACAGCTCATTGTGACGCAGGCGGATATCCACTCTGGGCGAGAGTATCGACTCGTCCAACTCTGTGCCCGGCTTGCTGGGGTCGGTAAAGTCGGCAGTGATGCTGTCGTAACGCAGCGCCATGGCGACTTCGAGATCATCGGTCACCTGCCAGGTATCCTGCAGGTACAGGCCCTTGACATCATAGTCAAAAGAGTCGGAGACATAGTCAGGGTTGGCGCTGCCGGCGCGGGAGTGGGAGCGCATCTCTTCGGTACGCAGATCGGCACCAAAGGTCAACAAATGGCTGTCGTTGAGCAGGTAGTTGAATCTGGCGTCGAAGAACCACATCTTGTCATCGGCGGTATAATCGAACCCCTCGTAGAAGGAATCCTGCTTGTGCTCGGCATAACTTACCGCCAGGTGCATGTTCCAGTCGTCACTGAACTCCTTCAGCCAGGCAAGCGATGCCTCGTTGCGCTCTGTCTTGATCCATTCGGTAGTTTCCCAGGCCTTGCCCTTGTAGCGCTTGCGGATATCACCGTCTTCAAACAGCTGCTGCGGCTCACTGGGCTTATCATCAAAACCTGAGAGTACACTGCCTATGCTGGAAGCTGTGCCATCGGCAAAGTTGCTGCCCAGCATGGGGCCACCGAAGATCTCCGACTGGATATTGGCAATTCGCAACACCAGGTTGTCAAAGTCGCCGATATCCTGGGAAATTCTGGCGGTTACGCTGCGGTTTTCCTGCAATGGCGCCTCGTTGACCTTGTTGTCATCGGCGTCGAACTGATCTCTGTCGTCATACTGAGCCACCAGCGTCGCCCGGGTGCGACCATCTTCACTGACGCCCTTGCCAAGGAAGCCCACTTTGCGATAGCCATTTTCACCGGCGGCGATATCCAGCTCGGCACCGTTTTCGGTCGGCTCATAGCTGATGATGTTGATGGTGCCGCCAATCGCCTCAGGGGCAATCAGTGAAGCCCCGGCGCCGCGGGCCACTTCGATGCGTTCAATCCCTGTGGTAGGAATGGCATCGACGGCGTAATAACCGGAAATCATGGTATGCACCGGCAAACCATCCACCAGAATTGTGGTTTGCTCCCCTTTCATGCCGTTGAGCATGATGCGTTTCACACCACACATGGAGCATTCGTTGGAGACTTTTACCCCGGGAGAGTTATCTATAGCTTCCGACAGGTTAACGGCATTCTTGTTTTCTATGATGCTGGCGTCTATCACCTCTGTCTTCATTATGGTGTTGGCCAGGGTGCCGGCTTGCTCCAGCCGCTGCCTAACCCCTACCACACTCAAGCGCTCCATGTTTTCTGCAGCCGGCTCCTGCGCTTCTTCTGTTTCTGCCGCCATCAACTGCGGGCTCAACAGGGCCGCCAAAACAACTGCCAGATAAGTCGGTTTCACTCAGATATCTCCCCAAATCAACAAAGTTGCGTAATATTATACGAATGAGAATAATTATCAATTGACTTAGATCATGTTTTTAACAGCCGCTCTAAAGGTGTATCAGCATCCCCTAAAGGTATTAACTGGTGGACGGCGGTTTTTCTCGGCAGTGCAGAAATGCCCAAGGCCCGCATAATGGCGGGCCTTGGGTTTAAAAATACTTTAAGTAAGATGCGGATCAGCTACAGAGTTGCCTTTGCAGTTCACTCAGTGAACGCACCTCGATATGCGGCTTAATCCCTTCGGGCGCCGCCTCGCCCTTAACGTTGAGCCAACAGGTATCCAGACCGGCTTGAAGGCCGCCGAGAATATCCGAATGGGGGTTGTCACCCACCATCAATACCCGCTTACGCTCGGGTTGCTGCATCTTGGCCAGCGCATGCTCGAAGATACCCGGATCCGGCTTGGCCAAGCCGACCTCTTCTGAAATAACCAACAGATCAAAGTGTTCGGCAAAACCGGTCTTTTGCAACCGCACCTGCTGCAGCTCGGTAAAACCATTGGTGATAATCCCCAAGCGGGCACGGCCCTTGAGGCTATCAAGCAGCTCGGCAGCACCGGGAAGCGGCTCACAGATATCGGCCATTGCCGTCATAAAGGCGCTGTTGAGTTCAAAAGGTGTGCGCCCGAGACGTTTGGCCCAATGGCTGAAACGGGTCAGCTGCAACTCGCTGGCGCTGATCTTGCCGTCCTGGTAGGCCACCCACAGCGGCGCATTGGTTTGCTGATACTCGGCATAGTCGGCATCGCTGAAATCCACCCCCTGACGGGAAAACATCAGCTTGAGCCCACGCGGCGCATCGAACTGAAACAGGGTTTCATCGGCATCGAACAATACCCACTGATAAGCCTGACTATTAGAGTACGGCATTCTTCTCTCCTGTTTCCCCATTCT
The DNA here is from genome assembly GCF_009183365.2 of Shewanella algae. Classification (NCBI taxonomy): domain Bacteria; kingdom Pseudomonadati; phylum Pseudomonadota; class Gammaproteobacteria; order Alteromonadales; family Shewanellaceae; genus Shewanella; species Shewanella algae. Next base: position 4,515,119 of record NZ_CP068230.1, read on the forward strand.
TCTTTAAACCAAAAGCCATAGCCCGAAAACATAGCGTTATGCAGGACACAAGTTGCGAATTTTACGCCTTGACGTCGGCGGCGTCCAACCCGCTGCCGACTCGACGGGTTTGCGCCTTGGCCGCCAGGCGCTGCAGTATCACACCAGCCAGGATCAGCGCCGCCCCCAGCCAGGCCTGCCAGCCCAACTCACGGGAAAGGCTGTCGAGCCAGACACCGGTCAGCATCTGTCCGGAAATCACCAACAGGGCACAGGCCATGGCGCCAAGCCTGGCCAGAGCCCAGCTGCTGGTCGCGACAAACAAGGCGCCTATCACGCCGCCGAGCCAAGTGTAAGCCGGCGTAGCCTGCAGCTGCCATACTGCGCCGCCCTGAAACAGGGTATAAACCGCCAATACCAAGGTCAGCAGTAAAAAACCCAATAGGTGGTTCAGCAACGATGCCTGCAGCGCGCCTTTATTTGCCGCCAGTGCACCGTTAAAACTGCGGCTCAGGCTGACCATGACGCCGTTGGCCAGCGCCAACAACAAAAACAGTGACAACATCATCTTATCCCCAGGTAAAAATTAAGCGTGAGCGGAAAATATCAGCAACAGCGCCCCGGCCAGTACCAGCAGTAATGCCGGCCACTCGAGTGGATGCAGTTGCCGCTTTGGCAACAACCACCAGCCTCGAGAATCACTGATGGCGCCGAACAGTAACTGCCCCAGCAGCAGGAGTGCCAGGGTTCCGCCCAGCCCCAGGGGAGAGTTGACACAGATGGCCGCCAAAATCACAGTCATGGCGCCGGGCAGACCGCCAAGCCAGGCCCAAAGTGGCAAGGTGCGCTTTGGCTGCTTATTCTGCTCAGGCCCCCCTGGCGATGGGGCTGCCTTTCGCCTTCCCATAAATAGCCATAACAACAGGGCGGTCAACGCCCCGGTACCATGGGCTATCCAGGAAGCCAGCAGGGGTGAGCCGGCCGAGGCCAACTGGCTGTTAAGCTGGATCATCAGCGCCAGTAAGCCACCGGCAACGAATGCCACCAGGGCGGCTCCCCAGGATAGCGGCATATTGGATTCTCGGTTGCGGCTGCCTTGCATCTCTCTTCTCCGGCGTGTGCGAATCAATCTTGGCCAGCCAATGGCGGGCATTATTCGGGCTCGACAGGGCGTCTGTCGCCGTCCTTCAAGCAGACGCCACTCTACATTGTTTTGCCATTTAGGATAATTACCGATAATGTCGCAATACAGTTTCCAAAAACTCAACTATCAAGATGGATCACTTCAATGCCCTGCCGGTGTTTGTCGCTGTGGTGGAGTCCGGCAGCTTCTCGGCCGCTGCCAAGCAGCTCGGCAGCAGTAAGTCGGCGATCAGCAAGCGGATAAGCCAGCTCGAAACGCGCCTCGGGGTGCAACTCCTGTACCGCACCACACGTTCGCTCAGCCTGACGGAAGCAGGCGAGCGCTACTATGACTCTGTGCGCCATGCGGTGCGTTTCGCCAGGGAGGCGGAAGATGCCATAGGCGAGCTGCAACACAGCCCCAAGGGGCTGCTGAGGATGTCTGTGCCCATGGTGTATGGCCGCCGCTATGTCGCGCCGCTGATGGCTGAATTTCTGCAGCGTTTTCCTGATATTCGCCTGCAACTTGAGTTGAGCGACAGCCATACCGATCTGATTGCCGAAGGTTTTGATCTGGCGCTGCGCATTGGTGAACTGGCAGATTCCAGCCTGGTTGCCAAGCGCATCGCGCCATGCGAGAGCTTCCTGGTGGCCTCTCCCGAGTACCTAAAGCGCCACGGCACGCCGCAAACGCCGGAGCAGCTCGGCCAACACAACTGTTTGTTCTATTCGCTGTTTCGCGGTGGCAGCGAATGGCGCTTTCAAAGCCCCCAGCAGCAATCGGGCGGCGAAGTCAGAATTGAGCCCAAGGGCAACTTCGAGGTCAATAACAGCGATGCGATTCACAGCGCGATTCTCCAAGGCCTGGGGATAGCCAACATGCCGGACTTTATTGTAAGAGGTGATATCGCCAAGGGCCGCCTGGTCGCCCTGATGCCCGAGTATCGGCTGCCCCGACACGCTATTTACTGCGTCTACCCCAGGCGCAAGCACTTGCCGGCCAAGGTCAGCGCCATGATAGATTTTTTAACCGCGAAGCTACCGTGATGGCAGCATGAAAGACAGTGGCCTTGTCCGAGGCGCAGGTGACGGATCCACGAGCAGCGCCCAGCGTGCTCTTGGCTGTGATGTGAGATAAGGGAAAGCTTCGGCCTGAACCTTTGGATTAAAAAAGCAGGCATCAGCCTGCTTCTTCATGGTATTACTCAGTCGCTCTAACCGTGGCTATGCCGGCGTCTGCCGCCCATTGCAGCACATCCTCCCTTTTTAGCGCCGTAGCCATCAACTCGGGAAATTTGTCCGGCGTACAGGCAAACACCGGGCTGCCGATTGCGGCAAAATCCGCAGCCATTTGGTTGTCATAAGCCGGACGCCCATCGTCGCTCAACGCCAACAGGGTGATCACATTCACTTCGCGGCGCAGCAGTTCAGCAACCCGAGCCTTAAGCTCCTTTTCATTGCCCCCTTCATAGAGATCCGTGATCAGGATAAGGTGAGTCTTGGATGGGCGCTCAATTTTGTCGGCGCAGTAAGCTACCGCTTGGTTAATATCTGTGCCACCACCCAGTTGCACGCCAAACAACACTTGCACCGGGTCGGCCAATTCATCAGTAAGGTCCACTACCGCAGTATCAAAACACACCAACCGGGTTTTCACCGCTGGAATGGAGGCCATCACAGCCGCAAAAATGGAACTGTACACCACAGATGTCGCCATGGAACCGGACTGATCGACGCAAAGGATCACCTCGTCCAGATCCACCTGTCGCCGCTGCTTGCGGGTATAGCCCACCAGTTTTTCCGGCATCACAGTGCCAAGCTCAGGTTGGTAGTGGCGTAAATTGGCACTGATGGTTCTGTGCCAGTCGATGTCGGCATGACGGGGACGAAAACTGCGTTTGCTTTTATCCACGGCACCACGAATAGCCTCGGCAGTTTTTTGTTCCAGCCTGGCCAGGAGTTCATCTACCACCTTGCGAATGACCTGCCGCGCCGTTTCCATGGTTTGCGCCGGCATCATGCCCCCGAGGCTGACGAGATCCGCAACCAAGTGCACATCGGCCTCCATAGCTTGCAGGAACTCGGGCTCCATCAGCATCTGTTTCAGGCCCAAGCGCTCGAAGGCATCCCGCTGCACCAACTGCACCACAGAAGCAGGGAAAAATTCGCGAATATCCCCAAGCCAACGCGCCACCCTGGGTGCTGAGCCGCCCAAGCCCCCGCGACGTGCCTCTGAATGTTTGCCGTCACCATAGAGTGCCGACAACGCCTCATTCAAACGTTTGTCGCTGCCATTGAGGGGCGCCTGTTCCAATTCTGCGCCAAGGGCCAGTTGCCAGCGACGCTGTCTCATCAATTCATCCATTGATTGTCTCCTGCAAGCAACTTGCCCAGCCCTTCCAGATGGGCAGACCAGAGCGGTACCAAGGCATCATTAACGGAATACTCAGTGCCTTTTGCCACAGCTTTGGCATTGAGACTATCCAGCAGTCGGCGACGCTCCATGGCATCCAACTCGGCAAATACCCGCCGCAGCAACGGCAGACTCTCGACAAACGCCTCTTCCTCAAGCGACAGCAGCCAATTGTCCACCGACTGTCGCAATCTGGGGTCGTAAAGCAAGCGTTCGGCAGCCCCGCTGAAGAAGCCCTCGAAGAACCCCTTGGCTTCGGCAATCGGATTGGCCGGTGACAACATTTTCGCCATTAATTGCGCCAGGTAGTCTTCATCCAGGCGTTTGGCCTGATACAGCAGGCGACAGCAAAGCCCGCGGACTCCCGCATCACATAGGCCGGTATTGACCACTTCGATTAGCGCCTGCCACCAGCCCTCCATGACAGAATCTGCCACTTGTGCCAACTCCAACTGGGCATGTGCTCTGCCTACGGCCAGCCGGTAATGATTACTTTCGTCCTCATTCAACTGGCGAACAGCAATGGGCAAGGATAAAGATGCCTGCACCGCCAAGCGTTCAATCAACTCATTGACATGCGCCAGCGATAGGTTTCTCGAGGTACCGTAGCGGCTGATATCCACCAGAGGAGGCAAACAATCCAGCAGATCCAAGCCCTCGACTGTGTGTGCTGCACGCTCGGCCAACAGTTCGAAGCCCAGCTCTACCGCTCGGGGCAATTCAGCCTCCAAGGCCTCCAACACCAGGTTTGCCAGCTCACCCAGTTGTCTTTGCTCCCGCATGCGCTGGATAGTACGTTCGGCTGCCGCCTGTACCAGTGAACTGCCATAGATTTGATTTTCAACCAGTTGCACCGCAAACTCAGGTTGCCAGGCGATCACCCAACGCTCACGGAAAGTTCCTCGGCTGGCGCCGGCACTGCCCTGCTCGCCCCAAGGCACATCGAGCAGCCTCAGGCGATGCAAAAACCAGGATTTCAGCTGGCCCGACTCACTGCGCAAGTCGAGAGAAAGCTCCCGCGGCAAAGCCTCGCTCTTGAGACGGGTTTTCTTTTGCCAACGCTGCAAGTCATCCAAGAGGGGGGCCAAAGGCACATCTGCGGGTATTTCACCCACCCGGGAGCCGAGCAGGAGTTGCTGCGAAATCTGTTGCCACCACCTGGCTTCTCCGCCGCACATAGTGGCTATAGATGCATCCCGCGCCTCTTCGAATCCAGGACTGGGACGAGCGCGAATGGCCGCCAGACTATGACACAGGCGCAGGGTCTCAATCACAGCGGCGGTTGAAACCATTAGCCCGGCCGCTCTCAACATGTCGGCAACCTGGGTTAGCCAACGAGTCAAAGAGACCTCGTCATAACCGTGTTGCCACAGGTGGCTGTACCACATGGGCGCGGCCACCCCGGCCCCATAGCCAGACTCACTGGCGAGCCTTGGGCTGGTCCAGGGGATCCAGGTTGAACTCACCCGCTTGGGCGCCAGTTTTGCCGGGAGGCTTTTCAATTGTGCCTTATCTTCTTTCTGGCTAACCTTGGTCTTCAGCCCCGGCAGATGCCAGGCACCGCAAACCACAGCGATTGGTCCCGCGTTTTGTTTGGCTGCCTCGGCAATTTGCAGCCGCATAAAGGCTTCTCGCTGGGCTTCTCTCAAGCTGTCGTTGGGCATGGCACTCCTGAGCTCGGCCATGGCCTGGGCCAACGCATCAAACAGCTCAGGATCGTCATCACTGCCCTGTTCTATGACATGATTCCACCAACTTTCACCGTCCTCATAACCGGCAAGCAAGGCCAGTGCTGAGACAGGATCCTGACGCAGCCGGCCCTCGTAAGGCGCGGTGGAATCTTCAGGAAGAGAGGCTGAATCTGTATCGTCAGCTTCTGTCGCTGTATCGTCGTCATCTTCCGACTCAGGCTCAATATCCTGCAGCCTGGATGCCAACTGTACAGATACAGGCAAATCAATAAAACGTACCTCGGTATTGGTGTTCAATGCCCAGCGGCACGCCTGATACTCGGGCGAGTATTCAGCAAAGGGATAATAGAGGCTGTGGCCTGTTTCATCGGTGACAAATGACAAGAGAGCCACCGGCGGTTTCATCTCGTCACTGGCCAAAAATGGCACCAGTTCACTGCAATCAGCCGGTCCTTCTATCAGAACCAACGCCGGGTTCAACCGCTCCAGCGCCGCCACCAGCCGCCGGGCCGAGCCCGGACCATGGTGGCGAATGCCAAAATAATGGATATTTTTCATGGGCAAGTGTTCTCTGGCGGTCACGGCTCACAGCAGTTCATTGATGCTGTGGTAATAGGAGCTGTAATCACTGCGTTTTTTCAGCACAGTCTCGAGATACTCCTCAAGTACCAACTTGTCCTGCACAGGGTCTTTCACTATGGCGCCCACCAGATTGGCTCCCACGTCAGCAGCTCCCAGTTGACCATCGCCGAACCAGGCTGCCTGACTCAAGCCGCCAACCATCACGGCAATAGCCTCGGCAGTGGACAGATTCCCCGAAGGCACCTTGAGCGCCATCTTGCCATCCAAGGTAGCGCCGCTTCTCAGTTCGCGGAAGATAGTTACCACTTTCTCAATTTCACTGCTGGCACTGGCGGGCACCGGCAGTGACAGGCTTTGACCCATCTCGACCACCCGGCGACGAATGATCTCTACTTCTTGCTCCATATCATCGGGTAGCGGCAACACTACTACGTTGAAGCGCCGCTTGAGTGCCGAAGACAGCTCATTCACACCTTTATCGCGGTTATTGGCGGTAGCTATGATATTGAAACCTCGCTTGGCAAACACAGCATCGTTCAGCTCGGGCACCGGCAACATTTTTTCAGACAATACGGTTATCAGGGTATCCTGGACATCCGAACCCATGCGGGTCAATTCCTCCAGACGGCACAAGGTACCAGACTCCATGGCCCGGAACAGTGGTGTCGGCACCAAGGCGTCCTTACTGGGGCCTTTGGCAAGCAGCTGAGCATAGTTCCAACCGTAACGAATTTGGTTTTCATCTGTGCCTGCAGTGCATTGGATCACCTGGGTACTGTTGCCCGAAATAGCCGCAGCCAGATGCTCGGACACCCAGGACTTGGCAGTACCCGGTACCCCAAGGAGCAACAGCGCCCTGTCAGTGGCCAAAGTCGCAACCGCTGTTTCGATAAGGCGACGATTGCCTATGTATTTGGGGCTGATAGACACCCCGGAATCCGTAGTGCCACCGAGTAGATACTTGACCACACTTTTAGGCGTCAGTTGCCAATTCTCAGGCTTTTGGCCATGATCTTCTTCTTTCAGAGCATCCAGCTCGGCTTGATAAATGACTTCCGCCGGTTGCCTTAATACGTCACTCATCTTTTCATCCTTCTAGTTGCAAACTTACGTTAAATTTCAAATAGTCGAGTATTGGGTGCATGGGCGATATCCCCAGCGTCTTTGTCTCGGCCAGCAGCCACTGAGCACACTCGAGGTTCAGGCACAAACCCAATTGTTGCATCACCCAAGAGAGTTGCCGTTCCACCTCGTCCGCATCCTTGGCTTGTACCAGGGTTTTAAGTTGTTTAAGCAGTTCAGCCGTGGCCTTGCAACGGCTGAACTCAGCGACACTCAGCCAGTGCCATTCACTGCTAAATAGTGCGTACGGAGCATTGGGGAGCAGATCGCCGGGAGCCTTGGACAGTAGCGTCTGAGCCAGGTTGACCTTGGCTTGCTCGTTTAACCTGGATACCAATAAACCCAGTTCAGCCATGGGATTTTCATTTTCCTCAACGGCCCAATCGAGCAGCCGATTGGCCACCAACAACACCTGTTCCTCGGGCAAACTGGCAGCAACATTCAGCAGCAAGGCCTGATTGGGGCTATTGAGCCCCTTACCGGCGTTGTCGGCAAAGGACCACTGGCACAAAAGCTGCTCCAGACTCATGCCCAGCCCAGTTGCCAGCAAAGGCAAGGAAACGCTCTTCAGTGCGGCGCAGCGGTCACGATTCTGGACACTGTTTTTCAGCACAGGAGCAAGCAACACAGTTTCGCGCCGTAGCAGCCCCCGAGGTTTCAGTGACAGCCAAGTTACCAGCTCTGTGAGTGTCTCATCCTCCGCTTGCTGGTTGCCCTGACCTAAGCGCATCTGCAATTGATTGGCCAGTTCCTTCACTTTCTGGGATCTGTCTTTTTCCAGAGATACCAATAAGGGCAAGTCTGCCGAGCTCAGTCCATCTGCCAATACCTGATAGAGATTCAGGCGTTTATCGGCGGCTTCCGAGGCGGCCATGCTTGCCAGCAAATCACGAGCGGCATCCGGCGACCGGCGCCGCAGCAGCTTAAGCGCAGCCAGCCTCTGTGCCGGGCTTTTATCGGGCCAGCTCTCTTCGGTAAGCGGTTCATCCCTGGCATCGGTAACCCAGCAAACCCAAGGTTCAAACTCAGGCGGCAGCTCTGCATCCTGTCGACCGGGCAGCCAGTCTTCGGGATGAGGGGAAAAACCACGACTCACCAGCAGCGCCAACAGCGCCTGATATTGACTGCCGGATGTGGTGGTCAGCGCCAGTAACTGCCTGAATGCCGGGCGACATTGGCCGGGTAATAGGGACAGACTCAGTTGCGGCAAGCCGGGCAAGGTTTTACGCGGCCCGGGGGGATGGGGTTGTTGCAACAGGGGATACTGGCTGCAATAAGCCAGCGCCATCAGGGTGCGCTCGTCATCGTCGGCATCGGCGGGCACGGTCCAATGCTCAGGAAGCAAAATCGGCGCGCCGCCATCACCTATCAACCAACGCTGCTTGAGTTCGTCAATCTGTGCCAGATCCTGTTGTAGGGTTTCAGCATTTAGCATGAGATCACCCCCCAGGCACTGGTACAAACAGACAGAAGTTCGGCTCCATCACCACGCCAGCAGACAAAGGCCCCTTGCAAGTCTCCCTGTGCCAAGGGTGGCAAGTCTCTGCCCTTCACCGGAATTAGCTGCTCCTCGACACTGAGCCAATAACCGCCGTCCTCTGTCTGCTGCAAACTGCATGGGCCCAACACCAAGGGCACTGAAGTTTCCCATGGCAAGGTGCGCCGCAGCGTAAACAAGGCTTGCTCTGGTGTCATAGCCGAGGCTGCGGGCCAGGATACGGCTTCTGGTGCCAGAATCTGGTACCGGGTCAATATGGCGCGCTGCGGCGCCCTGGAGGGATAAAAGACCAGTTCCCCTTCAAGCAAGGTACCGGCCCTGAGGCTGGCCTCACGTTTGCCTGCCGTGGCTGGATAATAGTCGAGCAACATGGCGCCTGAGCTACACTGGCCATCCAGTGGCCAAAGCCAGGTCGCATGGCTAACCAAACCGTCCCGTCGGGTTTCGATACGCTCACCAAGGCATAACCAGCGGCCACTGACCCCGGTTGCGACATTGGCCAGCAGCTGTTCTCGATTTTCCGCCCCAACCAGCGCCCGCCGAACATCGGGATCCTGCGGATTGATTCGCCAGGCCCGGGAAAGCAAGACCCAGATCCCCAGTTCTTCTATCAGCCGGGCCAGTTGCCGCTCAAACGGCAGTCCAGCCAACAAGGACGGTAATTCATCGACTCGGGATGCCAAGGCACTCGCTTTAGCATCCACCAACCTTGCGGCAATGCGTCGAACCCTGGGGCGTAAATCCTTAAGCAGTCCGGAAAGACCGGTTCGCTGTTGATCGCGGATCCACAGCTCAAGCTCAGCCAACCCTTCGCGTATGCTTTGCTCGCTGGCTTGCTGCGCCGCCAAAGCCCGCTTTTGCTTTTGCGCGGCATTCTTGGCGAGTTGCTCCGGGCTGAGCATTGGCTCTTCATCACCGGCGGTGGCGATATTCTTCGCCACCGAGGGCTTGTTATCCTCAGTTGCGGTGGCAGAACTGCGACGACGACGGGACAACCATTCCCCAACCCAATCGGGCGGGGTTGACTCATTGAAGCTGTCTTGGCTTTCACTGAAGATCCACATCAATGCAAGCACATGTTTACACGGGAATTTTCTAGATGGGCAGGTACACTTGTAGCCATGGTCGACCACATCTGCCATGGTGAGGTAGGGATTGGCACCCGATCCCTGGCACTGCCCCCAAATACTATTGAGTTCAGAGGCTACGCCCAACATGGGCCACTTGGATGTATTGAGCAGCTTTTTGGCAGCCCCCAGAGATGACTGATCCGGGGCCAGGTCCTGCACTACCTGTAATGGGAGTTCCATTTCCAGTCCTTGTTCTCTTGCCCGCCGCCAACGAATGAGGGGCAGACAAAGACGTCCTATCCTATTGGGCTAAAGACAAAAGCCCTTCAAATTCAAGTGCGAAATTCTGCCTGAATTAGACTGGAAAAGAAATTGCCTTTACCCGAATGGCAAGAGTTTTAGATAAGCATTTGATCTTAAGCACAGCAAAGAATTAATCGTCCCCTGCTGCCATTTGTGATTAAAGGCGCCTTACCTCTCTCTGCGGCAACGAGTCAGACTTCTGCCCCAATGACCGCCGAAACCGCAGTGTGGTCGAGGCCAAGGTAAAACGCGCGACCAAAGAGGCCTGCAGCGCCACATCCCCTCAAACATCACTACAACACGATATCTACTGCATTCATCCAAAGCGCAATGCCTGCCTCGATTTCTTGTAGTAAAGACTGATTAAAAATGAGTACCCAAACTCATCGTCTATTAGAGATACAACCATCACAATGTCTGACAAGCATTCAATCAGGTACTTGTAAAAATAAAAACAATCACTTAGCCTGATTTCAACTTAAATAGGTAGGGCTGGTGTACAAGGATGTATTGGTGGGTTAATCACAAACAAACCTTCAAGCAAGAGATTGATGATGGTTACATTTGGTCTCCCAAATGTAAAACGAATGGACAAAGAAATTACAGCTACGACAATCTACCTAGAACTCAAGTTGGTGATATTGTTTTCTCCTACGCCAACGCAAAACTACAAGCCATAGGCTCAGTCACCCAAACGTGTCAAACAGCCCCTAAACCTGACTTTGGAAGTTCAGGAAGTCAGTGGAGCGATGAAGGATGGTTGGTCTTGATTCGTTGGCAAAGGCTTTCTAACCCTTTACGGCCAAAAGATTTTCTGCAAGACCTCGCTCCTCATTTTCCCTCTAAGTATTCACCTCTTCAGGCGAATGGAAATGGTAACCAATGTTGCTACCTGGCAGAGATCAGCAATTCATTTGCTAGGCAACTGCTGAGTCTGTGCCTTAAACATGAATGGGACTATACCCGCAGATCTGATATTGATCGCCTCTTTAGAGACCTAGACATAGAATCCATTAATAGCTCTAGTGGATCAGAGACCACTAAACAACAGTTAATTGATGCTAGAAGAGGCCATGGAACCTATAGAAGGCAATTAGAGCGAGTCGAGCAAGGGTGCAGAGTTACTGGAGTATCAGAGCCTCATTATCTCATCGCTAGCCATATCAAACCATGGGCCGTAGCCGACAATAAAGAACGCCTGGATCCTTATAACGGCCTATTGCTTTCACCCCATGTGGATATACTCTTTAACAATGGGGATATTAGCTTTTCTTGCAAAGGCGAAATGTTGCTGGCGGCCCCTGAGAGGCTGAAGCCAATCTTGCAAAAATGGCACATAAAATACCCTTGTAACATCGGGCAGCTGCACCCTAAGCAGTTAAAATATCTGAATTTCCATAGGGAGTTCGTGTTTAAAAAACCACGGAAAAATGAGCAAGAATAACCCAAGAGGTCACTCAGTCTCGCTTACTTTCATCAAACCAAACACGCCTTAAGGGCCTCGCTCTGCTGCAATAAGCTGAGATAGAGGGTGAACTGGTTGGCGGCTCTGTCCAGGTTGTGGCCTTCGCGATGGATATGGAAATACTTATCCCCCAACAGATAGTCGGTGAGGAAACGCACACCTATCATAAGACAAATCACCCGGGCACCCAGCCATAGGCTCTGGCGCTCCAGTGGCGTCAACACCTCGCCCAGCTCTGCCAGGTAACCCCGGCAGATGGCGGCAAACACTTCGGGCCTGACTCTAACCTTATCGAGTGCAGTGGAATCTTCAGCCTCGGGCGAGCAGAAGGTGCGCACCATGTCGCCGAAGTCATACATCAGGAAACCCTTCATGCAGGTGTCGAGATCTATGATGGCCATGCTGGACATATCACGCTTGTCGAACAGCATGTTGTTGATCTTGGTGTCGTTGTGGCAAATCCGCAGCGGCAAACCGGCACAGGTATCTTCAAGCTCCGCAAGCAACGATTGCTGGGACAAGGCCAACTCTGCCCACTGCCGACAGTGCTGCAGGCGCCCAAGCGGGTCCTCGGCAACCGCCTTGGAAAGCGCTTCGATTCTGCCCGGCAGATGGTGAAACAGAGGGATCACATCTTCCAGTTCATGGGGGTCTACTTGGCTCAGGGCGCGGGCGAAATGGCCAAAGGCCCGCGCCGCCTGTTCGGCCTCGGCCTCAGAGCGCACCACTTCGATGCTCTGACTGAAAGGCAGATAACTGATGGCGCGCCAGAATCCCTGTTCACCGAGATCCACCGCCAACTGCTGCTCGCGGGTCATCACAGGCCTTATCAGCTGCAGTTGATAGCCGCCTTGCGCAGCACACTGACTCAAATGCTCGCTGACCTTGGCCGCATTATTGACCAAGGCGTTGGGCGCACGAAATACCTGAGTGTTGATCTTTTGCAGCACAAGTTCGCTATCGGCGCTGCGGATCAGAAAAGTGTCGTTGATATGGCCATTGCCCAGTGGGCTGATTTTGGCATTGTCAGGGATCCCGAAGTGAGGCAGCACCTGCTGCCGGATAAGCTCAAGCACCCATTAACTCCTGTAATTGCTGTTTCACCCGGGCGGCGTCCTGGGGATATGTCACTCCCAACCAGGCCTCGCGGGCGGTTTCCACCCTGACACTACGGGTGGCAAGGTTTTGCTGTTGTTGGCACGGCTCTGGGTCTGGCTGCTCAATTGCATTTTGCACTATCGCAGGCAGATAACACTCGGCTTTAAGATCATCGCCATGGGTTGCCAAAAAGCGTCTGAGCCCCAGCTCCAGTGCGGCAAATATATTCGCCGAAAAGCCCCAGCAGGTCATGGATACCAAGGCATCGGCGGCTATCGGCCGGCGTTCACCCTGAAGCTCTCCCTCAAGGCCATGGGTGCCTTGACGAATATCGAGCCACTCCTGCACCGAAGTCAGGTAACCCTTCCCATTGACCTCACACAGGCCACGATTCACCCCGCCATGCTCGGACAAGGTCAGTCCCAGCGGCCAGGCCACCATCATCCATTCATTGGGATGTTGCCTAAGCCCCTCAGCCAACTGCACAAAGGCATGATCGCCATAATAATCATCTGCGGTGATCACTGCCATGGGGCCATCGACCAGATGCCTGGCACTCCAGAGGGCATGCGCCGTGCCCCAGGGTTTTTGCCTGTTACTGTGGCGCTTTGTGATATCCCCTGTCTGCCTTGCCGATATCGGCTGTGGCAGATCGTCCAGCGTCTGATAACAAAGGTGCCACTCAAACCCGGAAGGCAGGAAACCGCTTAACTGGCGACAGATCTCGCTTTCAAGCTCAGGGCGGATAACCAGCACGGCGCGGGCAAACCCGGCCTTGATGGCTGAGCTTAGCGCCAATTGCAGCATGGTTTCCCCATTGGGCCCCAATGCCGCCAACTGTTTATCACCGCCAAAACGGCTTCCCAGCCCGGCGGCCATAATCACCAGAGTTAATTTTGTATCCATAAACTGTCGAATATGCCGCGAAGAAAGCCGAGCCGAAAGAAGCGAGGCAGTATAACAGAATCACAGCTCTGATGAACCAAAGCTGTGGTTAACCGTGCACCAACATGCGCCCTATTCAATAAGCTGCCGGAAGGCAGGAACAGAACCCAATGCCGCCTGACTGCCCTTGAGGCTGAAGTCATAGCCGCAGAGCTTAACCGAGCCCCGCCGCGCCATATCCTGAACAATCACCTGACTATCCAGAGGGCTGAAGGCCGCTTCGACCTTGCCGTTATCGCCGATAACGACCGACATGGGCCGATAGCCAATGCCATTGTTGAACACCAGCTCGGCGCAGCGGCGATCGCCCTTGGCGGTAGCCAGATCCCACAAGGGGCCAGGGGCGTCGGTATCGCCAAGCCAGCTCATACGCAGCAAGTCGCCATCGAGCGACAGGTTGAAGCTGTCCGGCAGGCGCACAGTCACCCTGTCGGAAGTTTCGGCCGCAATCTCAGTAGTCTCACGGCCTGATGCGTCATTAGGCTTAGCCTGAGGCCACAGCAGCCATATGATCAATCCCAAGCCAAACAGCGCTGTGACCAGCGCGGCTATGGCAAGGCCCTTACGCTGGGCGGCCGAGAGGCCGCCCAGCCGCTGCCAAAGTTGCAATATGGCATCGCGCCAGGAGAGCAGCAACACAGACAAGGAGCCGGTGCGGTCGACCTCATCATCAACCCCAGGCTCAGCGCTATTGACCTTATGGCGGGCTTGCTTATCTGTATGCCAGCCAGGCTCTGTATCTATCGCTGAGGTATCGACCTCGGTCGGCGCCGAGTCGAAATAACGGCTGCGGCCAGGTCCATAGGATATGGCGTCATGACTGATGTCATGGTCGCTATTGGCAGCAGCAAAGCTTGCCGGCTCAGGCGCTTGGCTAAGAGGGTGCTCAGGCTGCTGCCCCGCGGCACTATACCCGGCACCGCTATGATGCGGTTGGTTATCGTCTTGGTCGCTACTCTGATAAACGTGATCATCTGAATAGCCTTGAGCGTGGTTATCTGCATAGCCATGAACATCACTGCCCAGGGTTGGCTCGACCCGTCTTATCTTGCTCTTACGCTCGGCGCTCAAAGGCACAGGGCCACAGTATCCCTGCACATAGTCTCGCTTACTGCGGGCGCCGCGGCCGCGATTCCCACCAGGCAACAGCGCCAAACCTGCATGCAGCGCCAAAGCCAGCACCAGGGCACCTATCAGATAACTGCCATCCTGGTCGGTACTCAGGGCCAACAGCAGAATGAGCCAAGGCAGCAGGGCTATCAGTGACAACCAGGGGTTACGGCCGCCATCACCAAAGCGACGACGGCAACTGAGCAGTAGTACGGGCGCCAGTAAAATCCCGGGCACCCAGATGAAACTGCCGCCGCCAAAAAGCCCCCCCAGCACGAGTAACAAAAGATAGACGGCGCCACTGATGGCCGCGTGTCGCAGACCATTGTCGTAACCCTGAATACAGATGAGCGATTTATACAGCACAGAACCCCTTAAAAAATCGACCGACTTATTGATGGCAGCCTAACGAATTTGATGGCAATTGTCAGCGCCACTGGCATGGCAGCATTGCCTGCCTATATAATAGCTGCCCTTAAGGAAGCTGCCTTGAACACCTGTAGCTGGCGCAAGCCAGAGTGCCGACAGCGCATAGTTCGCAGCTTCCCTCATCAGCCACCGGCTTTTTTACAGCCAAAGACTTGGAACCCAAATATTATGAGTGCACGCGGAAACCTTTTTATTGTCTCGGCCCCCAGTGGAGCGGGCAAATCGTCACTGATTGCAGCCCTGCTGGCCAATAAACCGGCCGACAAACAAGTTTCCGTATCGCACACCACCCGCCAGCCCCGTCCGGGAGAGGTTCACGGCCAGCACTATCATTATGTGTCGGTGGAGGAGTTCAAGGCGCTGATTGCCGAAGAAGCCTTCTTCGAGTGGGCCGAAGTCTTCGGTAACTTTTATGGCACTTCCCGCAAGGTCATTGAAGAGACGCTTGAACGGGGCATAGATGTGTTCCTGGATATCGACTGGCAGGGTGCCCAGCAAGTGAAGAAACTGATGCCCAAGGCCATCGGCATCTTTATTCTGCCACCGTCCCGCGAAGAACTGGAGCGCCGTCTGACCGGGCGCGGTCAGGATAGCAGCGAAGTCATCGCCTCCCGCATGGCACAGGCGGTGTCAGAAATGTCGCACTATAAAGAGTATGATTTCATCATAGTCAACGACGATTTTGAGACTGCACTGGGGGATCTGAGCGCGATCATTCGCTCGCAACGCCTGACTCGTGCTAGTCAAATTAATACTCACAATGATATGCTTAAGGGTCTGTTGGCAGATTAATTGCCTTCGTGTACAATTTTGCGTCATTTTTTCCATTCAAATCACTGGAGTTTCAACACATGGCTCGCGTTACTGTAGAAGACGCCGTTAAACAAATCGGCAACCGTTTTGATATGATCATGGTTGCGGCGCGTCGTGCCCGTCAGATCGCCGTCCAGGGTAAAGATCCTTTGGTTGAAGAGCAAAACGACAAACCCACTGTTATCGCACTGCGCGAAATCGAACAGGGACTGGTTAACTCAGCGACTCTGGATGCCGATGAGCGCCAGAGCGTACGTGAGCGCGAAGCAGCTGAAATTGCTGCCGTGGCAGCGATTGCAGAAGGTAACTCTTCACTCTAAGGCATATTCTTAGGAGAACAGCCACTTGTATCTGTTTGAAGGTCTCAAGGAGTCTGCCGCCAGTTATCTGGAGCCGGAGCAGGTAGAATTACTCAAGCAGGCCTATCAGGTGGCGCGTGATGCCCATGAAGGGCAGATGCGCACCAGTGGCGAACCCTATATTACCCATCCGGTTGCGGTTGCCCGCATCCTGGCCGAAATGCGTCTCGACCACGAGACGCTGATGGCCGCCCTGCTGCACGACACCATAGAAGACACCCAAGTTACCCATCAGGATCTGGCCGAACTGTTCGGCGCCTCGGTGGCGGAGCTGGTGGAAGGTGTCTCCAAGCTAGACAAGATCAAATTCCGCGACAAGAAAGAGGCCCAGGCGGAAAACTTCCGCAAAATGATGATGGCCATGACCCAGGATATCCGGGTGATCCTCATCAAACTGGCCGACCGCACCCACAATATGCGCACCCTGGGCGCCCTGCGGCCCGACAAACGTCGCCGCATTGCCCGCGAAACCCTGGAAATTTACGCCCCCATTGCCAACCGTCTGGGTATTCACAATATCAAGACAGAGTTGGAAGATCTCGGCTTTCAGGCCTATTACCCCATGCGCTATCGGGTACTCAAAGAGGTGGTTCGTGCCGCCCGCGGTAACCGCAAGGAACTGATCCAGAGCATAGAAACCGCCATTCGTACCCGCCTGGAAGATGTGGGTATCAAGGGCAAGGTCAAGGGCAGGGAAAAGAACCTCTATTCCATCTACAACAAGATGCGCAGCAAAGAGCTGCAATTCCAGGAAGTGATGGATATCTATGCCTTCCGCCTGATAGTGGACTCCATAGATACCTGTTATCGGGTGCTCGGAGTAATGCACGGCCTCTACAAGCCGCGTCCGGGCAGATTTAAAGACTATATCGCCATTCCCAAGGCCAACGGCTATCAGTCGTTGCATACCTCGCTGTTTGGTCCCCATGCGGTACCGGTGGAAATTCAGATCCGTACCGAAGACATGGATCAGATGGCCGATAAAGGGGTTGCGGCCCACTGGATGTACAAGAGTGGCCAGACCGGCGCCTCGGGTACCACTACCCAGCTGCGCGCCCGCAAATGGATGCAAAGCCTGCTGGAACTGCAGCAGAGTGCTTCCACCTCGTTTGAATTTGTTGAAAACGTCAAGACAGAGCTGTTCCCGGAAGAGATCTATGTGTTCACTCCCGAGGGCCGCATTCTGGAACTGCCGGTAGGCGCCACCGCAGTGGATTTCGCCTATGAGGTGCACACGGATGTGGGTAACACCTGTGTCGGCGCCCGGGTCAACCGCCAGGCCTATCCGTTGAGTCAGCCGCTGATTTCCGGGCAAACGGTCGAGATCATCACCGCCAAGGGCGCCCGCCCCAACGCCGCCTGGCTCAACTTCGTGGTTACCGGCAAGGCCCGCGCCAAAATCCGTCAGGTGCTCAAGAGCCTCAAGCAGGACGAAGCCAGCACCCTGGGTAGGCGTCTGCTGAACCATGCACTGGGCGAAACCAAGCTGGAACAGATAGATCCGGCTCAGATAGACAAGGTAGTCAAAGACACCAAACACGCCGATCTGCAATCACTGCTGGCCGACATAGGTCTTGGCAATGCCATGAGCATAGTCATAGCCCAACGCCTCAAGGGCGACAAGATAGAGCCGCAGAAGCAACATGACGAGCACAAGCTGATGCCGATCCGCGGCGCCGAAGGCATGTTGGTTACCTTCGCCAATTGCTGCCGCCCCATTCCTGGGGATGCCGTGATTGCTCACGTGAGCCCGGGCAAGGGCCTGGTGGTGCACATGGAAAACTGCGCCAACATCCGCGGCTATCAGGGCGAGCCGGACAAGTATATTCCGGTGCAGTGGGATGCCGTCGATGGCGTCGAATTCCAGGCCAACCTGAGGGTCGAAATCGTCAACCATCAGGGCGCGCTGGCGAAGATCACCAATATCATTGCCGCCGAAGGCTCCAATATTCACAATCTCAGCACCGAAGAGCGCGATGGCCGCGTCTATCTGATCAACCTGCGCATCTCGGTTCGCGACCGGATCCACATGGCAAATGTTATGCGCCGAATCAGGGTACTGCCCGAGGTTCTGCGTACATCCCGTAACCGTTGATAACAGAAAAAAGAGAGAGCGTTATGGCAGAGAAGATCATCATAGCAACAGACAAGGCTCCCGCCGCTATCGGCACCTACTCCCAGGCAGTCAAAGTGGGCAGCACAGTCTACCTGTCCGGGCAGATCCCGCTGGACCCAGCCACCATGGCACTGGCCGGTGACGACTTTGAAACCCAGGTTGTACGGGTATTCGACAACCTCAAGGCCGTCTGTGAAGCCGCCGGCGGTTCCATGGCCGATATCGTCAAACTGAATATCTATATGCTGGATCTGGGCAACTTTGCCACGGTCAACGAAATCATGAGCCGTTACTTCAACCAGCCTTACCCGGCCCGCGCCGCCATCGGCGTGAAAGAGCTGCCAAAGGGTTCTCTGGTCGAAATGGACGGTGTGATGGAACTCTGAGTTCCATCCCCAATACAGGGCGCTACGGCGCCCTTTTTCATATAGGATCCCCCGCCAATGAGCCCCGAACGCTTCGCTCGCATCAACCAAATGCTGGATATGCGCCAGCCGGATCTGAGCCTGATCCTGGACAAAGTCCACAAGAGCAACAATATTTCCGCCGCGCTGCGCAGTGCCGATGCTGTGGGTATCCACGAAATTCATGCAGTCTGGCCCGATGCCGATATGCGCCTGTCCGGCAATACCGCCTCCGGCAGCCAGCAGTGGGTCAAAACCATTAAACACTATGACTTCGCCTCGGCTGCCAAGGCCTGCAAGGCGCGCGGGATGCAGCTGGTCGCCACCCATTTCGGCCCTCAGGCCCGTGACTTTAGGGAGCTGGATTACCGCCGCCCCACCGCCTTTATTGTCGGCAATGAACGTGATGGTATAAGCGCCGAAGCCCTGGCACTAGCCGACGAGCAGGTAGTGATCCCCATGGTCGGCATGGTGCAATCCCTCAATGTCTCGGTGGCGTCGGCGCTGCTATTGTATGAGGCGCAGCGTCAGCGGCAGGAGGCCGGGCTCTATGGCGCCCGCAAGCTGGACAATGACTATTGCCAGACCATGTTGTTTGAGCAAGGCCACCCCATTTATGCCAAAGCCTGTCGGCGCAAAGGCATTCCCTACCCGGCCATAGACACGCAGGGCCAGATAGTCGCCGCTGCCGACTGGTGGCAGCGGATGCGTGAACCCATCCCCGAACTGTGAAGCTTTTCAAACAACCGATTAAATATTGCGCCAGATCACAATTGTCGCCATACTGGTTTGGCCACTGCATAGCGAAACTAACAGATAATCAGATCGTTGCAGCCGCCGTGGGGGAAGCTGCAGCTACGCAGATAACAAGAACAGTTAAAGGGGACACCCCATGGAAGCATCATTCAAGAGCCCGGTGGAAATGCTCGACCACTGGGTAGAGACTCAAGGCGATGAGATCTATCTCAGGCAGCCGATCAACGGCCAATATCAGGATCTGACCTGGCGTCAGGTACAGGCCAAGGTGCAACAACTCTGCGGCGGCCTGCGTCACTTGGGGCTGCAACCCGGCGACAAGATAGCCGTGCTGTCGAAAAACTGCGCCGAATGGTTCATTACCGATCTGGCGCTGATGCACGGCGGCTATATCAGTGTGCCCATTTACCCCACTGCCAATGCTGATACCATACGCTACGTGCTGGAACACAGTGGCTGTAAGGCCATCATGCTGGGTAAGCTGGATCACTGGGCCGATCAGGAAGCCGGTGTCGGCGGTGATATTCTGCGCCTGGCAATGCCTTATGACACCATGCCGGCTCAATATCACTGGCAGCAGCTGTTGAATCTCGGTACACCTCTGGTGGATGCCCCTTATCCCGAAGCCGAGCAGGTGATGACGCTGATCTACACCTCAGGTTCCACCGGCAAGCCCAAGGGTGCCATCCAAACCTTCGGCAGCTACGGCTGGACCTGTAATGCCGTGGTGCGCGATCTCAAGACAGATGGTAAAGACAGACTGCTATCCTACCTGCCGCTGGCCCATATCACAGAGCGGGTGGCGATAGAGGGTTCCTCCTTCTATTCCGGCTCCTGCGTTGCCTTTGTCGAAAGCCTCGACAGCTTTGTTGCCGATGTGCAGCGAATGCGGCCAACCGTGTTCTTCTCGGTACCTCGCCTGTGGACCCTGTTCCAGAAGAACATTATCGATAAGGTCGGCTACGCCAGGCTCAATCTGCTGCTGAAGATCCCCCTCATCAGCCATCTGGTCAAACGCAAGATCCATAAGGGCCTAGGGCTGGACAAGTGTCGTTTGCTCGGTTCAGGTTCGGCGCCGATACCTCCGTCACTGGTGGAGTGGTATCACAGCATAGGTTTGGATATCTGCGAAGCCTGGGGCATGACAGAAAACTGCGCCTACTCAATCATCAACTTCCCCTTCGATGCCAGTAAGATAGGCACAGTAGGCAAGCCGGTGATCGGCTGCGAAGTTAAGCAGGCTGCCAATGGCGAACTGCTGGTGAAGAGCCCGGGATTGATGCGTGAATACTACAAGGCGCCGGAAGCCACAGCCGCCGCCTTCGATGAAGAGGGCTTTTTCCTCACCGGCGATCTCTGCGCCATAGATGCCGACGGTTGCGTCAGCATCACAGGCCGGGTCAAGGATAACTTCAAGACCGCCAAGGGCAAGTATGTGGCGCCAGTGCCGATTGAACGTAAGTTGGCGCAGGATCCCCATGTGGAACTTATCTGTGTCATCGGCCTGGGACTGCCTCACCCTGTGGCTTTGGTGCAACTCTCTGAAGGGGCGGCGCTGCAAGCCAGAGAAGAGGTGCGCGCCTCGCTCAAGGCCACTGTGGATGCGGTTAACCCCAACCTGGAATCCCATGAAACCGTGGAAGCGGTTCTGGTGGTCAAGGAGCCCTGGACCATAGAAAACGACGTGCTGACTCCGACGCTGAAAATCAAGCGCCATGTGTTGGAGAGCAGATACGCCAGCCGGATGGAAGGCATTCGCGGTGCCAAGGTTGTCTGGGAAGATGAAATCTAGAGCCGACGCTCCTTGGTTTATCTGATTATCCCGGCTTCGGCCGGGATTTTTGTGACATATTCTGTCAAAAAGAGGTTGCCTTCGGGGGGAAAAACCTTATGCTGGCAGCCCAAACACATTCATCGGTGCCGTTCTGCATGGCACCTTACTGACAGGAAAAGCGGTTTTTAATGTTGATTGCACTCTCTATTCTCGGCGGCTTCTTGATCCTGACTCTGGGAGCAGAAGCCTTGGTTCGCGGCGCCAGCGTCATCGCCCTGCGTCTGGGGATCACCCCGCTGGTGATCGGCCTGACGATCGTCGCCTTCGGCACCAGCGCGCCCGAGCTGGCAGTGAGCGTTAAGTCAGCACTGGCCGGCAGTCCGGGTATTGCCCTGGGTAACGTGGTGGGCTCCAATATCGCCAATATCGGTCTGATCCTGGCACTGACCGCGCTGATCCGCCCGATAGGGGTACAGTCACAAATGGTCAGACGCGACATTCCGCTGATGATAGGCGCCTCTATTTTGATGTGGCTGCTGGTACTCGACGGTGAACTGAGCCTGATTGACGGCGCCGTACTGACCAGCTTACTGGTAGGCTATCTGTTGCTCAGCTATTTCAGCAGCAAGGGCGAAGAGACTGATGAACCTATTGAAGGCCCCAAGAACCCTCTGTTGTCGTTGCTGTTTATCATCGCCGGTATCGGCATGTTGGTGGGCGGCGGCATACTGTTTGTCGATGGCGCGGTCGAGTTGGCCCGTACCTTCGGCATCAGCGAAGTAGTGATCGGCCTGACCATTATTGCCATAGGCACCAGCATGCCGGAATTGGTGACCTCGATTCTGGCCGCACTCAAGGGCCAGAGCGATATCGCCATAGGTAATGTGGTTGGCTCCAACCTGTTCAACCTGCTGGGGATCCTCGGGGTCACGGCCTTGGTGCATCCTATCAGCTCAGCCGGTTTTAGCAACCTGGACTTCAGCGTGATGCTAACCCTGGCACTGTTGGTGTTGCCCTTTGCCTGGAGCGGTTTTCGTATCGGTCGTCGCGAAGGCGCCATATTATTGCTGGGTTACTGCGGCTATATGGGCTATCTGGTTACCCACGCCAGCGCCTGAATCTGAGTACGGGACTGGCAACGGAATGCTTCTGAAGAACTTTGTTGCCAAGCCGCAGTAGCATAAAAAAAACCGGGCTTTGACGTCAAGAATGGATAGTCAAAACCCGGGATATCATCAAGTTAAGGACTCTAGCAGCCCCAAAAGCGCTCAGGAGCGAGCCGCTACATAACTCTCCATTTCAGCTATGCTAACACTGGCAATGAATTGCTGATCCAGGTAGAAGTCCACCATCTCCCCCTGCTTGCGCCCTAGCATTACCTGCTCGGTGCCATCTTCATAGCTCAGCGTCATCGCCAGGGTATTGTCATCTATGGCTGACATGCTGGCACGGCTCAGTTTTACCGGCGCCGTGGTCAGATCCTTATCCAGCTTATGATTGATCTTGAAAACGGCATCGGCCGGCATATCCACCAAGGCCGGTGACTTGCCGGTAATGGGATTCTTGCCGGTCCAGAATTCAATGCTATTGAAAATAAACAGATCGGCGGTGGCTGTAATGCCATAGACGGGCGCCAACAACAGGTACAAACCGGCGCGGCCGTAACGGTTGTCCACCGCACTCAAATTGCCTTTAGTCAGCATGCCTGACAGCCCCATCTGCCCCATACAACCCGCCAGTTGCGAGCAGATCAACAGAGTGGCCCCCAGGCCGACTTTACTCAACTTCATCAATAATCTCCCCAAATAGTGTTTACGCATATGTTATTGGCGCGCGGATTCTACTCAGGTTAATCAATTTAACTATGCAGGTGCTCACAACTTGAAGTTAGTTTTTTGGAGAGTAAGTTACTCGGCTGTTGGATGTTTTTCTCTGTGGAAAAATCAGTAAGACACTGGTTGTAAAGGCGTTCAAACAAACACAAACCACTTACCTTATGCAGGTATCTGTATCGACCAAGCCGAGCTCCGGCGGCTATCAAGTAAACCCTTCGGGGAGACTGATGACATTTGTCACCTGCAACTTATGACCTTTGTGAATACCGCCAATTCAGGCTCTCGGGAATACTAAACCCGACTCAGATTCGAGTCTGTTCATCCAAGGAGCGAATGATGCGTAAACTCACACTGTTATTGGGCCTGAGTCTGGCCCTCTCAACCCAGGCAGCCACCATTGATGAAATCGATGCCGCTGCAAATCAAATCGACATTGACACCTTGAGCCTCTACGCCGACAACAGTCAGGGATATCAACAGGCCTACGCTAACTATCGTTTGGCTGTCAGCGCCAATGTACTTGGCCAGCTTCAGACCCGGGATCTGGCCTTGGCCACTGCGGCCGAAAGCCTGGCTCAACCGAACTTCAACAAGGACGGCGAAGCTCTGGCACTTCTGTCTGCTGTTTATGGTATGCAGATAACCGCCAATCCAAGCCAGTCGGCAACTCTGGGGAAAGCTGCAGGCAAGTCTCTGCAAGATGCCAGACAACTGGCGCCCAACAGCCCCAGAGTCGCGCTCATTGGCGCCATCTCCAGTTTCTATACGCCAGTCGAGTATGGTGGCAGCAGCGACAGAGCCCTGCAGGAAATTGAACGCGCCCTGAAACTCTATGCCAATCCCTGCAGCGATATCTGCTGGGGTCACGCCGAAGCCTACACCTGGCGGGGAGTGATACAGCAACAGCAGGGGCAATCCAAAGCCGCCAGCCAGAGTTGGCAACAAGCGCTGGCACTGGATCCTGACTACGCCTGGGCGGGTTTTCTTCTGTCAAAACAAACGCAGCAATAAGGGAAGGTGCGAACCAGAGCGCCACTGGGGCTTATTCGCACCACCTTAAGGTCTTGACCGGATCTCCGCCCGGGGATCCGGTTTACTTGTGCACCGATACACGCCATTATTTGCGCTGGAGATGCGAGGACAACCGATGCAGGATCCACAGACTCAAACCGAACTCAAACTGGCCAAATACTATCTTGTCAATCTGGCCTTTTACTTTATCCCACTGTTTATTATGCCGGTGTCACCCTGGCAATGGCTCGCCAGCCTGCTGGTTTTGCCGCCCTTTATCTACTGTTATTTTCGCGCCTATGGCGCCGATAGGGCTAAAATGCACTGGCCAATTCTGGGGATCATCCTACTGGCTATTTTGATCACCCCCGCCAACCCGGGTTCTTTGTCGCTGTTTACCTTCGCCGCCTTCTTTATCGGCTTTTTTTATCCTCTCAGGCTGCTCTTGCCGGCATTATTGCTGATTGCCCTGGTGCTACTGGCATTGAATCAGTTGCTGGGTTTTAACGGCCTCTATTTTGTCTATTATGGCTGCGGCCTGACAGCCGCTATCTCTCTGCTTGGGGTCGCCGAGCGCAAACGCCAACAGGCCAAACGACAAGCCCGCCGTAGCGAAGAGGAGATCCGTGCCCTGGCGACCATGTTGGAGCGGGAGCGTATCGGCAGAGATCTGCACGACCTCATGGGACATCAACTCTCTTCCATCGCCCTCAAGGCCGAGCTGGCGAACAAGCTGCTGCAAAAAAATGATCTGCAAGCCAGTCGAGAACAACTCACTGAACTGGCGCAGATTGCCCGTGACAGCCTGAGCCAAATTCGCCGTGCTGTGGCCGACTATCGGCATCAGGGGCTTGATAGCTGCTGCGCCCAACTCTGTCGGCGCTTGCGCGAAAAAGGCTTGGCGGTCAGCCTGGAGGGGGAACTGCCTGTGCTGTCGCCACTGGCAGAAAGCCAACTGATACTGATCCTGACCGAACTGGTGAGCAATATTCTCAGGCACAGTGATGCCACAGAGGCACACTTGAGCTTTACCCTGGAGCCTCAACTTACTATTTGCCTGAGAGACAACGGCACGATAAGGTTCAAACCCACTCTGGGGAACGGCCTCAAAGGCATAGCCGAGCGGCTTGCCCTCTTGGGTGGCGAGCTGCAAATCGATACAGCAAAGGGTTTCAGCGCTCTTTTACTGCTGCCCAGACAACAGCTGTTATCGGCCCAGGGAGAGGGCATTGAGAAAGCAAAGAGCACAGTGAAGACCGAGATTACCGAGAACATGGACAAGCTCGCCCAAGAGCAACACAAAAATCCTCTGGAGGGCCAGGTATGAAGATATTGCTGGCGGAAGATCAAGCCATGGTTCGCGGCGCGCTTGCCGGCCTGCTGCAACTCTCCGGGGACTTCAGCGTCACTCAGGCCACGGATGGCGACCAGGCATTGGCACTGCTCAAGACCGAGGATTTTCAACTGCTGCTGACAGATATCGAAATGCCCGGCACTTCAGGGCTGGAGCTGGCTGCCTGGGTCGCCCGAGAGCAACCTGCGCTGAAGACCATTATCATCACCACCTTTGGCCGCGCCGGCTATATCAAACGGGCGCTGGAGGCCGGTGTCTGCGGCTTCCTGCTAAAGGATGCTCCGGTGGAGGAACTGGTCGAGGCCATAGCCAAGGTGATGCAGGGTAAAAAAGTCATTGCCCCCGAACTGGCCATGCTGGCTCTTGGGGAGCAAGACCCGCTATCCGACAAAGAACGCCGCGCCCTGCGACTGGCCGCCGAGGGCAAGAGCAGTGGCGAGATTGCCGCCGCACTCTTCATCAGTGAAGGCACGGTACGCAACTATCTGTCGGAAGCCATCAACAAGCTGGGAGCCTCCAATCGTATCGATGCCGCCCGTATCGCCAAACAAAAGGGCTGGCTGTAAGCAGGCGGGCAAGTAACAAGCATACTGCCATTACTCTGGCCTGTTAGCGGCAAGCTCTCTTTGCACAAAGAGTACGCGAGACAATAACTCCTCGCGTAAACTCCTCGTCGAAGAAATTCTCCGAAATCAGCTCATAAACAGGTAATACACCAGGCCCACCTTAAGCCCCAGGATCAGGATGTAAGCCATACAGTATTTGATGGTACCGGACA
Organism: Shewanella algae; assembly: GCF_009183365.2. Taxonomy (NCBI): domain Bacteria; kingdom Pseudomonadati; phylum Pseudomonadota; class Gammaproteobacteria; order Alteromonadales; family Shewanellaceae; genus Shewanella; species Shewanella algae. Next base: position 4,541,146 of record NZ_CP068230.1, read on the forward strand.
TGATAGCGCTGCCCTGGCCCTCCATCCGGGTCGCCGACACGGCAATGGCTATGCTCTGGGGCGAGATCATTTTCCCGCCCGTAGCTCCGGAGGTATTGGCGGCAGCCAGCCACAGCGGATCCACCTGCAGCTTTTCCGCAGCCACTGTTTGCAACTTACCAAACAGCACATTGGAGTTGGTATCGCTGCCGGTGACAAAAGTCCCCAACGCGCCAATCAAGGGGGCGATAAACAGATATGCCCCTCCGGTAATATTCACCAGGGTATGGGCCATATCTGTTATCAGACCGCTGACATCCATCACGGTTGCCATCGCCACTATGGCGGTGATGGCTATGATGGAGGTTTTCAGCTGCTTTAACGTCGCGCTGAACACCTTTAACATGCTGGCCAATGAGGCTCCCTGAAGGGTACCGCCGATAAAGGTCGCCAGAATGATCAAGACACCCGGCGTGGCAATCCAGTCAATGGTCAAACTCAGCTCCACCCCATTGGCCAGCGGAAATACCGGCTTGGAAGACACCTGAGTCAGCAGGCTCTTGATTTCCGGAAACAGCGGCGAGCACAGCAGAATAAACACAAAGATCAGCAGATAGATGGCGCAGGCTTTGAAGATTTGTCCGCTACTGTAGTGGCCGGTGATGCGGCACTGGTCATTGTCGATACGATAAGCGGCCGGGGTGGGCTTTTGGCGTTTTTTAGCCATCAAGGCCACCACCAGCAAACTGACCAAACTGCCGGCAAAGGCGGGCAACTCAGCCCCCAGATGAATGGCGACAAAGTACTGCGGCAGCAGTGTTGCAATTCCGCATACCAGCGAAATACCAAACACTCCCCGTATCGCCTTGAGTCCATCCCCTATGATGGCGACAATCACAAAAGGCAGCAGCAAGGTAAACAGTGCCAGCTGCGCGATAACTGTGCCGCTCAGCTCAGTCACAGGCAGGTTTACCTGCTCAGCCAGAATCGACACAGGGATCCCCACGGCACCAAACGCCGTAGGCACTGTGTTGGCCACCAGAGAAGCAATCGCCGCCTTCAGCGGCTTGAAACCCAAAGCAATCAATATCCCGATAGGAATCGCCACTGCAGTACCGTATCCGGCGGCGGCCTCGAGAAATCCGCCAAAACACCAGGAGATCAGTAACACCTGGATCCGCTTATCGTCGCTGATCCCGGCGAGAAGGTTTTTCAGTACCTCCATGCTGCGGGTTTGAAGCATCAGGTTATAGCTGAAGATGGCCCCCAGGATCACTATCACTATTGGCCACAAGCCTTTGATAACCCCATAAGCCATGGCCGAGCCCAATGTCTGTGCCGGGGTATGCCAGAAAATGGTTGCCTCGGCCAGGGTCAGTAACAGAGTGATTAACACCGCCTGATGTATCGGCATCTTGATTTTCAGGATCAGCAGGATCATGACCAAGAGCGGTAATACGCCCAGGGAAAACAGCAAATACTCGTGCATAGGATTCCTTAAACGACCAGAGATAGAGTGAATTGCGTGATGGATTACGTCCCAAAACCTAGGGGTGAAGCTGGGTATGCCTTGAGCAGGAACTCCAACCTGCTCAAGGCCTTACGACAAGGCTTCAACTGAATGTCAGCAAGGGGGACAGACACAGCAAGGCGCCGGTCGCGATAACTATGTAGAGAGACAAGCCCTTATATTTATGCAGCGCAGGCACCCGATAGACCAGGTAAGCCGGGATCAAACATCCCACCAGGCCGAAGATCGGGCTGCTGATGCTGGTAAAGCTGAGCACAGGCGCATTGAAACAGATGGCGCCCCAGGCAAGCAGTATGGTGAACAAAATAATGCCGCGATTGACATACTTGGTATTGATCTTCTCTTCCGCAGTGGTGCGCCTCAGCAAGTTCATGGTCAGGCCATAACAGGCTTCACGAAACCCCATGTAAACCGCAAAGAAGGCTGTCATAACGGCAAAAATATTCAGGATCAGGCTGAACAGCTTGATGGTGTCTCCGGGGATTCCCTGAGCCACCATGGCCAGGGCGGAGATATTCTCATCGTAGGCTTTTAGCGCCTGGTCATGCCCCATGGCCAGGCTGAAAGACACGGCATAGAAAAATACCACCACAAACAAAATGCCAAAGGCCAACTTCATCGCTCTCTGAGCCTTGTAGCGCGCCACCTCTATCGACTTTTCCCTGGCGCGATAGGAGATCACCAAAGGGCTCAGGTTGGTCACAAACAGAATCGATGACAGGGTAAATGGCAGCATGACGATAGTGTCTTTGAAGCCACTCTGGGGAGTGGGAACCGCACCTATGTTATTCAGATCCCACTGCTCTATCATCATGAAACCCAGTATCGCTATCACGCTCAATTTGGTGAGTACCATAAAGGATGAAACCTTGAATAGCAGCGCCTCGCCTCTGGATGCCAGACTCACCAGGATGCAAACCAGTGCCAACCCGTAGAAAGGATTATCGGACAACAGCTGTTTGGTGAGGCCAAAACTCTGCAGGAAAGAAGCGCTGTCATTGGTAATTGCGGTCGAATAAACCAATACCCAAATCACCAACATCAAGAAATAGAGCACACCCAGTAATATTCCCCAGTTTTTCCCCAGATAACCGGAAATCACATCCGGATAATCCCGGCATTTGGGAGATTCCACCAAGGTATTAATAAATAGTTTCTGAAACATATACATGGCTGGATAGCCAATAATGGCCGATAGCAGGAATACCCAAAGTCCCATCAAGCCTATTTGAATGGGCAGAAATACTATCCCCGCGCCAATGGCCATGCCTATACTGATGATCACCCAGCCCCAGTCCGTGCTGTCGAAGCGGGTTGCCGCCTTCCACTGTGCCGAGCCCCTGGTGATTTCTACTGCCGATATTGCTGCTGTCATTACGCCCCCTGGTTCAATTATTTTTTATTTATTTTTTGAACCATTTAATATTCAAGGAATATAAATTCCTAATGTATTTTCATTAATCTCAATGAGTTAAATATGGGGCCAAACCTGTATGATTATTGTAAATAGATAAAGTCTACCTCGGCAGATGTATAGACTAAGTTAAGCCAAATACGGCTCAAATATTGAAACCGCTCTGCTTTAGCAAACATTCCGGCGAAATTTGTATTGGCAATCCAATCGATCAATATGAAATTGGCCGTCCGCAGATGAACTATCTTTCACACTTCCAGCATCCAATGAATATATTTTCATCATAAGTGCATAGAAGTTAATTTATATGAGTTTACCCAAACGCTGCGAATACGGATAAAAAGAGTGCCTGTAGCTGGTTTTCGGGTTCACCGCCGAGGCTAAAAGCTTTACCATGACTCGGCGACCAGCAAAGGCTTGTTACCCGAAGGCTGTTGTTTGGACGAGAAGAATCAGGGATCCAGTTAGCCCAAGTTAAGGAGAACAATCAATGCGTTGCAGACATTGCGGCTCAGACAATATCAGACACTTCAAAGCCATTCATGCCGAAGGCACAACAGAAGTTTCAGTCAGCGCCTCGGCCAAACCCGTGTGGAACAACCAACCCTTCTCAGTGCATGGAAAACAAAAAATCGAAGGTAGCGCCCAACTGCGAACCGAACTGGCCAAGCGCTGCTCGCCGCCATCTGACCCTCAGCCCTTGGTGCTATTTCTGGCGGCTTTCCCCGGACTACTCTTGGGCGGCTACCTGGGGTTTCAGGCAGGCAGCAACTGGAGCAGTTTTTGGCTGGGGGTGCTGTGCTTTTTTGTCTCCTGTTTTACTCTGATCCTGAGCGCCGATTGGCTGTGGAAAAACTACTTGGGAGGGCGAAAGTCGATGCAGCAATACCAGGCGGCACTGAATCAATGGCAGAACTCCTGGTACTGTGGCAAGTGTGCCAAAGTCAGTATTTTTTAGACCTCCTTACCTCTTTGCCGTCACTCATTAGGCCTTAGGAATAACCATGAATCACATCTCAGAGATTCAGCAACTGGAAAGCCAACTGCGTAGCGCCATGTTGAATTCGGATATCAATTTGCTGGATAGACTGTTGTCGCCTCAACTGATATTCACCAATCACCTGGGGCAAGTGCTCGGCAAAGCAGAGGATCTGCATGCCCGCAGCTCAGGGCTGCTCAATATCACTCGGATAGACACCCTGACCGAAGAGATACGGCTGCATCAGGGGACTGCGATAGTGTCGGCGGAGGTGAATATTCAGGGCAGCTATGCCAAAGCGCCGACCAACGGCCGTTTTCGCTTTACCCGGGTTTGGCTGCGCAGGGCAAGCGGCTGGCAACTGATAGCGGCTCACTCGAGCCTGCTGGTTTGAGCACTGGGTTTTACGACGAACTACTGATTTCATGGTGACCATTTTATGACCAAAAACCCACAGCAGGCCAGGCTCTGCCAATATCAGCAGCATATGCTGATGACAGAGCTCAAAGCCGAGCCGGGCAAGTTGAAACTCGTCTGGCGCAGCAGGCAAACGCAACTGAAATACGCGCTTTGGGGACTACTGGCGATGCTTGCCGGAATTCTGGGAGTACTGGTGTTGGACCCAGCCAGACAGGACACTTGGTTTACGGCTGCCATCATAGCTATAGTGCTGGGGCTCAGCGGCATCATCATGGGCCTGAACCTCTACCGCCTGCTCAAACCCGTTACTCTGGATCTGCAACAGGGCTGCTTCTTCCGGGGCGGAAAAAGCAAGCCTCTCAGTCAACTCTGCCGCATAGAGGTGCAACGCAATACCTATAACGAAAGATTCAGAAGTCACATGCTTGAACACCTGACTGACGAAGAGCTCATAAGTGTCAGCGTGGTACTCTGTTTTGCTGAGCGTGAGCGACTCGGTTTTGGCCTGTTCAAACCTCAAAAGCAGGCCACAGACAAGGCCAGAGCCTACGCACAAACACTCGCCGAACTGATAGGCTTTAACGGCGAAATAACAGTTACCCAGGGTTCAGGCCTGGGCCGTTAATTAGCCAAGCCTGACAAACCAAAGGGGCCAGCTGTTAACTTAATCCAATGATTATGTTGATATATTTATTTGCATTAAAACAGAGAATTAGATTTGCACCTTGAAGGTGGCAGCGTTAAGGTATCGCGGCAAATCATAACTACCAAGAAGGAACCATGATCGACAGTAAGCAGCGATATTTTGCCGAGCAAGATATCAAAGCCCCCGCCACCCCTCTTCCCAAACACGCCTTGTTCAATACCCTAAGCGACCTGATAGTCGCGCTCTGTTTTCTACTGGGCAGCTTCTTTTTTCTCACAGATGTTCACACTCTTATCGGCGCCTGGCTGTTTGTAATAGGCAGTGTTCAGCTACTGATAAAGCCCTTGGTCACCCTGCTCAACTGGTGGCGCTGACAGATTAATCTGCCACCAATATATCAGGGCTTTTGCCGTACACTCACCCCCCAGGCAGAAGCCCTGCCGCCATTGCGCCACACTTTACCCAGCCGATAAAAGGCAACGCATTGCCAAGGGCTATTTCTCTGATAGTATATGTATAAATTCACAGTAATCCGGTGCTAAAGGTTTGCAGAGACTGGATCTTATTGCTATCACCGAGCTCAAGGGCGTAGCCGCTAAAATGGCTGAGAAACTGCACAAGCTCGGAATCAACACGGTACAGGATCTGCTGTTCCACTTGCCGCTGCGCTACGAAGACAGAACCCGCATCTACCCCATAGCCAGCCTCACACCCGGAAGCTACGGCACCATAGAAGCCGAAATTCAGTCCAGCCAGATCATCAATGGCCGCAAGCGTATGTTGATCTGCAATGTCCGTGATGACAGCGGCACCATGACCCTGAGGTTCTTCAATTTCTCAGCCGCCCAGCGCAATGCCATGCAACAAGGTCTGACCATTAGAGCCTACGGCGAAGTGCGCCGAGGTAACCACCAGGCCGAGATCATTCATCCGGATTACAAGATACTCAAAGGCGACGAACCGCCCAACCTCAGTGAAACCCTGACGCCCATCTATCCCACCACTGAAGGGCTCAAGCAGGCCAGTTGGATGAAATTGACCGAGCAGGCTCTAAACCTGCTGCAGGAGGACGGACTGCAGGAGTTGCTGCCCGAGGCGCTGCGCCCCAATCAGCAAAGCCTGGCTCAGGCGGTGCGCACCCTGCATAGGCCCCCGGCGGATGTCGATATCTACCGTCTGGAACAGGGGCAACACCCGGCGCAGCAACGCCTGGTGCAGGAAGAACTGCTGGCGCATAACCTGTCTATGCTCAAGCTCAGGGAGCGCAGTAATCATGACAAAGCCGTGCCTTTGCCCGCCACCGGCGCTTTACTCAATCCCTTCCTCGCCGCCTTGCCCTTTAAACCTACGGGGGCGCAGCAGCGAGTGGTGGCAGATATCGGCCGCGATATTGAAAAGCCGCAACCCATGATGCGCCTGGTTCAGGGCGATGTTGGCTCGGGCAAGACCCTGGTGGCGGCCATGGCCGCACTGCAGGCGATAGAAAACGGTTATCAGGTGGCCATGATGGCGCCCACAGAGCTGTTGGCCGAGCAACATGCAATTAATTTCAGTCAATGGCTGGAGCCATTGGGGCTCAAAGTCGGCTGGCTGGCGGGCAAGCTCAAGGGCAAGGCCAGGGCCCAGTCGCTGGAGGATATCGCCTCCGGCAGTGCCCACATGGTGATAGGTACCCACGCCATCTTTCAAGAGCAGGTACAGTTTCACAAGCTGGCGTTGATCATCATAGATGAGCAACACAGATTCGGCGTACATCAGCGCCTGGGGCTGAGAGAGAAAGGCATCAGCCAGGGTTTTCATCCCCACCAGCTGATCATGACGGCAACCCCTATTCCCCGCACCCTGGCGATGACCGCCTATGCGGACCTGGATACCTCCATCATCGACGAGTTACCGCCGGGGCGAACCCCGGTCACCACAGTGGCCATCAGTGACAGTCGGCGTCAGGAGGTGATCGACAGGGTACGTCAGGCGGCGCTCAATGACGGTCGCCAGGCCTACTGGGTCTGCACCCTTATCGAAGAATCCGAAGTGCTCGAATGCCAGGCAGCCGAAGACACCTGCGAAGAACTGCGTGCCGCCCTGCCGGAGCTGAGCATAGGCCTGGTTCATGGCCGTATGAAGAGCGCCGAAAAACAACAAGTCATGGACAGCTTCAAACGCGGCGAACTCAAGTTGTTGGTGGCCACCACAGTCATTGAAGTGGGGGTCGATGTGCCCAACGCCAGTCTGATGATCATCGAGAACCCGGAGCGGCTGGGGCTGGCGCAGTTGCACCAGTTGCGCGGCCGGGTCGGTCGTGGCGCCGTGGCCAGCCACTGCGTCCTGCTGTACAAGGCGCCGTTGTCACACACGGCCACCAAACGGCTTGGAGTATTGCGCCAGAGCAACGACGGCTTTGTCATTGCCCAAAAAGATCTGGAGATCCGCGGCCCGGGTGAAGTACTGGGCACCCGCCAGACAGGTATAGCCGATATGAAGGTGGCCGATCTGGTACGGGATCAGGCGCTTATTCCTCACATCCAGAAACTGGCTCGCCACGTGATGAGCCAAGCACCGGAGAATGTCGATGCCATCATTCAGCGTTGGCTGGGCGACCGGCAGCAGTATGTTCAGGCCTAGTGCACTAAAAACGTCACAAAGTTGCCGAGAGTTCAGCCGGGGTTCAAGTCAATCACCACAGGATCTGCTCTACTGGCAATATTTCACAAATAAATCCTGCTGCCGGGCGGCCGAACGCTGGACAAGATGGCCAATATTTGCAGAATGGGAGAGGCGCTGCCTCACAGGTATCAATGAAAGGAAATCCAATGCAAGTCAATCAAGAAGATAGAATCGCGCCGCAGGAAAAGTCCTCTGGCAACAGTGGCATTGCTATCATCCTATTGGTGTTGGTATTGCTGATTGCAGGAGGAGCCTACTACTATTTCAGCGGCGAACAAGAGCCGCAGCAAGCAGCAGAGCCCACCCAGGTTGAACTCCCCGAACCCGCTCCCAGCGAACCGCTGCAAACCCAAGTCCCGGTGCCTGAACCTGAAACCGTACCCGAGCCAGAACCTGAAGTGGTTCAGCCCGAAGTCGAGCCGGAACAACCTCTGCCTTCACTGGCCGAAAGTGATGAATATGTTCATGAAAAGGCCGTGGCAATGGCTGATGGCATGAAGATAGAGCCACTGCTGGTTGAACAAGATCTGGTACGCCAGTTCGTGGTGTTTGTCGATAATCTGGCCCAAGGCGAACTGGCCCGTAAAACCAGTCCGATGAAAGGCCCGAGCGACACCTTCACAGTATCTGAAATCTCCAACAAGACCTATCTGGATCCTGATAGTTATCACAGATACGACCTTTACGCCGACTTTCTCACCGGCCTCAACGACGAGCAGTTGCTCAACACCTATCGTCAGTTGTCGCCGCTGCTGGAGCAGGCCTTCGATGAGCTGGGTTATCCCAACCTCAAATTCGATGAGCGGATGCAACAAGCCATCAAGGTGCTGTTGGCAACCCCAGTGATAGAAGATCCTATCGAGCTGTACGCCATCAGCGTGAACTACAAGTTTGTCGATCCCAAACTGGAAGCCCTGCCCAACGCGCAGAAAATGCTGGTACGTATGGGTCCCGACAACACCCGTAAGATCAAGACGGTACTGCGGCGGCTGCAGAGCCAGCTGAGCAACTGAGCGGCATCTGAATCACCCGGCGCCCGCCGGGTGATTCCCTTGTTAGCGAAAAGTTGTAACTGATCTTTAGCTGTAACCTAAACCCCTTCTTAAAACCCGTACTTTCAGTGTAGAATATGGCCCTTTGTACCGGTGTTTCAGAGGGAACGGGCAATCGGTACGGCGGTCGCATTCCGACCCGACAGATTCACTCCCTCACGACCCGTAAGGGATAGCAACAAAGATCTGTGTCAGAGGCAAAGCAGTGCAACTAGCGTTCAGTATTCTCTCCTGGGGAGCCTGGTCCCCGGAGTATCAACAGCAGCAAGATTGGCAGCAGTGGCAAAGTAGCAACTGCGCCCTTGATGACAGCGATCGCATTGCCCCCAAGTTACCCCAGGTTGCCGCCATGCAGCGGCGCCGTTTCAGCCGCCTGAGCAAGATGATGCTGGAAGCCGCCTTTCAGGCTGAAGCCCCCAGCCAATGCCGCAGCGTATTTGCCTCGCGCCATGGCGAACTCAATCGCACCATAGAACTGCTGCAGGATATTATTGCCAGGCAGCCACTCTCTCCCATGGGTTTCAGCCAATCGGTTCACAACACCGCCAGCGGTCTGTTTGGCATAGTCACGGGTAACACAGGCGCTTCCACTTCAGTGGCGGCGGGCACAGATACCCTGTCCCAAGCCATGTTGGAAGCCTGGGCCCAGTTGGCCGAGGACCCCAGCCCCCTGCTATTGGTGTTCGGCGATGACCCTGTGCCGCCCGTCTATGATGAATTTACCCAAGAGATGGAACTGCCGCTGGCCTTGTCTCTGCAGCTGGCCCCGGCCGATGTTACCGGCATCGCCCGAGTTACCCTGAGCCAGCAGACCGGCGCCGGGCAGCCGCTGAGCTTCGGCGCCCTGCTGCAGGCACTGGCAAACGGCACGGCAATCCAGGGGCAACTGGCCCATTGGCATTGGCAGCTGGAACCCTCAAGGGAGCCGCTATGACAGCCCCGGCAACCGGTATCGGCTATTTTCCCCGTTGGCTCGCCGGCATCAGCTGTTATATCGCCTTCGGCCTTGGCGGCTTGCTGAGCTCCTTGACCATTTTACCTGTGCTGAGGTTCTGGCCCGGCGAGCGCGATGTGCGCATTCAAAGAGTACAAAAAGCGGTGCACTACATGTTCCGCGGCTTTGTGCATATGCTGACCTGGGCCGGCGTGGTCAGGGTCAGCACAGTCAATCTGCAGCGATTACAGCAGGCCAAAGGCATGGTGGTGATTGCCAATCACCCCACCCTCATAGATGTGGTGGTGTTAATCAGCCTGATGCCCAATGCCGGCTGCATAGTAAAACAGGGACTGTGGCGTAACCCCTTTCTGCGCGGAGTCGTCTCCGCCGCCGGCTATATTCCCAATCGCGGCGCCGAGCTGCTGCTACAGGACTGCCGTGAAGTGTTGGCCAGAGGCACCAATCTGATCATCTTTCCCGAGGGCACCCGCACGGTAAAAGGCGCAGTGATCAATCCCTTTGCCCGCGGTTCGGCCAATATCGCCCTGCGCGCCGGGGCCGATATTCTGCCAGTGGTACTCAGGGTGGTTCATCCCGGACTCACCAAACAGGATCCCTGGTACGAAATCCCGAGACGCACCATACAGATGCAAGTGGAAACCGGGGCAAGCATAGCGCATCTGAGGTATGATGCCGAAAGCGGTGGCGATGCCCGGATGGCGCGCCAACTCACCAGAGATCTGGAAACCTATTACAAACAACAATTAGATATAAATTATGAGCTTACATAACGAAATTAAACAGCTAATCATAGATTGCCTCGATCTTGAGGATATCAGTATCGACGATATAGATACCGAAGCACCGCTGTTCGGTGAGGGGTTGGGACTGGATTCCATCGATGCACTTGAGCTGGGCTTGGCGATCAAGAAGCAGTTCGACGTCAAGATCGAAGCCAACTCAGAGGCAACCAAGGCCCACTTTTACAGTGTTGCCAGCCTTGCCGCGTTTATCGAATCCCAGCGCGCGTAGGAGGTGCTCATGCAAAGCCGTGAACAGATATTGGAAATGCTGAGCAAGATCCTGGTCGATGAGTTTGAAGTGGATGCCGAGGCGATAACCCCTGAGGCTTCCCTCTATGAAGAGCTGGATCTGGACAGCATAGATGCGGTGGATCTGGTGATCAAACTGCAACAGCTGACCGGCAAAAAGATCCAGCCCGATGAATTCAAGTCGGTACGGACGGTCAACGACGTGGTTAACGCCATCGAGGGACTGGTTAAAGACTGATGCGTGCCCTGGCTCAGACAGTCACGGCCCTGTTGCTGCTGGGATATCCCCTGGCGGTATATCTGGGGCTGAACTATCTGCCGGGCAATGGCCTGGCACTCTTGCTGGCGGCCTTGCTCGGTGCCAGGTTGCTGCTGGGGAAGCAAAAGCTCAAGGCGCTGGCCGCTCCGGTCGTTCTGGGGTTACTGCTGGCGCTCGGCAGCTTGCTTGCCAAGCGTCAGGACTGGCTGCTGTACTACCCTGTGCTGGTCAATGCTTGCATGCTGGTGCTGTTTGCCTCTTCGCTGCTTAAAGGTCCCAGTATGGTGGAACGTCTGGCCAGGTTGGCCGAGCCGGATCTGCCCGAGGAAGCCAGGCCCTACCTGGTAAGGGTCACACAACTCTGGTGCGGTCTGTTTGTCTTCAACGGCGGCATGGCGGCTTATACGGCGCTGTTTACCAGCCTGGAGACCTGGACCCTGTACAACGGCCTGATAGCCTATCTGCTGATGGGGCTGCTCGGTGGCGGAGAATGGCTCTATCGCCACTTTTGTCTGAAGCGATCATAAAGGGACAGTTATGACAGAGTTATTGAAAACCTGGCTTACCCAAGGCCCCGCAGGGCAACAACTGATCAGTTTTAACCACCATGACATAGTCACGGGTTCACTGTTCGCCACCCAGGTCTATCATCTGCATCAGCGCCTGCAAGCCCGGCCGGAAAAACGTTGGCTATTGGCCTGTGACAGCAGCGATCTGTTCGCCGTTGGCCTCTGCGCCGCCCTGTTGTCGGGCAAGCAGATCATACTGCCGGCCAACACTCAGCCTGGTACTCTCAGCGAATTGACCCAGGAGTTTGATGCCATAGTGTCAGACCGCCCCCTGTGTGAGGGCAAGATCTGGCTCGAGCTGAAAAAAGAGCTATCACTGCCCCACTCGCCCTGGCCGCAGATGGCCGAGGGGGATGGGTTCGGCGAACTGCTGCTGTTCACCTCTGGCTCCAGCGGCCAACCCAAGGCGGTTCGCAAGCGTCTGCAGCAACTGGATGCCGAAGTCAGTGTGTTGGAGCAGACCTTCGCCGCTCACCTGCCACACTGCAGCGTGATTGCCACCGTCAGCCACCAGCATATCTATGGCTTGCTGTTTAAGATTCTCTGGCCACTGGCGGCCAGTCGCCCCTTCCTCAGCGATCTGGTGGAATACCCGGAAACCCTGAGTTATTACACCGCCCTATTTCCCAACCTGTGCCTGATCAGCAGCCCGGCGCAGCTGTCGAGGCTGCCGGATGCGCTGGAGCATGAACGCCAGCTGCACACTCCCAGCCTGATCTTCAGCTCCGGCGGGCCCCTGAGCCTGGAAGCCGCCCAAGGGGTCAAGCGCTGCTACGGTAGCCTGCCAATCGAGGTCTACGGCAGCACGGAAACCGGCGGCATAGGTTATCGGCGCCAACAGAGCAGCGACACACCCTGGCAGGCCTTTGCCCCCATGGAGCTGAGCAATGACAGCGACGGCGCTTTGCTGCTGCGCTCGCCCTATCTTGAAGACAATGGCCAATACCGCTGTGAAGACAAGGTTCGGCTGCTGGGCGAAGGCCAGTTCTGCCTCGAAGGCCGCTTGGACCGCATCGTCAAGATAGAGGAAAAGCGCCTGTCTCTGGTGCAGATGGAAACCTTGCTCAACGCCCATCCCTGGGTGACCCAATCGCATCTGGTGCTGCTGGAAAACCCCAGGGTGCAACTGGGCGCGGCGGTAGAGCTTTCCACCGCCGGCAAGGCACAGCTGGAAGCCGAGGGCAAACTCAGCATCAACAACGCCCTTAAGGCCCATCTGCTGAGCCAATTTGAACGTGTGACTCTGCCAAGGCGCTGGCGCTATCCACAGCAGCTGCCGCTCAACGCCCAGGGCAAGTTGCTCAAAAACGATATTCTCGAGCTGTTTGATCATGATTAAGTCTGTTCTTCCGCCCATTCTTCAACAGCGGCATCAGGACAATGAAGCCAGTTGGCGCCTGAGCATTCCGGCCGAGCTGCCTATGTTTGCCGGCCACTTTCCCGGCCAGCCGGTATTGCCCGGCGTGACTCAACTGGACTGGGCCGTGCGTCTCGGCAGCCAGGCATTCGGCTATGATGCCGAAGTCGCGGTGCTCGAGGTGCTCAAGTTTCAGCAACTGCTGTTGCCGAATATGCAAGTCACCCTCAGCATCAGCAATAACCCCGCCAAGGGTAAACTGAGCTTCAGCTACAGCGACGGCGAACAGAAGTTCGGCTCGGGTCGTATCGCCTTCAAGACAGAGGCCAAGCAATGAAGCTGGCGCTGATCATCCCCAATTACAACCATAGGGGCCATATCGCTGCGACGCTGGAAGCCCTCAAACCACTGGGGCTGCCCTGCTTTTTGATCAACGACGGCAGCGACGATGAGACCCGCTATCTGTTGCAACAGTTGGCCGAACAACACAGCGACTGGGTCAGCCTGCTGCATCACCCATACAACCGCGGCAAGGGCGCCGCCGTGATGACAGGCCTGCGCGCCGCCTGGGCCGCGGGTTTTTCCCATGGCCTACAGGTGGACGCCGACGGCCAACATAATCTGGAAGATATTCCGGCGCTGATAGCCAGGGCGCAGCTCAACCCCAAGGCGCTGATCTCCGGCCTGCCGCAATATGATGATTCCGTGCCCAAGGGTCGGCTCTACGGCCGTTACCTGACCCATTTTTGGGTCTGGGTCGAGACCCTGAGCCTGGATATCCGCGATTCCATGTGCGGCTTTCGAATCTATCCACTGGCGGCCACCGAGGCCCTGCTTCGCAGCGAAGCCCTCGGCGAGCGGATGGACTTTGATATCGAAGTCATGGTGCGTCTCTACTGGCGCGGTGTTGCCATAGAACATATTCCCACCAAGGTGATCTACCCGGAAGACGGCAGCAGCCATTTTCAGGGGCTGGCCGACAATGTAAGGATCAGCAAGCTGCACAGCAGGCTGTTTTTCTCCATGCTGTGGCGCAAGCTCAAGGGGCAGAAACTGGGGCCAACCCAAGCGGCACAAGACAAGCCCCAAGGCGCTCATTGGTCCAACGTCAAGGAACGGGGCAGCTACTGGGGTATCAAGCTGCTGGCCGAAAGCTATCGTTTCGGCGGCCACTGGCTGGCACGGGCGATCATGTACCCGGTGATCTGTTATTTCTTTATCACGGGGCGACAGGCCCGCGAGGCGTCACAAGCGTTTCTAAAGCGGGTGCAGACACTGGAGCCACAGCACCCGAGTCTCGGTCAGCCGGTGACTTGGCGCGACAGCCTGCGCCACTTCTTCGCCTTCGGCAATGCCGCGCTGGATCGCATCGATGCCTGGTGCGATCGCATTCGCTTGCAGCAGGTGGAGTTCAGCGACCGTCAGCAGTTGGCCGAGCAGTTACAAAGCGGGCAGGGAGCCGTGTTGCTGGTGTCCCACCTTGGCAATATTGAGCTGTGCCGCGCCATCTCCATTCACCAGCGCAAGGTGAAGGTCAATGTGATGGTGATGACCCGCAATGCCGAAAACTTCAACCGGGTGCTCAAGCAGCTGAACCCGGACAGTGAACTCAACTTACTCCAGGTTACCGAACTCAACCCGGCCACCTCCATGTTGCTGCAAAGCAAGGTCGAGGCCGGTGAATTGGTGGTGATTGCCGCCGACCGCACCTCTAGCCACAGCCCGGGTCGCACGGTGAAAGTGCCGTTCCTCGGCGAAATGGCGCCCTTCCCCCAGGGCCCCTTTATTCTGGCCGGTCTGCTGGACTGCCCCATCTACACCATGTTCTGCCTGCGGGAACAGCAGGGCTACAAGGTCTGGCTCGAGCCCTTCGAGCAGAGCCTCAAAGGCCCGAGAGCCGAGCGGCAGCAGCGGCTGCAACAGGCAGCAGGCCTCTATGCCCGGCGGCTGGAACATTTTGCCCGCAAGGCACCACTGCAGTGGTTTAACTTTTTCGATTTTTGGCGGCAGGACCAAGTTGCTGACCGCCCCAAGGACAACTCATGAGCGCAACAGTTAAGGCCACCAAGACGGTCGGCTTCGGCCAAACATCACTGACACTGGAACAGGTGGTCGCCATCGCCAAAGGGGCGCCGGTGACCCTCAACGCCAGTGCAGAGTACCGTGACTATATCCAGCGCGGCGCTCGCTTTATCGACAGCCTGCTTCATGAAGAAGGCGTGGTCTATGGGGTCACCACAGGCTATGGCGATTCCTGTACCGTCAATGTCGGCCCGGATCTGGTACACGAGTTGCCGCTGCATCTGTCGCGCTTTCATGGCTGCGGTATGGGCAAGGTGCTGGAAATCCCCCAGGCCAGAGCCGTGATGGCCTGTCGCCTCAACTCTCTGGCCGTGGGTAAGTCCGGTGTCAGCTATGAGCTGCTGGAGCGCATAGCCCTGCTGCTGAACCTCAACATAGTGCCAGTGATCCCGGAGGAAGGCTCTGTGGGTGCCAGCGGCGATCTCACGCCACTGTCTTATCTGGCCGCCGTACTGGTTGGCGAGCGGGAGGTCTTCTATCAAGGACAGCACCGCGCCACCAGCGAAGTCTACGCCGAACTTGGGATCAGCGCCCTCAAGCTCAGGCCCAAAGAGGGCCTGGCACTGATGAACGGCACCGCCGTGATGACGGCGCTGGCTTGTCTGGCCTATGACAGGGCCGAGTACCTGAGCCGCCTGTGCGCCCGCATTACCGCCATGGCCTCACTGACACTCAAGGGCAACTCCAACCATTTCGACGAGATACTGTTTGCCGCCAAACCGCACCCGGGGCAGAACCAGGTCGCGGCCTGGATCCGTGAAGACCTCAACCACCACGAGCACCCACGCAATTCTGACCGACTGCAGGACAGATATTCGATTCGCTGTGCGCCGCACATTATCGGGGTCTTGGCCGATGCCCTGCCCTTTATGCGCCAGTTTATCGAGACCGAACTCAACAGCGCCAACGACAACCCGATAGTCGACGGCGAGGGGGAACATATTCTCCACGGTGGCCACTTCTATGGCGGCCATATCGCTTTTGCCATGGACAGCCTCAAGAATGCGGTGGCCAATTTGGCGGATCTGCTGGACAGGCAGATGGCTCTGGTGATGGATCCCAAATTCAACAACGGCCTGCCGGCCAACCTGTCGGCCAGCCAGGGCGAGCGCAGCCCCATCAACCACGGTTTCAAGGCTGTACAGATAGGTTGCTCGGCCTGGACCGCCGAGGCACTGAAACACACTATGCCCGCCAGCGTGTTCTCGCGCTCTACCGAGTGCCACAACCAGGACAAGGTCAGCATGGGCACCATTGCCGCCCGTGACGCCCTGCGGGTACTGGAACTGACCGAGCAGGTGGCCGCCGCCGCACTGCTGGCCATGAGTCAGGGGATCCGCCTGCGCCTGCTCGCCGGTGAACTGGAACGTGAGTCGCTGACCGAGTCAGTAGCTACCACCCTGGCGCAGCTGGAAGCCGACTTTGAACTCTTGATTGAAGACAGGCCGCTAGAAGCCTTGTTGCGGCAAACCCTGGCCAAGATCCAAGCCGGGGAGTGGGAGGTGTGCCGATGAAAGCCATCCTCAGCACTGAAATAGAGCTGGAGATCCCCTTCCACGATGTCGACTCCATGGGCATTACCTGGCATGGCAACTATCTGCGTTACTTTGAGATAGCCCGCTGCAAGCTGCTGGACAAGTTCGACTACGGCTACAGCCGAATGCAGGAGTCAGGTTACGCCTGGCCGATAGTGGATCTGCAGCTGAAATACGTCAAACCCAGCCGTTTCGAGCAGAAGATCCGGGTGAGTGCCGCCTTGGTTGAGTGGGAAAATCGGCTGAAGATCAACTACCAGATTTGCGACGTCGCCAGCGGTGAGCGCCTCACCAAGGGCTACACCATACAGGCTGCGGTGGATATGCAGACTCAGGAACTGTGCTTGGTGACCCCGCCGGTGTTCCGTGAGCGCCTGGCGCCCTTTATCGCGACCGCCGAGGCCAAGCCATGAAACCTTCAGCCTTCGGCTTTCGGCTCACTCGGCAGCCCGCCTTACTGCTTGGGCTGCTGGGACTGGTTTGGTTTGGTGCCGCTTGCAGCAACATGGCTTTAGGGGAAGTGGCGCCAGCCACTATGGCATTGGGAAAAGTGGCGCCGGCGGATAACACTCAGACAGAGCCGGTGGCAGTATTGGCCGCCGAAGCCAAGGGGAAAATCAGGCCGGAGGCGCAGGCATTCGACAAACTCTTTGCCAACCCGGCCACAGAGCAGGCTCTGCAACAGTTAAGCACTAAGATGGCCCTCAGCGACAGCAGCCGAGGCCAGTTTGAGCAGGTGCGCTGGCTCAGGGTGCTGAAACAACCACTTCGCAGCAGCGGCGAATTTCTGTTTCAGCGAGAACTGGGCATGCTCTGGCAACAGCAGACTCCCTTTGGCAACCTCTTGCTGCTGAAACAGGGCGAGCTTATCCAGCAGGACAGCCAGGGCAAGCTCAGTGTTACCAAGGCCAATGCCGGCCCGGCGGCCGTGGCTGAAATGCTGCCGCGCATGATGCAATCCCTGCTCTCCGGTGATATTCAGGCATTGAGCCAGGGGTTTGAACTCTATCTGCTCAATGACCAAGCGGGTCATTGGCAACTGGGACTCAAGGCCAAGGAGCAGACAATGGCGGCTCTGCTGCCGCAAATGGTGCTCGAAGGCAATCAGGATCTCGAATCTCTGACCCTGCTGGCCAAGAACGGCGATATCAGCCAGATATTTTTCTCTGAACTGGATAAATCCCCACTCAATGACAGCGAGCGCGCTCGCTTCTTTCCCGAGGTGGCTCCCTGATGTCGCCTCGCCCTGAGCGCTCTCGTCCCAGGCTCTCTGCGCCGGTTGGCCTGCTGTTGTGGCTGGGACTGCTGACGCTGCTTATTCTGCTTGGCGTCTGGCAGTGGCAACAGGGCGGCCGTATTCAGAGTGACATTCTCGCCATGCTGCCCAAGGTGCAGGAAGATCCGCTCGCCGAAGCGGCGCTGAAACGCATGGAGCAGAAACTGGGCAATCAAGTGTATATCGGTCTGATTGCCAAGGATAAGCCTCAGGCGATCAACGCCGGCAAACAGCTGCAAAGTGCGCTGGAAAAGGAGCAAGGCGCCTTTAAGAGAGTGCGCAGCGCAGAGGCCGACAGCTTCAGCGCCCTGGGGCATTTCTATTTCCCCTATCGCATGGGGCTGCTCAGTGACAGCCAGAGGCAGCAACTCGCTAGCGGTGAATTAACCACTCTGATTCAAAACGCGCAGCAACAGCTCTACAGCGCCTTTGGCGCCGCCGGCAGCGACCTGATTGCCGAAGATCCGCTGTTGTTGTTCCCCGACTGGCTCAAGTCGCTGGCCGAGGGCCGCAGTCTCACCCAGGCAGATGGCATACTGTTGGCGCCAACGCCGCAAGGCCAGTATGCAGCCATAGTGATGGCCGAGGGAATAGGCAGCGCCTTTAACCCGCAGCAACAGGCAATCCAGCTCAAGGCGCTGGAGCAGGCCTTGGCGCCTCTGCCGCAAGATATTCGAGTGCTCAAGGCCGGCGCCCTGTTTCATGCCGCGGCCGCCACAGAATCGGCCAAGAGCGAGATCAACCGTATCGGATTAGTCTCCCTGCTTGGAGTGATCCTGCTGGTGCTGCTGGCGTTTCGCTCCTTGATGCCGCTGACGGTGGCACTGCTCACCCTGGGCAGTGGATTTCTGGCGGCGACGGTCACTACCCTGACACTGTTTGGCGAACTGCATCTCCTAACTCTGGTGTTCGGCACCAGCCTTATCGGTATCGCCATCGACTACAGCTTTCACTTCTACTGCGAGCGCTTGCAACATCCCAAGGCTTCTCCCAGGCAGGTGATTGGCCTGATATTCCCGGCCGTGACCCTGGCCTTGATCACCAGTGTCGGCGCCTACCTGGGCATAGGCCTGGCGCCTTTTCCCGGCATGCAACAGGTGGCCGTATTCTGTGCCAGCGGGCTGATTTTCACCTGGCTGACACTGCTGCTAGCGTATCCGGCCATAGCCGCCAGCCCTTTGCTTGCAGGAGACAGCCGCCTGGCGCTGGCTGGCCGCTTGCTGAATCTCTGGCAAGCTCTCGGTCGGCGCAGCAGTCTGTTAATCCTGGTGCCACTGGGGTTACTGCTGCTGTTTGGCGGCATTGACCTCAAGGCCAACGATAATATCCGGGCGCTGCAGAGCAGCCCACCAGCGGTCAGCGAGCCGGAAAATGCTCTCAGGCAACTGCTGAGTGGCGGCACGGACAATCAGTTTCTGCTGGTTCGGGGTGACAGCGCCGAGGAGATGCTGCAGCGTCTTGAACAGCTGGCGCCCGAGCTCGAGCGTTTGATTGCTGAAGACAAACTCGGCAACAGCGTGAATATCGCCCGCTATTTGCCGAGCATCAAACGCCAGCAGCAAGATCATCAGTTGCAGGGGCTTATCTATCGCCAAACAGACAAGGTTTTGGACACCCTGGGGCTGAATGCCGAGTTGGCAGGGCCGCTCTCGAGGCAATGGGCCGAATTCCAGCCGCTCTCGGCCACAGACTGGCTCGCCAGTGAAGGGGCTAAATCCTCAGGGCTGAGTGACCTCTACCTCGCCCCCACTGACGGAATATCGGCTCACGCCGCCATAGTGCTGCTCGGTGGCATCCACGATCTCGACGCCCTCAAGCAGCTGGCAAGCAGCAACCCGGGCGTGCAGTTGGTCGACAAGGTCGCCGATATCTCGGCGCTGATGGCCAAATACCGTCAATTGACCCTGCTGATGCTGGCACTGGCACTGACACTGGCGGCGGTGATTTTCAGCTGGCGCTTTGGTTTGCGCCGCGGCCTTTGGGTGGCGCTGGTGCCGACTCTGGCGGCGATTCTGACTCTGGGCGCCCTTGGCTGGCTCGGCAGCGGCTTGACCCTGTTTCATGCCTTGGCACTGGTGTTGGTGTTCGGCATAGGCGTGGACTACAGCCTGTTTTTTGCCGAAGCTAAACAGCATCCCAGAGGCGTGATGTTGGCGGTGCTGATGTCTGCCGCCTCAACCCTGCTGGCCTTTGGCCTGCTGGCTTTGAGTGACACCTATGCCATTGCCGCCTTTGGCATGACCCTGGCGCTGGGCATAGGTTTTACCCTGTTACTCGCTCCCCTAACCTCAACTCTTACAAGGAATGCAAAGTGAACACTGCCAATGCCGTGGAACAAGTCGATGTGGTAATTATCGGTGCCGGGCCATCCGGCTCGGTCGCGGCCAGCCTGCTGAAACAACAAGGAGTAGATGCTCTGGTGCTGGAGCGGGCCCAATTTCCACGCTTTTCCATCGGAGAGAGCCTGCTGCCCTGCTGCATGACAGTGCTGGAGCAGGCTGGGATGACAGAAGCCGTGGCCGAGGCAGGGTTTCAGTTTAAAAACGGCGCAGCCTTTCGGCGCAACGGCCGCTACACCACCTTTGATTTCAGTGACAAGTTTACCCCGGGCCCCGGCACCACCTTTCAGGTTCCCCGAGGCCAGTTCGACAAGCTGCTGGCCGACACCGCCAGTACCCAAGGGGTAGAGATACGTTATGGCCAGACGGTCACCGCGGTGGATCTCAGCGCAGAGCCACGGCTGACAGTGGCAGACGAAAATGGACGAGTCTATTCAGTGCAGGCCAAATATCTGCTGGATGCCAGTGGCTTTGGCCGGGTGTTGCCAAGATTGCTGCAGCTGGAATGCCCCTCCAGCCTGCCGGCCCGCTCGGCCATCTTTACCCATATTGAGGACAATATCAGCGACCCGGAGTTTGACCGTAACAAGATCCTTATCAGCGTGCATCCGCGCAACAAGGATATCTGGTATTGGTTGATCCCCTTCAGTAACGGCACCTGTTCGCTGGGGGTGGTGGCCGAACCGCATCTGCTGGCAAGACTCGAAGGCAGCCTGGAGCAGCAACTGCGCACCATAGTCAATGAAGAGCCAGGGCTGGAGGCGCTGCTTAAGGACGCCAGAGTGATCCGCGACTGCGCCACCTTGAAGGGCTATTCGGCCAATGTCAGCACCCTGGCCAGCGACAAGTTTGCCCTGCTGGGCAATGCCGGTGAGTTTCTCGACCCGGTATTCTCCTCCGGGGTGACCATAGCCATGCACTCGGCCAGTCTGGCCTGCGACTGTCTGGTACGCCAACTCAAGGGGGAAGCGGTAGACTGGCAGCAGGATTATGCCGAGCCCTTGATGCTGGGGGTCAACACCTTCCGCACCTATGTGGAAGCCTGGTATGACGGCAGATTCCAGGAGGTGATCTTCTTTGAAGACGCCAACCCCAAAATAAAACAGATGATTTGCTCTATCCTGGCGGGCTACGCCTGGGACAGCAACAACCCCTTTGTCAGTGAATCCCGGCGCAGATTGGATCTGGTGGTGAACCTCTGCCGCGACGCCGTCGAGGAAGCCTTATGACAGCCGCTGTCACCCGCTTGCTACTGCTTGCCACTGTGCTGGTTGGCCTGAGTGGCTGCAGCCAGCTATTGTATCGCCAAACCTGCGTTGCCCTGGCAAAGGATGTCAGTTATTGTCTGGCGCCGCTGCCGCTGAACCAGGCCGCGCCCAAGGGACAAACCTCTGATACCAAGGCTGCCAAAGACGCAAAGCAGCCAGATGAGCCCCAGGGCAGTGACTCGGTTCAAGCTCAAACTTTGGAGCAAACGCTCAGTCTCAGCCAGCAGGTGCGGCTGCAACGAGGGGAGCAGAGCCATGAGCTTATCAGCCAACTGGAACTGCAGCCGCAGCAGATGACTGTGGTGGGGCTGGCACCTCTGGGCCAAGCACTGTTTACCTTGATCTACGATGGACATACACTGACCAGCGAGCAGAGTGTGCTGCTCGGCAATGAGTTTAAAGCAGAATATCTGCTGGCCTTGCTGCAGCTCATCTATTGGCCGGAGGAAAAGCTGAACGCTTATCTGGATGGCGCCAGGGTGAAACTGGAAGATTGCGCCGCCGTCCTGTGCCGGGTATTGCTGAGCAATGACAATCGCGAGCTGATGCGGATAAGTTACTCCAGCCCCGACATCTGGCATGCGGAAGTGGCCATGAACATGCCGCAGGCCGATTTAAAACTGAACATTAAGCCCCTGTAATGGATACAGGGCCGGATCCCAAAACAGAGATATGACAACTACAGCCATAAATCATGCGGGTTTTTGTACCCCTCTCGGCAACCGGGCCGACGAGGTGCTTAACGCCTTGCTCGCCGGTGACAGCCGCGGCATGGTCAGCCGCGACAACCTGTTGTTTGAACGGCCGGCCATAGTCGGGGTAGTGAACAGCGAGTTACCGGCCATTCCCGCCGAGTTTGCCGACTATGACTGTCGTAACAACGCCCTGTTGCTGTGCGCCGCCCTGCAAATTACCCCGGCGGTGGAAGCCGCCAAGGCCAAATATGGCAAGGAGCGCATCGCGGTTGTCATAGGCACCAGCACCTCAGGGATCTCCAAGGGCGAAGAAGCACTGGAGTACCGCAATCGCCACGGCCATTTCCCCTCTGACTACCACTATTTTCAACAGGAGCTGGGGGGCACCAGTCGCTTCCTGCAAGCCTGGTTCAAGCTGAGCGGTCCCTGTTACACACTGTCGACGGCCTGTTCCTCCAGCGCCAAGGTGTTTGCCGCCGGTAAACGGCTGTTGGACGCCGGACTGTGCGACATGGTGATAGTCGGCGGGGTCGACAGCCTGTGCCAATTGACCCTCAACGGCTTCGATGCGCTTGAGTCTGTCTCCAAGGGGCACTGCAATCCATTCAGCGCCAACCGCGACGGCATCAACATAGGTGAAGGCGCGGCGCTGTTTACCCTGGAGAGAGGAAGCGGCCAGGTGCTGCTGTCCGGTGTCGGCGAGTCGGCCGATGCTCACCATATCTCGGCGCCCCATCCCGAGGGCAGCGGCGCAATTGCCGCCATGGAGATGGCCCTCAAGCAAGCTGGGCTGACGCCTGATGACATCGACTATGTCAATCTGCACGGCACTGCCACCCCCAAGAATGACGCCATGGAAAGCCGCGCCATGCACTCGGTATTTGCCGAAGCGTTGCCGCCTTGCAGTTCCACCAAGCCCTTGACCGGCCACGCACTGGGCGCCGCCGGGGCATTGGAAGCGGTATTCTGCTGGCTGCTGTTGTCGCCCCTCAACCCTGATGGGCTACTGCCGCCGCATCTGTGGGACGGTGAGCAGGATGGCAATGATCCCGCACTGCCACTGGTCAAACAGGGCAGCCGCCACTCACTGAATCACCTGATGAGTAACTCCTTCGCCTTTGGCGGCAGCAATGCCAGCCTGATCTTCAGCCGTGGAGCCCCGGAATGACCCAGCCTTTAGCCGAGCGTGATATCGCCGATTTTCTGCCCCACAGGGCGCCCATGATACTGATAGACGCCGTGGTCGAGCACAGCCAAGACAGACTGCTGACCAAGGTAAAGATTAGTGAGCAGAGCCCCTATTTCGATGACGCCCGGGCTCTGGTGCCCAATTATGTAGGCATAGAATATATGGCCCAGAGCATAGCAGCACTGGCCGGAGTGGAAGCCGAGGCCCGCGGTGATATTATCCGGGTCGGTTTTTTGCTGGGCAGCCGTAAGCTCAGCATGCATACCCCGGGATTCCTGCCCGGACGCGAATACCTGACTCAGGTGCAGCGCCTCTATCAGGAAGACACGGGACTGGCAGTGTTCGACTGCCGCATCTTTGATGGCGACACAGAGATCGCCAGCGCCAATGTAAACGTTTTTCAGCCCCAGGACACCCAAGCCTATATTGCCGGTAGTCTGGAGGCGATGCAGGGAGATTCCGCATGACACAGAGAGTTTTGGTCACAGGTTCCAGCCGCGGCATAGGCAAGGCTATCGCCCTGCGCCTGGCGCAGTCCGGCTTTGATATCGCCCTGCACTTTCATGCCAATCAAGCCGCCGCCGAGGCCAGCGCCGCCGAAATCCAAGCCTTGGGCGTCAAGGTCAGCCTGCTGCAGTTTGATGTTGCCGAGCGCCAGACCTGCCGCCAAGTCATTGAGGCCGACATAGAAGCCAACGGTGCCTATCACGGCCTGGTTCTCAATGCCGGTATCGCCCGCGATACGGCTTTCCCGGCGATGACAGAGGCCGAGTGGGACGGTGTCATCCATACCAATCTCGATGGTTTCTACAATGTGATCCATCCGGCGCTGATGCCGATGATCCAACGGCGCAAGGGCGGCCGCATCATTACGCTGTCTTCGGTTTCCGGTTTGGCCGGTAACCGCGGCCAGGTGAACTACAGCGCCTCCAAGGCCGGTATCATAGGCGCCACCAAGGCGCTGGCACTGGAGCTGGCCAAACGTAAGATCACGGTCAACTGCATCGCTCCCGGGATTATCGAAACCGAAATGGTCGATGCCTTCAGCCCCGAACTGGTACAGCAACTGGTGCCGTTGCGGCGCATGGGCCAGCCTGCAGAGATAGCGGCCCTGGCCAACTTCCTGATGTCTGACGAAGCCGGTTATATCACCCGCCAGGTGATCTCGGTCAACGGAGGCATGCTATGAGCCGTAGGGTGGTGATTACCGGCATGGGCGGCATATCCGCCCTGGGCCAGGATTGGGACAGCGTCAAGGCCAGGCTGCAGGCAGGCCAAAATGCCGTGGTTCGCATGGATGAATGGGACAGGTTCGATGGCCTGCACACCCGTCTGGCGGCGCCGGTCAGCGACTTCAGCACTCCGGCACACTATTCGCGCAAGAAGATCCGCTCCATGGGCCGGGTGTCTCTGATGGCCACCCGCGCCAGTGAAATGGCGCTGGAGGATGCCGGCCTGTTGCATGATCCTCTGATAGCCTCAGGCGCCATGGGCATAGCCTACGGCTCTTCCACCGGCAGTACAGATCCCATCACCGCCTTTGGCGACATGCTCAAACACGGCGATATGAGCGGCGTCACCGCCACCAGCTATATCCGCATGATGGCCCATACCACGGCGGTCAATGTCGGGGTATTTTTCGGCCTCAAGGGGCGGGTATTAACCACCAGCAGCGCCTGCACGTCCGGCAGCCAGGGCATTGGTTATGCCTATGAAGCCATCAAGTATGGCCAGCAGGATTTGATGCTGGCCGGGGGCGGCGAAGAACTCTGCCCCACAGAAGCGGTCGTGTTCGACACCCTGTTTGCCACCAGTACCCGCAACGACACTCCTGAATTGACCCCCAGGCCGTTCGATCGCGACCGGGACGGTCTGGTGATAGGCGAAGGCGCCTGCACCCTGGTGCTCGAAGAGCTGGAGCATGCCAAGGCCAGAGGCGCGCGCATCTACGCCGAAGTGCTGGGTTTTGGTACCAACTCAGACGGCCTGCATGTGACGCAACCGAACGCCGACACCATGGAAAAGGCGATTCGGCTGGCACTCAAAGACGCCAATATAGCGCCGCAGCAGATAGGCTATGTCAACGCCCACGGTACGGCCACCGACCGCGGTGATGCCGCCGAGAGCCGGGCTACCGCCGCAGTATTTGGCGAGCAGATGCCGATTTCATCGCTGAAGAGCTATACCGGCCATACCCTGGGCGCTTGCGGCGCACTGGAGGCCTGGTGGAGCATTATGATGATGCGTGATGGCTGGTTTGCACCCACAATCAACCTGGAGAATGTCGCCGAGGATTGCGCCGAGCTGGATTATATTCGCGCCGAAGGCCGGGCACTGGATACCGACTTGGTGATGAGCAATAACTTTGCCTTTGGTGGCATCAATACTTCGTTGATCTTCCGCTGCTGGCAGGACTGAGCTTAGCCCCAGGAAGCCCTAGAAAACCAGAGTAAGAAGCCCAAGAAGCTTTAACGGAATGCATCGGCACTGCAGGCCTCTTTTCAGGCCGCCTTGTCATCGCGGCAGCGCCCCATGATATCCAGGATCTGTGTAGTCGAAGCCGCCAAGGCTTCGACGCAGTGGCCGTCCAGTTTGCCGGCGGCCACCATGCTTCTCAACTCACGGAAACAGGCATCCAGTGGCCAGGCCTGCTTATAGGGCCGCTCGCTGCTGAGGGCATCGAAGATATCCGCCACAGTCACTATTCTGGCTTCAATCGGCACCTCTTCCCCCTTCAAACCTCGGGGATAGCCGCTGCCATCCAGATACTCATGATGACAGGCCACTATGTTGAGCATGATGGTCGAATCCGGCAGATGCGCCAGACCAAAATCCCCCAGCACCTTGCGGATCAGGCACTCACCCTTATCCACATGGGTCTCCATCAGAGTACGCTCGTCTATGCTTAAGGGCCCCTCTTTCAACAACACCTTGTCCGGAATACCTATCTTGCCTATGTCATGCAAAGGTGCAAACTGGGTGATATGTTCTATCTGCTCATCACTCAGGCCATATTTGGGTGCGACTATGCCGGCGATCAAACCCGAATAGGCCGCCATGCGATCCAGGTGCGCGCCGGTTTCAAAGTCGCGCAGGTCGGCAAAGTCCCGTGCCACCTGAGCCGAGGCGAGAATAGTGCGCACTGCACTGAGTTCGGCGCATAGAGACATGTTGATCAAGTTGGCATAGAGCACCATATCGCGCTGCGCCTTGGCATCGAAGGCCGACAAGCGGTATGAATCGAAGAACAGAAACCCCAGAAACCTCTGTTCATCGTAGAGGGGCACGGTAAAGGAGGAGTTGTAATCCTGCTCCAGCAACCAACGCGAATGGCTGTTTTCCGGCAAGATATTGGCCTTGATATCGTCTATCACCCGATACTGCCCTGTGTCTGCCAATTGGCTGAGCACCGGGCTTTCTGACATGGGATATTCATAACCCACTATGGCCTGCCCCCTGTGAGTGCTGTTGATAAAGGTTTTTAGCAGCCCGGTCGACTCGTGATACAGGGCACAGGCGATACGATCCACCCAAGGGTAGCTGAGCAACAGATGATCGTGAATGCGTTCCAAACGCTCAGAAGCGTTGTGACCCTGCAGCCAGAGAGCTGTTGGCATATTCTTGTCCATACACTATTTTCAAAACATTTCCTTTTTCCAAAGGATAGAACAAAAAACAGCCTTGGAGAGAAAACGACCAGTATCCAGGCCATTGCATTTCCAAATTCATAAGATTAACCTTATTGAAAAATTTCTAATTGATAGAGAGTCTGAAAATGCAAACCAACGTCACGCCACAAGACGGCCGCCTAAACCCAGAGCAGTGCCATGAGATGATCGCCAAGGGAGTTCGGGTACTGGATGTCCGCTCGGCCGCCGAATATGCCGAAGGACACCTGCCGCAGGCGGTGAATGTGCCACTAGATACCCTGGATACCTGGCTCAAGCAGCAACCGAATAAGCAGGAACCCTTTGTGCTCTATTGTGGTGCCGGCATGCGCGCCCAGAAAGGCTGCGAAATTCTGCGGGCCAACGGCTTTGATTGCGTGCTCAACGGCGGCGCCTTCAAGGAGCTGGTCTGTTGCCAACCTGAGTAACCATAATGACAAGCAAGCCCGGACGATTTCAGATAAGCCAACATCGCGGCCAAGCCTCTGCGCGAGTGCGTTATCGCGAGCACTGGCCCGCCGAAGGGGTCAATGCCGCTTGTCCCCTTTGCAGCAAGGCGCTCGAGCCGGACAAGCCGTCACAAAAAAGCCCCGGGGAGTCACCTCCGGGGCAGTAGAACCAAATCAGTCAAGCAACTGGCGTTCAGATTGATGGTGGAAGAGATGTTTGCCTCAGGCAGAGATGGCAGCCAGCGAAGATTTGGCTGCTGAAATACCCTTGGCGTTGGCATCCGGGCCCATGTTCAGCGCTTCACCGTAGACGGTTTCCACTTCGGTAATTCCAATAAAGCCCAGCACGGTTTTCAGATAAGGCACCACATGGTCTGTGGTCGAGTCTTTATGTACCCCACCTCGGGTAGTGATCACTACCGCGCGCTTACCAGTGATAAGACCCACAGGGCCATTTTCTGTGTAACTGAAACTCACACCGGCGCGGGCAATCAGGTCAATCCAGTTTTTCAACTGAGTCGGAATACCGAAGTTATACATGGGCGCAGCTATTACTAGTGTGTCGTGATCTTTCAGTTCCTGGATCAGCTCATCAGACAAGGCCAACGCCTGTTGCTGGCGCTCGCTCAGCTGTTCGCCGCCGCGCAGGCCGGTGGCAATTTCACCGTCCAGTACCGGCAGCGGCTCGGCCGCCAGATCCCTGACTGTGATGCTGGAACCCTGCTCCTGCCAATGCTTGATCAGGTGGTCGACCAAGAGACCGGACTGAGAGTAACCACCCAGGATGCTGGATTTCAAAACTAATACTTTGCTCATGATATTGCTCCGCTTCGATTCAGGAATTTGTTTGAGTCAGAGCTTTTGCTCCAATCTATGCTGAGCAGTTTACTGATGGATAAAATAGAAAAAAAGCGGAGAAAATTTGATATTAAATTCGATTTTTTAGAAAGGAAAGGTTGTTATCCAGGGCTTACAAGGTTAAAACCGAACCTGTAAGCCTAGGTAATCCCAGCTAGGACAGGGTCGCCTCTTGCTTGGGCTGGCTGACGTAAACCCCCAAGAAAGAAGCACAGCAAAGGCCGTGACTCCAGAGTTCCACCTCCTGCCTGACTTTGACCCTGCGCCCTTCACTCAAAGGCGTCAGTGACACGCCCGGCCAGCTGACTCTGGCTTCAATCAACTCACCGGGATTGGCAGTCACCGGCGCCCGATAACGGATCTCGGCCTGGGCCAGCACTATATCACCACTCACTCCGGCCCGCTGCTGTTGCAGCCAGAGCATGCCCCAGCCACACAGAGTGCACAGGGTATAGATACTGCCGGCAAACATGGTCTGATGCAGATTGATGTTGGGCGCCAGCGGTGCACCGACACGAAATTCTGTGCCATCAAAAGCCAGTGGCCGGATCCCCATAAAGGCACTGACGGGGATGGTGCCATGCCAGGTGTTTTCCAATTGCTTAAGCAGTGATGGCTCAGACATATCAAACACTCAGATTAAAGGTCACTGGCCCGTCGTTCAGCAGTTCCACCTGCATATCGGCAGCGAAGCGGCCGGTTTCTGTGGTCACCCCCTTGCTGCGACAAAATGCCACAAAGGCTTCATAGAGCTCTTCGGCCTGAGCCGGACTGGCACCACCCGAGAAACTGGGACGCAGACCGCGGCTGGTATCGGCCGCCAGGGTAAATTGCGACACCACCAACAACTGCCCGCCGACCTGAGTCAGATTGAGGTTCATCTTGCCGTTGTCATCGCTGAACACCCGGTAATTCATCACCTTGCTGGCCAGCTTTTCCATCGCCGCCATATCATCCTGGCGTTCAACGCCCAACAACACCAACAAACCTTTATCTATAGCGCCGGTCACTTCATCGGCAACCGTTACCTTGGCACGGCTGACTCTCTGTATCAGGGCGATCAATCCTGACTCCTTAATTCTGTTTCACAAGAGGCCGCAGTGTCGCCCATAGCACACAGGGCTGCAACCACGGCGTGACGCATTTTATCATCCACCAGCGAGTGATGACCTCCGGCCACCAGCTGCAACTCGGCCGGGCGGGTCTG
Source organism: Shewanella algae (assembly GCF_009183365.2). Lineage (NCBI taxonomy): Bacteria > Pseudomonadati > Pseudomonadota > Gammaproteobacteria > Alteromonadales > Shewanellaceae > Shewanella > Shewanella algae. Next base: position 4,570,571 of record NZ_CP068230.1, read on the forward strand.
GCGGGCAAGCTGAGCCTGCAGCAAGTGAGTGGGACAGACCCAGTCGTTTTCCCCCTGCAGCAAGCGGGTATGTTTCGGCCAGTTATTGAGCCCTGCATCAAGCAAACTCATGGCTTCGAAATAGTGATGGCGGGCATAGTGAAGTTCGATTCTGGCCATATTGCTGTCCCGATGCGCCCTTGGCGGCGGCAACAGTACCCCGGGTAAAGACAGATGCTGCTCCCAGCGCAGCCAACTGCGGATATAATCCTGGGCATTGAGGCAAGTAAATCCCTTGGCATAGCTTTCCAGCAGCGCCGCAGTGCTGCGCTCACTCCTGGATAGCCAGCGGGAAAAGCCATGATAGTCCACCGGGAAACGGCTGGCGGCGCCAGCAGCACCATAGAGCCAATCGCGGCCCTCGGCAGAGGGGATAAAGCTGCCCCAATATGTCTGGGCTATGACCCGCTCAGGGAATAAACCGCCGTACACCAGCCCCAAGGTTGCCCCGAATGAGCCCCCTGCCAGACACCAGCGCGGCAACCGCAGCGCCTTCCTGACCGACTCGAGATCATCGAGAAGGCCCTGGAAGTGATTCTGCGCCAGGCCTTTCTCGGAGCGCGATAAGCCGGCGCCCCTTTGATCCAGAAACAATAAGCGAAAGCGGCGCAGATCAAACAGCGCCAACTCTTCAAGGTTGCAACCGGCGCCGGGCCCGCCGTGCAGATACAGCAGCGGGATGCCTTCCGGGTTGCCGAATTGCGCCAGATACAGGCGGTGGCCGCCACCCACCTCCAGCCAGTCGCGGGCAAACGGATTATGCCGATTCGGATTCATCATCCAGCGACTCCAATGGTTCTTCACCATCGAGGAATTCCGGCAAAGATGCGGTGATCTCGGCTCCCATCAGGACAATCATCCAGGACAGGTAGACCCAGACAAACAGTATCGGAATCGTCGCCAGGGCGCCGTAAATCGCCTCGTAGCTGGGGAAGTGAGTCACATACAGGGCAAAGCCTTTCTTGCCCGCCTCAAACAGCAAGGCAGCCACTATGGCCCCGAGCAGGGCATGCAGCAGCTTCACCTTTTGATTGGGCACCACAGTGTAAAGCAGCAGGAAGGCCGCAACAGAAAACAGAAACGGCAGACGCGCGACAAAGAAGGTACCTACACCATAAGTATCGGCTTCGTTGAATATTTTCAGCGATACTAAGTAGGAAGTGGCCGCCAGGCTGGCCCCCATCAGCACTGGGCCCAGCGTCAGGATCATCCAGTACATGGAAAAAGACACGACAGTCTGGCGTTTTTCTTTGGTGCGCCAGATATAGTTCAGCGCCTTGTCGATGGCGGAGATCAGCAAAATGGCCACCACCACCAGGGCGCCGATACCGACGGCCGTGCCCTTGGAGGCGTTGCCGACAAACTCGTTGATATAGACCTGAACCGTATCGCCTGCGGCCGGCAGAAAGTTTTGATAAATAAAGTTTTCTATCAGTTGCCGCACCCCCTTGAAGACAGGGAAAGCCGACAGCATAGACATGGTAACGGCCACCATGGGCACCAGCGACAACAGGGTCACATAGGCCAGATGACCGGCTCGGATATTGATTTGATCGTCCTGCAATCTCTGTTTCAGGTGCAGCAGGAAGTGCCAGCAGCCTTTCATAAACAAGCTGAAATTGCGGGTATCTATCTTGTTGCTCACGGTTTTCTCTTGATCCTCTGGGTCTAGTGTCGCTATCTTCGTACAATAATGCCCGGATTACAAAGTGTGATGCTGCCACTGCAGCAGGGCAAAGGAAGCCGGGAATGACGCCAGTGCTATGCATAGGCATGCGCCGAGGCCCGTCGTTCAATGCTTCTTCCACAATTTAAAGGAGAGAGTTAATGTCACAACAAGGATCGGCGGGCAATGTGATTGCCGCGCTGGCAAGCGTATTTTTCCCGGGTTTGGGGCAGTTGGTTCAGGGGCGGATCCTGGCCGCACTGATCTTCTTTCTGGTGACAGTCACAGGTTACGCCCTCTGGTGGTTGATAGTTCCTGCTATCATAGGTGCCATTGCCCATCTCTGGTGCATCATAGATGCCGCCAAATACAAAGCATAAACAGAGAAAAGAGAAAGCTTATGAACAAGATCCTCACCACCACCCTGGTCAGCCTGGGATTGCTGCTGGGTGGTTGCCAGAGTGCCTATTACGGTGCCATGGAAAAGGTTGGCTATCACAAACGTGACATCATGGTCGACCGGGTCAAAGACGCCAAAGAATCGCAACAGGAAGCTCAGGAGCAGTTCAGTTCGGCACTGGAAGAGATGCAGGCACTGCTGAACCATGACGGTGGCGATCTGGAAAAGGCTTACAACAAGGCCAAAGACGAATATGAGTCGGCCCAGGAAGCCGCCGACGATGTCAGCAACCGCATCAACAAGGTGGAAGATGTGGCCGAAGCCCTGTTCGATGAGTGGCAAGGGGAAATCGGTGAGATCAGCAAGGCCAGCCTGCGCAGTAAGAGCCAGGCCAAGCTGAAAGAAACCCGCCGCTCCTACGAGCAGCTGATCCGCAGCATGCGCCGTGCCGAGAGCAAGATGCCTCCTATCCTGACCTCAATGAAAGACAACATGCTCTACCTCAAGCACAACCTCAACGCCCAGACCATAGGGGCCATCAAGGGTGAGTTTGCCAGTCTACAGAGCGATATCTCCGGCCTTATCAAAGAGATGAATAAATCCATCGATGAGTCCAACCGCTTTATCGCAGCAATAGAGTCGGGTAACTGACCGCCAAGCCATAGAGATAGCCCCGCACCGCGGGGCTTTTTTTCAGCTGTGAGCCAGTGCACGAATTTCTCCATCTGCGAAGGTAAACTTGGATCTGCTGCACACTTCCTTTTTTGACTCAAGAACTTGTGCCCTTATTTGAGTTCACAATAGGCAGTCCTTTGTTGCTGGCCTCTTTCTCATGACACTGACCGAATCGCTCACCCTCATGCTGGCACTCCTCTATGGTGTCAGCCAACTCTGGTGGAGCGGCCGCCGTTTCGGCGCTGGCCTCACTTTGCTGCTGATTTTAACCGCGCTGCTGATTAGCAGCAGCCCCATGTTACTGCTGGCCACGCTGACAGCCGTTGGTAGCCTGGCATTGCTGCAGCAACTGCGCCCCGGCTTGCTGCAATCCGAGCCCAGGATCAATAACCTGCGCAGCGGCTGCCAGCACCTGTTGGCGCTGTCCCTGTTTCTGGTCGCGATTCAGTACACCATCAACAGCCTGATGCTCAAGGCCGGAGTCACGCCCTGGATTGGGCGCCCGGATGTGGTGGATGCGTTTCTGCCCATTGCCGGCGGTATAGAACTCAAGGCGATAGCCACCCTGGGACTCTGGGATCAAACCCACCCGGCGGCGGCCGTGATGATGGCGGTGGTGCTACTGACCGGACTGCTATGCAAGCGGGCCTTCTGTGGCTGGGCCTGCCCGCTGGGGTTGGCCGGAGAGTACCTCTATCGCCTGCGTAAACGCTTTATCAAGCGCGAATTTATGCCGCCTGCCTGGCTCGACTGGCCACTGCGTATGCTCAAGTATCTGTTGTTGGCGGCGCTGCTCTACATAGTGCTGGGCATGCCGTCTATGGGGATCCCCGGCTACCTGGAGAGTAATTATCACAAGATAGCCGATCTCAAGATGGCGCTGTTTTTCATCACTCCGGGACTCATCACCCTGGCCTGCTTTGGCCTGATCCTTGCCATTGTCGCCTGGCGCCGTCAGGGATTTTGCCGTTACCTCTGCCCCTATGGCGCCCTGCTGGGACTGCTAAGTTTTCTCAGCCCGCTGAAAATCCGCCGCGCCCCTGAGCATTGCCTGATAGAGTCCAAGGGGATGAAATGCGACAAGTGCACCCGCGCCTGTCCGGCCGGCATCATAGTGCATACCAAAAATACAGTGCACAGCGATGAATGCCAGGCCTGCATGCGCTGCGTGGCCGCCTGTCCCAAGAAAGCGGCGCTGGGGTTCGGCCTTAGCCACAATCATTTCTGGTCAGCCAAGTCAGTAATGCTGCTGGTACTCGGACTGCTGTTCCTGCTGCCCTTGATAGCCTACACCTCCGGCTTCTGGGAAAGCCAAACGCCGGATGCGGTTCGGATGCAACTGCTGCAGATGATCGACTATGTAGGTCACTAAACTTAACCACTCAGGCTCGCCGACAGGCGGGCCTTTTTATTGCGCTTGTCGCCGAGTCCCACTGCCGCTCCCTGACTTGCTACGCCCGGCAAGATTGTTTCCCGGTGCTATTTTATGCAATGCTAACTTCTCCACCAAAAACACGGGAAGTTTATGGCGCACCATCTGCAAACCTTGCTGCAACAATGGGCTCTCAGCGCAGACGAGCCCTGGGTGCTGGCGCTGATCACCTCGGTACAAGGCTCTTCTTATCGCAAACCCGGAGCCATGATGCTGTTTCATCCCCTGGGCCAGAGCCTGGGGATCCTCAGCGGCGGCTGTTTGGAGGCCGATCTGCGCCATCAGGCACACAAGGCCCTGACGGAACAAAGGGTGGTGGAGGTCTGTTATGACGCCCGCGACGATCAAGACGCCAGTTACCAACTGGGTTGTGGCGGCTTGGTGAACATCTGCCTGCTGCCTCTGGGGCGGGAGAATCATTTTCTGGCACTCGATGAGTTGCGCCAGGCTCTGAATGCCGGTCAATCCGGCTTCTGGCAGTTGCTGATGCCAAAAGCCGGTGAAGCGCCCGCAGCCCTTGAGGCGCGCTTTTTACCCCAAGGTTCCCCCTCAACCGATGCTGAGCCTCTGCCTTTCCCCGCCAATGACTTTCGCCGCACCGGGATTTGGAGCCCAGAGACTGGGCAGAATGGGCAACAGAGCTGGTTAACCGTACCCGTGGGCCCCAAACCTGCGCTTGCGATTTTCGGCGGCGGTCTGGATGCCAAGCCGCTGGCACAGATGGCTTTGCAACTGGACTGGCAGGTGAGCGTCGTCGACCCCAGAGCCGCCTACGCCCGCAGCCATGACTTTGCCGGTTGCGACATAATCAAGCTCGGCGCCGACGAGCTGGATGCCGATTGGCTCAAGCGTCAGGATGGTGCCATAGTGATGTACCACAATGTCGAGCTCGACAGCGCCATTCTCAAACGGCTGCAAGTAAGCTGCCCACGCTATCTGGCGCTATTGGGGCCAACTCACAGGCGCGATAAGGTACTCAAACATGCCGCTCTTGGGCTGGCAGACTTTGCCGTGCCACTGGCGGCGCCCGCCGGACTGGCACTCGGCGGCGAACTCCCGGGGGCCATCGCCCTCAGCATTTTAGCCCAGTGCCACGGTGTTTTGTTTGATGCGCCCATGACTGGGCTTGAGGGCCTGATGCCATGAGGCTATTGCCTGTGTTACTGGCCGCCGGAGCATCGAGCCGCTTCGCCGCCGATGACTCAGTGCCCGGCCACGCCAAACTGGCAGCACAGGACAGCCATGGCACGCCGCTGCTGCGCCTCAGTTGGCAAGCGCTGGAGCAGATGCGCGCTCAGGCAAGCCAGAAGTCCCCCAAGCTTGAGCTGCTGCCGCTGCTGACCATACTCGGCGGCCACAAGGAACAATTGCAAGCGTTGTTGCCGCCCCATGCGAGCTGCTGTTTCAACCCTCTCTGGCAACAGGGGCTGGGGCACTCCATCGCCCTGGCCGCGGAGCAAGCCAAGGCCTGCTCCGCCGATGCCCTGCTACTGGCGCTGGCCGATCAGGTTGCGCTCATTAGCGCCGATTACCTTGAATTGCTCGACTGTTGGCTGGGCAGCCAACTCAGCAGCAGCGCCTTTTACCGGGACGCCCCCGGCGCGCCTGCTATCTTTAATGCCACAGACTTCAACGCCCTTTGCCAACTGCAGGGTGACCGAGGGGCCAAGGCTCTGCTGACCGAGAAATTACAACAACAACGACTGGGCCGGATAGTGCTGCACCGCGCCGCCATAGACATAGACACGGGCGCAGATCTCAGACGCCTAAACCAGCACAAGGAGTGAACAATGTCGCAACTCAAAATCAATGGCAGACTGTTTTCGGTCGAGGCCGATCCCAATATGCCCTTGCTATGGGCCCTCAGGGATCTCCTGGGGCTGACAGGCACCAAATTCGGCTGTGGCGCCGGACTCTGCGGGGCCTGCACCATACATCTGGACGGTAAGCCCGCCAGAGCCTGCCTCACCAGTCTCAAAAGTGCCGAGGGCAAGAACATCACCACCATAGAAGGCCTGGATAATCCGGCGCTGAAAGCCGCCTGGAGCAAACACAAGGTTCCCCAGTGCGGTTACTGTCAGACAGGGCAACTCATGTCTGCCGCGGCGCTCTTGAGTGAAACTCCCAACCCCAGTGACCAACAGATAGACGATGCCATGTCCGGCAATATCTGCCGCTGCGGCACCTATACCCGGATCCGCAGCGCCATCAAGGATGTCGCCGTCAAAGGGGGGCAAAGCTCATGAGCCGGTTTACCGCAGTGGAAAACTTCAGCCGTCGTGATGTACTGAAACTCTTTGGCGCCAGTGGCGGTGCTTTGATGCTGGGCAGCAGCGCCCTGGGCTGGAGCCCCATGAGCCTGGCGCAGGACAAGCTGCAACCTCTGAATCTGTTTATCGCCGTCGGTGAAGACGACAAGGTCTACCTCACCTGCCATCGCTCGGAAATGGGCCAGGGCATACGAACAGGCATACCTCAGGTGCTGGCCGATGAACTGGAAGCCGACTGGGACAAAGTCGTGGTGGTGCAGGGCCTGGCCGACAAGCGTTACGGCAGCCAGAATACAGATGGCAGTCGCAGCATACGTAAACACTACGACAGAATGCGGCAGATGGGTGCCATGGCGCGCACCATGTTGGAACAGGCTGCCGCCGAGCATTGGCAAGTGCCGGTCGCAGAAGTCAGCGCCAAGGCTCACAGAGTGACTCACAAGGCGTCAGGCCGCTCCCTGAGCTATGGCGAACTGGCGCTGGCGGCGTCCAAGCTGCCGCTTCCGGATGAGAACCAACTCAGGCTCAAACCCAGAGAAGAATTCACCCAGATAGGTCAGTCACGCACCATAGTGGATATGGATGCCATGTTGGATGGCAGCGCTATCTATGGTCAGGATATACGTCTGGAAGGCATGCTCTATGCCGCGATTGCCCGGCCGCCTGTGCTCGGCAGCCAAGCGGAGAGTGTCGATGATAAAAAGGCCCGCGCCTTCCCCGGTGTGGTGGATATTATCAGCCTGCCCGCTCCCACTGGGGCACCAGCCTTCCAGCCGCTTGGCGGTGTGGCTGTGCTGGCCAACAACAGCTGGAGCGCCCTTGAAGGGCGCAAGGCACTGGCGATTCAGTGGCAGCAAAGCCCCAACGACAAGCACGACTCCCAAGCGTTTATCGCCACCCTGAAACAGCGAGTACAGCAGAGTGGCAAAGTCAGGCGAGAGCTGGGCAAGCCTCCCGCAAGCTGGCCAGAAGAGCGCACGCTCAGCGCCGATTACACTGTGCCCTATCTGGCTCACGCCATGATGGAGCCGCCGGCGGCCACCGCCAGAGTCAGCAAGGATGGCTGTGAAATTTGGGCCTGCAGCCAAACTCCCCAGAGTACCCAGCAGAATGTGGCGGCCGCTTTGGGGTTGAAGGAGGAGCAGGTCAAGGTGCATGTCACCCTGCTGGGCGGCGGCTTTGGCCGTAAGTCCAAGCCGGACTTCAGCGTCGAAGCGGCGCTGCTTTCCAAACGCAGCGGCAAGCCGGTGAAGGTGTTCTGGAGCCGGGAAGATGAGCTGCAAAACGGCTATCTGCACGCCATCAGCGCCCAGCATTATCAGGCACTGCTCAGTGATGATGGCAAGGTGGAGGCTTTGTTGTCGCGCACCGCCTTCCCTTCCATCAGTTCCACCTTTGCCGAAGGCGTGGATGAACCCTCTGACGGCGAACTGGATTTGGGCTTTATCGACTTGCCGTTTCAGTTGCCGTCGCTGCGCTGCGAAACCGCCAAGGCCGAGGCTCATACCCGCATAGGCTGGCTGCGCTCTGTGTGCAACATTCAGCATGCCTTCGGCATTGGCAGCTTTGTCGACGAACTGGCGCTGCGCACCGGCCAGAGTTGCCCGGCCATGTGGCGGCAGCTTCTTGGGCAACCCAGAGTGGAGAACTTTGCCGATCAGGGCTTTAAATACGGTAACTATGGCGAAGAACTCAGCCGTCACCCTGTGGATGTCGCGCGTTATCTGACGGTCATCGACGCCGCCGAAAAACGTATGGCGCAATCACCGGCCAAGGCGGGCGAAGGCTGGGGGTTTGCGGTGCACCGCAGCTTTGTCAGCTATGTTGCGGTCGCCATCAAGGTCAAACTGGATGGTGAGCGTTTGCAGGTGCTACAGGCCATCTCAGTGCTGGATGCCGGCACTGTGGTTAACCCTGACAGAGTGCATTCGCAGCTGGAAGGCGCGGTCATCTTCGGCCTCAGCCTGGCGATGCTGGGCGAAATCAGCTTCAAGGATGGCAAGGTGCAACAGTCGAACTTCCACGACTATCAACTGCTGCGGTTGCCGCAATGCCCTGAGATAGAAACACAAATCATCGCCTCGACCGAGGTACCCGGCGGTGTGGGCGAACCCGGAGTGCCCCCGGTAGCACCGGCACTGACCAACGCCATAGTGGCCGCCGGCGGCAAGCGCTACCGGGATCTGCCACTGAAGCAGTATCTGCAGCTTTGATTGGTCGATAAAGTGTCGGGGCCATGCCCCGGCACTATTCCCTGGCCAACTGCTGTAGCATCCACTGCATCACAGGGCCAATGCCCTTGTCCCTGCGTCTGACCACGCCTATCTCGACCCACTGATTGTCTGTGATATTGGCGCCGGACAGCCTCACCAGATCCTTGGCGTACCACTCGGCCGTCGCCACATGCTCAGGAACCAGAGCCCAACCAACATTTTTGATCACCAGCGCCGTGATGTAGTAATAACTGTCGATATGCCAGTGATTGCTGGACACGGGGCGCGACTGGCTGTCGCCGATGCGGGAGCGGATCACCAGTTGTCGGTGCTGATTGAGCTGGTCGAGCGAAGGCTCGGCAATATTCGCCAGCGGGTGCTCACGACCGACAATAAGCGACTGCTGAAAGTGAGCTATCGAGTTGAACTCCAAGGAATCCAAAAGCTCATCTGTCTGGCGGAACAAGATACCCAGGTCGGCTTTTTTCTCATCGACCCAGCGGGCAATATCATCCTGGGAGCTGTTGATCAGGGTGAGTTTCAAACCCGGGAACTGCTCGGCCACCCGCACGAAGAAACTCTCGAAGCGCTCTATGGGCAGGGCCTCGTCCATGGCAACCGTCAGGGTGGCCTCCTCGCCCGAACTGACCGTCAGGGCTCTGGCGTCCAGGCGCTGGCACTGCCTCAGCACCACCTTGGCCTCCTGATAGATCTGCTCGCCGGCGGCTGTCAGCCTAGGTAGCCTGGCGCTGCGGTCAAACAGCTCCAGCCCCAGGTCTATCTCCAGATTGGCCACTGCTGTGCTTACCCGAGATTGCGCCTTGCCAAGCTCTCTGGCGGCGGCCGAAAACGAGCCCTTTTCCACCGCAATCACAAAGGCGCTCAGTTGATCCAGGGTCCAATTCATTCCATTCACCAAAGTATCCGAATAACGGATACAAGCTATCTTTCACCAATCCGAAAAACAAGCATAATCTGCGACCCTATTTTCCTGCATTCGGTTAAAGGTAGTGCAATTATGAATACCGGAATCTCTCAGCAAACACTGAGTCACAACCAGCTGCGGCGCACCTTTTGGCGCTATACCATCCCAGCCATCGCTGCCATGCTGGTCAGTGGCCTGTACCAGATAAGCGCAGGTATTTTTGTCGGCCACTATGTCGGCTTTCAAGGATTGGCCGCCATCAATATGGCCTGGCCGATAGTGTTTATTCTCTCCGGCCTGGGGCTTATGGTGGGTATGGGTGGCGGCAGCCATATCTCCATCGCCCGCGGAGCCGGGCAGCAAACGCAAGCCAATCGAGCCCTGTTGGCCAGTATCTGGCTGATTGTTTTGTTGGCCCTGGTGGCATTTATGGCGCTGCAATGCTTGAGTGAGCCGCTAATGCAACTGCAGGGGGCCACTGAAGCGACTCTGCAGCTGGGGCAGGGATATATTGCCGTGTTTCAGTGGGGCGCAGTGATCACCATAGCCTCGACGGCGCTGCCTATGTTGATCCGCAACGATGACTGCCCCAGAGTTGCCACCGCCCTGTTGGTGATGGGGGCGCTTGGAAATATCCTGTTGGATTATCTGTTTGTTGCCGTACTTGGGCTTGGGTTAAACGGCGCGGCTTATGGCACCATCATTGCCCAAACGGCTGTGTGTCTGGGGGCCAGCTATTACCTGTGTTCGAGCCATTCGGGCTTTAAGCCAAGGCTCAAAGATGCGCTACCCAGAGCCGGGGAGTTCGCCCGGATTGTCCAACTGGGGGCTTCGGCACTACTGATGTACCTTTACACCAGCTTTATGGTGGCGGCCCATAACCATCAGTTTATGCAGTATGGCACCACCTTGAGCGTCAGTGCCTTTGCCATAGTCGGCTATCTGATGACACTCTACTATCTGTTGGCTGAGGGTATAGCCGAAGGGGTGCAGCCACCTGTGAGCTACTTCCACGGGGCCCGCCAGCCCGGCAATATTATCGCCATAGTCAAGCTGGGCGCCAAGGTCACCCTGCTGTTTGGCCTGAGTTGGCTGGCGCTGCTCAACCTGTTTCCCGAAACCATGATAGGCCTGTTCGCCGACAACAATCCTTTGTTAACCCAGGAGGCCAGAACCGGGATCCGTATCCATCTGGCGGCTATCTGGTTGGAGGGGCTGATAGTGCTGGCAGCCATGTATTTTATGGCGATAGGCAAAGGCGGGATGGCTTTGGCAATCTCCCTGACCAATATGCTGATCCAGTTACCGTTTCTCTATCTATTGCCGCTGTTTTTGGGAGAAACCGGTGTCTGGCTGGCAATGCCGCTGTCCAACCTGCTGCTGGCACTGTTGGTGTTGCCTAGATTCTGGCGCCATCTGCATGCAAGGTCGCACCTGGCAGATGGAACCCGACAAGCACCGGACAGCACTTTGGCAAAACATCCCGCAGTCTAATGAGATGCCGGGCAAATTGAACGCAGTAAAAAACCCGGTCATGCCGGGTTTTTTACTGTTCGCCTATGGCTTAGCAACGGCTGGCGCGCTTGCGGTCATTTTCAGTCAGATGACGCTTACGCACACGAATGCTCTTGGGCGTGACTTCAACCAGTTCATCATCATCGATGAATTCCAGCGCCTGTTCCAGGGTCATCTGGATATGCGGAGTCAGTACCTGAGCTTCGTCGGTACCAGAGGCACGCATGTTGGTCAGCTGCTTGCCCTTGAGGCAGTTTACTGTCAGGTCGTTGGAGCGGCTGTGGATACCCACTACCTGGCCTTCGTAAACTTCGGCGGCGTGGCCAATCATCAGACGACCGCGATCCTGCAGACCAAACAGCGCGAAGGTCAAAGCCTTACCTGTGGCGTTGGAGATCAATACCCCGTTGCTACGCTGGCCGATATCGCCACCCTTGTAAGGACCATAGTGGTCGAAGGTGTGATACAGCAGACCTGTACCTGAAGTCGCTGTCATAAACTCGGTCTGGAAACCGATCAAGCCACGGCTTGGGATCATGAAGTCAATACGTACACGGCCCTTGCCGTCAGGCTGCATGTCGCGCATGTCGGCCTTACGGGTACCCAGCTTCTCGATAACGCCGCCCTGATGTTCTTCTTCCACGTCCACAGTCAGCTGCTCGTATGGCTCGCACTTCTCGCCGTCGATCTCTTTGATGATCACTTCAGGACGGGAAACCGCCAGCTCATAACCTTCACGACGCATGTTTTCGATCAGGATAGACAGGTGCAGTTCACCACGGCCGGATACGCGGAAACGATCCGGACTCTCGGTTTCTTCCACACGCAGAGCCACGTTGTGTACCAGTTCCTGTTGCAGACGCTCAAGGATGTTACGTGAAGTCACGTACTTACCTTCTTTACCCGCGAAAGGAGAGGTGTTGACCTGGAAGGTCATAGTCATGGTTGGTTCATCAACAGAAAGAGGTGGCAATGCTTCGGCATGACCAACAGCACAGATGGTGTCGGAGATCTTCAGCTCGCCCAGACCTGTGATAGCAACGATATCACCGGCATTGGCACTGTCCACTTCGTGGCGTTCCAGGCCCATGTAGCCCAGCACCTGACCGATTTTACCGTTACGGCTCTTGCCATCGGCACCGACAATAGTGACCTGTTGGTTGGTCTTGACGCTACCACGCTTGATACGACCCACACCGATAACCCCTACATAGCTGTTGTAGTCCAGCTGAGAGATCTGCATCTGGAATGCGCCTTCGGCGTCGGCATCCGGTGGAGATACTTTTTCAACGATAGTTTGGAACAGTGGGGTCATGTCTTCACTGTTGTCCTGAGGATCCAGGCTGGCAAAACCGTTCAGTGCAGAGGCATAAACCACTGGGAAGTCCAGCTGCTCGTCGGTGGCCCCCAGGTTGTCAAACAGGTCAAATACCTGATCGATAACCCAATCAGGACGGGCACCCGGACGGTCAATCTTGTTGATCACCACAATAGGCTTAAGACCTTGGGCGAATGCCTTCTTGGTCACGAAGCGGGTCTGTGGCATTGGGCCGTCCTGCGCATCAACCAGCAGCAGTACAGAGTCAACCATAGACAGAACCCGTTCTACTTCGCCACCGAAGTCGGCGTGTCCTGGGGTATCTACAATGTTAATCCGATAGTCGTTCCACTTAATGGCGGTGTTTTTCGCCAGAATAGTGATCCCACGTTCTTTCTCCAGATCGTTGGAGTCCATCACCCGCTCGGTGGCTTCTCCGCGGGTTGCCAGGGTTCCTGACTGTGCCAACAGCTTGTCTACCAGGGTAGTCTTACCGTGGTCAACGTGCGCTATGATGGCGATGTTACGTAAATTCTCTAACACAGTTTTGCCTCTTACGATCTCTGTTCTGTGGGATGCAGCAATATAAATTGAATGGTACAACCGCTTTATGACTGCTTGGCGATTGCCTTCCAGGCCTTATAAAACCTGGGCTGCCATCGTGTCGGGGAGCACAATTTCCCCGGATGGTTGCTTTAAAAAGCGTGCCATTCTACTCTAGCGAGGGGCTATCGCACAGGATTATTTTTTAGACACCTATGAATATCCGGCTTATTCAGCGCACGCACCATTATGGTGAACGCACCTTTTTGGAACGCTCAATGCACCATGATAGTGCAAACCCGCTTGTCTCGCCAGCCCTCGATTTTACCACTCCCTTTATTTTCAACATCTTAGCATCTTGGCATGAGTCTGGCTTAATAGAGACCAACAAGGCGCCAGACGCTACATACTAAGAGTTGACAAAGGGCACCCCCTTTACCCTACCGGAGGCTTGATAATGTCAGTCGAATCAGTTTTACAACAGCTGCAAGAGTTGGAAGTTAAGTTTGTTGATTTACGCTTTACCGATACCAAAGGTAAGGAACAGCATGTATCTATCCCGACTCATCAGGTAGATGCTGATTTCTTTGAAGACGGCAAAATGTTCGATGGTTCATCTATCGCCGGTTGGAAAGGGATCAACGAATCTGACATGGTGCTGATGCCAGATCCAAGCAGCTTTGTACTGGATCCTTTCACCGAAGAAACCACAGCGCTGATCCGCTGCGACATCCTCGAGCCCGGCACTATGCAGGGTTACGACCGTGACCCTCGCTCTATCGCCAAGAAAGCCGAAGAGTACATGCGTTCTACCGGCATCGCCGACACTGTGCTGATCGGTCCTGAGCCTGAGTTCTTCCTGTTTGATGACGTGCGTTTTGGTACCGACATGAGCGGCACCTTCGTCAAAATCGATGCCAAAGAAGCGGCCTGGAACTCAGGCACCAGCTATGAAGAAGGCAACACAGGTCACCGTCCATTCGTTAAGGGCGGCTACTTCCCGGTTGCGCCTGTGGATTCTTCACAGGATTTGCGTAGTGCCATGTGTCTGGTGCTGGAAGAGATGGGCCAGGTTGTGGAAGCTCATCACCATGAAGTTGCTACCGCGGGTCAGAACGAGATCGCCACACGCTTCAATACTCTGACCAACAAGGCCGATGAAATCCAGGTACTCAAGTACGTGATTCACAACATGGCTCATGCCTACGGCAAGACAGCAACCTTTATGCCTAAGCCGATAGTCGGCGACAACGGCAGCGGCATGCACGTACACCAGTCACTGGCCAAAGACGGCACCAACCTGTTTGCCGGTGACAAATACGGCGGCCTGTCTGAAACTGCCCTGTACTATATAGGTGGTATCATCAAGCACGCCCGTGCCCTGAACGCCTTCACCAACCCAAGCACCAACTCCTACAAGCGTTTGGTGCCACACTTTGAAGCCCCTGTGATGCTGGCTTATTCTGCCCGTAACCGCTCGGCTTCTATCCGTATCCCTGTGGTACCAAGTCCTAAGGCTCGCCGTATCGAGACCCGCTTCCCGGATCCTATGGCCAACCCTTATCTGGCCTTCGCAGCACTGCTGATGGCCGGTCTGGACGGTATCCAGAACAAGATCCACCCTGGTGATGCCATGGACAAGGATCTGTACGATCTGCCGGCCGAAGAAGCAGCGGAAATCCCGACTGTGGCCGAATCTCTGGAAGTCGCCCTGGCGGCTCTGGATGCAGACCGTGAGTTCCTGACCCGCGGCGGTGTGTTCAGCGATGACTTTATCGACTCTTACCTCAAGCTGAAACAAGCCGAGGCCGAGCGTGTCAGCCGCACCACTCACCCAGTCGAATTTGAGCTGTACTACAGCCTCTAATTGCCCTGCAATCAACCGATGAGTCAAGCCATCGGATAACAAGAAAAGCGCCCCGGGAGCAATCCCGGGGCGCTACTATTTTAAGGCTATAAAACTCAAATCACTCAGGGAGCACTGACAAGCTCAGGAGCACTCTGAGCCTTGGCCCCTGTGAGTATCACCGCCAACTTGAGTTCACCTTCTGTCTGGTTCAACTCCTCAAGCCCTTCTGGAGTAAAGCGATATTGGCCTTCTGTCTCCAGCGCTTCCATGGTGCCACCGCAGGTGTCGACGGTTTCGCTGCATTCGAAACGCACCCCCTTATGCCAAGGCATGGAGAAGGCCGATACCTGCTCTGCCGGCATCTTGAGGTACATCACCAGATAGTTGCTGCCGGCATCCTTGACGGGTTTGCCCTCCGCCGTAGTCAGGCTAAAGGTCAGTGCCTGGCTTTGAGGATCCACGGCGCTCAGTGCCACCTTGAGGCTTTCGGCTTCATTAATGGACACAGACTGCTCCGGTTCAGGATCCGGCGGAAGCACAGGGTCATCATCGTCATCCCACCAGTCACAACCTCCCAGGCACAACAGCAAAGACGCTACTATCAAACTCTTATGTTTCATAACAGCCTCCTAGTGACAATCGCTGCAGACCGCACCTTCGTGAACCCCGGTCAAACCGGCGCCGACATCATGGGCGCTGTGGCAGCTCTGACATTCCATCTGTGAATTGACATCGGCACCTATGTAAGTGTCTGGTTCACGTTTGGTGCTGCTGTGACAACCACTACACTCGGCATTGCCTGCTGCCACAATTTCAGCGTCCAGGGCATTGTCCAGCGACTTATTGAGGAAGTCAGTGGTGACATAGGCAATCTCGGCCGTCAGCTGAGCGCAGCGCTCCAATTTCGCCTGATGACTGGAGCCGTACTTGCTCGCTTTCGACCAGTGGGTCACCGAGGTGTGACAGAGAATGGAATTGGCAACCGACTGGCCTATCTTATCTGCGGTCAGTAGCTCACCGGCATTGTCTTTACGGGTCGGTGCGCCAATCGCCTTGAGGAAGGCTTCATCATTTCTCGGCATGGCTGTGTGTTCATAGTAGCGGTACACGGAGCGGATCACCGCAGTGCGGTCGACCCCGCCCAGGACGTTGACCGCCATGGCCGCCGCATTCAAGCAACCACACAGGGTTCCCCAACCTGCGATACCGCCGCCACCATAGGCCGCCAGGTTAGTTGGGATAGCGGCGAATTTACAGGCATCCTCATGCCCTTTGGCCGCCAAGGCCTTCACCAGGGCATCGAAAACCCCATACATGCAACCGCCACGGCCATAACCTTCATAGGCCAGTTTGGCGACTTCCATAGGGTCTAATTTCACATAGGTCAGCAGCTTGGTGCCCAGATCGCTGCCCCCTTCACTGCCGATCCCTATGCTGGTATCTCCGGGACAAGACTCTGCGGCCAGAGCTGTGGTCGCGATCAGCGAACTCCCTGCTGCCACACCAACCAAACCTACAATCTGGCCCATCGCCTGACGTCGATTCACGTTCATACTCATCACCTCTTTTTGCACTTACATATTGCAGAATTGCAAATTAAGTAAAATTAATTCTTTATAATCAATAGCTTGCAAGCAATCCCAGCTTATCCCCTCTCCTGTTGTGCAGATGTGATCCAAGGCGGGTTTCAGTGTTAAAGAGTCAAAAATTCAACAGTTCACCGGCAAGAGGCTTGAGCCAAGCAGCAACGGCAGCGACAATGAGCCTCTTCGTCAAGCAAGGATCTGCTATGAATCTCAAGGTCTTTTTACTCATTCTCCTGTTGCTGAGTGGCTGTCACTCTGAGGTGCAACTGCCAATTCAGGCTGACGAGCTGGAGCAAATCCACTGCCGGGAAGTAAGCGATGACAATAGCGCCCTGGGTTATTACCTCGAAGGCTGCGTTGACGGATACCGAGGTGAACCCTTCAACGGCATTGCCATTTGGGGAGCGCCGGATCGCCCCAGCTATAGTGCGGCCCAGTTCAAGGATGGCCTGCGGGACGGCTACAGCTTCAGCACATCCGCGCCGCCCGAGCGTCTGCTAAGCCAAAGCGCCTGGTATAAAAATGGCAAGTTGCACGGCTGGCAGCTGAACTTTCAATACCAGCAAACCCAATTACGCAGCCGGGAATTGTTTCAAGACGGTGAGCGCCAGGAACTCTGGCTCTACGACAACCAAGGCCAACTCGACAGTTTCAAGCGTTTCGACCAGGGTAAAGTGGTTGAATCCATCTCCTACGAACAGGGACGGGAGCGGATGAAACAGTTCAAGCGGGACGGCGAGAAACTCACCGTCTGGAAAAGCTATTTTCCCGATGGTTCATTAAAGAGCTTCAGTGAACATCTGGATGAAGAAAATCTCAGAAAACTCAAGGAACAAGGCTACTACGCCAACGGCCGACTCAAGTTGGACTACCTGTTCGACCGCCGGCAGCGCACCGCAGTGCAGCACACTTTCTGGCGCAATGGCCAGCGCCAGTCCGAGCAACACTATGGTTTCTTTCCCTCAATAGCCGCCGACGGCATCTGGCTCAGTTATTGTGAGACCAATGGCGCCTTGAGCAAACGTACTCCGTTCCGTCGAGGCGCCAAGCAGGGTGAGGAGCAACTCTTTCACTGCAATGGCCAGTTGCAGGTGAGCAAACGTTTCGACCAGGACAAGCTCATACCACAGACCCTGAACTACTTTGATGAGCAGGGGCGCAACTATCTGCAGGAAGAGATAGGCACGAACGGCAAGGTACTGAATACCCGGGTCTATGATGAACAGGGTAAACTAACCTACCAAGATTGACATAATATTCAATCAGTTGGGCTTATCATCCAAAGATAATAAAGCTCTTTTTCAAATGCGGCTTGCTTATCCCGGCACTGAACTTTAAAATATCTTCACATCAAGATACTTTAAGAAAAGAAAATGCCCTACCTAATTGCACTCCTTGCTCCCGTCTTCTGGGGAACCACTTATGCCCTGGTCAGCCTGTACCTGCAGGATATGTCCCCTTTCTGGGTCGCCGTCTGGCGTGCGCTACCGGCCGGGATCCTGTTATTGCTGCTACGGCCCAAGCTGCCTTCGCTCGCCTGGAGCAAAATACTCTTGCTGGCATTTTGTAATATCGGCGCCTTCTTCGCCCTGCTGTTTATGGGCGCCTACCGCCTTCCCGGCGCCGTGGCCGGCACCCTGGGGGCCACACTGCCACTGATGTTTCTGCTGCTGGCCTGGCTGCTCGATGGCCAAAGACCGGCATTGAAGTGGACCTTGCTGGCACTGCTGGGACTGAGTGGAGTGATGTTATTGCTCAATCCTTCGGCCAATCTGGATCTGATTGGTGTGCTCTGCGCCCTGAGTGCCACTCTGTTGGTGGCCCAATCATCCCGCTGGATGCAACGCTGGCAAACCGGCGATCTTCTGGTATTGACCGCCTGGCAGTTGTTGCTCGGCGGCTTAATGCTGATCCCGCTGGCCTGGACAGTAGCCGGGGCACCCACACTGCCCGAGCCCAAGACATGGCCCGCCATCGCTTGGCTGGCCATTTTCAGCACGGCGCTGAGCTACTGGGCCTGGATCTGGTCCATCAAACATCTGGGACCGCAAATCATGGGCATGATGGCCTTGATCAACCCTGTGGTGGCCGTCTCGCTCGGGGTGTTTTTGGTCGGCGAACAGCTGGACAGCTATCAATGGCTGGGGATCGGCCTGATCATGTCGTCACTGTTGCTGATGAAACTTCCTGTCCCGGCCATCTGGTATCGCCTGCGCCCCAGCCGGCGCTGACACTCACCTGACATAAGAACCCTGTTTGGCCCCTGAAAAAGGGGCCAAGGGTTCGGCTTAACTGAATTTGGCAAAATAAGGAGATTGACCATGATGCAGTTTCTGGCAGAACCACAACTCAATGCAGTCCAAACCGCGGACGATGCGAGTCCGCGACTAAAGATGTCTGCCAACAAAGATAACACCAATGCCGCCAACAGCATGTTTGAAGGAGATGGACTATGAGCTCATCAAAATGGCAGCCTGTGTGGCTGATCCTGACCTTGATTATTCTCGGCCTCAACCTGCGCCCCAGCATGGCGGCCATAGGCCCACTGCTGGAGGCTATCCGGGCTTCCTTGCCCCTCAGTTACAGTTCCTTGGCACTCCTGACCATGCTGCCCGTGATGACCATGGGAGTCGCTATGTTTATCGGTGCCAAGCTGGCCGCCAGACTGGGAGAGCGCCAAACTCTGCTACTGTCGCTGCTACTTATTGGTATGGCCAACCTGGCTCGGCTCTGGGCCGGCAGCGGCCTGCAACTACTACTGACCGCAATCATTGCCGGCTTAGGTATCGCCCTTATTCAGGCTCTGCTGCCTGGAATGATCAAGCGCAGCTATAGCCAGCATATTGAGCGTTACATGGGGATTTACGTAACCGCCATCATGGGTGGAGCGGCCCTGGCTGCGGCCATTAGCCCTTGGCTTGAGCACAGGTTTGGTCATTGGCAGTCGGCGCTGGCCTTCTGGGCTCTGTTGAGTCTGCCGGCGATGCTATTTTGGTTCTGGGGCAAACACGGCCTGCAACCCCAGGGCTTCAATAAGGCAGCAGCAAAGAAGCCTTCAGGAAAACCGGGAGTTAGCCCAAGTGTGGGCATAGGCAGCTTTAGCCATATTCCCAGGGCCTGGCTGTTGGGGCTTTTCTTTGGCCTGAGCACAGCATCCTATACCTGTGTGCTCGCTTGGTTGGCGCCCTTCTTTATCGACTTGGGCTGGCAAGCCACTCAGGCAGGGCTATTGCTGGCGTTTCTGACACTGATGGAAGTGGTCGCAGGCCTGTTGCTGCCGACGCTGGCGGCTCGCAGTCATGACAGAAGGCCACTGCTATTGCTGCTCCTGTCTACCATTGGCGGTTTTATCGGGCTGGCGTTTATGCCACTGGCCCTGCCCTGGTTATGGGCTGCGCTGCTGGGTATAGGCATTGGTGGCCTCTTCCCCTTGAGTCTGATTGTCACTTTGGACCATCTGGACGACTACAGCCAGGCGGGACAACTGACGGCCTTTGTTCAGGGGATAGGTTATCTGCTGGCATCTCTGTCGCCTCTGCTGGCGGGTTATCTCAAGGACAGTTCCAGCAGCTTCACGCTTTCCTGGTTGCTGCTCGCGGCTGTGTCTCTGGGCATGCTGGCCATTGTCTGGCGCTTTGATCCCAAGCGCCACAGTCAACACTTCGCCCTGTTGGCCCACTGAGCCGATTTACCGGGTGGAAAATTGTTATCCACCCGGCACTCAAGCAGACTCAAATGAGGTAGAATGGCGTCCCTCTTGTGCCATTCTGCTGTCTAAGCAACATAAAGTGAATCTATCCAATCTATTCCAGCGCCTGCTGCAATGGCTACCTGATCGTGCCGATCTTCCCGAAGGCTTACGCATAGGGCTGCCCATGATGGCGGGCCTGTTGCTGTTTTCGTTTCTCGGCGACAGTGCCAGCGGCGTCAACGCCCTAATCTGTGCCTGGCTGGTCGGCGTCCAGGGCCGCAACCTGGCTTATCCCAAACGTGCCGGGCTGTTGAGCAAGTCGGCACTTCTGTGCTGTATCAGCAGTGCCCTGGCCTTGCTGAGCCTGATCCACCCTTGGCTAGGGATCAGCGTACTCGGCGCCATAGGCCTGTTATATGGCCTCAGTTCCAACCAAAGAAAGTACATTCAGCTGCTGACCTACAACGCCGGCTTTTGCCTGATCTGCGGCCTGCATCTGCTGGAGTCGGGTACCGACTGGAAGATGTTGTTGCTCTCCAGCCTGTTCGGCAGCTGGTTGGCTGTCATCAGCGCCGTCATCGCCGGGCCCTGGATGGCGATACGTCAGGGCGAACAGCTGCTGGCCAGCGTGCAGCGCAAATTCGGTTTCTGGTGCAATATACTCAGCCACTCGGACGCCGCCAATGTCGGCCAGCGTCTGGCCTTGCGGGAGCAACTCGATGATGCTATTGCCGTGCTGGCCCATTGGCTGCTGGAAATGCCGGATAAAGCCGAGGTGCAACGCATCGCCCGGCAACTGGAGTCGAATCTTATCCTGATAGAAACCCTGGAGAGCATAGGCAGGCTGCAACAAAATGATGCCGCCAGCCCGGCGCTGCAGCAGTATTTGGCCAATTTTGCCAGCGAACTCAAGACCCATAGGGACCAAGGCACAGAGCCGACGCCACTGCCCTTGGGAGACAAGCCGCAACCTCTGCTGTTGGATGCCGCCAACCGCTTGGCCTTGGCGCTGGATCCCCAAAGACCGCTGGCAGCCGACTGGCGCGAGCGCCTGGGGCTTATCTGGCCTTCCGATGCCCAAAGCGTTCGCAGTC
This sequence comes from Shewanella algae, assembly GCF_009183365.2. Classification (NCBI taxonomy): domain Bacteria; kingdom Pseudomonadati; phylum Pseudomonadota; class Gammaproteobacteria; order Alteromonadales; family Shewanellaceae; genus Shewanella; species Shewanella algae. The sequence continues at coordinate 4,591,787 of NZ_CP068230.1, forward strand.
AATGGCGCAAGGCCTTGGTGAAACACTCGCGGGAATGGCATCACGGCCTGAGAATTCTGTTCACTCTGCTGTGTTGTCAGGCCGTGGTAGAACTGCTGCAACTGCCGCAGGGTTATTGGGTGACGCTCACCGCCTACATAGTGCTGATGGTAGCGCCGCTCGGGCAGTTGCAGGCCAGGATCTGGAGCCGCTTCTATGGCACTGTGCTCGGTTCTGTGTTGGCACTGGGGCTTATCTGGTTTCTGGGGGCCGGTAGCTGGTTATTACCGGCCACCTGCCTGAGTGCCTTTCTGGCCTTTGCCACCTTCTACAAGGCCAGATATGAGATTCATGTGTTCTGGCTCACCATGCTGATGGTGTTTGCCATCACCCTGCTACTGCCGAGCGATCCCTATATCGCCTTCTACCGGGCGCTGGACACCTTCACCGGCGCTTTAATGGCATTTCTGGCGATGCATCTGTTTATTCCCAGCTGGACCCGGCGCTGGCTCGACAGCTATGTATGCCACTTTATCGAGCTGGAGCGGGCTTGGCTTGCCAGTATCAATACAGGTAAAGCCGATAATGCCCTGCGTTGGCAAGCCCATGCGGCGCTGAGACAACTGGGCCAAGAAGTCGGCTTTTTGAAGCTCGAGCCCAACACGGGCCAGCGGGAGCTGCAGGACTGGCAGAGTTTTCTCTGGCTTGGGCTGACGCTGCACTGCACCCTGGTGTTGGTGGCACGCCAGCAGCAAAAGCAGCCGCTGCATCTGGCGGAGCAACAGCTGGCGGCCTGGCCCCAGCTGTTTCGTCAGCGCTTCTTGGCAACAGAGATGCACCAATCCGAGTCCGGGCCAGCGCCCAATTCAACAGATGAGACTACGCAACAGTCAGCAAGACAAGCTGAAGCGATTCCCGCTTGGGTTATGCAGGATATCGCCCATCTCTATGCCTGGCTCGACTGGCAACGTCCCTACGCCCTGAGCGGCAACACTCACGGCTGACAGGAGTCCAAGATGTACGATTTTGAATTCTACAATCCAACCCGCCTACTCTTTGGCCGCAGCAGCCTGGAGCAGCTGGACACTCTGGTGCCCAATGACGCCAGAGTGCTCTTGCTCTACGGCGGCCAAAGCGCCAAGCGCAATGGCACCCTGGCCCAGGTCAGCCAGGTATTGGGTAAACGCATCTGCGCCGAGTTCGGCGGCATTAGCCCCAACCCCGACTACCACCAGCTATTGCAGGCAGTAGAGCAGATAAGGCAACAAAAGCTGGACTTTATTCTCGCCATCGGCGGCGGTTCCATCATAGATGCGGGCAAGTTTATTGCCGCCGCAGCACCCTATCAGGGAGAGCCCTGGGAGATACTGGAAACCGACGGTCGCCACATTGACCAAGCTCTACCGCTCGGTACTGTGCTGACCCTGCCGGCCACCGGTTCAGAGATGAATAACTGCGCGGTGATCAGCAATAGCGCTCTTGGCCTCAAGCGCTCCTTTCGTCATCCCTCGGTGTTTCCCCGCTTCTCTGTACTGGCGCCACAACTGAGTTTCAGCCTACCGCAACCACAGATTGCCAACGGTGTGGTGGATGCCTTTGTGCACGTGACCGAGCAGTACCTGACTTACCCGGTCGACGCCAAGGTGCAGGACAGGTTTGCCGAAGGCCTGCTGCTCACTCTGATAGAGGAAGGCCCCAAGGCGCTGGCAGAGCCCGAAAACTATCGGGTGCGCGCCAATATCATGTTTAGCGCTACCATGGCGCTCAACGGCCTGATCGGCACAGGTGTTCCGCAAGACTGGTCGACCCATAAACTGGGTCACGAACTGACGGTGCGCCACGGCCTGGATCATGCCGTGACCCTCGCCATACTGCTGCCGACTATGCTGCGCCTGAGAAAGGCCGCCAAACACGCCAAGCTGCTGCAGTATGCCGAGCGGGTTTGGCAACTCAGCGACGGCAGCGAGGAGCAACGCATAGATGCAGCCATAGAGCTGACCCGGCAGTTCTTCGAATCCATGGGGCTCCAGACTCACCTCAGTGACTATGGCATAGGCCATGAGGCCATAGCGCCGCTGCTGGAGAACCTTGAACGCCAGGGGCTGACCCAACTGGGAGAGGACGGCCGGGTCGACCTTGAGCTGAGCCGACAGGTTTTTCAGGCCAGCCTTTAAAGGCAGTGATTTTTGCCAATAAACAGGCTAATCTGAAGCAAGTTCACAACTGCATAACAAGGGAAGTCTTTATGCGTACTCTGATGATAATCAGCCTGGCATTGCTGTCGCTGGTTGCCCAGGCGACTGTCTATAAGTGGGTCGATAAAGATGGCAAGGTGCATTACAGCGATGAGCCCAACCCCCAAGCCCAGGCAGTGGAATTCACCGACAAGACCCAGAATCAAATAAGCCTGGAAACGCCTAAACCTCTGCCCGATCCCATAGAAGTAGAACAGGTCGGCTATGGGTTGAAGATACTTTCACCACAGCATGAGGAAACCATTCGCGATAACGCCGGTGATTTTCAGGTTCAGGTAGAGGTAGAGCCGGAGCTGGCTTCGGGTCATTTTCTGCAACTCTACATAGACGGCATCTCCTCCAGCGACGCTCAGCGCAGCAATCTCTTCCAGCTCAAGGATATCGACCGCGGCGAACACACGCTGCAACTCAAGGCAGTGCAACAAAACGGCAAAGTCCTTGCATCCAGTAGTCCCATAACCATTTTTCTGCACCAAGCCGGACTGATGCAACCCGCCTTCCCGGCACCCGGGAAAGGCCCAAAGCCAAGTAACTAACGTTATTTCAATAAATTAGCTACTTTGCTTTTCGAGTTAGTCCACAGAGTTGTTGGCTTGCGGCCTGCACCGAATTGGTGCACCATTATGGTGCAATCCTGCTATGGGAAACTCAATGGACACAAATATCCTGCTCAATCATCTGGCAACTGCCGTTCTGGTCATCGACAGTGACCTGCTTCCCAGCTATGCCAACGCCGCTGCCGAGCAGTTGCTGGGCGTCTCCAGCCACAGGTTGCAGGAGCAGGTACTGACAGAGCATCTGCATGCCATAGGAGTTGAACCCAGAGTGCTGCAAAGCGCGGTGCTGGAACGTCAGGGGTTAACGGTCAATACCGCTCAGCTCATCAGCCTGGATGGCCAGCATCACACTGTGGATATGACACTGATCCCTCTGGAGCAGGGAGAACAGCTCAAACCCTTGAGCCTGTTGGAACTCAGACAGGTGGATCAGCAGCGGCGCATTCACCAGCAGTTGACCCTGGATGCCCAGCAGCAGGCGGCTCAATATCTGGTGCGCAATCTGGCCCATGAGATTAAAAACCCGCTGGGTGGACTGCGCGGCGCGGCGCAGCTCTTGTCCCGCGAGCTTAGCGAGCCGCAGCTCAAGGAGTTCACCACACTCATCATAGAGCAGGCCGACAGGTTGCGCGCCCTGGTCGACCGATTGCTGGGGCCGCAGAAACCATCGCAGCACAAGCTGCAGAATATCCATCTGGTGCTGCAAAAGGTGATCAGTCTGGTGAGTGTGACCCTGCCGCAACAGATACATCTGCGCCAGGATTACGACCCCTCGATTCCGGACTTGCCTATGGATGAAGATCAACTGCAACAGGCAATCCTCAACATAGTGCAAAATGCAGTACAAGCCTTGGAGCATCAGGGCGGCGATATCATGATCCGCACCCGCACCGCCCATCAGGTCACCATAGGCAACCAGAGACACAAGTTGGTGCTGGTGCTGTCAATCATAGACAACGGCCCGGGTATTGCCCCGGAACTGGTGGATACCCTGTTTTACCCCATGGTCACAGGCCGCAAGGACGGCAACGGCCTGGGGCTATCCATCGCCCACAATATTGCCAGGCTCCACGGCGGCCGTATCGACTGCGATTCGGCCCCGGGACACACAGAGTTCAGCCTGACATTGCCGATCAACAACCACAGCGGCTAACAAGAGAGGAAACAATATGAGTGAACAGGTTTGGATCCTCGATGATGACAGTTCAATTCGTTGGGTGCTGGAACGGGCACTGCAAGGCGCCAAACTCAGCTGCGCCAGCTTTGCCGCCGCCGAGTCACTGTGGCAGGCGCTGGAAATCTCCCAGCCCAGAGTCATAGTCTCGGATATCCGCATGCCGGGGACCGATGGCCTCACCCTGCTGGAGCGTATCGGCCTACATTATCCCCATATCCCGGTGATCATAATGACGGCCCATTCAGATCTCGACAGTGCCGTCAGCGCCTATCAGGCCGGGGCATTCGAGTATCTGCCCAAACCCTTCGACATAGATGAGGCGATTGCCCTGGTAGAGCGGGCGCTCAACCATGCCACAGAGCAGGCACCTGCGGCAGCCGAGCCGCAGGTCAAGGCACCGGAGATCATAGGCGAAGCCCCCGCGATGCAGGAGGTGTTTCGCGCCATAGGCCGTTTGTCGCGCTCATCTATCAGTGTGCTGATCAACGGTCAGTCAGGTACGGGTAAAGAGTTGGTTGCCGGGGCGCTGCACAAACACAGTCCACGCAAAGACAAACCCTTTATCGCCCTCAATATGGCGGCTATCCCCAAGGAGCTGATCGAATCCGAGCTGTTCGGCCATGAGAAAGGCGCCTTCACCGGCGCCGCCAATGTGCGTCAGGGCCGGTTTGAACAGGCCAATGGCGGCACCCTGTTTCTCGATGAGATAGGCGATATGCCGCTGGACGTACAGACCCGGCTGTTGCGGGTGCTGGCCGATGGCCAATTCTATCGGGTCGGTGGCCACTCTCCGGTGCAGGTCGATGTCAGGATCATTGCCGCAACCCACCAGGACCTGGAACAACTGGTACTCAAGGGGGGCTTTCGGGAAGACTTGTTCCACCGCCTGAACGTGATTCGAATCCATCTGCCACCGCTATCACAGCGGCGGGAAGATATTCCGCAGTTGGCACGCCATTTCCTGGCCAGTGCCGCCAAAGAGATTGGGGTAGAGGCCAAAATACTCACCCCGGAAACCGCCGCCAAGCTGCAGCAACTGCCCTGGCCCGGCAACGTGCGTCAGTTGGAAAATACCTGCCGCTGGTTGACCGTGATGGCCTCGGGCCAGGAAATTATCCCTCAGGATCTGCCGCCTGAGCTGTTCAAGGAGCCCAAGGCACCTCAAGGCAGTGCCGGCCCGTCCCAGGATTGGCAAAACGCCCTGAAATTGTGGCTGGATATGCGCCTGTCACAGGGCGAGAGCGATCTGCTGACCGAAATCCAACCCGCGTTTGAGCGCATCTTGCTGGAAACCGCGCTGGAGCATACCCAGGGCCACAAACAGGAAGCCGCCAAACGCCTTGGATGGGGCCGCAATACCCTGACCCGCAAGCTTAAAGAGCTGGCAATGGACTGACCCCTGCGTCGGGAACCTTCCCGCAATAAAAAAGGATGCCAAATGGCATCCTTTTTTAACTGAGCAGCGATATCAAAACTGCCAGTGTAGCCCCAACGCCAGGTTGGACATGTCTGTGTCCAGATCGCGGGCGCCATAATTGAATTCAGAATCCAGCTCTACCTTGAGCATTTCATAACCCAGACGCAGATGCAGGCTCTCTGTCAGAGCGGCGTCCAGCCCCAAACCATAAAGCCAACCATAGCCGTCAAAATCCTCTTCCCAGTAACCGTTATCGACACGCACCAATCCGCGGGCAATACCCGCCTTGGCATAGAGGGAAAAGGTGTCATTAAGCTGCCAGGTAAACTTGGGCGCTATGCTGGTGTAACCGCTGAGGATATCCAGATTGTCGCTATCCAGGTTGTCTGCTACCAAGAGGTTGGCCTCGAGGGCAAACCAGGAGTTGAACCGGTAACCACCGTAAGCGCCGAAGCCTACTCCGGACTCGCTGAAGTTACTATCCTTGAGCTCAAGCTTTCCCTGGCCAATCTGGCCGCCTACATAAAAACCTGAGTCGTCCTGAGCCTGAGCCAAAGGTGCGGCCGCCATAGAGACCACGAAAGCCAGTGCTGCTGCTTGTTTCATTGATAAATCCTTTTAGCGATTGAAAGTCGCAGTGATATTAATAGAAACAAACAGTTGCAACAATATTGCTGCAAAATTAAACCCTTTTTGTCAGCAGGCGTTCAGCCAGAAACCCTAATGTGCCATGGCCGCCCGCTACACAGGATCCTGGTGAATGATCACCTCGGCATGGTCAAAGTCGGCGCGGATCCGCTCGCCTGTGGCCACAGCTATGGCATGGGCCTGTTGCAGGCTCAGGTCTTTGTCCAGCTCCAGATGCAGTTGAATAAAGGTGGTCTTGCCCGCCTGACGGGTACGCAAGTCATGAATGCCACGCACTTGAGTATCCTGCTCGGCCAATTGCCGAATACGCAGCCGGGTTTCATCATCAAGCTCCCGGTCGAGCAAGGCCTGAATCGAGCGATACCCCAGCGACCAGGCTTGTTGACCTATGTAAAGGGCGATCAATACCGCAAACAGACCATCGGCCCACCACCAGCCGTATTGCGCCAAAACCAGCGCCAACAGCACGGCACCGTTGAGAAACAGATCTGACTTATAGTGCAGGGCATCGGCCTCGACCACTGTACTCTTGGTGGCCGCCAGCGCCCGTTTCTGCAGCATGACCAAGGCCAAGGTCAGCACTATGGCAATAATGGACACCACAACGCCCAAAGTGGCATGGGTCAAAGGCATGGGATTAACCAGGCGCTCGCCGCCGTGAAACAGCAGCAGGAATGCCGTCCCCATAATAAAGGCCGATTGGGCTAAAGACGCCAGCGGCTCAGCCTTACCGTGACCATACCTGTGCTCCTGATCGGCAGGCACCAAGGCATAGCGAATGGCAATAAAGTTGACTATGGAAGCCAGGGCATCGGCAAAGGAGTCGGTCAGAGAGGCCAGCATACTGGCCGACCCGGACCAGAGCCAGGCGGCCAGTTTTATCAGGATCAGGGTAATCGCGGTCGCCACTGCGGCGCGGCTCGCCAATTTAACCCAAAACTCGTAGCGGGAAGTCGTTGTCATTCAAGGGCTCAGCGGTCGGGAGTCACTGAGCCCATAGTAGCAGATTTAATCCTGGATAGGCTCAGGGCGCTCACCACGTCTATCCATACGCTCCTTGAACTTGGCTTGTTGTTCCGGAGTCAGCAGGTTATAGATCTGGTTGTGCAGCTTCATCCGCTCCAGCATGTGTTGTTCACGCACCTGCTGACGCTGCTCGATAATCTCTTTGGCCTTGGCTTCATCGAAGTTGCCTGAGGTCATCAGTGCCTGCATTTCGGCTCTGTGCGCTGCACGGGTTTCCTTGTCAGGACGTGACATGCTGCTTCTGTGCTGGTCCATCAACGCCTTAATCTCTGTTTTCTGGGCGTCGGTCAGATCCAGACCTCGTAGGCCAAACATGCCGAAATGGCCCTTGCCGCCTTTCATATGGTGATAGCCGCGCTCGCCCTTCATGTGATGATAACCACGGTCGCCGTCACGGTGTGGGCAATCGCCGTAGCCGTCACCGGCTTGTGCCGCGCCAGCCATCAGAGTGGTGCCGGCAATCAGGGCCAGCAAGCTTGCTTTGATTGAAGTCTTCATAAGAGTATCCTCGTTCTCGGTCGGGAAGTATTTGACGTCTTCCAGTCTAGTCCTCTATGTGTAAGTGTGGGTTCAAACTGAGTAAAGCACTGTAAAGCTTGGTTATCCTGGTTGAAGATCCGTATCTTTACCCAGACTTACACAGCTAAACCGCAGTTGACTCAAAAGCGGGTATACTCGGCAGAGAGAAATTGTGTGAGGCGTATAAATGAGCCGAATTTTATTGATAGACGATGACCTGGGCCTGGCCGAACTCTTGGGGCAATTACTGGAGCTGGAAGGCTTTGAGCTGACACTGGCCCATGATGGTCAGAGCGGCCTGGAACTGGCGATTGCCAATGATTACGACCTGATCCTGCTGGATGTGATGCTGCCCAAGCTCAATGGCTTCGAAGTGCTCAGGGAACTGCGTGGCAAGAAACAAACCCCTGTGCTTATGCTTACCGCCCGCGGTGATGAGATAGACAGAGTGGTTGGCCTGGAGATAGGCGCAGACGACTATCTGCCCAAGCCTTTCAATGACAGGGAACTGGTAGCCAGGATCCGCGCCATCATACGCCGCGCCAATATCACCCCGCAGGACATTCCCCAGAGCGGTATTCAAACCATAGGCGATCTCAGCCTGGACTCTGCCCGTCAGGAAGCCTATTGCAATGAACAGTTATTGCTGCTGACCGGCACTGAGTTCAGCCTGCTCTATACCCTGGCCAATCAGGCCGGAGAACTGATAGGTAAAGACGAGCTGAGTGAAACCGTGCTGGGCAAAAAGTTGATGCCCTTTGATCGCAGTCTGGACATGCACCTTTCCAACCTGCGCAAGAAACTGCCGGAACGCAGCGACGGTCGTCCCAGGGTCAAGACCATACGTGGCAAAGGCTATATCTGGATCCCTTGATGAAGTCATTTTCCCTGCCCAATCGCCTCTTTATCAAACTGCTGCTGGGCTTTTGGCTCTGCAGCAGCCTGATCATTCTTGCTGTTGGCATGCTGCCGCTGCTGCAGCAAAACCATGACAGAGCCCCAATGCCGCCAAAACTGCGGGAGGTCTTGTCTCAGGTCGCCGATGAGCTGCAACAGGAACCGGCCAAGTTGAATGGCCGCTTTCTGCACCATTGGGAGCGCAGACGCAGCATGGAAGGCAAGCCAATTCGCATCTATCTGGTCAATGAGCAGGGACAGATAATCAACACTCACAGAGTGTCCAAAGGCATGCGCCGCTTTATGTTGATGGCAGAGGAAGCCAACGCACCCATTTCACACCAGTTTCGCGATGAACTGATATTCGGCCCGTTCGATTTTAAGGTTAACGGCACCCCCTATGCCCTTTATGGCCGGTTGCCGGATCACCACCCCATGCCCTGGTTCTTTTTCTTTATTGAACACAAGTTACTGACATTGTCGCTGGCGATTCTGCTTTCAGGGTTGCTCTGTGGTTTGTTGGCCTGGCACCTGGGCAAGCCGCTACGTTCGTTGAAACAGAGCGCTAACGCCCTGGCGCTGGGGCAATTGAACAGTCGGGTCGACGATGCCACGGCCGGACGTCACGACGAAATCGGCGAACTGGCTCAGGCCTTCAACAGCATGGCGGCCGCCATCGAAACCATGGTCAATAATCAGCAGCGACTGATAAGCGACATCTCCCATGAGCTGCGAACTCCGTTGACCAGGCTGCAATTGGCGCTGGCTCTGGCGCGCAAGAAGGGGATGGCCGGAGATGAAGCCGAACGTATCGCCTATGAGGCCGACCAACTGGAAAAAATGATTGCCGAGCTGCTGGAGCTTTCCCGGGTGAAGCTCAAGGCACAGGACAACAAGCTCAATGTGGGGTTGGCCGAATCACTGAGCCAGGTACTGGACGATGCCGAATTTGAAGCCGAACAGCAGCAAAAGGAACTCAGCATCCTGATACCGGAAGAGCTGGAGCTGCCCATCTACCCAAGACCGCTGTCGCGGGCGATTGAAAACCTGCTGCGCAACGCCATCCGCTACTGCCGTACCCAGGTAAATATCTGCGCCGAGGCCAAGGGGCCATGGGTAGAGATAAGCATTACTGACGACGGCCCGGGTATTGAGGAGTCTGAGTTGGAGGCTATTTTCAAGCCTTTCTATCGACCGCATTCAGCCAGGGAAAGAGAGAGTGGCGGTTGGGGGCTGGGATTGGCCATTGCCGATGCCGCAGTGCAAGCCCACGGCGGCAATATCCAGGCAAGCAATCGCGTCCAAGGTGGGCTTGAGGTCGTCATCCATTTACCACACGCCTGAGACCTTCAGGCTCGAACTCCAGACTGGGTTGGCGGCTTAGCCAGGCGGCAAACTGTTGCTTGGTGGGGCTGCGCTTATCTGAGTGCCCCATCAGATGGATCAGCGCATAACTGAACTGGTAATAGAGCTGCTGGTCGTCGTGGGCCTTGCAGGCATCGTCGGTATTGATCATGGCACCACGCAGATAACTCATCACCAGCTCGACCCGATCGAATCCAGGCACCTCTCCCACTGCGGAAATGGTCTTGGCATTCCACTGCATATATTCATCGAAACGTCTTTCACAGCCATGCCGATAAAACTCGGTCGCCAACAACAACAGAGCTTGATTCGGCATTATCCGCTCAATGACAAATTTATTTGTCGACAAGACTTCGTAGAGCCGCTGACAATGATGAAATATAAACCTTTCCAGAGGGTCTTTATATTGTATTTCATCCTGTTTGGCCTGCTTGAGCCAATACTCATATTCACTGCAAGCTACTGCCACCATGAGATCGGCCTCTGTAGTGAAATGATTATATACAGTGCCTTTGGATATTTGGCTGGCTTCAACAAGATGAGAACGACATAAACCAAAAGTCTTCTGTCCTCTTAAACAACGTTGCGCCACTTCAACCAAATAGTTTCCCCGTCGTTCCCATTTTCCCATTGGCCACTCCTGAGCAAAGCTTAAATACAAACTCTCCTAACTTCACAATAAAATAGTAACAAGCTTTCTGCGACTGCGATATTGAGTAATACTGATACCATTATGAGTCACGCCAATAGCCAATGTTAAAAATAGAATTGCTCGAGAGTTTTATTGCTGTGGCCGAATGCGGCAATTTATCCAAGGCTGCAGAAAAAGTCTGTCGCACCCCGTCGGCATTAAGCTTACAGATCAAAAAGCTGGAAGAAAGTGTCGGTCAACCGCTGTTGCTCCGAGACAATCGAGGCGTGGTACTGACCGAATCCGGCAATACCCTGCTCAACTACGCCTATAAGATGATGCAACTCAACACCCAGGCCCTGGATGAGCTGAAAGACTGTCAGAATCGCGAAGTGATTCGCCTTGGCGTTCCCACAGATTATATTACCTATTATCTGGACAACTGCCTGCTGGAATTTGTCCGTGAGTTCACCTGTATTGAGTTGGTCATAGACACAGATGTCAGCGGCAATCTGTATAAGCGGTTGCATCAAGGGGAATTCGACCTGATAGTGGCGACCCATTGGCAGCCTCCGGTGCAGGGAGAGCTCCTGTTCGAACGACGTTTTCATTGGGTGGCCGCCAAGAACGGCAGTGCCCATAAACGGGAAACGATTCCCATGGCACTTTACCCGGAAAACTGCCCCATCAGAGCTCAGGTGTTTGCCAACCACCAACTGTCGATGCGGCCCATCAATGTGCTGCTTTCCACCCCCTCTCCCCAAGCCTTGTGCATGGCGGTTGAAAATGATTTGAGCATAGCTCCGATTGCCGAATTCAGGATCAACGACAAGATGCAGATCCTCGATCCCATAGAGCATGATCTCCCTCCCTTGCCCGTGTTCAATGAATCTCTCTATCTCAATCCGGAGAGCCAGACTGAAGCCTGCAATCAACTCATCGCCCTGTTGAAGGCCAATCTCAAAAACAGAAACACGACCGTAGAATAAGATGAAAGCCAGCTAGTGCCGGCTTTCATCTTGATTTACTACCACTTGAGCTTACTCAGATCGCATTGAATGGTTTCGCCCTTTTTGGCTGGTGTGCCCGGCTGCTGCGCTGATTCACACAAGAGTGTTGTACCATAGTCATTGCGTTTGTCGTGGGCATTGCTTCTGGCCCAAACCGAGACTATCGCTCTCTCTTCCGGCTTGGCTTCGCAGCTGCCATCAACATCGAAGGCATGGATGGTGTTCTGGTGAAAATACAACAGGGGATCGCGTTCGCTGCTGCCGGAAAGCCACATGGCATCGACATTGGGTTGCCCGGCATCGAAGCGGACCCGGCGCATCTTGTCATTCTCTTTTACAGTTTCCAACAAAGGTGAATCGGCTTTGATTGCCAGGCTCTTGAACTGATTGGTGCAAGCCGGCAGCCTCATGTTGTAGTACATTTCAGAAATGGCATGGTTGTGAAACGGGTAGAGAGTATCGACCGACTGTACTGTCATACCTACTTCGGCGCCGACTTTCTCACCATTGATGCTGTCAATTCTCAGTAGTCCCCAGTGACCGAAGATCTCTGCATAAGCATAACCGCCACGAACATTATTGAAGTTCTTGTCATTGCGCTTGCTTTCTTCGGCATACATGGGGAACCAACCGGCAGCGGCCCATAAGTTGGGCAAGGCGTTGGCGCTGATGTCATAGGGGAAAGCCGATGGCATCTTCACCTCATCACCTGTGACCATTTTGTAGAAGTTATCAGTAAAGATTTTTCCCTGCTTTTGCACCAGTTTATTGGTGACTTTCTGCTTGAAGAATTCATTAAAACTCATGCGTTTCGCCCACTGAGCCACGGGGGATTTTTGCTCCAGTTCCCCACCTGGGCTGTAGATCCAATTGACATCACGGCGAGCCCCGAAACAAGTTTTGGCACTTTGAGGATTGTGCAATACCTGATAGATATTTTTCACCATCAGCTGCATATCGCGGCGATCCATTACGCAGAACTTTTGTCCACCGGCGCTGGTGTCGTAAATAGCCTCATCCGAGTTCAGGCAATGAGCTTGCTCGCCATTGGTGAGCGCCTGGGCAAAGCCATTTAAATAACGCAAGGTCTCATCCCAGAGAATATCGACATACTTTTGATCTTGTTTGGAATACTCTGGCGTTTCACCCAAACAAACAAAGCTTGCATTTTCAATATCAGCCGGGTCTAAAAAATCCGGTAACTTTTCTGCCATAGCTGTATTGGAAATCAGCAGTGAAATTAATATTAGTTTCTTATTCATCACCTGGAACCTCAATTATATTTAGAGTAAATATCAGGCGAAGCATATACTTGGAATCCATTCCAAAAATGTTGTCTGAACACAGGCAACAAAAAAGATAACAGAATGAAAAAGAGTTGTGAGCCAGCAAACAAAAAAGGCCCACTTGTGATCAAGTGAGCCTATCATTGAATTAAAACAGCAGTTGCAGGGACTATTTTAATCAAAGATATTTACGGGTCATGCTGCCTGTGGAGGAAACTTGAGGCAGCATATAAACCCTTTCATTATTCCTTATGTTTATCGTATTTAAAGGTATGGCAATTACTGCACAGAGGTTTTTTAGGCTGGTGTTCACCATGACACTCAACACAAGGCAGGTCTTTACCATAATGCAAGTTGTCATGGGGATTTTGCCATCTGTCCTCACCACTGCGGGCTGTCTTTTTTGCCAGCTCATCGACATCGTGGCACTTCAGGCAGGCACCATCTGAAGGGTACTGCTTAAGCCCTTGGTCGTGGCATACCTTACAATCCTTGCCTATCACTGCCTTGTGATAATCGCGCTGCTGAACGGCATGAACCGATACCGAAGTTAGCCCTGCCAACAGCAGTGCCCATACTAAGTTTGCTTTCTTCATTATTGAGTCCTCTCTCACCGTTCAATTCAGGCTTGCATCATGCTGCGGGCCGCAGTCATACCCATCACCATACATTCGGGGATAGAGCAGCTTCCCAGGCGGCTAACGCCGTGGATGCCGCCACAGACTTCTCCTGCGGCATAGAGTCCGGCAACCGGCTTACCTGTGAGGCTGTCTTTGACTTCAGCCTTGGTGTTCACCTGAACTCCGCCCTGGCAGTAGTGCACCTTGGGCCATAGACGCACCACAGTAAAAGGCGCTTCAATATACTTATCTTTTGCCTTGGTCATATTCTTGCCAAACTGCTTGTCTTCACCGCTCTTGACATAGCGGTTGTACTCTTCGATTTGTGCCTTAAGCGGTTTCAAAGGCACCTCAAAGTGCTTGGCCAGTGCCTCCAGTGAGTCATACTTCCAACCCACATTGTATTTGAGCACCTTGGCGGTATTGGGGTGCTGTTTGGAGTCCTTGTAGCTGGTGATCAAGATAGGTGGCAGCGGTTCTCCCTTAGCGTCACGACAGGCCAACTCGGCATCAGCGCGGGTCTTGCGGTCGGCAATTTCATTCATAAAGCGCTTACCCGTCATGCGGTTAATCGCAATTGAATGAGGGAAGTTGAAGATGGAATAGTTGGAAACATAACCAAAACCGCCCTCATCGGGAGAGGCCCAGGGCCCGGACTGAATATGTGCCAGATGCACAGGCACAGCGCCGAGGCGGAACATCTCCAACATACCTTCACCTGTGGCGCCGGGAGTATTGGTACAACCCACTTCATGGGTCAGAGTCGGATCCTGCGCCATTCGCAGGCCGATATTCTGGGCAAAGCCACCGGTTGCCATCAAGACACCGCGCTTGGACTTGATATACACCAACTTGCCAGAGTCCTCTTCGCCGAAGTAATAACCCTGACGCATCTTCACCCCTTCGACGCGACCATCCTTGCCGAGGACAAAGCCCTCAAACTTGGAGCGGTTATGGGTCTTGACTCCGATACGCTGGCACTCTTTATACAAAGGCTGGGTAATACCTGCGCCGCAACTGACCGCGGTTTGATAAGTACGGGCAACCGAGTGACCACCCAATTGTTGCAGGTAAGGATGGTATTCGGCGCCGGCATCCAGGGTCATCTGCAAGGCTTCCACCGCATGTGAAGCCACATGACGCAGCAGTTCCTCATCGGCGATACCCCGGCCCGATTTCAACTGATCGGCAACCATCTGTTCTACTGAGTCCTTGACACCTTCCTGTTGCTGCATAGGTGTACCCGGTGCGGCGAACAAGCCACCGTTAATGGCAGAGTTACCACCGAAATAAGGCATTTTTTCAAAGATATGCACATCTTTGGCGCCTTTGCGGGTCGCTTCAATGGCCGCTGCCAAACCGGCAAACCCTGAACCGATAATCAGCACTTCAACTTCTTTATCCCAACTCACATCCGTGGCTTTTTCCGATACAGCCAACACGGGAGCAGCCACGGCAACTCCGGCAGCGGCGCCAACGCCCTTAATAAAGTTACGGCGTCCCAGCAGATCTACTTTGCTCATCTGTCATCACCTTTTTCGTTTTAATCGACACTGGCATCTTAGGGATGGAATCAATTCCAAAACGGGAGTTAAGCGTCAGTTGCTTTTTAAACAAAAGGGCAACATTTAAAAATGACATCTGGCTTGGGTTTTAACCGCAAAGCTGGACAAGTGACATTTTTTGGAACGGTTTCCAAACTTCGCCACAGCCCACAAGACAGGCAAGAAATCAGGGGGAAATGAGAGCGACTGATAAACCGCTATGACTTTGGCTCTTTCTCAAGCTCAAAAGCTAATCTAAGTCAAAGTTAGCCAAGCACCGACTCAATAAGAGGGAATATCAACAGAAAAGCTGGGTTGGAGCCGTATTATTGGGGCCTAACTGTATTCAGGACAAGTCACAACAAACTGTTGGGGGCCCAGAGGCCCCTTTTTTAGACGAGGATCAGCCGACTTTAATCAGAGTGCGGCCGCTGATTTCACCTTTAACGATTTGCGCTGCGGCCTCGGGTACCTGCTCCAGAGTGATTTCATGGCAAGCCTCTTGATAGTAACTCTCAGGCAACAGAGCCACTATCTGCTCCCAGGCAGCGCGGCGTTTGGCGGCCGGGCACTGCACCGAGTCGATTCCCAGCAGGCTGACGCCACGAAGAATAAAGGGCATTACCGTGGTTGGCAGGGCAAAGCCACCCGCCAGGCCGCAAATCGCGGCAACCCCACCATAATTCAGCTGTGACAATGCGCTGGCCAGCACCTTGTTCCCTACGGTATCCACTACGGCGGCCCAGCGCTGCTTATCCAATGGTCTGGCATCCTGCTCAAGCTCGCTGCGCTCAATTAAATCGCTGACGCCAAGCTGCTTGAGCCAAGCCGCATTCTGCTCCAGGCGACCTGTGCTGGCTACAACCTTAAAGCCGAGTTTAGCCAGCAGCGTCACGGCCACCGAGCCGACCCCACCACTGGCACCTGTTACCAACACCTCACCATCTTCCGGTTTGATCCCAGCTTGCTGCAGCGCTTGTACACACAGCATGGCCGTGAGGCCGGCGGTGCCTATCATCATCGACTTGGCGGCTGTGCAACCCAGTGGCATAGGCACCAGCCAGTCACCCTTGACTCTGGCACTCTCGGCCATACCGCCCCAATGGTTTTCGCCAACGCCCCAGCCGGTGAGGATAACCTCATCGCCTGGCTCATAATCCGGATGGGCTGACTCTCGCACCACACCGGCAAAGTCGATACCCGGCACCATGGGGAATTGACGGATAATCTTGCCAAGCCCGGTCACCGCCAGGCCGTCTTTGTAGTTCAGCGAGCTGTAGGCAACATCGACCAGGACATCCCCCTCAGGCAGATCGCTGTCCTCCAATTGGGTTATCTGGGCCTGGGTCCGTTTATCATTTTGGGTCAATACGAGTGCCTTAAACATGATTACCGCTCCTGCTGTTGAAAATATGGATTCAAGACTAGTGGAAAAACCACCGGCGAGACATCGGATAATTCGCAGAGTGTCGAGGCGTGCAACTCATAGGCTATTTCGCGGCTTGGTTCACATTCAATAATCCCAATCTGTTGCACTGGCCTCAATCATTGACTGTACTACTGCGAGTCTATTAACAAAATATCAACATCTAAAACTACTTCAGCGCCAACGCCTTAAGCTTACGGTATAGGGTGTTTCGGCTAATCCCCAAACGGCGTGCCGCTTCACTGACGTTACCATTGCAGGCTAGCCAGGTGTCGCGAATTTGCGTCTGCATTTGGCTGTGCAGATTGTTGCCCGGCGCGGGTGCCAAGCCGGCAATCGCCTCTTCTGCAGTACCCAAGGTCTGCTGCAGGCTCTCAGGCAGCGTTTGCCAGTTGAGTTCAGGGAACTCTTCGGCCATCAAACAGGCTACCTGCATCAGGTTATCCAGCTCCCGTAGGTTTCCCGGCCAATGATATTGCAGCAATCGCTGCTCCAGCACAGGACACAGGCTCTGGGGCCGAACTCGATAGCGCTGGTGCAATTTGTGGATCAGACGCCGCAGGTCGCTTCGCTGGCGCAATGCAGGCAGTGTGACCTGCAAGCCATTGAGCCGGTAATAGAGATCGGCGCGAAAGGCCCCCTGCTGCACCAATGCTGGTAAGTCCATATGAGTGGCGGCAATCACCTGAATGTCGACGCTGTGTGCCTGATTACTGCCAATGGGCACCACCTCGCGCTCCTGCAACACCCTAAGCAAACGGCTCTGGGCCGCCAGGGGCATCTCGCCTATTTCATCCAGAAACAGGGATCCCTGGTGCGCCTGACGTATTTTGCCGACATATCCCTGCCTGGAAGCTCCGGTAAAGGCACCCGCCTGATAACCAAACAGCTCTGATTCCACCAGCTCCGCCGGGATCGCGGCGCAGTTGACCGCCACAAAAGGCTGCTGGTGCCTGGCACTTTGCACATGCAGCTGTTTGACAAACTGCTCCTTGCCCACTCCGGTTTCCCCCAGGATCAGCAAAGGGATATTTCGTGCCAACACCTTACGCGCCTGCTGCCAGGCTTGCTCCAACCTGGGTTCTTTAAAAGCTGCGCTGCTTTCTCTGCTCTGGCTTTCTCTGCTCTGGCTTTCTCGGCTCTGACTCGTTCGAACCACAGGCTTGGTATGTTGAGGCTGCTCCAACGCCTGGGTTCTGAACACCAATCCCTGCTGCAAGCGGCCGCTGCCCCGACTCAATACCTGAGGGGACAAGGCCTGATGAATTTGGCCCAGATTGATGCCTTTGAGCAACTGCCTTGCCATAGGGTTGGCACCCAGCACCCGTCCATCAAGGTCGAGCACTAATACGCCTTGCCAGCCTGAATGCAACAGGGCCTGCTGCGGCGCCAGATCCAATCGAACAGCAGCGCTGGGGAGTCGGCACAATAAGGCCAGCTCCAACTGCTGCGCCAAACTGGACACCAAGATGGCTGTCTTTGGGGTATGGATTTGCTGCTCACTGGTGATATCCAAGGCTCCCAGCAACTCACCGTCCGGGGAAAACAGCGGGCTGGCGGTGCAACTCATAAATCTGTGGCTCTTGATAAAGTGCTGCTCACCGATAACCGAAACACACTGGCGTTCGCTGAGTGCCGCGGCTATGGCATTGGTCCCCTTGTATTGCTCCATCCAGTTGACCCCGGTATCCAGGGCAATATTGGCAAGCTTTTGTGAGTAACGGCTCACGCCCCAGTGATGCAGCACAAAACCTTGAGGATCCGAGAGGATGAGCCGGCTCTGGGTTCGCCCCATAAGTTGATTGAACAGTGGCAGTGCACTGTGCTCCACGGCTTGCAGCAGCCGGCCATGGCGCTGGCGCCGCTCATCAAGGGCTGCAGTATTGAGCCTGAGTTCATCGGGTATGGCGGCGGGATTGAGCCCGGCCCCCTGGCAACGTTGCCAGGAAGCCGATAACCAGGATTGGGAATGGGTCTTGAGTGTCATAGCCCTGCTCCATTCTGGTACACCTGTGTGTACCTTTTTGCCACAGTTTGCGCGATAGACAACTCGAGTACCCGGCACCACGCCAAGATACAGCAATCGCAAATTTAGTTTTTCATCATACTGTTAGCACAATAAATGAACAAGCAGGCTCACACTGGCCCGGCCTTTGCGTTTACCTGAGCCAAGGCCGCTGTGGCCGAACAGATAAATACAAGAAAAATCTTTCAACAAGACGAGGAAACTCACCATGATTTATGCCCAACCCGGCACTCAGGGTGCCCTGCTGCAGTTCAAGGATAAGTACGACAATTTTATTGGTGGAAAGTGGCTCGCACCGGTTGGCGGACAATACTTTGATAACCGTA
This sequence comes from Shewanella algae, assembly GCF_009183365.2. NCBI lineage: Bacteria > Pseudomonadati > Pseudomonadota > Gammaproteobacteria > Alteromonadales > Shewanellaceae > Shewanella > Shewanella algae. The sequence continues at coordinate 4,610,496 of NZ_CP068230.1, forward strand.
CCCCGGTCACCGGCGAAGTCTTCTGTCAGGCCGCCCGCTCTGACGCCCGGGATATCGAGTTGGCGTTGGATGCGGCCCATGCCGCCAAAGAGAGTTGGGGCAAGACTTCTGTCACCGAACGGGCCAATCTGTTACTGCGCATTGCCGATCGAGTAGAGCAGAGGTTGGAGATGCTGGCAGTGGCCGAAACCTGGGAAAACGGTAAGGCGGTCAGGGAAACCCTCAATGCCGATTTACCCCTGTTGGTGGACCACTTCCGTTACTTTGCCGGCTGTATTCGCGCGCAGGAAGGCAGCGCTGCCGATATTGATGCCACCACGGTCAGCTATCACTTTCCCGAACCTTTGGGCGTGGTTGGGCAGATCATTCCCTGGAACTTTCCACTCTTAATGGCGGCCTGGAAGATAGCCCCGGCACTGGCGGCCGGCAACTGTATCGTACTCAAGCCAGCGGAGCAGACACCGGTTTCCATCATGGTACTGCTGGAGCAGATTCAAGATTTGCTGCCTGCCGGGGTGCTTAATGTCGTCAACGGCTTTGGCGCCGAGGCGGGTCAAGCGCTGGCCACCAGCAAACGCATCGCCAAGTTGGCTTTCACGGGTTCAACCGAAGTGGGTTACCACATACTCAAGTGCGCCGCCGAGTCACTAATCCCCTCGACCGTGGAGCTGGGCGGCAAATCTCCCAACATCTATTTCGCCGATGTCCTGGAACAGGAAGACGACTATCTGGATAAGGCGGTCGAAGGCATGTTGCTGGCCTTTTTCAACCAGGGTGAAGTCTGCACCTGTCCCAGCCGGGTACTGATCCAGGAGTCCATCTACGACAAATTTATCGAGCGGGTCATCGCCAGAGCCCAGGGTATCAAACAGGGAGATCCGCTGGATACCGACACTCAGGTCGGCGCTCAAGCGTCACAGGAGCAGTTTGATAAGATTCTCAGCTATCTGGAAATTGGCCGCAATGAAGGCGCCAAAGTACTGCTTGGCGGTCAGGCCAACAATCTGCCGGGCTCCCAGAGTCAGGGCTATTATGTTACCCCGACAATACTCAGTGGCCATAACCGGATGCGGGTATTTCAGGAGGAGATCTTTGGCCCAGTCGTTGCTGTAACCACCTTCAAAGATGAAGCAGAAGCTCTCAGCATTGCCAACGACACTCAGTATGGTTTGGGTGCCGGCGTCTGGACCCGGGATATGAATCGGGCACAGCGGATGGGGCGGGGGATCCAGGCAGGACGGGTCTGGATCAACTGCTATCATGCCTACCCGGCACATGCCGCTTTCGGAGGATACAAAAAGTCAGGTATCGGCCGGGAGACCCACAAAATGATGCTGTCTCACTACCAAAATACCAAGAGTCTGCTGGTGAGTTACTCCACCAGTCCCTTGGGTTTCTTCTAAACCAAACACAGTAAAAACAAGCCCGGCTTCTGCCGGGTTTTTTATTAAACAAACTTAACACGTTAAATTAACATTTACTGATGCAAAACATATCAACAAATCAACTATTGAAAGAGGTTTTTACAAACACTAGTATTGTTTAGCTACAACAAGAAACATAAATAACAATATCTAAACAATTTCATAGGGAGTTGGTATGTTAAAAGAGAAATTGCTGGCGAACGCCATTCGCTTTTCACTTTTTGCAGCAACGGGTTTTGCTTCTCTGGCAGTGGCCTCTCCGGCCATGGCAGAGGAACAAAATGAGCAGCAGATTGAAAAAATCCAGGTAACAGGCTCACGTATTCTGCGTGAAGGTGCGATAGCACCAAGCCCGGTTACCGTAATTTCAGGCGAGTCCCTGATCAAAACAGGGGCCGTGAACATTGGTGAAGCACTCAACGAACTGCCAGCTCTGGCAAACACTTACTCACTGGCCAACTCAGGAAGTTCTATCGGTACTGCCGGTTTGAACTTGCTGGATATGCGTGGCATGGGCGCCTCCAGGACTCTGGTACTGGTCGATGGCAAGCGTCATGTAGCCAGTAGCCCTGGTACTTCTTCTATTGACGTTAACACCATTCCAACCGAGTGGGTTGAGAGTGTTGAAATTATCACGGGTGGTGCCTCGGCCATTTATGGTGCCGATGCGGTTACCGGTGTTGTTAACTTCAAGATGAAGAAGAAGATTGAAGGACTGACAGCCTCAGCCGCCGCCGGTATCGCCGATGACAGCGACTACAATAACCAGCGCTTTAGCCTGGCCTATGGCTCCAACTTTGATAACGATCGTGGTAACGCCGCCATCTCGGTCGAATACGCTCAGCAAGACCGCCTGGAGATGCTGGATCGCGACCAGACCGCTATCTCATGGTCTTCACTGACCAACCCACCCGGTAGTGACACTTACAAGACCCTGTACCAGAATGCCGGTTATTGGGGTATCAGTAATGCAGGTACCGTTGGCTTCTACGGTGGCACCCCAGGTGTTTATACCTTCAAGCCAGATGGCACGCCGGTCGAAGTAGGAACAGGTGAATTCACCGACGGTGTACTCTGTGCCGGTGAAGGCTGTGACTATATCAACCTGCGTCAGTGGGAAGAGCTGCAACCTGAGTTTGATCGTACCACCATCAACTTCAAGGCCAACTACGACTTTACCGATAGCCTGAATGGTTATTTTGAAGCCAAGTGGAGCCGAACCAACGCCACCACTTCAGGGCAGCCGGCGTTCTTCTTCTTCGATCCGGACAACACTCTGGTTACCCGTGATAACCCCTACATCTCTGATGAATTGGGTGCTTTGATGGATCAGGCCGGAGAAGGTTATGTTGTGGTTAACCGCTTTATGACCGATATGGGGCCTCGCGCTGAAGATGACGAGCGTACCACTCAAAGGTATGTGATAGGTCTAAACGGCGTTGTACTGGAAGACTGGGAGATGGAAGCCTATGCCATCTATGGCCAGACAGAGCAGACCCGTACCAACTACAACAACCTGATCTTTGAAAACTTCCAGCAGTCAGTCGATGCCATCCGCGATCCTGTCAGCGGCGAAATCGTCTGTCGTGACGCAGATGCCCAGGCCGCAGGTTGTGTGCCAGTCAATCTGTTTGGCGATGGAGCAGTAACCCGCGAAGCTGCCGACTGGTTCAGCACTACCACTGAAGGTACCGCCAAGATTGAGCAGTATGTCATTGGTGGCTCTATGTCCAACTCTGCCTTGTTTGAACTGCCTGCCGGTATGGTTGGTTTCGCTTCCGGTATCGAATACCGCAAGGAAAAGAGTAAGAGTAAAGAAGATCCATTTGCCGCCACCGGCGCCACCTTCTTCAACGCCCTGCAAAGTGAAGGCGGTGATTTCGATGTCAAAGAAATCTATGCCGAGATCTCTGTACCACTGCTGGAAGACCTGCCTGGTATCCAGAACCTGACGGTCGATGGTGCTATCCGTTACGCCGACTACTCCACTATTGGCGATGCCACCAGCTGGAAGTTGGGTCTGGACTGGACCATCATAGATTCACTGCGTTTACGCTCGACTCTGTCTACCGCTCTGCGTGCACCTAACATTGGTGAATACTATGGTGCCCAAGGCCAGAACTTCTTCAGTGTTGATGATAGCTGTAAAGCCAGTGAGCTGTCGGGTCTGAGCCCGGATCAGCAGGCGATTCGTGCAGCCAACTGTGCCGCTCTCGGTATTCCGGCTGACTTCGATTCCAACTATGACAGCGCCACCCTAGAAGGAGTTTCAGGTGGTAATGACCAGTTGGAGCCTGAAGAGTCTGACAGCTACACTGTCGGTCTGGTTTTCCAGCCTTCATTCGTTGAAGGTCTGGTGATGACTGTGGATTACTGGAACATTGAAATCACAGATGCTATCGCCAATATCTCTGCACAGAATATTATCGATCGCTGCGTGGATTCACCCACAGGTATCAACAACCAATACTGTGACTTGATCACCCGAGATCCCACCTCACACGAGATCACTAACATCACTCAGATTGTACAGAACGTAGCCAAGCAGGAAGCTTCAGGGGTCGACTTTGAAGTCGGCTATGACTTCCCACTATTTGGCGGCGATCTGCGCACCAACCTGCTGGGTACTTATCTGATTGAACGCAACGAGTATCCTTTCCAGGATGATGCGACCGATTTTGAAGAGTATGCCGGCACTCTGGGTGAAGCACAGTGGCAAGGTCAGTTGGTGCTGAACTACAGCTACGACGCCTGGAACCTGAACTGGAAGACACGTTATCTGGACTCGGTAGATCTGTATACACCACAGTTCCGCGCCAACTATGACGTGCCTTACTCCAATGTTATGAGCTATGGTTCATACAGTGTTACAGACCTGTATGCCACCTATGCCATGGATAATGGACTGGAGTTCGGTCTCGGGGTGGACAATGTGTTCGACCGTGATCTGCCAGGCAGCACCACTGGTACAGGTGCAGGCAGTGCCAGCTATGACAACATAGGTCGTTTCTTCTACCTGACTGTCAAATACGAGATGTAAGCGATTACCTCGCCTAAAAAAGCCCCGTAAGGGGCTTTTTTACTTTCTAGCGACTTTGATTCTCACTGAGAGAGTACACTCCTTAGCGGAATGGTATAATGCCCGCATCTGCATGCAATTAGGTAAACCCGTGTTCCACATTGCCCTCTATGAACCCGAAATCGCCCCCAATACCGGCAACATTATCCGTCTCTGCGCCAACAACGGCTGCGAGCTACACCTGATAGAGCCTTTGGGTTTTGATCTGGAAGAGAAAAAACTGCGCCGGGCCGGGCTGGATTATGGCGATCTGACCCGAGTAAACCGTTACCCGGATTTCCCGCACTTTCTCGCAGCCATGGCGGGCAAACGCATTTTGGCTTGCACCACCAAGGGCAGCCGGCCACATTCTGAGCTCGAGTATCGGCAAGGTGATGTGCTCTTGTTTGGCCCAGAGAGCCGCGGCCTGCCTCAGGAAATATTGCAAAGCATTGCTGCAGAGCACAGACTGAGGATCCCTATGGTGCCCTCCAGCCGCAGCCTGAACCTTTCCAACGCAGTGGCTATCATCAGCTATGAAGCATGGCGTCAACAGGGTTTCAGCGGCGCTAAATAAATCAGCGATGTTGCAGTGAGATGGCTCTGTAGGTTTGATAGCTATCCGAGTCCTCATCCAGATAGTGCAAATTCTGGCGCCAGAGCCAGCCGTCATTGTCGGCTTCGAATAGCAGTTGGATCAACGCCGGGCGTCCGCCGGACTGCCCTTCACCCAACAGGGAAAATCCGCTGCCCTGATGGTAAAGAGTGAAGGATTGAAAGCGTTCTTCGGTCACACCATCAAAGTACCAGAGCCCCACGCTGGGGTCTTGGTCTCTGAACCACCAGGTTTCACTCAGGGGATGGCGTGCCCCTTCACTGACGCTGAGTAACAACTGACGCTTGTCTTTACTGCAGATGGCATCCAGGCTGAGCTCCTTCGGGGTTTGTCCGCTTTGGGCGCCATCCCCCTGCCAATGGCCATTGAGCGCTTCACAGAATTGGCTAAAGGAGGCCTTGCCGGCCCAGGCGGGTTGCCAGGCCAAGGCCAGGGAAATAATAAACAGGCGTAGAAAATCAGAAGAGTTCGATATCGTTGTTGTTTTGCTTGAGATGTTCATCTTGATACTGGCTCAAAGCCTCGTTTAGTGGCATTCCCTGCAGCACAAGATCAAACATTTTGCGTTCACAGTCCAGCGAGTATGTCGACTTAATCGTACGCTGTAACATTTTCCAGGCATGTTCCGAGGTGCGACTATGCTCATCCCGCAGAACTTCCTCAGTCAGCGCCAGCCCGGTCACCACATGGTTGAGCCTTTGTGACAGGCGATCATAGAACTGAAAAGCCACTATGCCTTCATTGACCTTACCGGCCAGATGGCGGCCATGATCGCAGATCTCGGCCGGAGTATTCTCCTGAGTTTCCAACCAAGCATTCACCTCACGCAATTGCTCCGCCATGTCGGTAAACAGACTCCCTAAACCGGTGACATTGTGTTCACCGTCAGTCAGGGTCAACTCTATCTGAGCTATCGACAACAACAAGAGTTTTACCGTTTCCGAAATATGCAGCCATTGGGCCGAATCGAGTGAATCCAGAGTCGTGGGCGTTTCGAGCTGCTTGTTATCTGTCATGGTCATGGGGATCTCTGTGGCTGAGTGGCAGGCATAAAGAAGTTTAGGACATAAAACGCCTTTTGCCTCTTACCTGGCGCGGCCGGCAAACGGCAACCCGGTGTCGTGACTATGCGTTAGTACCCGGGGCGTTAGTGCCCAACTCCGCCAAATCCCACAGTCGAACCGCACCTGGCTCAGAACAAAGTTTCCCGATAAACAAGCCGATGAATTTCTGTTTTCGTAGCAGATCTATTGCACAGTTTCTGCGACAATCAATGCCAATGCTGTTATTGCCGGAGATCTCATGCACAGACTCAAGAGCCGTATCATCAGAGAGTGGGATTTCAACCACAAAGGCTGGTTGCTGGAGGCCGCACGCTTCCTGGCACCGCAGTTATTGGCGCTGACTCTGTGGGACGAGTCAGAGCGTAAGCCGCTGCTGGCCATTTGGCCTACCGAGGCGGACTCCCCCAGCTTGCTGCTGGATCTCACCCAATTTAAGGGGCATCCCCAGGTCTGTCTCTGGCATCAACAACTCACCTTGGTGGATGAAACCGGGCTCTGGATCTGGGATTCACTGACAGAAGATAAGGCGCAGCACTACCCCTTTGCCAATCCGGATGTGCTTTCCATGACTGTGGAGCAGCAACACTTCCACTTTCTGCCATTGCAGCTTTGCCCGCTGGATGACAATCAACTGCTGCTGCGAATGAGTTCCCCCAATACCCGTAAGGGCCGAGCCATTTCCTGGTTATTTATCAAGGATGATCAGTGTCACTTGGTCAACAGATACAAGGAGCCGGATGAACCTGAGCTCACCGCCTTAAAGCCGGGCAGCCCACACTGGCTGGAAGAGATCCAGGTATGTGACAGGCAGATTTTCTGCCTCTGTCAGGGGCAGTCTGCAGCGGACAGTCAAGAGACAATATTGGCAGAGTACAGATATGGCCTGCCGGACAGCCTATTTGGCAAGCTTTCCAAAATGCTCGGCAGTGGTCAGGAAAAAGATCTGCTCTTGCAATCGTCTCGCCTTCTGGCGCCCGGCAGCGCCCGTTTCAGCAATTGTGGGACACAGCTGTGGTTAAGAACCAAGGGCAACAATCGCTTCGAGTGTCATCCACTGGCCGAGGAGCAAAGCGCCTTTGAACTGGCACTAACCCAGGTTCAAAGTCTCGGTGACATCAAACCGGCCAAGGCTCAGGTCAGCTTTATGGATGACAGGCTGTTTGTCGTGAACGACAAACGCAGGCTGAACTTGTGTGAAGTTCAAGCCCCAAAGTAAAAGCGCGTATGCAGAATGATATAAAAAGCCACCTCAATTGAGGTGGCTGTCTGATTAAGTTGACCGGGTTAACCGCCGAAACCGACATCCTTGATATCGACCCGGGTCACCTCGCCATACTTGGCCGCTATCGGGGCTATCTTGTCGCCGCTGCCAATCAGCACCATCTGCAACTTATCCTTGGGGAAGTAGCTATCGACCAACTGCTTGGTCTGCGCCAGAGTCAGTCCATCCACCCGTTGCTGGAATTGATTGATATAGGACTCATCAAAACCGTACAGGTACATGTCTGACAGCAGACCGGCCAACTGGCCGCTGGTTTCAAACTTGGGCGGGAACTGGCCTTTGACGTAGGCCTTGGCTGAATCCAGAGTCTGCTGATCTATCCCTTTCTGCCACAGGCGGCTGTAGGTCTTGAGTGCCAAGTCAATGGCTTCCTCTGTAGTAGCCGACTTGGTGAAAGTACTGATCATAAACACCCCTGAGTCACGATAGGGAACGAAACCCGAGCGCGCGCCATAGGTCAAACCGGCATTCACCCTCAGCTCATCGTTGAGCCAGGAGGTAAAACGGCCACCGAGTATGCTGTTGACCACAGTCAGGCCCACATAGTCAGGGTTATCCTGAGTCACACCCAGGCCACCTATGGTGAAGGTGGTCTCTATCGCGTCCGACTTATCCACCAGCAAGACTCGGCTGGCAGACAGAGTCGGCAGCCCCTGCTTGAGGTCAACGGCACGCAGCGATTCACTGTTGCTCCATTGACCGAATGCCGCCTGCAGCTTGGCCTTCATCTGTGCCGGGTCGAAATCGCCCACCACGCTGATAGCGGTATTGGCCGGTTGATAGTAGCCCTTGTGGAAGGCTCTCAGCTGGTTGACCGTCAACTGGGACACAGACTCACTGGTTCCCGAAGTGGCATTGCCATAAGGATGCTGACCGAAGACCAACTTGTTGAAGTAGCGCCCAATCACGGACTTGGGACTCTCTTTCTCCTGCGCCAGCTCGGCGACTCTGCGGCTCTTGAGTTTATCAAATTCGGTGGCATCAAAGTCGGGACGGGTCAGCACATCGGCAAACAATCCCAGCATGGTATCGGAGTCTTTGGCCATAAAATCGGCGCTGAGGTAACTGCCCTCACGGCCGGCATCGGCATTCAGACTGGCACCGAGAAAGTCCACCTCCTGCTCTATGCTGGCCTTGGTGCGACCGGCGGCGCCAAGCAACAAGCCCTGAGCCGTTACCTCTGCCACACCTGCTGTGGTGTCATTGACGCTGCCGACTTTCACCACGGCGTTCAGGGTGATCAGCGGCACCTCTTTCTGCGGCATCAGCATCAGCGTCAGGCCGTTATCCAGAGTGACTCTTTCATATGTTGGCAGTACAAAGTGGCCGGTATCCTGGCTCACCTTCACCTGGGTAGACTGACAACCTGAAACCATCAAGGCTGCGGCAATGGCCACGGCGCCCAGAGAGGCCTTGAGAGAAAAAACCTTGCTCATTGATCCGCCTCCTCTTGTGCAGCCAGTACCCCCACAGTGCGGTTGGCACGGCGCAGGTATGTTTCTGCCACCCTTTGAATGTCGGCCACTGTGACCTGATTATAGGCATCCGGTGCCTGGAACAGCTTGTCGAAGCTACCGAAATAAAGTTCGTAGGTGCCCAGGGTGTTGGCCTTGCCATTGATGGTTTCCATACTACGATAGAAATCCATCAGCTTGATATTTTTGGCTTTTTCCAACTCTTCAACCTTAACGCCGTCACGGGCAATACGGTTGACCTCTTCGATCAATGCCTGCTCCAGAGTGGTGGCGCTGACACCTGGGGCCGCCACCCCAAGGATGTACAACAGGTTGGGGTCAAAAGACATGGGCATATAAGTCTCGGCGGCAATCGCCAACTGCTTGTCCACCAAAGCCTTGTAGAGGCGCGAGCTGTTGCCTTCACTCAGAATCGAGGTCAGCAGATCCAGCGCGTAATAGTCTTTATTGGTGGTGGCCGGTACGTGATAGGCCAGCATGATATTGGGCGTGCTGACAGACTCCTTCTTGACGAAGACCCGTCGTTCCCCTTTTTGCAGCGGCTCGACTGTCTTCACCGCCTTGGGTGGCTCTTGCGCCGGGATAGGGCCAAAGTAACGCTGGGCCAGACGCTTGACCTCGGCCAGCTTAACGTCACCGGCAATCACCACAACCGCATTGTTGGGGGCATAGTAGGTCTTGTGATACTGCACCAGATCTTCCAAGGTCCAGGCCGCAATATCAGATTCATGGCCAATCACAGACCAGCTATAGGGATGCGCCCTGAAGGCCACACCTTTTACCTCTTCCTGCAGGGTACGCCAGTTGGAGTTTTCCAGCCCTGTGGTACGCTCGGAGGCAACTACGCCGCGCTCACTCTCTACCATCTCGGCATTGATATCCAACGCCGCAATCCGATCGGCTTCCAGATCAAAAATGGTTTCCAGAGCATTGGAAGGGAACCAGTCGGTATAAACGGTCACGTTTTCAGTAGTGTAGGCGTTGTTGGCGCCACCGGCCGCTTCCATGGTGCGGTCAAACATCTTGGGGCCGTATTTCTTGGAGCCATTGAACATCATATGCTCGAAGAAGTGGGAGATCCCTGTGATCCCGGGCACCTCGTTGCGTGAACCCACCTTCCAAAACAGATACATGTTGGCATTGGGAATGGATGAATCCTCCAATACCATGATTTTCATGCCGTTATTCAGGGTAAAACTCTGAATATCTTCGGCCGTGGTCGCCTGTGTTGTCGCCGCACCAAGAAGGCTGGCTGACATCAGCAGGGCGGTCAGCGTACGCTTCATTGGGTCGCTCCTTGGCTGATTGCTGATTTCAAAAGATCCAATATCGGGTAAAAAAGCACTGTAAATCAAGTAACAAGTGATACGGAATTGTCAGATTTTGTAAGCAAAATGCTTTATCCCGTACGGTTTATTTGCCGCTTAAGCTGGTGAGTGCCAGTGTGGTCAACGCCTCTACCCCCGTCTTGAACGCTGCTTCATCGGCATAGAAATAGGGGGAGTGATTGCTGGCCGCCGTTGCCGGGTCAGTCCCCTCAGGAGTTACCCCAAGAAAGAAGAAAACCCCCGGGGTTTCTTGCGCGTAGAAAGCAAAGTCCTCAGCCCCTGTGATAAGCCCGGGTTCCACCAGCCTCCCCTTGCCGACCACTTGCTCCAGCAAGGGCCTGACTTCGGCCACCAATTCAGCACTGTTCACCAGCACAGGATAGCCTTGGACTATCTCTGTCTTCGCCTCAGTGCCATTGGCTTGCGCTATCAATTCGGCGGTCTTGCTCAGTTGCTGTTTGATATTGGCCCGGCTCGGCTGATCAAAGGTTCTGATGGTGCCGATAAGCTCAACCTCATCGGGAATGATATTCGAACGTATCCCGCCGTTGATGGCACCAAAGCTCAATACTGCGGGGCCGGCAGTCAAATCAGTGCGGCGGCTGATAATAGTTTGCGAGGCACTGACAATTTGTGCCGCGGCCACTATGGGGTCGGCGCCATTCCAGGGACGGGAGCCATGGGTTTGACGTCCTTTAACCTGGATACTGAAAGAGTCTTCACTGGCCATGGTTGGCCCGGCTCTGAGCCCTATCATGCCTGTTGGGAGATTCGAGGTTACATGCAGCCCAAAAACACGTTCGGGTTTGGCGGCAAACAGCCCCTGCTTCAGCATCAACTCGGCGCCGCCTTCTTCCCCTTCAGGCGCTCCCTCCTCCGCCGGTTGGAAAATAAACATCACCTCACCATGAAGCTGAGATCGCAAGTTGCTCAGGGCTTCGGCCACCCCCATCAAGATAGCCACGTGGGTATCGTGACCACAGGCATGCATGACACCCACCTCTTGCCCACGGTAGTCGGCCTTAATCTTGGAGGCAAAGGGAAGATCCACGGCTTCAGTAACAGGTAAGGCGTCCATGTCGGCCCGAAGAGCGATCAAGGGCCCGGGATAATCGCCCTTGAGCAAGGCAACAACGCCGGTATGAGCCACACCAGTCTGTACTTCCAATCCCAAAGATTGCAGGTGCTCACTGACCTTGGCGGCCGTGCGAAACTCACGGTTGGACAACTCAGGGTGCCTATGCAGATCCCGCCGCCATTCAATCACTTTTGGCTCCAACTTGGCGGCTTGCTGCTGCGCCAGCACATTAGGGTCGGCTGCGAATACGGCAAATGGCAACAACAAGACGGGAAGCAGGCTCAGTCCCGAGACAAAAGATTTCATAACATCTCCCTGTTAGTCTGAATGGTTTGGACGGCAAGCACTTTAACTTGGGGGCTGAAGTACAGCTGGCTTAAGGTTCTATCTGCTTCTGTTTCAGCTTCTTCATCTTGGGCTCTTCGATCTTGCGCTCTTTGGCCGCCGCCTCTTTGGCTTCCTGCAAGTATTTCTGTTCCCGCTGCGCCCTCTCATCAAACTGTTTTCTGGCTTTTAGCCTTTGCTCCTCCTGCCATTCACCGGATTGCTGGCGTTTGAGCACCTTCTGTTCCCGCTCGGCAGTTTCCTTGGCTGCGGCCCTGGCTTTTTCCAGTTGTTCCTGCTCCAGACGCCGGGCATCTTCACTGGCTTTTTCACTCAATTGAGTCAAATCGGCCGCACTCACGCCAAAGGCCAGCAGCCAGCTCAGTAACAGTATTAATCTCGCCATAATTCACTCCTGCATGAGAGAGAACAAAAATCCATCTTCCAAGGACTATCACACATTTTTTCACCAGTTTGACCGATAATGAACATTTTTAGCAACAAAACGAAATTTTGATTGAGCCACAGAGTAGATCTGTTTAGTTTTAAAACCAAAGGATTGAAGTATTGACAAAGGGAAGTGGTTCTCAGCGGGAGAACGACAAGGGAGTATCCTGGATGATCCGATGGACACAACTGCTGCAGAGTCTGGTGGCTGACACAAAGCTTGGCCCCCAGTTGCAACTCTGGCGCAGCGATCCACACTCGACACCTCTGGCACTGTTCAGAGGGAGTAAAATTTTCGCAGCCAACCAGGCCGCGCTGGATTACTTCGCCTGTGTCCACCAGGAAATTCTCGATGCCACTCTCTATGACTTTGCCCCCAGACTGCAATTGGGCGGCCAGAGCAGCATAGAGTTGGCGAAAAAACTACTGCAGGCCGCTACGGCTAAGTCCCAGGTGCAGGAGTGGCTGCATCTCAATCGCCACGGCAAAGAACTGCCAACCCGCCTCTACCTGGAACCAGTCAGAATAGACAGTAACAGGATGATCTTGGTGCGTTTCGAAGCCTTGGATCGTCGCCTGGGCCCCAGAGGTGAAGCTCAGGACGTATTTGGCTTGCTGCCCCGCAGCGTATTGGCGGGCATTCTTGAAGAAAGTGCCGAAGCCGTAGTCATCAGTGATACCTCGGGCAAAATCCTCGCAGTCAATCGGGCCCTCTGCCGCCTTTGCGGTTTCAGCCAGGCACAATTGATAGGCCAGCAACTGCAGATCCTCGAAACCGCAAACGACCCCAAACAGAGAGAATGCCGCGCCGCCTTGGCGCAGCGGGACTTCTGGCAGGGCGAGGTCAGCCATACCCGAGTCGATGGCAGTCACTTTCCCGCCTGGCAGAGCAGTCGCAGGTTGCAGACCGAATCCGGTTGTTATCTGGTCACCATCTTCAGCGATATCAGCGAGCGCAAGCAACTGGAGTCTCGCCTGACAGAACAAGCCATGTTCGACATGCTCACCGGACTTCCCAATCGTCGTCATATGAAGCGCAAACTGCGCCAGGCCCTCAGTGCCAGTCGCGAAGCCGTCAACCAAGGAAAACCAACCACAGGTGCCTTAATGTTTCTCGACCTCAACGGCTTCAAACATGTCAACGACAGCTTTGGCCACTCCATGGGTGACAGAATACTGCAATTGGTCGCCGCCAGGCTGGAAGCCGGTTGCATAGAGAGAGCCGACATCGCCCGCATGGGCGGTGATGAATTTACCTTGGTGTTACAGCATTGCCGCGACAGAGAAGATATCTACCGTTTCGCGCAGCAGATATTGGCCCTGTTCGAGACGCCGTTTGAGTTGGAAGGACAGAAATTCTACCTGGGTACCAGTATAGGTATCAGCCTGTTTGGCGACCGGGAGATAGATCCCTCCGAGCTGCTGAGCCAGGCCGACACCGCCATGTACAGTGCCAAACGCAGCGCCAGTCATATCAATTTCTATGACAGCTCCATGAGTGAGGCCGCCGAACATAAACTCAAATTGCTCGGCGATCTGCGTCATGCCTTGGGGCTGGGGCAACTGAGCCTGTTTTACCAACCCATAGTCAGGCTCAAGGATAACCGCATGGCCGGCGCCGAAGCACTGCTGCGCTGGCACAAGAGTCCACACGAACTACTGGAAGCGGCCGATTTCGTGCCTTTGCTGGAAGAAACCGGTCTAATAGTCACTGTCGGCAACTGGGTGTTGGAGCAAGCCTGCCGGCAACTGGCGCTTTGGCGGCAACAGGACAACGACTTTATTATTTCGGTCAACGTGTCGCCGCTGCAACTGGAGCACCTGGACTTTTACCAGCAGGTAAAATCGGCGCTGCAACATCATCAGCTTCCCGCCGAAGCACTGATTTTGGAGATCACAGAATCGGCACTGCTGGGCCATCCACGCCAGGCCAAACAAACCCTCAAACAACTCAGGGAGCTGGGGGTCAGAATCGTCCTCGATGATTTCGGTACCGGGCTGTCATCACTGAGCCGTTTAGGCAGCCTGCCCCTGGATGGGCTGAAAATTGCCGGTGAATTTGCCGAACAGCTGGAGCATCAGAAAGGCAAACGTCTGTGTCAGGCCATAGTGCAGCTGTCACAGGCACTGGAGCTCAAGTTTGTTGCCGAGGGAATAGAAACGGCCGATCAAAATGATATGGTGCGGCAGATGGGTGACGGGCTGGCACAGGGGTTCTTTTTCGGTTATCCCTTGCATCCAGAACAGTTTGCCCTGGCACATTTTCAGCTTTAGTCAGCGGAGTGAACAGGACTGCCGGCAACAGAGTCATTCTGCTACCACTCCCCTGCAAAAGCGGTAAGCCGACAGTCCCACTCCATCATCAGGGATGATGTACGCTAATTAAAACCGGATTAGCTTATAAATGTCGTGATCTACACGAAATTTTCGCTACCGCTTACTCAATACCGCTCCCGCACCTTGGCCGGCATCCGTCGCAGCCGCTGCGCCACCAGCTCAGCCAGTAACCCATGCATAGGCGCCACATCCAGCCCAGGCTCCAACTGAGACAGGGCCGCTGCTGCCGCCTCGAGTGTCGACAGGCTATCGCTGCGGCTGGCCTTGCGAATGCGATACGCTGTCGGCGCCGTCAGTGACAAATGCTTTTGGGGCAAGGCCTGTAACCAAGGGTTAAGTCGATACATTTTCAAGGTCTTACGCCAGGTGCCATCCAGCAGGATAAGCCGTACCGCTTCAGATGATTCAGCCGCCTGTAATAGCTGACTCTCATCAGAGGGATAGAGTAAGAAAGTCGGCATGCTATTCCTTGTCAGTTCGGCTCTCAGCTCGGCAAAGTCCGCCTCGGTTTCGCCCACTACCACTCTGGTGCTCGGCACCGCCAACTGCAATAAACGCACGCTGTTCTTGGCATGTTCCACCTCGGAGGGATGCTGCAATACCAACAGCCGGCTGCGTGGAGATATAGCAGACACGGCCCCGCAAACACAGGCCGTTTGCGGGTAACCACATTGTTCACAGTAAGGGCGCGACATAGGTCTTCTCTATCAGAGATTCAACACTTTTAAGACTGCGGACCTACCACAGCGCCAGCTATGGTAACACAACCCCTGCCAGCAACCGGCATTGCCCCCATGCACCACCCTGGCACTAAAAAAATGCCCGCGGCAGCGGTCAACTGCAACGGGCCAAGGGTGATGCTTAAATCTGTTAAAACTCAGTGATGCGCAAACTGCTGCTCCTGATGCCAGGCATTGAAACGACGCTGGGCCATGATCAGCAGCAGCACCATAGACAGGCTGCCCATCACCAGGGTCACGGCGAATGGCGCACTGAGGTCGGTTTGCTGCACCAGACCGGCCAGTAAAGAGGCGCCGCTCATCTGAATACAACCGAGCAAGGCTGCCGCAGTACCGGCACGCTCTCCGAAGGCCGCCAACGCCATACTGGTTGCCGGACCCAACAGGAAGGCGAATCCGACACACAGCAACATCATGGGCAACATAAAGCTCATGGCGGCAGCCATACCTTGTTGAGGGCCATAGATCTGCAGCACAGGTTGCATCGCGGCAGAAGCCAGCAGCAACCAGAGCGAAAACACAACGGTCGCGCGATTTCCAAGGCGTTTGGTGACCATGGGGGCGGCAAAGCAGGCAATAATGTTCACCAAGGCGTTGAGTCCAAACAGGCCACTGAATGCCAGCTCTGACATACCCAAATGATCAATCAGCCACACAGGTGCGTAGGAAACATAGCTCAATATTGAGGCCATACCGGCCATGCAACAGAAGGCATAAAACAGGAAGTGGCGTTCGGCCAATACAGGCTGATAGCGACCCCAGCGGTACAGCGGCCCACTGCTGACGGTATTCTGCGGCCGGGTTTCTGGAAAACGCATACTCACCAGCAGCAGGATCACCAAGCCGTAAACAGCCATCAGTCCAAAGGTTGAACGCCAACCGAATTGCATCGCCATCACGCCACCAAGCGTTGGCGCCAGTGCGGGGATGACGCAAATCGCGCCGTTGAGATAGCTGTAGATACGGGAACTTTCAGCCGGTGCGTAACAGTCACGCACTGCACTGAAGACGACAATAGAAGTGGAGCAAGCTGCCAACCCCTGCAATACCCTGGCAATCTGTAACCATTCGAACTCCATGGCAACCACAGCCAACAGCGCACTGAGCACATAGAGAGAAATCCCCCCCAATGCCACAGGCCTGCGGCCAAATCTGTCAGCCAAAGGGCCTATGAGGATCTGCCCTACCCCCATGGCGAACAGGAAAAGCACCAAAGTAGACTGGACTTCGCCGGCACTGACGCCATATTCAATCGCCATAGTCGGCAAAGAGGGCAAGTAGATATCGATAGCCAGTGGGCTTAACAGCACCATGGCCATCAGCATAGGCAGGAGGTTTTTTGCCATAGGTTGTCGTTCAATCCTGAGTGAAAACTGAGATGGAGCACATTCTAATGAACTGGTGGTATGAAAAGAAATGATATAATCTCACAACATAATTTCCTCTGAGGAATATCAGGGTGAATCTGGATAATCTGGCCCGTATCGACCTCAACCTGTTGGTCATGTTGCAGGTGCTGCTGGAAGAGCGCAGCGTGACCCGCGCCGCCAATCGGCTGCACCTGAGTCAATCTGCATTGAGCAAGAGCCTCAACCGCCTGCGCGACATGTTGGGCGATCCTTTGTTTCAGCGCACCGCCCACGGCCTCAAGCCGACGGCTCACGCCGAACAGTTAGCGCAACATCTGCCTATCGCCTTACAGAGTCTGCATCAACTGACCCAACCTCCCGTGTTTACCCCGGCCAGCAGCAACCGGCAGTTTTCGCTCACCATGGTAGAAAGCGCCTATGAAACTCTGCTGCCCAGTTTTATCGGTCGCTTGCTCAGCAACGCCCCTAATGTCAGGCTCGACTCCTATGTCTGGACCGAAAAATCCATGCAGGCACTGCAGCAGGGGCAGATAGATTTGGGAATTTCGGGAAGGGATCTGCAGCCCAGCTCCAGCTTTCACTTCAGCCAGTTGCCGGAAGGGATCCTGTATCAAACTCTGTTTCAGGATCATCAAGTGTGTCTGGTGCGCGAAGGGCACCCGGCGCTGCAAGCTCAAAAGAACAAGGTCTGGGATCTGGCTGCCTACCTGGCGCTGCCCCATGTACAGGTGCGTTGTGAGGGTAATGATTGGTGGGCGCTGGACTACTTTCTGGCGGATCTCGGTCATCATCGCCGCCTCAGTGCTACAGTGCCGGACTTCTACGGTGCTGCCAGTATTTGCGCTCACAGTGACTTGGTATTTACCCTGCCCTCCAGTTTTGCACTGCACGCCTGCAAGCTTTACTCGCTGCAGCAATTGCCACTGCCGATAGACTTTATGCCCATGGCTTATGTGTTGCTCTGGCATGAGCGCAATAACGACGACCCCGGCCACCGCTGGATGCGGCAGCTGATAGGTGACAGCATGAGCAGTAAAAAGACCGCCTGAACGGCGGTCTTGAGTTAAACGTGATTAGAGCACGAAGGTCGCGACCTTGGCATTGAGATCGGTCGCACGCACCTTGAGTGCCTTGGCGTGCTCAAGGTCGTCCATGGCGGTGGAGGTGATCTCATCGGTAACGTCCTTGATGGCCGTGGTGTTTTGGGTAATCTCCCCCGTTACCTGAGTCTGCTCTTCCGCCGCCGTGGCTATCTGCCCGGCCATATCGGATATCTGCGCCACAGCAACGGCTATCTCTTCCAGCGCCTTACTGGCCTCTTCGGCATCGCCGACACTGCGGCCTGCCATCTGGCGGCTGTTTTCCATGGAGGCTACCGCCCTGGCAGTGGTTTGCTGCAATGCCTCTATGGTGTCGTGGATTTCGGAAGCCGAATCCTGAGTACGCTGAGACAGAACCCTCACTTCATCGGCCACCACGGCAAAACCGCGCCCTTGTTCACCGGCACGGGCAGCCTCGATGGCGGCGTTCAACGCCAACAGATTGGTCTGTTCGGCCACCCCTTGAATTGCGGTGAGAATACCGCTGATAGCCTGGGCATGACGATTGAGCTCATTGATCACTTCGGTGGTTTGGCCTACTTCCTCGGCCAATGAATGTATTGAGTTTCGGGTCTGCAGTACCAGACTCTTACCCTGCTGAGAGCTGCAGGAAGATTGCTGCGCTGCAGTAGCGGTCAACTCGGCGTTGGCAGCAATCTCCTGGGTGGCACTGGCCATCTCGGTAACTGCGGTAGCCACCATGGTTACTTCCTGCTGCTGCCTTTGCAGCTCAACAACCGAGCTCTGGGTGGTATTCAACCCCCGCTCGGCATCCAGATCCAGTTCGGCCGCCAACTGACGTATATGGCTTATCAGCTGATGCTGGGCCGAGACAAAGCGGTTGAAGTTGTCCGCCAGCTCGGCCACTTCATCATTGCTGTCGACAGTGATCCTTTGGGTCAGATCGCCATTGCCGTCGGCAATCCGTGCCAGCGCCTGGGATACTCGCCCAAGCGGAGCCAACAAGAGTCCGAGAAACCAAGAGATAGCCGCCGTGCTCACCAGCAGCACAAGCGCCGCCAAGCCAACCTGGGTCCAAAGCAATTTGCCGAGCGGTGCTTCAAGCGTTGCCTTATCCAGCAGCAGCAAGAGTTGCCAGTCGGTATCCGGGATGGCCGTTGCCCAAACAAGTTTGTCCCGACCATCGGCATCAAAATACAGGGATTGCAACTGCGCCGTTTTTTGAATGTTGTCCAGAATGCCCGCACCGAGATCATCATCAATTTCGACAACCGGACGCATCGCCTTGCTACCATCCTTATAAGCGATTACGGTACCGTCGTTATGCATCATGATGGCAAAACCCGCCGCCGGGATCGCCATGCTGTTGACCTCGGCCACCAGAGTATCAATTGCCAAGTCGCCACCTATCACCCCTTTGGCGGTCGGCTGCGCCAAAGAGACCACCTGAATACCATAGCCGCTGTCGATATAGGGTTTGGTGATAATGGCCCGGCCTTTGGCCATGGCATCCTGGTACCAGGGACGGCTGCGGGGATCGTAATGACTGTTGTCCACGCTGGGATCGGCATCCTGCATTTTGCCATCACTGCCACCGAAGTAGACAGACTCCAGCTTGCCGGCCGCCCTGGCCTGCTGCAGTGCAGGCACAAAGTCATCACTTATATATTCCTGCAAGGATGAAACCACGTTGGTGCGAATTGCCAACCACTCGGTGACACGCTGTGCCTGCATATCACCAATACGCTTTAACTCTTGCTGGCTGGCTTGCAACAGTTGTGTTTTTTGAGTGCTGTAGCTTTGCCAGGAAAGCAGAGCCACAACCAGAGTCAATGCCAGTACCACACACACCAGCAACTTGTGTTTCAATGAGCGGAGTTTCATCTTCAGCGGGGTCCGATATTTGAGAAAAGGCCGACAACCATCGGAGTAGCGACCTACAGCTTTGTCGAAATGATCGCATATTCTGCTGATTTGACTGAGTGATAGTTCACAATTAGTTGAAAAACAGGTCAAAATTGCAACAAAACTATGGCTTTTGGGTTTTAAACCACAGTTGATGAATAATTATTTATTCGGGGAACTCCTGCCTCTTAACGCTTTCTTAATAAAGTCGTATTAAACATGATGAATAATGAAGCAGATTTAACGTGACCTGAGCCAGGGATGGGGTCACACTTGGACCCAAGCAAAGACCGGAGGAAGAAAGATGTACCGACAATTTGCGCAGAGTCAGCCACTCAATCCCAGAACCTTGGCGGGAGCATTGCTGAGTCTCAGTGCCTTTAGCCTGGCACTCTTGCTTATGCCCCTGGTGTTGATCCTGGCGGCGACAACACTCCTGTGTTTGAGCCTGTTTGGCCGCAGCTATTTGAAACGCCAGTTGGCCAGCATTCACCAGTGCCGCCAAAGAGGCAGACAAAGAGATCTCTACGACCTGGATCCCAACCTGTGCCGGGATTCAGGCTTGAGCCCAAGGGGCCGTATCATAGAGCACGAACCGGACTAATCGGCGAGCAGTTCCTGTGCCCGTTTCAGGGCACGCCGCTCATCTGCCGATTGGCTCAGCTGCAATACATTCTCAACCTGTTGTTGCAGTGACTGCCACAAGGGGCCTATCACCTCCAGTTCACGCTCATCGGCGCGCTCTCGCGCCAGACGCAACCAAGCAACAGCCTCCACTACGTCTATACGTCCAAGGCAACCATCGGTCAAGGCTATCGCCAATTCAATCATGGCGGTCACACTGTGGCCATAGCGGATAACCTGTCTTAAATAACTTTCGGCCTGAGACAGATCCGAGCCAAATGCGGTGTCATCGTTGAGCATATGTTGCGCCCGCGCCAACATGGCATCCAGCTGTCCCTGCTCTGCCGCTTCGGCCAACCATTGTTCACTGGCACCAGGGTCGGCTTCACAGCCTTCGCCACGGGCCAACATCAGGGCAAGGTGGTATTGAGCGTGGGGATCCCCGGCTCTGGCCGCCCGGGTTATGTGTTCAAAGGCTTGTTGCAGCTCGCCGCGTTGATAACAGAGCACCCCGAGATTGGCCATGGCCTCAGATTGTTCGTTGGCGGCAGCAGCACTGAGGAAACGTTCTGCCTCGGTTTCATCTTTAGCCAGCTCACCACGGCCCACCAGATAGAAGTAGCCCAAGAGCGCCATGGCATCGGTCACGCCGGCCTCGGCAGCTTGGCGAATAGCCTGCTGCCCGGTAGCAAGATCAACATCACCACTGTAGCCATGAATAAGGGCCACTCCGTGTTCAAACAACGCCTTGGGTTCAGTTGGCGCCGCCTCGGCAAACCAGTGTGCCGCCTTGGCCAGCATTCGCGCCGAGTCACCCGTGAGCGGTTCGTCGGCCTTATCTTGCAGGGCCTGCTCCTGGCCACGGGCAATCAGGGCCCGATTCTTGAGCGCCATACCCAGCAGATATTGCGCCTCGGCATCATCCTCCATCACGGCCCGATAGCAGAGCTCGCGTCCGGCCTGCAGATCAAAGTCATCGAAGTGGTATTCTGGCGCTTCCCGGCCCTTCAGCCTGGGGTAGGCCAGTTCCATCAGTTTCAACAGATCGCCGATGGCCTTTTTGGCCAGTTGCAGCAGTTGCGTTTCGGTGAGGTGGAACTTTTCCGGATGGGCGCCGCGGTTGCCATCGGCCCTCAGCCTATGCAGCGCCCGGGTGATGCGCACATCGATCAGCCGCTGGCGATTGAGCTGTTCGATACGATCATAAAGGTTGGGGCTGTCAAAACTGAGCTTGGCCGGTGCGGCCAACAGCTCAGTCAATTTGTGGGCAAAGCTGCGAACATGCAGTAGTGCCTGGGTTGGCACGTCCTGCACATAGCGCTTGGCAGTCCGGTATTCCCGGGCCAAGTCTTCCGACACACTGGCTATAAAGGCAACATCATCCAGCACAGTCTGACCTCACAGAGCCGCTTGAGCGGCTAGCAAAGAAGATTCAAGCTCGGCCCTTACGGGCAACGCGATAAAGGCGGAACAAGGCTACATTGACGAATAAACCAATGAAAGCCACAAAGGTATCCACCACCAACTGCAGTGGCATACCACCAGCCTGTCCCAGTTGCGACAGCACACTGCCGATGAGCAGCAGCGGAAAATAGCTCAGCAGTACCAAGATTGTCGTGCCGGTGAGCCCGCTACTGAACTCAAAACTGGCCTTGATGGCCTGCAACGGGCTCATGCGCTCGACCACTACCATAAAGTTAACAAAGGCCAGGCGGGCAAACAGATACAGGCTGATCCCCATCCCCAGGATCCAAATCGGCCCTATGGCCGCCAGGATCATAGTCGGCGCCGCGATCGCCATTCCGGAGAACACTCCGGCCAACATCAGCCCAGGCACAAATGCCAGACTGGATTTCAACACCTGGCCTGTACTGGGCTGCATGCCTTCGGTACGCAGCTCCATAAATAGCGTCAACGCCGCGATAAGCACTGAGAAGATCACCATCAAGGCGATCACTGCCAGCATATGAGGAGTGCCGAACTGCGGATTTTCAGGATCGGCATTTAGCAGCTCGGCACCGAGCCACATTTGAATACCCACCTGCAACAGCAGTAAGGGAACGGTCAGCATCGCCAGCTGAACGATATGATTACGGAAGAAGTTATAAGCTTCGGTCAGGATGGCAGACAGAGACATGCAGCTTTCCCAAAAAGGTTGTAATTAAAGGATCAAGATAGACGCCAAGGATACCCAAATTCACGCGCCAATGCACAAATGAAATACAGCAAAACGACCGCCTGTCACGCAAAAGCCGTGCATCGACGACTGAGATAAGACTAGAATATGGCCCCAGAAGACCTTTTATTTGCACAGGAAAGCAGAAATGAAAGCTTATATCACAGCAGCCGTAATCATGGGCTCACTGTTGGCGGCCCCAGCGCAGGCCGGTTGGTTCGACAAACTCACCAGCAACCCCCAGACACAAGCCGATACGGCCACCAATACCCAGACCGCCACTCAAAACAGTGAGCTGGTTGGCACCGTGATGTCACAGCTGGGTCTGACTCAAACCCAGGCCGAAGGTGGCCTTGGCAGCCTGCTCGGACTGGCCAAGACTTCATTGGGGCAAGAATCTTTCTCTCCCATTGCCGACAGCATTCCCGGTATTGATGGCTTGCTGGCCGCAGCGCCCAAGCTGGATGGCAACTCAGGGATGACGGGCCTTTTGTCAAAAGCCGGCGACCTGGGTAACTCTCTACAGGGCAGCGCCATGGTCTATGATGCCTTTGCCAAACTGGGGATCTCCAAAGAGCTGGCTGCGCCCATGATAGATATAGTCAAAAACTACCTGCAAAGTAGCGGTGGCGAAGGCACAGCCGATCTCCTGGTCAAGGGGCTGGGCTCACTGCTGTAAAGCGGTTCACGCTATCAAAGGGGAACCCGCGGCCACTGATGGCGTCTAAAAAATGTGGCCGCCCGGTTAAAGCGCGCATCGGCAAGGCTGGTTTTCACCCTGCCCAAGCCGCAAACCGCGCGGCCCGACACTCCCAGAGCCAACAGGGTTAGCCCCAACACTGAGCCAACTGACAAGAGAAGCCTATGATCGCCAAACTCAAGCAGTTTTTGAATGCCCATCAGCAGAGTAAATCCCCGCAGGAACAACAGAAACAACTGGAATTGGCAGCCGCCAGCATGTTGTTGGAAGTGGTTTATGCCGATGAGGAGATGTCCGGCACCGAGGCCCAGCTGTTACCCGAACTTCTGGAACAAACGCTGGGTATAGCCGCCGAAGCGGCGGCCGAGCTGATAGTTGAGGCGAAACAAAGCCGTCACGATGCCACCTCACTGTTTGAGTTCACCTCAGCCATCAATGATAGCTTTACCCTTGAGCAGAAGCAGCAGCTGATCCTGGCGATGTGGCGTGTGGCCTATGCCGACGGCGAACTGTGCCGCTACGAAGACCAGATCATTCGCCGCTGTGCCGACCTGCTGTATCTCAAACACTCTGAGCTGATCCAGCTGCGCAACCAGGCCATGACTAGCAACTCAGACTGAACCCGCCTTTTATTGCACGCTTTTATTGCATAGGGATCACCGGCGGCAATTGGCGTTTCTGCCACTGCTGTTGCAGTGTCAACAACAC
Organism: Shewanella algae; assembly: GCF_009183365.2. NCBI lineage: Bacteria > Pseudomonadati > Pseudomonadota > Gammaproteobacteria > Alteromonadales > Shewanellaceae > Shewanella > Shewanella algae. The sequence goes on from NZ_CP068230.1 coordinate 4,634,213, forward strand.
AGCCAGCACACAGAGCAACCCCAGAGCGTAAGCCATAGCGCTGCCGAGTGCAAACGCCAGCAAAACACAAAGCGCGCAGCTTAGCAGTACCAAAGGCAGGTAGCGTTTGCTCAGCAAGCGAATGGCTGCCAGCATGGACAAGAGATAGATCACCACAAATACCCCGTTACTCCACGCAATAAGCTGCTCGAGCTGTTGGCCTGAAATATAGGTCAGCACTATCACCAGCCCCATCACACCCAGCACGGCCGACAAGGCTCTGACCGGTACCTGATAACTGTTACGCTCACGGAACCAGGCCGGCAATATCCCCTCGGTACTGAAGCTCCAAAGCAGCCGCGATACACTGGCGGCATAAACGTTAACCGCCGCCAGACCACTGGCAATACCCAGCACACCTATCACCTGAGCGCCGTATTCGCCGAGCAGGGTATCGAATGCGCCTATCATGGCGACCTTGGTATCCACTTCCACCAGCAATAATAGCAAGGTACAGGCCAAATAAACCGCGCCGACCAAAATCACCCCTATCACCATGGCGGGGATCAAGTCCCGATCCGGGCGCCGAAAATCGTTGGCCAAGTGGGTCATGGCCTCCACACCGAGGAAACTCCAGAAGGCGATGCCTATCGCCAGCATCACGCCGTCATAATCGGGAGTGGAATGAGCAGTCAAAGACACCAATTCACCGGCCTTGGCACCACCGGCGCCGAACATCATTACCACCACGGCCACAATTCCCAGTGTCAGGGCAAATTGCGCCTTGGCAGAAACCTGAATCCCCCTGAGATTGAGTAGCCAGAGCCCGAGCAGAACCAAGAGTTCGCAGCCCACCTGAACCCAGCCGGACACGGGAACCAGCGCATTAACGAATTGGAAAGTCATCAAAATGGCGGCGGGCGCACCGATAGGCACAGCCATCAAAAAGCTCAGGCCTATGGTGCGGCCCAGAGTACGGCCAAAGGCTCGTTCGACAAAATAAGCCGGCCCGGCGGCGTGAGGGAAACGACTGGCCAGACGGGCAAACACCAGGGTCACCGGAATAATGGCCAGGGTCAGCAAAGCCCAGGCCAACAAGGCGCCACTACCGGCTTTGGCGACCGTCATCTGCGGCAAAATAAACACCCCGGTACCCAACAATGTGGTGGCCATTAAGCCGGCGCCCTGCCAGCGTCCTATGGTTCCTGTAACTTGATTCATCTGCTAAATTATCAGTATCTTGAATGGCGCCAGTATAGTCGTTCTCCGGCAGACTTTCTGTCATTCGTTTCCGTCAAATACGGCTTTTAGGCCGACAAAATGACGGCAAATCAGCAAAAAACACTCAAAACGTCAGGTAGCATGGATAAGTTCGATAAAGCAATCATTAATGCGCTTAAAAAAAACGCCCGTCGGAGCATTTCAGATGTGGCTGCCGAAGTGTCGCTGTCCCGCAGCGCTGTCTCGGACAGGATCAAGAAGCTCGAGCAAAACGGTGTAATCCGCGGTTACCAGCTGCTACTCAGCGAATCCCAAAAAGAAGCTGTGAGTGCTTACTTTGAAATTCAGCATAAGTGCCCCCGCTGCAGCGATGTGGTGCATGTGTTTCACGCGATTCCGGAAGTCGTGACCTGTCATGGTATCTCAGGCGACATGGATCTGCTGGTGTTTGTCAAAACCCCATCCATGCGGCGGCTGCATGAGATCCGCGAATATATCGACACACACACCGAGATAGTGAAGATTAAAACCCATGTGGTGATGAGCGAGTGGATTAATAACCAGTGAACTAAAACCAAGAAAAGCCACCCGCGTGCTCAATAGGTGGCGAGTCCCGTGGAGGATCGGGAAATGCGTCAAAGGCGCAATAACAAAGTGGCTTCCTGCCCAATCACTTCCTTGTCAGCAACGTAAAACGCTGCTTCAGGATGCGGCGGTGCTTGTTATTGACTGCAAAGCCGCCGCATTCCTTAACCTCTTATCAGTGGCAGTCTTTGCAACCCGCTGCCGGGTCTTTTTCTTCGTGAGCTGTATGACAGTCAGTACAGCTGAGCACGCCATCATGTTTCTTGTGAGCCTCACCTTCGAGCGACTTCATATCACCGTGACAGGAAGCACATTGCTCGTTTTCAAAGGCATAGTCGGCGGAAGGCGAACCATCTTTATGGCAGGCTTCGCAGCCGGACATTTCCGTGTGGGAATCGGCAATTGGGGCCGCCAGCAGTGAACCGGAGAAACCCAGAGCCATCATCAGAAGCATTTTTTTCAACATCACATTTTCCTTTTTATGGGGGTTAAGCAATCGTCATTTGTCCTGTGTACAGGATGAAGTGGCGCAGCAAAATGACCCCCAACAGACTCAGGGTTGCTGTCGCAGCCACATAAGACCATTTACGCTTGGCCGTGGCGGTCATAAACAGATTCATGGCCAGTGGAATAGAGAGGCCACAACCCAGGATCCCCAGCCAGAATACCCAGCCCCAGAAACCTTCCCCTATGGCATTGAAGGCCGCGACTTTGCTTTGGCCACCGGTGAGTACCAAGCCGGCGAAGAAGGTGAAGATCACCGCAATTTCCACCAGGATCAGAGGGATCTCTATCTTGTGAATAAAGTGCACTTCCTTGCCGTCAGGATTACCCTTGAGCAGCACACCACCAAGCAGAGACGCCGCCGCACCGGAAGACAAACCGGAGATCAGGAACAGCAGAGGCAATACCGGGTTCTTCAGCATGGGGTAACCGGGCAGAGCCGACAGCAGGAAGCCAGTATAAGCCCCCAGTGCCAGGGAGAAGATCAGCAACAGACCTGTCAAACTGGGCTCATGCTTGGCCAAAAAGCCTGTCACTTTAAGCACCACGGGGAAACGTTGCTCACACCAGTCATCTATCGGTTGACGGAATACCATGGCAATCCAGGCAAACATGAACACCATGTAAACCATGAGGATCATCACCCCGATGGACATCACTGAAGTGGGGTTATAGAACACCAGGATCTTCCAGAAATGGAACGGCTTGGTCAGGTCGATAACCAAGATCCCCAAGCCCGCCATCACAGTGAGCGGCGCCACCAAACAAGCTGCCTGGACAAAGCCGGAACGCCAGGCATCCTGCTTCAGACAAAGGTTTTTCAACAGCACGGCAAAGAACATGGCGCCCGCCGAAACCCCGGCGAAGAACAGATAAAACGCAATGGGCCAGTGCCAAACCAAAGTATCAAAATGAAAAGGACTCATAGCTTAATCTCCCCCTGTTTGGCCACAATCTTGAACAGCTTGGGCCGGGTGCCGAGATCGACCTTGGATCTCTGGGTTGGGTTGGCCCGAATCATCTGCACCACTTCTGAACTCGGATCTTTCAGGTTACCGAATACCAAGGCTTTGGTTGGGCAGGCTTCCACACAGGCCGGCTGTTTACCCTGCTTGAGTTGAGTCTCACGGCAGAAGTCGCATTTGTCGGCCGCTTTGGTAACAGGGTTGATAAAGCGCACCTGATAGGGGCAAGCCGCGATACAGTACTGACAACCGACACACTTCCAGGCGTCGACCGTCACTATGCCGGTTTTCTTGTCCTTGAACGCCGCACCTGTTGGGCAGACGTTGACACAAGGCGCATCTTCACAGTGCTGACAAGACTTACGGCTAAAGTGATAAAACTGGTTCGGGTATTCGCCGTAAGGGCCGGTGCGAATAATCTCCAACCGGGAAACCCCTTCAGGTACCTGGTTGACTTCCCGGCAGGCGTCACTACAGGCATTACAACCAATACACTTGGTTTCATCATGGAGCAGGGCATAATTGATGCCCGAGTCATGATCGGCACTGGCAACCGCTTCATTACCACTCAATGGATAGAGAGAGGCACCGGCCATCAGGGCACAGCCCCCTTTTAAAAAACGTCTTCTGGAATTTTCCATTACTCTTACCCCTTAGTTGGCCGTATGACAGTCGCGGCACAACTTACTGTGCTGTTTGCCTGTTGCTCGTTTCATTGGATCGTCCAACGGGTGCAGCTTGTGGCAGGCGGCGCAGCTCAACTTGTCGGCGTGAACATTGTGGGTCCACTCTTTTTCAGCCAATTTCTGCGGCTGGTGACACTTGAGACAGGTGGCATTCTGGGTTGCAGGTGCAATCCCTTCCTGAGGAGTAAATACCCTTAAATCATTGGGCTTTCTTGGATGGTTTCCTTTTTCACCATGACAGGTACTGCAACTCATATTGAGCTGATCCTGGCCATGGTGTCCCTGCATTAAGCCATTACGTTTGTGGCACTTAACACAGGGATCACTGTTGATTTTCAACGCGGTCTCGGCATAGACAACGCCGCTCACTCCCAACAAACAAGTCAAAGAGGCCGCGCCTAATATTGCACGCCATCGAATACTGGACATCTCGGGTCCTCACTTTCAATTGGATCTAACAGGGACTCAAGGGTGGCAGCGCAGCACCGCCACCCGTTATTGCAGCCTAAGCCGTCAACATCTGCTCAAGATGCTGTGCATCCAGGGGATTGGAGCGTTTCATATCGATGAGGCGAACGTTGAGTTTTTCGAGTAGGCTCTTTGAATTGGCACTTTCAGCATCACTGAAATCTGAAATTACCATTTTTATTTCTGAAGAATTCTGATCTATCAATACATAGTCCAGACGTGAGTGACTTGCAGGCGCATGTGGGTCAATATCAACCACTGACTCCAAAGCTACATTGCTGCAAACTTCGTATCGACCATTGGTTAAAGACTTCAGAGATTTAAAAAAGTCTAAACTCTGTTTGTCAAAGAACCGATTCTTGAGCTTTATCGCTTCGGCGTTTTTTTCGTCTGACTTAAAGAACTTGATACATGTCATCACAAATACCACCAGCACGAATGGTACTGCAATAAAAAGCACGAAGTAGATAAAGGCATAACTTAGAATAACTGAAGTATCCATATAACCCTCCAAACATCATTTTTAGTTTTTAATGCGCTTATTGCGCAGTTGAATTATTACTATCTACAGCAATATAAATTTTGATCATCATCAAATAACCATCCGGAGAAAGACTTAAAAAACAAAACATAAGACACTGACTACATTGCTGTTTTCTAGAAAATAAACTGCTAAAAATAAGAAATCGAATTTAGATAAAACGATATTTGAAAATACACTATTTCACTATTTGAAATATGCAGGCGTAATGAGAATCCCTCTCACATACAACCTTTAATTAACCTAAAACCCAGCATTTAGTGATCTAGAATACAGAATCAAAAATAGCTTCGAATAAAATTATTTTTTCTGAAAAAACTGGTTAATATAGATATCGAGGGTACCACTAAAGGAGTATTGCAGATGAACCATATTGACTTTGAAAAACTGGATATTCTTAGTCTTTCCATTCTTGTTAGCTTATATGAGAACAAGTCTGCAACACATGTTTCAAAAATTCTAAATGTACCCGCACCAAAAATAAGCCGTTGTTTAAAAACTGCCAGATCTATTTTTGGTAACGAGCTATTTTTAAGAAAGAAGTATGGCCTTATTCCAAATGAATTTGCAGCTAAGGTTTACCCTATTGCCAAAGAAATAGTCGACTGTGCCAAGGGCTTCAATCATCTTGGAAACCCAACCTTGGCAGGAAACAAAAACTTCGAGCTGGTCACCCCCGGGCTGATATCCTACGCCTACCCAAAAGCCTTGATGCAGGCCATTAAACAACAGAACAAGCAGTTGCATATCAATTTGAACTCCTGGGGCTGCAACTCATTGCAAGGAATAATAGACGGCAACATCAGTGCCGGGCTTTGCAGTTGCCATTACCCGCAGGATTTGCTGGCAATCGGCAATAAGTTACAGATAGAAGCCTTGAGAAAGCTGGATAGCCTTTACCTTATCTGCAACAAGAATCATCCGCTGTTGTCCCGTGAACTGACACTGGAAACCATAGCCGAGTATCCCTATATCAATACAGACCTGGGCCTTGGGCCCAACAGCCTGAGCCCATTTGAAGACTACTGCCGGATCAACAATCTGGATTTGAATGTCGAGATGACCATCACCGGCATCTCCTCCCTGAGTGCCTATCTGGAAGCCTCACAGGCGGTGGCTTTGGTGCCCTATAAGGCAGTATTCGATCTGCTGGGCGAAGAACCCCTGCTACACCTTTGCAAACTGTCGGAAATGGAAACAACCCGGCTGTTCAATGTCACTGAGCCACTGACTCTGACACTGCTCAGCCCCAGCGGCCAGCAAGACCCGGATCTGGAATGGATTCGCTCACAACTGCGTTTGGTGAGCGGAACCTTGCTGTAGGCTTGCCACATCAATCTGAACCCGATCTCAGCCGATCTTTGGCCTTGAGGTATACAGACAGATTTGCCCAAGAGTTCATACAATAGCGCTGCCAAAAGCGGTACACTAATGAGCATTCGATACTGGGTAAGCTGTTTATGCAAATCAATTCTCACGCCGAACTCAATCTCCTTTGGGGTTCCCTCATACTTGAAGAGCTGGCACGCCTTGGGGCTCAGCATGTGTGCATGGCGCCGGGCTCCCGCTCCACGCCCCTGACGCTGGCAGCCGCCCGCCAGGACAAACTAAAACAACACCTGCACTTCGATGAGCGTGGACTGGGCTTTATGGCGCTCGGGCTCGCCAAGGCCAGTCGGGCTCCGGTGGCCATTATCACCACCTCGGGTACGGCCGTTGCCAACCTGTATCCGGCCATCGTTGAGGCCTGGTTGACTCAAGTCCCCTTGGTCGTGCTTTCCGGCGACAGACCGCCTGAGCTGATAGCTTGCGGCGCCAACCAAGCCATACTCCAACCGGCGATTTTCGGCCAATATGCCAAGCAGTTGAACCTGCCGACACCGGATCTGGCCATAGCCCCTCAGGCACTGCTGACTCAGATTGATGAAGCCGTGGCCAACCAAAGCATGCCGGTCCACATCAATTGTATGTATCGTGAGCCGCTGTACCCAAGCAGCCTGGATGCCCCCAGAAGCCAGGCCATAGAGCACTACCTGCAACCTTTGGCGAGCTGGCAACAGGCAAGCACACCCTATAACCAATATGCAGCTGTAGGCATGGGACAAGTCCCCAGTTGGGATACCATGGCGCGTTTTGTTCACGGCAAGGGTATTATCATTGCCGGCACCCTGGATAGTGCCGATAATCCACAAAAGTTGGTCGAACTGGCCAGCAAACTCGGTTGGCCGCTGCTGACAGATGCCCAGTCTCAGCTGCGTCAACATCCTGCCGCGATAGGCAATGTCGACCAACTGCTGCTCAACCCCAAGGGCCGAGCCCTGCTGCAACAGGCCGACCGGGCACTGGTGTTTGGTGGACGCCTGCTGTCGAAACGCCTGATAAGTTATCTGGAACAGCAGAACTGGCACCAATATTGGCAAGTATTGCCGCAGCAGATGCGCCTGGATCCCAGCCATAAACCCAAGCAGATCTGGCTGGCAGAGCTACAGCAGATAGCCGCGCTTGAGTGGCCACGCTCGTCCTCCGCCAATTGGGCGCTGGAGCTCACCGCCCAGAATGAGGCGCTCAATGAGCTCTTTGTACGCCAAATCGATAACGGCGAGTTCGGTGAGGCCCAGGTGATCAGGGCCATAGCGGCAATCCGAACCGGCGAGCAGCAGCTTTTTATCGGTAACAGTTTGCCGGTGCGACTTTATGATATGTTCGCGCCCATCAGTTGCTGCGCCGCCATCACCTATACCAACCGCGGCGCTTCGGGGATAGATGGCCTGCTGGCCAGTGCCTGTGGCGTCGCCAACCACAAGGGCCAGGCCACCACCTTGGTACTCGGCGATCTATCGGCGCTGCACGACCTCAACTCTCTGGCGCTGGCACGCCAGGCTCAGGGGCCATTGGTGATAGTGATACTCAACAATGATGGCGGTAATATCTTCAATATTCTGCCGGTACCGGATGAGCAAGTAAGGGCTCACTATTATCGATTAAGCCACGGGCTGGAGTTTGGTTATGGTGCGGCCATGTTTGGCCTGCCCTACAATAGGGTGGAAGACTTCCAGGGCTTTATGGATGCCTACAGTGAAGCGCTCAACTATAACGGCGCCTCGGTTATTGAGGTTTGCATCAGCCAAACCCAGGCCAGCGACCAGATAGCCAGCATAGGCCAATGGGTAAAGCAAAGCTGATGTTAGCCACAACGACTCAGGGTTCAGCAACCCAGCCGCCTTTGGTGCTGCTGCACGGTTTTCTCGGCAGCAGCCATGATTGGCGCGAGTTGCTGCCGCACCTGAGTCAGGACTACTACTGTATTGCGGTCGATCTCCCGGGCCATGGCCGCAGCTGTGATATCCAAATCGACAGCCCGGGCTTCAGTGACTGTGTTGCCTTGCTGCGTCATACACTGCTCAAGGCTGGCATCCCACGCTTTCACTTATTGGGATACTCGCTTGGTGGCCGTATCGCGCTGCATCTAGCTCAAACCTGGCCCGAGGCGCTGCTGAGCCTGCATCTTGAGTCCTGTCATCCTGGCCTGTTATCCCATGATGAACGCCGGCAGAGGGCGATGGCCGATAAGCTGTGGGCCGAACGTTTTAACACTATGCCGATTGAACAAGTGCTGGCCCTCTGGTATCAGCAAGCGGTATTTGCCGACCTATCAAGCGCCGAGCGTGAACGTTTAATCGAAAAACGCCGCCATCAGCAGCCGCTTGGCCTAATCAACTGTTACCAGGCCACCTCACTGGCACTGCAACAGGATCTGCGCCAGGTGCCGGCCAAGCTTGCCTGCCCAAGCCACTACTACCTAGGGGAGCAGGATGCCAAGTTTAGCGCTCTCGCCAAGGCCTGGCAGCCACAAGCCGGATTCAAGCTGCATACCATTGCCGATGCGGGCCATAATAGCCATCAGGCCCAACCCGGCGCTTTTGCCACGGCGCTCAAAGGCGCCCTGAACGCGATTTCAAGGGGTGAATGATGCATCCAGACTCACTGTCACTGGCCCGCTATAGGCTACCGCTGGAAACCTCACTACCTGTGGGCAAGCAAAGAATCGAACAGAGAGCCGGGCTGGTTATCAAAGCCAGTTGCGGCAATGAAAAGCATTTTGTGGAAGTCGCCCCCTTGAGCGGCCTTGATGCCAACGGCGAGCCACTGCTGGGTTTCAGCCGTGAATCGCTGGCGGAGGTGACAGAAGCAGCCTTGGCGCTGATGCCAGCACTGGCAGCCAAAGAGCTGGAGTTGAGTCAGGCGGCCGATGCCTGTCAGTATCCCTCGCTCGCCTGGGGGCTAAGTCTGCTCGATGCCAAACTCAAAGGACAACTGCCACAGCGCTGGTCGGCCTTTGAAACCATCCCGCTCATCTATCACAGGGAAGAAGAGCCACTGGCGCTGCTGCAACAAAGGCTGGCGGCACTTCCCGATACGGTTCTCAGAGCCAAGATCAAGGTCGCCCAGACCAGCATGGAGCAAGAGCTCAGACTGATCCATGCTGTATTGGCCGCCAAACCTCATCTCAAACTCAGGCTGGATGCCAATCAGGGCTTTGAGTATCAGCAAGCAGTGGATTTTTGCGCTTGTCTGCCCAAGGCCAGCATTGAATATATTGAGGAACCCTGCCGCCGCGCCGACGATAACCCGGCCCTATTCAAGGCCACAGGGATCCGCTATGCCCTGGATGAAAGTCTGCTGCAAAGTGAGTTTATACCTGACGGCAATGACTTCGCGAGCGGTCTGACCGCGCTGGTGCTTAAACCCATGTTGCTCGGCAGCTTAACCAGACTGCAAACCCTGATCGAACAGGCCGAAGCGGCCGGCGTACGCGCCCTATTGAGTTCCAGCCTGGAATCTTCTTTGGGAATTGCCGATCTGGAGGCGGTCAGTGCCCTCTTGACCCCCAACGAAGCCCCCGGACTGGATACTCTGGCGCCTTTCGGACGCGATATTATTGTCGGCCAAGGCCACAAACCCTGTCTAGACTTTGCTGAGCTGGAACTCTTGGGTCAGTGGCCCTGTCTGTAACCGCCAAGCTCTGACAGCCTCTGTAACCAGCAATCTCAGTAACAGGAAAGCGCATGACCTACTCGCCCCTTCACCTTAGTGGCCAACAGACTCCAGATGCCATCGCCTTGGTAGAGGGCGGTATCAGCCATAGTTATCAGGCAGTAAGCCGGCAAGTATTGGCGCTCGGCGCTAAGCTTCGAGCCTTGGGGTTGCAGCGCGGGGATAAACTGGCCTGTGTGGCCGCTAACTGCCGCGAGCTGATGTTGTTGTATTGGGCTTGTTTGGATCTGGGGCTGCTCTTTTGCCCGCTGTCACCCAAGTTTCCGGATAGTCAGCTCCAGGAGCTGCTTGAACGTTTACATATTCGCTTTATCTGGTGTCCGGATAACGCCAGGAATGAGCTTTGGCAAACGCGGGATATCACCCGAGTGCAGGCGGATTTTGCCATTCTCGAATCGAATGGTATCCCAGCCGAGATAGCCACTGTCTCGGCCGATACGCCGCTCAATATTATTCTTACCTCGGGCTCCAGTGGCTGCCCCAAGGCCGCAGTCCACTGCCTTAACAACCATATCGCCAACGCCAATGGCAGTCGGCAGTTGATCCCCTTGGCAAGTGGTGATGCCTGGTTACTCTCGCTGCCGCTGTTCCATATCGGTGGCCTGGCAATTCTCAATCGCTGCGCCCTGGCGGCCGCAGCCGTGGTGCTGCCGGATAATAAGCTGACTATGGCGGCGCAGTTAAAGCGTGATGCCATCACTCATCTCTCGTTGGTGGCCACCCAATTGCAACGCCTGTTGGACGACAGCCCCGAAAGCCTTATGGGGGTAAAGTGCCTGCTACTCGGCGGCGGCGCCATAGGCCAAGGCCTGCTGGACAGGCTATCCCCCTTGAAGGTGAAAGCCTTTACCAGTTACGGCATGACAGAGATGGGCTCGCAAATCACAACGGGAATGGCCCGCAGCGACGGCAGCAGTGGCCGCCTGTTACCCGGGCGCGAGCTCAAAATAGAACAGGGAGTTATCTGGGTCAGGGGCGAGACCCTGTTCATGGGTTACCTGCAGCCGGATGGCAGCATAGTTAAAGAGACCCAAGACGGTTGGTTCTGCACCAAGGACAAAGGCTTTTGGAGCCAGGATGGGCTACTGCATATTCAGGGGCGGGTCGACAATATGTTTATCTGCGGCGGCGAGAATATTCAACCGGAAGAGGTGGAAGCGGCGCTGAAACGGCACCCTGCCATCCTGGATGCCATCGTCTTTGGTGAAGATAACCCCGAGTTTGGTTTACTGCCGGCCGCCATTTTGCGATATCGAAGCATAGAAGTACCGAGCGAAGCCGAGTTGACCGCCTTCCTGGCAGACAAGCTGGCCCGCTTTAAACGCCCGAGGCACTATTATCCCTGGCCGCAACAGGTTGCAGATGGGCTCAAGGTGCAGCGTAAACAGCTTATTGCGGCTGTCAGCTCAGCCGCGAAGCCTTAGGGTCTGGCTATTCAAAAAACGCTTGCAAAAATCGGCTTCACTCAAGGGCTTGGAAAAGTAGAATCCCTGCCCCAGGTTGCAGCCAAGATTTTGCAGCAATCTGAGCTGTGCCTCGGTCTCAATACCTTCAACCACCAGTTGCATGTCGAGCGAGTCAGATAATGCAATTACACTGGAAATCGCCGCCTTGCATCTGGGCTCGCTATCCAGGCCAGCCACAAAACAGGCATCCAGTTTCATTTGTGAAAAAGGCAGCTCACACAGACGAGCCATAGAAGAATAAGCTGCACCAAAGTCGTCAATGGCCAGTTCACAACCCAACATGCGTAAACGGATCAGGTTTTCCATATTGAGGGCCGGTGCCGAGATAAGCCCGGACTCGGTGATCTCTATGGTGACCAATTTCGGTGGCAACTTGTAGTCACGGATCAACTTGGAGATCTGATATACCAGCTCAGTGGAGTTCAGTTGAGAGATATCCAGGTTATAGGCCAGCGACAAGCGATAATCTTGTTCCAGCAATTGCTTTTGCAGCCTTATCCCCTGGCGGAATAGCTGCAGAAACATTTCATCCAGCAGCCCATAGCGGATCAAAGGCTCAATAAACAGTGCCGGACTCAAGAGACCAAATACGGGATGATTCCAGCGCGCCAAGACTTCGGCGCCTTCAATCTGCAAATCAGATACGTGGAACTTGGGCTGGTAAAAGCCGACAAACTGCTGATCCATAACTGCATCCTTGAAGTCTTTGAAATTCAAAGATACCCAGTCTGTTTGTCTTTCAGGCTCAAGCGTTTGCTGACGAGGTTCGTTCAACTCGCGATAACGGCAAATCATTGAGCTCAGGTTTTCAATTGTGGGAGACTTGGCCAAGTCTCCCAAATATTGAAACCCCAACAGTTTAACCATCTGCGATACTGCCCGGCGCAGATCTCTGTCCACATCGCTATAGAGCGCTACGGCACGAATTTTAAACCTAGTCCTTGCCTGACGCAGAAATGACAGTCCATCGGTTCCGGCCATCATCAGGTCGCAGATGACTATGTCGACTTCGCGATTCTGAGTTAACCAAGAGAAGGCTGCAGTTGCACTGCCGAAACTAACAACATCCACACAGGCCAACGACTTGAGATTATGCTCCAGCACAGTGCGTTGAAACGGATGATCCTCAAGAATCAGTACCCTGAGTTTATTCATGAGTCTGCCTATAGAAGTAATAATGGTTCAGGCAACTACTTATTTAGGTTAAGTCGGCCAACGGAAAACTTGCATGCAATAAGGCATTCAGAGTTACAAATATCAAGAAAAAGTGACGCCAAAACTCATAAAAATCATTTATGCAAACAAGATTAATAAAGCTTCATCTAAAGCAAGATTCAGGTCACGGAAATCAATATGAAGTTCCGTTTACAGCCTCGAAGCATGCGCATATTCTACCCGAGCTTCTCAATCGAAAAGTCTGAAATGCCAGTAAGAATCGTCTTACTTACATAGGCCTTGTAAGCCGTCAGACTGTTTTCACTGAGAACAGATGAAGAGTAATTGAAAACATGAAGAACGTTATTATTGTTGATGATCATCCCGTTGTGGTTATGGCGATAAGGATCATGCTGGAACAAAATGGATTTCATGTTATAGCCACTACAGATAATGGGGTAGATGCCCTGAAACTCATTCGGGAACACAGGCCTGATGCCGTGATTCTGGATATAGGTATTCCCCAACTCGACGGATTGGAGGTGATTAATCGCCTCAATAATCTGGCACTTCCACCCAAGGTTTTAGTACTGACAGCACAGCCATCTGAATACTTCGTGACTCGCTGCATTCATGCTGGTGCCTCAGGGTTTGTTTCAAAACAGGAAGATCTGACGGAAGTCTTGGGAGCTCTGCGGGCGGTATTGTCTGGATATTCCTATTTCCCCAATATCGCCAGCATGCAGCGCAATCAGGGTAATCAGTTGGCCGAGGCCGATAAGCTGGCCAAGCTTTCCGGTAGAGAAATGATGGTATTGCAGCAATTGGCCAATGGCCTTTCCAACAAGGAGATTGCCGACCGTATGTTGCTAAGCAATAAAACCATCAGCACCTACAAGACCCGGCTATTGGAGAAGCTTAACGCCCGAACCTTGGTTGATCTCATTGAGATATCAAAGCGAAATCAAATTATATGAATACAGCACCTCTTATCCGGGTGCTTTATCTGATATTGGTTTGTTGTTTTGTGGTTTCACCACAAGCAAAAAGCGATGAAACTCACCCGCTGACACTCTTTGGCCACACCACCCTAGGTGAGGTCGAAGTGCAACTGTCCGATGAACAATGGGACTGGCTGCAGACACAGAAAACAATTCGAGTGGGGATCTCCACACCTGACTACCCTCCATTTGATATGACAATGGACGGCAGTAGTGACTTCTACGAAGGCTTGAGTGCAGATTACCTACAGGTTCTTTCTGAAGTTCTGAGAGTCAAAATAGAGCTGCATTTCTTCAATTCACGGCAAAATGCCATCGCTGCTGTGAAGGCCGGTGAACTGGATCTGCTAACCACGTCCAACCGCTACGAAGAGTTTCATGAGTTGCAGTTGAGCCATGCCTATATTGATGATGTACCTGTGCTTTATGTTTCGGAAAAACTATCGGCAACAGAAGCCCCGACTCGTATCGCCATGGCTTATGATTATCTACCGGATGCCGAAGTCAGTAAGCTGTTTCCAGACGCCGAACTAATCTGCTATCCCTCAAGACAACAAGCGGTTGCCGCTGCGGTTTTCGGTCAAGCAGATGGTGTAGTTACCGATCTGTTCTCTGCCAACTATATGGTAAACAACAGCTTTTCAAAGAAGCTGCTGCTGAGAACCTTATTGCCGATAGATAGTCGGGGCATCAGTTTTGCGCTAAAGCCAGAGAATCAGACTCTCAGAGAAATCATCAACAGCGCGTTGCAACAGCTCCCGGCAAGTGAGCATTGGGCGATCAAAAAGCGCTGGAGCGGCGGTGGTGTCACGCAACTCACAGGTAAGCACCGTATTGAGTTAACCGAAGCAGAACAAAAATGGCTTAAGCAACACCAACCCATTAGAGTGGTGGCAAACCAGTTCAATGCTCCGATGACCTATTTCGATCAGAACCGCAACCTGCACGGTTTTGCCGCCGACGTACTCGAAGTGATTAAACTGTACAGTGGTATGGAAACCGTTGTCATCAAGACACAAAATTTCAAGGAGATGGAAGAGTACCTTAAGTATAACAGCGCTGATTTGGCACTGTTTTCACCTTCGGAGAAACGCAAGCGGCAATTCCTGTTCAGTAAGGAATTTGCCAGAGCAAGCTTTGTGCTGATCTCCCGCAAGGAAGACAACATCTCCGTAAATAAAGCCAATTTAAAAGTCGCCTTACCGACGGCACATATTTCCAATGAAATGCTGCCCAAGGCTCTTCCTCAAGCGCAGATCATTTTGGTGAATAACTACCTGGATGCCATGGACGCTACCGCTAAAGGAAAAGTCGATGCCACAGTAGCACCACTTGCTATGGCCGATTACTACATCAATCACTACTTCAGCGAACAGCTCAAGATAGAGAGAGTTCTCGACGGTGTATTGCCGGCAACAGCGGCCTTTGCCACCAGTAAAAGGAATCCCGAGCTGATCAGTATTCTGAATAAGATTCTGGCAGCGATTCCCGCAGATGAATTGCAATCCATGGAAAACCGTTGGCGCCGCAACGCTATGCCAGGCCAAGAAACCTGGCGAGACTACAAGTACACCATATATACAATAACCATAGCCTCAATTCTGTTGATTCTGGCATCCTTGGTATGGGCCTGGTTTACCCGTAGCCACTATATCAAGAGACTCAATGCCAAGCAGGAGCTCAAGGAACAACTGGTATTCATGCAAGAGGTGGTCGACAGCATCCCCCACCCAATCTATGTTCGTGATATTAACCGTCGCCTAATTCTGTGCAACGAAAGCTACCAGCGAGTCTTTCGGACGTCCAAAGAAGACGCCTTGTATAAAACGGCCATGGAAGGCGTGCATCGGGTATTGGAAGCGCCCGATATCGACAAGGAATACCAATCGTCCATCAGAGAAAACCGTGCATTCTATCGCGATAGAAAAATGCATATTGATGGCCAATCCATGGATATCTATCATTGGTTTCAGCCCTACAGAGGAGAACAGGGTCAAATACAGGGGATAGTTGGCGGTTGGATTGATGTCAGTGACAGGGTCAAACTCATGGAGCAACTGACCCAGGCTAAAGATATGGCCGACGGTGCCAGTAAGGCCAAGACCCAGTTTCTCGCGACCATGAGCCACGAGATCCGCACGCCAATGAATGCCATCATAGGACTACTCGAGCTATCACTGAAACGTGCCCAAGATAATCAATTTGATTTCAACTCTATCCGGGTCGCTTACGACTCAGCCAAGGGCTTGTTGGACCTTATTGGCGACATTCTTGATGTCGTACGTATCGAGGCTGGGCAGCTGAGCCTCAATCCAGTTCAAGTTGAGCTGAAACAGACGCTTGACTCAGTGATCCGAATTTTTGACGGTATCGCCATCCAAAAAGGATTGGCATTAACATTGGAGTTTGACTCTGAACTACCCAAATATGTTCAGTTGGATCCCCTCAGAGTCAAGCAGATACTTTCCAACTTGATAGGCAATGCGATCAAGTTTACCGATCAAGGGCATATCGAAGTCACTGCACAAAAAGAGCTGGATGCAGAGGAAAAGGCACAGCTACTCCTCAGAGTCGCAGATACAGGTATAGGTATTCCAATTGAAGAGCAACAAAAGCTGTTCCGCCCATTTGCCCAAGTTCATAACGGTGCCCATAACAAGGGAGGAACCGGCTTGGGACTCATGATATGTCGCTCACTTTGCGACATGATGGGTGGCACACTCAGTATGATGAGCGAACCCGGGCAGGGAACTTGCATCAGCATGCGCATACCCTTATTGGCTGCCGAAACTCATCTATTTGGGGAGAACAAGGCCAACTCTACCGCCGATGTTATCCCCTCGATTCAAGCGCAACACGTATTGATCGTTGATGATCATCCAGCCAATCGACTGCTGTTATCTCAACAACTAAGGTACTTGGGCCACACCGTAGAAGAAGCCAATGATGGCAAAGAAGCACTAAAGCTTTTTAGCCAACACTCCTACAAGATTGTCATCACCGACTGCAACATGCCCGAAATGGATGGCTATGAGTTGAGTCGCCGCTTGAGACAACTGGAGCAAAATCAGAACTTATCCCCGGCTGTATTGCTGGGTTATACCGCCAATGCCCAACTGGAGGCCAAACGGGCCTGCATTGACGCCGGCATGAATGATTGTCTGTTCAAACCCATAAGTTTGGAAGAGCTACAGCAAAAACTGAACAGTTTCAGAAATCTACTGAATCAGGAAGGCCCAAGGCAGAGTTTCCTGCCCAGCTCCCTAGATAAACTCACAGGAGGTAACAAGCAACTGACTGAGCAATTATTGCAGGAGTTATTGAGTGCCAACGAGGCCGATCTTGCCAGGATACAATCAGCAGTACACAACTGTGAGCTTGATGAAGCCAAGAGCATTGCTCACAAAATCAAAGGCGCAGCCAAGATCATTGCCGCTACCGCCATAGTCACTCTATGTGAGCAGTTGGAGCATAGCGAAACAACCGAAAATGCCTGTGTGCATCTGGCCAAGTTGACGGTTGCAATTACGCGTCTGGCCAGTGAAATCAAGGAATTCTTGGCGGCCGGTAACTAACGACAGCATTATGGAAAGTGGGCTACAAGGCCACTTTCCATAACTGCTCGACCCCATAATCATCCAGGTAATAGATAGATGCTGATTGAGCCAATGGCCTAATCGGCAGTTCCAAGCTCTCGCTGGAAAATGGCGCCAGCATTTGTGGTTGCAGAGGGGGAGTCTGGTTATCTAATTCAATGCGGGTGATGGTCAGAAAAAATGGGCCTTGATTGTTAATTTGCAGTTTGCCTTCACGCCAATCAAGTTTAACAGATTCAATCATATTGACCGCTTTGGCACTCAAAGATTCCGGACGGAAAAACAACTTCATTTGAGTACGCATGGTCAGTAACACCAATTGCTCGGCACTACTTCCTTGTATCAAAGGTTTGGGCGGCACCTCGTAAATATTAAGCCAGTAGAGACTTTCTCTATCTTCCGGTAAATCTTCTCTCACTCGTACCAATCGAATACTTCGCTGCTCGCCGGCAGCCAGATTAAAAATGGCGGGTAAAGATATTACCGGCGCATAAGTTGCTTTATCCGGTGTACTGCCAGGGTTACCATCATCAATCCACAGCTGCACCAACACAGGATAATCATTGAGGTTCGCCAGCTGTAGCGATTGTTGCGGCTTTGCGGCCTCATATACTACCCGAGAAACCTCTGCTGTAACCCCTCCCCAAGCCAACTGAGGCACGCAGAAAATTAGCCAACCCAGGCTATTGAACCCGAATAAATACTTCAGCAGTCGCATAAACTTTTCCAGGCGTAGGTGCCGTATTCTCATCCAAAGCAGTGAGATACACATTATAAACTTCCAGATACTCGTCAGATACGGTTCCTGTGCCGATTTTCTCTCCCTGCAAAGCATACCAACCATCAATATTACCGCCATACATAATATTCTCGTCACTCAGCCAATTCATTGGTGAACCATCAGACTTGGCAAGTTCAATACCAACGCCTGCCGCTACCGAAGGATCGGTTCCATAGCCGTGACTGAGCAAATGAGTAACACCATAACCTGAAGTCTTGAGACCGGCTGATTCAGCGGCTAAATAAGCTTCCACACTTACTTTAAAGCCTACGGCATTCTGATTCGCACCAACTCCATAAGCAGCCCCCTGCTGACAGTTGTAAGTTAAACTCAATTGCCCTGCTGCTTTCTCACCTCTTCTCAGAGCTTCGACTGAAATAGTGGGAAAAAGCACATAAGGCGTAACACTCTTGAAGGCACACATCTTGGTTCTTCTGATCACGAGTTGATTATGAATGGAAATATTTCCAGGGAAATTAGCATACCAACCTGTGTAGCAGGTCGAAGAAGGTTTCCCCTCGTCACAACCAGTAATGCCAGGCCCAACAAAGGTGGTGTAACCAAGGGGGCCTAGATAGGTATAGCTATAGTTATAACCGGTTCCAGGGTTACCTGAGGGAGTATCCGTAATCGGAGGGTATGATATTTTGATCAGCTCAACAGACATATTGCTGAAGTTCTTTGCCTTTACCAATATTTTACCTTGGTCGTCGGTATCCAAATTTGTCAGCTTCCGATAACGCCAATATCGGTTTAAATACTCACCGGTAGTGTCATTCTTAACTCTAAAGCCAATACGCTGACTATTGAGCACGTAAGTATCCGCAGGGACCCCGGCTTCAGTCACTAACCGGCGCCCACTATAATAATCATCTCCGTTGTTCGAATAACTTTCATATAGGCTGTCAACATCTGAGGCATCACAGCGATACAGCACTTGCTCAGGGTCAAACCCACCACTCTGTCCATACTGAGTCATTGGCGCGCCGGTAGACTGTGCCAAAACAGTACCTATCGGCTGAAAATCGTTATCTGTAATGCCAATGATATTTTGAATACCCACCAAACCATGGTTGGAGTCATGACCACCACTCCAAACAGCCGCTTTACCGTAAGCCGGATTCACATAGTAAACACTTGTTGGTCCGTATCCTCCAGTGTGACTGATTCGATAACAGGTTGCCTGAACAGGCTGAAATAAACCGCATATGAATAAGAGCAAGAGCGTTTTTTTAGTCATATTGTCTCCAAAGGGAATACTACTATTCGCAAACAGCAGGGATCCTCAATAAATTATGTAATGATTGCTCTTCCAGCGAGTAATTGAGTTGACACTGCTGGTTTACTCCCCCCCAACGAAACACAAGGCTGCCGCTCAATTCACTCAAGCGCACATAAGCCAAGCCAGCTTGCCCAACAACTCCCAAGACTTCCCCCCCACTACCAAACACATCTGCTCCCATCGGGACAGCTTCGCCGGAAGCTAACTTGGAAATGAATAGCACTGGGATGCCTTTGCGGGTTTTATACTTGAGCCGAACAGCTGCACCGGCAACGGGTACAACTTGCTGTTGCGTATTCAGCAATTCAACATTGTCGCCCATATAACCAGCCTCAAGGCCAATTGAGTTCTCTCTGTAAGGCAACAAATTAGACATTAATGCATATCCATTACCATCAACAAAGGTTCCCCAACTATTTCTAACGCTTGCGCCTTCTGCCCCCTTGGCTTCGACTATCGCAAAAGTATCGCCCACGGTTTGCCCCAAAGTGACGCCCCCGGAATGCAGCACTACAGCGCCGCTAATATTGGCTCCCCATTGCTGATATTGGTCACTGCGGGAATAGTTGGCCCCCATGCTGGCCAAAGAGGTGCGTTTGTGAACAGAAGCACCAAAACTATTGCCACTATAACTATCGTTTTCTTGACGGCTGGCATTAATGCTGTAGCTCAGAGTGCGAGCATCATCCAAAGTGCCGGACATCCCCAAGCTATAGTCATCGGCACCTGAGCTACTGCTGTGACTGGCTCCCGTTGATACCATATGGCTACTAGCGCCAAGGGGCATGGAAAGATTCAGCGACCAGACATCATCTTTTATCCGCTCTTCCTGGAGAAAAGATTCCTGCGGTATATCCATGCTCAGATATTGGCGGGCGTAGTTAAGGCTAACACTGACAGGACCAAACTGATTGCTGTAACCAAGCTGATACTGATCGTCATCCTCACGGCCATTGCGATATTGCCGTTTGGAACCTGAGACCGACAAGATCCCCCACTCCCCCATGCTCTGATTCATGCTCAGGGTCATCTGAGTCTTCTGCAGGTAATCTGCCGAAAGATATTCGTAACCACTGTCCAGATATTCCCGCTGGCGCAGCACATCACTCAATTCTCGATATCCTTCGGTAGAGTACTTATACCCCGCCAAAGTTACCGAAGTGCCACTGTCAAAAGCTCGGCTGTAATTAAGCCCCAAACGCCAACCAGCTTCAGACTCATCTTGGCCCACTTCTCGGCTCAAACGCGAGTGGGAGTAAACCGCTGTGGCCCCAAACGAGCCTATGTTGGAACTCCAAACTCCACCCGAGCTCAATGCCAAATAATCATCGGCCAAGCGAACACCGGCATTCCAGGTCAAAGCATTTGATAAACCCAACTCATAGGTAAAATCGGCAAAATAGTCATCCTCCCCTGTGTCATAACTCTTGCCCATAGAGAGGGCAAATTGAGACTGTCCGGCTCGCATGGCCCCCGGTACAGCGCTAAATGGCACGGTAAATGAGGATACTCGACCGTCCGCTTCCGTCACCTCAACAAGCAGGTCACCTTGATAGCTGGTCGGATACAAATCATTGATTTCAAATGGACCGGCAGCAACTGTTGTCTGATAGATCTCACGACCATTTTGTTTAATAACGACTTTGGCCGTCGTCTGGGCGATACCAGTTACAACGGGAGCATATCCCCGCTGAGAGACGGGCAACATTCTGGTATCAGTTTGAATCTGAAATCCTTTGAATCCGATGCTGCCAAATACAGTACTGCGGGTATAAAGCTCACCCAAGGTCAGCTCGGCTTCCCAGCTCGGTAGCGCACGACTGACGTAAGTGCGCTGCGAATTGAATTGGCAGTCTGATCCATAACCGGCTCCATAACCATAGTCACGGTATTGGTAGGTTGATTGGTTACGAATCCGCCACAATCCCAGATTGAATCCGGAATTCAACCCAACATAACCGGAATCGCTACTGGTGCCGCCGCTAACTCTGCTCTCTGAGCGATAGTAGTTGGCGGTATAGTTGATGAATAAAGCCGTTTCACCGGCATCCCATCTCTCTGGCGAAACATATCCTCTGGGTTGCCGCTTCATATAAGCCTGAGGAATCGATAGTTCCAGACGCAATTTGCCAGGGTCAAAACTGAAACTGTTACCCTCGACCCTATAGCCCAAACTGCAACTGCCGGTCACAGGTGCAGGTTGCACATGCTCCGACATGACCCCCGCATCCAACCATAAAGATTCTTCAATACAGGGCTCAACGCTGCCATCACTCAAAGCAAAAAACTGCAGTTGCTCTCTGGAATAAAAACGGCCATTGATGAAAAGATCAACTTGGTACTCACCGGGCAACACATCCGGCCCTTGCGCCAAACGTGTCAGAATATCTGTGTTATAACCTTGTCCGAGCAGCAAAGACTCATCAAAACTGAACTCTATCTCCTCATCGGCCATAACCTGTGCTGACATAAACAACAAGGCATATATACAAGCGCACCGAGCAGACTTCTTCTGTGAGTAAAATCTAAACATCGAGACTCCCTCAACGGACAACGCGTTCTTGAGTGATCTGTGCGCCCTGGTCATTGATCAGAGTGAATTTAAGTTGAGCGCTGGTTCCTGATTCCACTATCAGGTTTGCCACGGGCCAACTGATGCGGGAAAAAGGTGCCACCATGGCTACAGGTATTGAGCTCAATCGCTCATTCACCTGCAAACTTGCTTGGCTGAATGAGGCAAAATAGGGGCTGGGATTATGCACTTCCAACTGCAGTCCCGAAGCATCACGGCGTAGGGAAAATGCCAACATAGATGGTACTTGGCTTGGACTGACCGTCAGTGATTCAGGGCGATAAAACACCTTGTTCCGATTACGCAGCATGACCAGCATCTTGTTGCTACTGTCAGCCGTGTTGGAAGGAGGTATCTGTAGGGAGTTAAGGTAGAAAACAGATTCTCTGTCCTGTGGCAAAGCTGTGCCTGTATAGAGCATACGCACTGTCTGGCCACCGTTGGCCGGGACTTTAAAAATTGCCGGCAGCAACACAAATGGCGCATCGGCCGTTTCCGGTGTCGATTCAGGGTTATCTATGTCCATCCATAGTTGCACCACATTGGGGAAACTATCCCTGTTACGCAGTTGAATACTGTGGTCTTTGGCATCCCCGGGATAGATCACCCGGGTTCCCGTCAGTACCACGCTGGCGCAGGCCCACTGACTAACCAAGACGAGTAACAAAATAGAAACTGGACGTAACCAAGACACGGTAGTTGACCCCATTCAGGTAGAGAGTGGCCCATAAGATATGGGCCGGGAATAACTTACAGGTAGCTGATGGCGTACTGTACAGAGCCGGCAACTGTACCTGCAGTTGCACCACCGGCAACAGAGATGTATTGCACGGCATAGTCAACCGAGCCTTCTGTCTCACCCGCAGCCAAAGCTACGCCGGTAACTGCAACATCTGTATTCAGGTCAATAGCAGCACCACCTGGAGCGTCCAGCAGCTGCAGCGCAACATTGGTGGCAGTTCCGGTATTGGCCAGGTTGCCGTCTGTATCAACATTGTTGCCGACAAACTTGGTCGTGGTGCTGATAGCGGATGCACCACTACAGCCTGTAACACCAAGAGTAAAGAGTGTTTCACCTGCAGTTGCGCCGGCGGCAGTCAGATCAGCTTCGCTGACTGTAGGCAGCAAAACCACAGGATTGGCTGCATTGCCATTGATGGTAACTTCACAGGTTTCGGCAGTGACTTCGCCTTGGAAGGTAATGGTGTTAGGGCCGGCAGCCATAGCCGCAGAAGAACCCAATAATGCGCCGCTTACGGCAAAGGCTAAGGTAAGTTTTTTCATGATCATTTCCTTTAAAATAATGCTTATAGAAAACGATAAAAGCGCTTATCGAATTCGCTAGCTATTTTAGAATTACGGAAACAATCAAACTGTCGGACTAAGTGTGTGGGAATGTAGGAAATATCTTAAAGATATAAAGCCCTCAACCTTGGTTGACGACAAACTAACAACCAAGGGAAAGGAGTTATTTTTTAACCTCAGTTGAAACTGGCAGAGATCAGCATTTCCGCGTCAGCAACTCGACTCACCTCGATTAAATCCAATCTGGTAGATGGGGAAACCAATGAGAGGCTCTCTCCAACATCAAGCGCGAGTGCTGTTTGCCCAAAAGGCAAGGCAGTATATTGAAAAGCTGAACTCTCGGACTGGTAACAATTGATCCCTTGTTGCTGTAACTCACAACCAGGATCGACGACTGAGCCAGTAAAACTTATTTGCCCGTCGGCAGCGTTAGCCGCAAAACCGCCACAGGCCAACAAAACTGTAGACAACAGGGTTGTTCTGATAAAACTGAAGGAGTATCTCATAAGTAATCGCCCGAAGTTTGTAGGACGATTCTTATTGTGGTTTCAAATGACCTTGATAACAAGTTATCAGCTTATAAACGGTTGATTTTAGTGACTCCTTTCAACAAAAAAGAATAACTTAGTGAATTAATGGCTGACATTAGAGATTCATTCGTAAAAATGAAGGAATGACAACTCAAAAGCTCTTAAGAGAATGCAAGAGTACTGACGCCTGCCAACGTCGATATTGGGGGGCTGATATCGGATTGGGTAATACCCAGCGAACTTCTTTGTCGCTCTTGTAGAGAGCGATTTCCTGTTTTTCAAGAAATCTTTCCAGGCGAGAGGGAAGAATACGGCAACAGATAATGTCGCACCCGGCCAAGCGTTCGATACGCAGTTCTCTTAGTGGAACAGGAAAACCAACATCCATCAGCCAGTAAAGAGTCTGATGGTAAACTTCATACTTATTTTGTTTCAGAAACGCGATGCCCCAGCCTGGCTCGGCTGTCAGCGCCAACTCTCTGTATGTTCTGAAATCCATAAGCAGTCCCCCAAGAGATCTTGGTTGCACTGTATAGGGACATGAAAACAAGGTCGTTAAGAAACATCCTTGTTGTCATCGGAATTTTCTGATCAGGCTTACCTAAACATAAAAAAGGCCGCAGATGCGGCCTTAAACATAGATTTATGGCGGCGGAATACCGCCAGACCAATGAGCGGATTCACTCTTTAAACAATAAAATATCCATTAACAACCAAACAGCAGCGATGAGGTAGAGTTATCGCAGTCGCCCTCTCCCTTCGACGACTCATCGTCATCGACATCACGACTCCCCAAGAACTCGCCGTGTTTGAACATCTGGATATAGTAGGGTTTACCCATGATGTAAGACACGGTATCACCATGTTCTTTCCCGTCCTGATAACGGGCGACCTTTTTCAATAAGCCGTCTTCGGTGAAATAGTAAAAGCTGCCTTGTTCCTGCCCCTTGGCGTCATACTGCTCCCGCCCCAGTTCATAACCTGCTGCAGAGTGGGCCAGCCAAGTGCCGACTTTTTTGCCGTGATGGTACTCTCCTTGCCAGAGGGACACTTGGGTTTCATAGGGCTCCTGGTACTGCCACTGGCCATGCCGTTTGTCCTGACTATAATTTCCTTTGGCTTGCAACTCGCCTTTTTCATTGTAGGTCTGGTATTCGCCTTCAAGCTGCCCGTGCCGGTAATGTGCCAGTTGCAACAATTGACCATCATGCACCTGGATTTTTTTCACCTCACCATGCAGACGCCCTTGGCTGTCATACTCTTCAGTGCTGCGATTACCGGCATCCAGGTAGGTCCAGGTACCCACCTTTTTGTCATTGGCGTATTCGCCTTGCTCCAACAGTTTGCCGCTAACCAGTTTCTTCTCATAGGCACCATGGAGCTTACCTTCCTTGTAGTAACTGGTTTCTATATAGGGCTCATCGTCCCAAATCCCTTGATAACTTTGTAGAGTCAGCCCCTCGCGCTTACCTTTCAGTTTCTCCTCTCGTTCAATGACAACCCCACTGGAATCAAACTTCTGAAACAGAGTCCACACCCGGGTCATATCCTGCTGCATTCTTGAGCTAAGCTTGCCCTCTTTAAAGTATTGCCTGTCGAGGATCTGCTTGTCTTTGACAAAACGGGCGCTGAATTCCATGGTCTTGCTGCCGTCATCGGCAAATTTTTGCTCAAAGACCAATTGGCCTTGATTGTCAAAGCGCTCTAAATGCTGCAGCTGCGAGCTATTGGCATAAAAGGTTTGCTGCTCGCCCACCTTCTTGCCCTGCTGATAGTGTTCAACTCGAGTCAGTTGCCCCTGTGCATCGTAGTGACGGCTTTCCCCATGTTCTCGATTCTGCAGGTAACTGCCTTCCCAACTGAGTTGCCCATTCTTGTGCCAACGTTTGGCCGGCCCCTGCCGCTGGCCATCCACATAAACATACTCGGCCTCTTTGGCACCTGTATCCCAGTATTCATAGGCTTTACCCTGTTGGCCTTTAGGGCCAAAGGTATCAATGTAAGACAGCTCGCCATTGCGGTGATAACGTTTGCGCTCACCGGTCAGTTTACCCGCCAGATACATGCTGCGCTCACGCAGTTGCCCCCCGGGGTAGTACTCCAGTTGCTCCCCTTCCGGCAACCCATTGACCAGCGAGTGTTGCGCCTGCAGACTGCCATCCTGGTAATAGTGGCTGTCTTTACCAACGCGTTTGTCGCCCAATTGCTCATAGACTTCCTCTAACTGACCGTTACTGTAGAAGTTTTTCTGAGTGCCCCGCTGCTTACCATCAACAAAACTGGCCTCCATGGTCAGGATGCCGTCTTCATCATAGAAGCGGATCGGGCCTTCCATCTCGCTGTTACTGTTATAGTTGCCGTCGGAAGACAGCTTGCCGTTATTGTGAAAGAACCGGTAACTACCTAAGGCATTTTGGAAAATACCCGGCTTGGCAAAGCTGCCCTTGAATCTGGGGATATCCGAGCCGACATAATAGATGGTGGTTTGCCAACCGTGTTGATCCTGAGTTTGAGGATCTTTGACATAAAAACTGGCCTGTTGCTCACGGTCGACCACTTGCCAATCATCATTCAGCCACACTGTCTCGGCGCTGGCCATCCAGCTCATCAGGCAACAAAGTAATATCAATACACGCATTTTCTTGTCCTTAAGGCAGTGGCGGGAAACTGTTGACCCAACGAATATCCAGGGGTTCGCCCTGATATTCGAGCTTGCTGATACGCTCCACTCTATCGGCAACTCTTAGGTATTTGTCTTCCATAACGGCTTCGCTCAGGGACGCATGGTCTGTATTGAGATAGTGAGCGTGTATATCCAGCAAAGGCAGTTGTACGCCATCGGCATTATAGAGATGGTACTGCTGAAGGAACTGCCGCGTGGATTGCTGCAGATCCAGCTCACCGAATACTTCGATAGGCACCAGCCAGGCGCGCTCACTCGGGGTATAGTCAATTGGCTGCCATACCGGGCGTCCATCACAATGCAGATGACTGGGTATTTCCAGGCCATAGAAATAACGGCGAAGACCATCTTCTGTACTCAGTTGGTACTGGAGTTGCGCAGGCTTCCATTTGTCATACTTCGCTTTCCACACCAAGGATGACGGCCCTTGTTTAAAATCGCCTTCTATCTGCAGTTGGCAGACACTGGCCCAGTCCTGTGGCAGGGTCAACTTGGCACCTTGCGGCGTATCGGCCTGGGTCGAGAAACTCATAGGGTCAAAATCGGCAGAGTCTTCGCCGGTGTCATTGTAAAGGTAATTCTTATCCATTGGAGGCAGGGTGTAATCGGCAGCAAAGGCCTCGCGGCTTACCCAGCTAACCTCACGGCTGAAGCTCGATTGTTGCTGCTTCTTCACAGCAAAGAAGGTCACCTCTGATGGCTGGTTGGTCAACTTCACCCTAAACCCATTCTCGCCGCTAAATAGTATGCTGCGATCCAAACTATTGAGCCATTTGGGGCCGATTTCTGGCGTCTGGTAACGGTATTCACCTTCAAGCCCATCAAAAAATGGCAACAAATAGCCATCTGTGCCGCTGAAATGCAGCTGATATTCATCTGGCTGCTGCGCTATCGGTGTAATGGTGACAATACCGCCGTCAAACGCCAGTTGCTGCTCTTGTCCCGACTGCCATTGGCCGGAAATCGATACCAGTTCGAGTGGCATAAAATCTGCCATGGCGCTGAAGGAGGATATTTTTTCAAACTGGTTTCGCTGGTTCCAGCCCAGAGGTGCAATGGCGGTACTGGTGACTAGCTTGTCATTTTGTTGATAGGGGCCAAATTGGCCTAAAACGGCAAACTCCATTTCAATAGGTTTATCTTCCGCGTCCAATGCCTTGAAGTCTCGATAAGTGATCTCTCCCAGAACTTCTTTTTCATGCTCGGCGAGCAATAACTCCAATTGGAGATGTTTAGATTCGACGCGATATGCTCCTTTGCCGTATTGGAATAAGGCTTCGGCGCTGATCTCCTGCCCGTCAACAGGTTTGGGCGGCGCGGTCACTATCGGAATCCAGTTATCCAGAGAATCGGGGGCAATTCGATTGCTCAGATCACCTACTTGATCGAGCAGATCTTTACGCTCCATGACAAGCAACATATGGTTGCTGCCTTGTCGTCCCCTGAGTTCGACTTTAGTTTCCAGCACCAACACCATTTTCTGCAACCAGCCGCTATCGCGGGCCAGGCGCATATGCCCATACAGGCGGCTATCATCACTTTCGGCCGTCAACTCTGTGTCTACGGTTTCGGGAGTCACTTTGGTGACCAGTAATTCGGCTTGCTGGCCGTTGAACCCCTCAAGAGTCAGCTTACTACCCTCTTTGGCAGGGATCTCCTGCAACACGCCGGGAGCATCCATTCCCGGGGCCAAAAGTTTGATTAGCTCAGGGCCAGAGCGTGCCAATATTTTTTGCCAGGTTTCATCGTCCTTGGCCTTAAACCCCAGCAGTTTTCCTGAGTCGTTATCCAGAGTGACTTCAAAGCCTTTGGAAAACATCTTCTGCAGCTCGGGGTTGTCATCGGTAGCGCCAAAGCTACTGAAAGGCCGGCCGCCGCCTGACATAGCCATATACTTAGGTACCAGCTCCAGCTTTAGCGCCGGCGAGGTCTCAATCACCTCATAACGCATCAGGGAGTTGCTGTCCTGAGTAAATTGACGTCCACCTATATCTATAGTGGCTTTGGCCTGTACCCAGTAATCAACTTGATCGCCTTTTTTGGGGTCAAATTCAACATGGGAATTGGGGGTGCATGCGGACAAAAGCCATAACAGGCCGAAGAGGGAAAGATACTGCTTCATTTCATTCCTTGAAGAAGAACACTTAAAAATTAGCGCTGCATTATGCCAGAACCTGAGTCACAATTCTGCTGCCATCCCCGCAGGCTTTAACCATTTCGCCGGGTAAACGTCGCAAATTCGCCAATAGCTTTGGGAAAAAGCCTCTATTTAAGGCCAAGCCAAAAATCCACAATAAGTCCCACCTCATTTGAGGCAACCAACCCTTTCCTGCGGCTAGAGTCTTGCTGACTCATAGTTTTACTGCAACCGGCGTTTTCTGCTCCCTGCGGCAGATTTCCACCCTGACGTCAGGTTGCAGCCTTTTTAAGTCCGTACAACGCCAAAAAAACTGGGGTTGGAATTATACAGCTACATACGCTGCACTACTCCAACCCCCAGATGTCTCTCGGGCATATACTGTCTATTGGCTCTCAGTTAAAAGCGATCGGCATTCATCACCTTGGCCCAGGCCTTGACGAAGTCCCGAACAAACTTTTCGCCGTTGTCATCCTGGGCATAGACTTCCGCATAAGAACGTAAAATCGAGTTGGAGCCAAGCACCAAGTCCACTCGGGTTGCGGTCCACTTAACCGCGCCGCTGTGACGCTCAACAATCTCGTAGAGGTTGTCGGCAACCGGTCGCCACTGATAGCGCATGTCGGTGAGATTGACAAAGAAGTCATTGGATAAAACACCGACCCTGTCGGTAAACACGCCCTGTAATGCCCCCTCGAAGTTGGCACCCAGCACCCGCATACCACCTATGAGCACTGTCATTTCAGGGGCCGTGAGCCCCATAAGTTGGCTGCGATCCAGCAAGAGTTGCTCGGGAGTCACCCGATAATCGGCCTGCAGATAATTTCTGAAGCCATCATGCAAAGGCTCAAGCACGGCGAACGATTCCACATCCGTCATCTCTTGGGTTGCATCCCCGCGCCCCGGCAGGAATGGCACCTCTATATTGACCCCGGCATCCCTCGCGGCCTTCTCAACTGCGGCGCTGCCCGCAAGCACTATCAGGTCGGCCAGGCTGATCTCCTTACCGCAACCTGACTGGATAGCCTCCAACACCTTGAGTACTTTTTGCAGCCGCTTCGGCTCATTGCCATGCCAGTCGCAGCACGGCTGCAGACGGATACGCGCGCCGTTGGCGCCACCACGGTAGTCAGAGCCGCGGAAGGTGCGGGCGCTGTCCCAGGCGGTAGCCACCAACTCGGCCACACTCAGCCCTGAGGCCAGGATCTCTGTCTTGAGGTCGGCGACATCCTTGGCAGTCAGGCTGTAGTCGACTTTAGGGATTGGGTCTTGCCAAATAAGCTCTTCTGTCGGCACATCCGGCCCAAGATAGCGACTTCTTGGCCCCAGGTCTCTGTGGGTCAGCTTGAACCAAGCCCTGGCAAACACCTCACTGAAATACTGCTGATCCTGGGCAAAACGCTCGGCAATCTTACGATATTCAGGGTCGACCTTCAGCGCCATATCGGCATCTGTCATTATGGGATTGTGGCGTATGGACGGGTCTTCCACATCCACAGGCTTGTCTTGCTCTTTGATATCCACAGGCTCCCACTGCCAGGCACCGGCTGGACTCTTTTTCAGCTCCCACTCATGCTGCAACAGCATCTTGAAGAAACCGTTATCCCACTGGGTAGGATGGGTTGTCCAAGCCCCTTCAATGCCACTGACCACAGTATCGCGGCCAATGCCCCGGCTCTTGTGGTTTAGCCAGCCCAGTCCCTGCTCTTCCAAGCCGGCCGCTTCCGGCTCCGGGCTGAGATTTTCGGCGCGGCCATTGCCGTGACACTTACCCACAGTGTGGCCACCTGCGGTCAGCGCCACGGTTTCTTCATCATTCATTGCCATGCGTTTGAAAGTTTCCCGCATGTCCTTGGCCGTCTTCAGCGGATCCGGATTGCCATCAACCCCTTCAGGGTTGACGTAAATAAGCCCCATCATCACGGCTGCCAATGGGTTTTCCAACTCGCGCTCCCCGGAATAGCGGCTGTTGGGGCCATCACTGGTGGCCAGCCACTCCTCCTCCGAGCCCCAATAGGTATCCTTTTCCGGATGCCAGATATCTTCCCGTCCGGCGGCAAAGCCGAAAGTTTTCAGCCCCATGGTTTCATAAGCGACTGTACCGGCGAGAATGATCAGGTCTGCCCAGGAAATCTTGTTACCGTACTTCTTCTTGATAGGCCATAGCAGACGCCGAGCCTTGTCTGTGTTGACGTTATCCGGCCAACTATTGAGAGGGGCGAAACGCTGATTGCCGGTACCTGCACCGCCGCGGCCATCTTCAATGCGGTAAGAACCGGCCGCATGCCAGGCCATGCGCACCATCATGGCGCCATAGTGGCCCCAATCTGCCGGCCACCAGTCCTGGCTCGTGGTCATCAGTGCCCTAAGATCGGCTTTCAGGCCGGCATAGTCCAATTTGGCAAACGCTTCGGCATAGTTGAAATCGGGATCCATGGGATTGGTCTTGTTGTCGTGCTGGCTGAGGATGTCGAGCTTGAGCGACTTGGGCCACCACTTCATGATGTCTTGCTCTATGGATGTGTTGGCGCCGTGCATTACTGGACATTTGCCCAAGGGCTTACTTCCGGTCATAGGTGTTATCTCCATATTGGTACAAGCATTACAGTAGACTTACTCTCACATCATACGCTGACTAATTTTTATACTCGAACAAGGAGTATATATCTAATCCGTTAAGCATTTCTTAACCATATAATTTGTATGGTTTACCCGGCACATCCTCGGCAGAAAGTAAAAAATCCACCTGCATAGCAGGTGGCTTTGAACAGCCCCCTAGAAGGGGGCTAAAAGAATTACCCATCCAAACCAAGCTTGATCTGGCCGTTTGATTCCTCTGCCTCTACTTTCTGTTGATACCTTACATATCTACGAATGATCTCTTCGTTTGCTCCCACTGAATCTACAAAGTAGCCTCTTTGCCAAAAGTGGTTACCCCATAATTTATGCTTTCGTAAGTAAGGGAATTTGTTAAACAGTCTTATCGCAGTTCTTCCCTTTAAAAAACCTACGTACTCCGAGACACTCAAGCTTGGCGGAAGTCTCACCAGTAAGTGAACATGGTCTATCTGGACATTTAGCTCTACTATCCGGCACTTCTTCATGCCGCTATAGATATAAATACTGCGACAAACCTCCTGTCCAACTCGGCCCTTCAAGATCCTGTGTCTATACTTTGGCGTCCATACAATGTGATACTGACAGCGATAGAAGACGTGCGATGCACTTTCATATCGGCTCATACTGCTTACTCCTTGATTTGCTGGTAACAAACCGAGTCAGTATGCAGTATGGGCACTCTTCGGGCTGAGCCCCGACTTGACGATCACCACCTCCATAGGAGGTGGTTTTAGGGTGACAACAAAAAACCCGCCAGAAGGCGGGTTTTACTGAATAGTTTGCTGACTGCGTTATACGTCCATACAAGCCTTGAGCTTGTTAATGGCGTTTTTCTCCAACTGACGGATCCGCTCAGCAGACACCTGATAGGTATCGGCCAGCTCCTGCAGTGTGGTCTTTTCATCGTCCAACCAACGGGCCCGCAGAATATGCTGGCTGCGTTCATCCAAGGTCTTGATCGCCGACAACAACTTGTTCTGGGCATTGGATTCCCAGTTGTCATTTTCTACCTGGGCCGCCAAGTCGGAAGAATGGTCTTCCAGATAAAGCGCCGGGGCAAAGTCATGATCATCATCGTGATCATTGGTCAGGTCAAAGGCCGGATCCTGCGCCGCCATTCGCGACTCCATCTCGGTCACATCCTGTTTGGATACGCCAAGATTCTCCGCCACCATAGTGACCTCTTCATCGCTGAACCAACCCAGACGTTTCTTGGCCTTACGCAGGTTGAAGAACAACTTACGCTGTGCCTTGGTGGTGGCGACTTTAACTATGCGCCAGTTCTTCAGCACATATTCATGAATTTCAGCCTTGATCCAGTGCACGGCGAAAGACACCAAACGCACACCCACATCAGGGTCGAAACGTTTGACCGCCTTCATCAGGCCTATGTTGCCTTCCTGGATCAGGTCTGCCTGTGGCAGACCATAACCCGCATAGCCGCGGGCAATATGCACCACAAAACGTAAGTGCGACATAATCAGTTGCTTAGCCGCCTGCAGATCACCGGTTTCCTGCAAACGCTTCGCCAGCTCATACTCCTGCTCGGCGTCCAGCATGGTCATGCTGTTTACCGAATGGATATAGGCCTCGAGACTGCTGCTCCCCTGGGGAACCATCAGTGCCATTGATTGCGTTTGATCAGTCATTCACGCTCCTGTTTCTTACTGCTTTGATGCTCATTTCGGGTCGAAAAAACGCTGATGAGCCGATGCACTATCGGTCAATTGACATATATTGTCAACGCCGTATCCAACATCTGGGGTTATTTTTACCCCGAAAATAGGACAATGCAAGTGAAGATAAGTTCATTTTTACATCAGTGAGGCTCTATGGCTCGCAGGTGTTGGCGCACCGACAGGAAAGACCCCAACCAACCCAAAAATGACGCCAGTGCCATCATCTGCAGCAGCTCAACAAAGGTCAGGGACTGCATCTCAAGTTGGCTGCCATACAGGCCCAAAAGCGAGGCCAACGCCCCATCCAGGTACCAGACCAAGAGGTTGATTATCACCCAGGCGAGAATACCGCCGATAACACCATACCAGATGCCGGTGTAGAGAAAGGGTCGCTGAATAAAGGCTTCCGTGGCCCCGACCAGCTTCATGACCTCAATTTCACTGCGCCGATTCATGATAGCCAAGCGAATCGTGTTACCTATGACCAGCACCACAGCCAGGATCAGCAGTGCCGCCAACGCCAGCACGGTACGTTCCAACAAGCGCACCAGCGCCTGTAAGCGCTCCAGCCACTCGATATCCAGACGGCCAAAGCTCACCTCAGGCTCACGCTCCAGCTTGGTCAAAAGCTCTCTGGCGCCTGCGGGGCTGGAATACTTTTCGGTGGGGATAACGCTGATCACCGCCGGCAAAGGGTTGCTTTCCAGATAGGAGAGCGCCTCGCCGAAACCAGACAGCTGTTGGAACTCCGCCAGTGCCTCGTCACGATTGATATAGTCGACCTCGTCTATTTCCGGGTAGACCTTTATCCGTGCCAGCAGGCTCTGAATACTCTGCTCTGAGCGGTTCCCCTCAATAAACAAGGAGATCTGTGCCGCGCTGCTCCAGGATTGGGTAATGGTTTCGGCATTTTTTACCAGCACCTGCAAGGCGGCCGGCAAACTCAGGCTGACACCCAGCACAGCCATGGTCATCAGCGATGAGATAGGGTTGCGCCACAACTCACCCATGCTGGCCATGGCATGCTGTATATGGCGGATAAAGAACATCACTATCCGGCCGGAAAGCGGGAGTTTACTGCGGGTCAATGAAGGCTGGGCAGACATAGCTTATTCCTTAGCGCTCATGGGGCTGGTCCCCAGTTCTTCACCACCTATCATCCGCCCCTGCTTCAGGGTCAGGGTGCGGTATTTCATTCTGGCGATAAGACCGAGATCATGGGTGGCAATCAGCACGCTGGTGCCCGCATCGTTGAAGGTTTCAAACAGCCTGAGAATATCCATGGACAGCTTAGGGTCCAGGTTACCCGTAGGTTCATCGGCCAGCAATAGAGGGGGTTTGTTGACTATCGCCCTGGCAATGCCTACCCGCTGCTGCTCACCGCCCGAAAGCATGATGGGGTTATGGCGCTCTTTACCATAGAGACCCACCATATCCAGAGCACCGGCTACCCGCTTGCGGATCTCCCCCAGGGTAAAACCTTCGATAACCAAGGGCAGCGCCACATTGTCAAACACGCTTCGGTCCATCAACAGATGGTGGCTTTGGAAAATCATCCCGATATCGCGGCGCAGGTAAGGCACATGGCCGCGCTTGATACCGGCGATATCATGGCCGTTGATCCATACCCGGCCGGCGCTGGCGCGCTCAATAACTGTGATCAATTTGAGCAAGGTACTCTTACCGGCCCCGGAATGCCCGGTAAGAAAGGCCATTTCGCCCCGCTGAAGATGAAAACTCACATCAGACAGTGCCTTTTGGCCCCCGGCGTAAATTTTGCTGACCTGCTCAAATCGAATCATATATCAGTTATCCGCCTTCTCCTGACTGAACAGGGCTTCGATAAAGTCTTTGGCATTGAAGGTACGCAGATCGTCTATCTGCTCTCCCACGCCTATGTAACGAATAGGAATACCAAATTTATCGGCAATGGCAAAGATAACTCCGCCTTTGGCGGTACCATCCAGCTTGCTGATACTGATACCGGTAACCCCGACGGCTTCCTGGAACAACTGCGCCTGACTGATGGCATTCTGGCCCGTGCTGGCATCCAGGGTCAGCATCACTTCATGGGGAGCGTCCGGATCCAGTTTCTTCATCACCCGAACCACTTTCTTCAGCTCTTCCATCAGATGGCTCTTGTTCTGCAAACGACCTGCGGTATCGGCAATCAACACATCGACATTTCTGGCCTTGGCGGCCTGCAGGGCATCAAACAGCACAGAGGCGCTATCGGCACCTGTATGCTGGGCAATCACAGGAATATCGTTGCGCTGGCCCCAAACCTGCAGCTGCTCAACCGCAGCGGCGCGGAAAGTATCACCGGCTGCCAGCATGACAGACTTGCCTTCGCGCTGATACTGTTTGGCCAACTTGCCTATGGTAGTGGTCTTGCCAACGCCGTTGACCCCCACCATTAAAATAACGAAAGGCCCGGCGGCATTATCCGGCACCAGAGGCACACTCACAGGCTCCAGCGTCGCCAGCATCTCCTGCTGCAGCAATTCATATAAGGCTTCGGCGTCCTTGAGCTGCTTGCGTGAAGCATGATCTGTCAGGCTGGAGATCAACCGACTGGTGGTTTCCACCCCAACGTCGGCAATAAGCAGTTGCTCTTCCAGCTCTTCAAACAGGTCATCATCAATCTTTTTACCGCGAAACAGCCCGATAAAACCGCTACCGATATTTTCGCTGGTGCGCATCAGCCCCCGCTTGAGGCGGGCAAAGAAGCCCTCTTTAGCAGGTTTTGCCTGTGGCTCAGGTTGAGCTTCTTCGGCAGCCTGTTCGGCCTGGTTTTTTTCAGCGGCCAGACGCTCGGCTTCGGCCTGTTCTGCCTGCGCTTTTTCGGCCGCCAGACGTTCGGCTTCGGCCTGTTCTGCCTGCGCCTTTTCAGCCGCCAAACGCTCGGCTTCTGCTTGCTCTGCCTGGGCTATTTCAACA
Organism: Shewanella algae; assembly: GCF_009183365.2. NCBI lineage: Bacteria > Pseudomonadati > Pseudomonadota > Gammaproteobacteria > Alteromonadales > Shewanellaceae > Shewanella > Shewanella algae. Next base: position 4,669,963 of record NZ_CP068230.1, read on the forward strand.
GCTAAACGTTCAGCCTCGGCCTGCTCCACCTGCGCCTTTTCAGCCGCCAGACGCTCGGCTTCTGCCTGTTCTGCCTGTGCCTTTTCAACTGCCAAACGTTCGGCTTCGGCCTGCTCTGCCTGCGCTTTTTCAGCAGCAATACGCTCGGCTTCGGCCTTTTCAGCCTGTGCCTTTTCAGCGGCAATACGCTCGGCTTCGGCCTTTTCAGCCTGTGCCTTTTCAGCAGCCAGACGTTCGGCTTCAGCCCGCTCCGCCTGCGCCTTTTCAGCGGCAATACGCTCGGCTTCAGCCCGCTCTGCCTGCGCTTTTTCAACAGCAATACGCTCGGCTTCAGCCCGCTCTGCCTGCGCTTTTTCAACAGCAATACGCTCGGCTTCGGCCTGTTCAGCCTGTGCCTTTTCAGCAGCAATACGCTCGGCTTCGGCTTGTTCGGCCTGCGCCTTTTCAGCAGCTAAACGTTCGGTCTCGGCCGCGGCTTCTGCGGCTTGTTGTTCGGCGAGTTTGGCCGCCTGCTCGGCTTCGTCATTACTTTTGTCTTTACGAAACCAGGAAAAAAAACCTTTCTTTGCCATCAGTGCTACCAGTGCTCAACATCGTGGGGGATCTTCAGGAGCCGGGCTCCCGCTTGAGGTCGCAACTATTTCCCTGGAGCAGCGGGGCCTATTATGGGCATTCCCGAGCGATAAAGGGCTTTAGCTTCATCTCACCTTTTCGGCTGAGTTTGTTATAAAATAGCGACGCTTTTAAGGTGGCATAGTCTACCACTTTCTTTCTTCAGGCAAAATCACGGGGGCAAGATGGCCAAAAATAGACCGGGCAGCGGTCAGGTTCGTATTATCGCAGGCCAATGGCGCTCGAGAAAATTACCCATCCAGGATCTGGAAGGCCTGAGGCCAACCACAGACAGAGTGCGGGAAACTCTTTTTAACTGGCTGGCAGGTGAACTCAGTGGCAGCTCGGTGTTGGACTGTTTCGGTGGCAGTGGCGCACTTGCCTTGGAAGCCCTGTCCCGCTATGCCGCTTTTGCCAGAGTCTATGAGCTGCAAAAAACCGCCGCTCAGCAACTGCAGCAGAATCTGCAAACCCTAAAATGCGACAGTGCCGAGGTCATCAACGGCGATGTATTGGCCGGTTTGGCGCGCCCTGCCGATCGCCGTTTCGATATCGTGTTTATCGATCCCCCTTTTCGCAAGGGACTGGCCGAGCAAACCCTAACCCTGCTGGCCCGGCATCAATGGCTCAACCCAGGCGCCCTTATCTATCTCGAAGTGGAATCAGAATTGCAGCAGTTGCCGATACCGGCTGACTGGGAGGCATTGAAAGAGAAGCAGGCCGGCCAGGTCAGCTACCGCCTGTATCGCTTCCCGGGAGGAATAGAGTCATGAAAGCCGTATTAGTGTTGGGAAAACTGGCGACCCTATTGGCTTGGGTGTTGATGTTTTTCAACCTGTTCAGCCCGTTTGAAGGCAATATCGGCGTGATACTCACCATACTTCTCGGGGTAACCGCCATGATGCATGGGCTGCAGGTGCTGATATTTCACACGATATTTTGTCAGTTGTTGCCGCTCAAGGCTAAAGACTATCTCAACGCCTTTCTATTCGGGGTGTTTGCCTTGCTGGATTACCGCCAACGAGCGCTGAGTCAACTGGCTGCAGAAACCTCGGCAAACACTCAGGATTGAGGCGGCAAAGGCGCCTCTTTACCCTTGGCCAATATTTCCAGAATTTGCTGCAAATGCTGGCTCAGGGCTTCAGCCTCGGCTGTCGCAAACCTTTGCTTAAGGGAAGCATCGAGTTGAGTCGCCAGCTCAGCCTTCACAGCAGAGAGAGCCGGTTGGTTCTCTTCAACCTGTAACTTGGCAACACTGAGAGCCAACAACTTGAGCTCAGGCAACAACTCTATTTGCTTAAATGGTGCCAATAAACCTGGGTCGTCATCACTGAGTCGTTGATCCAGAGTCACCAGCAGTTGGTCGACCCGCGCTAAAGTCTGCTCTCCACGCTGATACAGAGGGGTTATGGCAACATCATTGGCAAAGTCAGTGAGTTGATAGAGGGTCACGCTCAGCGTCAGCACGATCAACAACAGCGGCAGTGACAACCCGAACACCAGACCGACCCAAAAGTTATTGATACCGGATAAAAAGGCTCGCATTGCTCCTCCGCTGTCAGCAACAAGGCCATCTATGGATGGCCCGGGATCACAGGAATTTGATTGCCAAGGGGTACTTGTATTCCACCCCCTCACTGGCCTTGACCGCTGCGACTATGGTCACCACCACATCGAAAATCGCCAGTACAGCCACCAGCACCAAACCTATGCCAACAAAGATCAGGATCAGGCTGATGATGGTGTAAATGATCATACTGATTTTGAAGTTCAGGCAATTACGGCCGCAAACATCGACAAATTCAAACTCTTCCCGTTTCATCAACCAAACGATCAACGGCCCCAAGATAGTGCCGAAAGGGATCAGGTAACCGGCAAAACTCGCCAGGTGCACCAACATTCCCATGTCTCTTTCCTGTTTTTCCATGTTGTTTCCTAACTTTTTCAGTTCAAAGCCAAACTATCCGGGCCATAGAGGCGCATCTGCCAGTCTTCTATGCTGCCCCGCTCCAGTCGGCGCTGCAAGCTGCCAACCCAGCTGGCCGCCAAACCTTCACAACTGAGCAGCCTGTCATAGGCGGCCGCATCAAATTCGGGGCGAAAATACAGCTTCATCGCCTCGGCAACACTGATATCGGTACGCCTTTGTTTCAGTATCATGGCATCCTGACAGCTTATGATGCCAGGCTTCAGCACCCGATAGAACCAACCTGACATACCCGTTTGCTGCATGGCAAGGGCAAAGTCCCGCTGGCCATATTGGTGATTGAGCTTAAAACAGGGGGAACGTGGTTGGGTGACCTGCAGCTCGACTTCGCCAAAGCTGAGGATATCGCCGATATGAATATCCGCCTCGGTCAGGCCAACACTGCTGATGTTTTCTCCCATGGCAGGTGCATCCTGCCCCGAAGTTATCAGTCCCATGCGCCGGTAGTGGCCATAGTGCTCGCGAGGGAAATGATGCAGTACCCTATCCGGGCCGCCATGATGTTTTGGATCCGCCTGGGCATCACCCGCAACCCTGTCGCCGAAAACCTCCAGCGTCTCCATCCGAGACTTGTTATCTATCCCGCTTGCCAGCTTGTCCCTGAATGTCAGCTCATCACCGGCATACAGCCCAGAAATCTTGTCAATCAAACACTTGGTCACGTTACGTCTCCCTTCGGGTGCCAAAGCCCGATCATACTCCAAGCTTACGGGACAGATCACGGACATTTCCATACAAAGCGGCGCTATTGTATGGCCGTGACGCCGAGGACAATACCAGGGATTTCTTATGTATTCAGGAGAAGTAATATGAAAGCATTCAGATTCAGCGCCCTGGCCCTTGTTGGGGCTGCAGTAAGCAGTGCCGCCTTGGCGGACAACACTGACGTTTATATCCGTAATGGCCAGATTTACAGCCATGAAAACAGTTTCTTTGTCTCTGCCGGTGCCTATCAGGGCAGCGAACTCTATCAAGGCGTCGATTCCAAGCTGCGTCCCTTCGGTAACCTGGGTTATAACGGCAAGGACTTCAACGCCTCACTGGCCAATATCAACTACCGTTTCTTCGGCAATGATAAAGATCTGTTCAACCTGAGTGTGTACCTGGGTAGTCCGGGTATTGCCTTGAAAGACTCAGACGCGGCAGCGCTTGGCGGCATCCATGAACGTAAACTGAGTGGCGATCTGGGTATCAACCTGGATACCCAACTGGGATTCGGTACTCTGTCCACCTCGGTACAACATGACGTAACCAACAGATACAACGGCTTTATCGGCCAGGTCCGTTACGCCGTACCACTGAACCTGGGCTGGGGCAGTGTCGTTCCCTACGCCGGCGTCAGCTACCTGAGCAGTGACTTTACCCAGTACTACTTCGGAGTCAGCAAGGCTGAAGCCAATAAGCAGCATAAGGCCTACCAACCGGGCAAAGCCTTCACCTACAACGCAGGTTACAAGCTGATTGTGCCTCTGGGGGAACATCTCGAACTCAGCCAAAGCAGCAACTACAGCTACCTGGATTCCGCCATTGCCGACTCGCCGATTGTTGATGGCAAACAGCAGTGGAACGCCAACCTGGCACTGACTTATTACTTCTGAATCTGAGGTCCTTGGATGAAATCGCTTAAAAACCTCTTGCTTGCCGCAGGCTTAGCCATAGTTGTCAGTGGCTGTGCTACCCCTTATGACACCCAGAAATCCTTCTGGACCTTTGGCAAAGGCTTTGAGACAACCCAAATTGCCTCAAATGCCTGGCAAATAAGTTTTGTCGGCAATAACAACACTGACAGGGCCCTGGCCCGCAAATACATTCTGCGCAAAGCGGCAGAGTTGAGCCAGCAAGGGGGATTTGCCTTCTTCACCCTGGACAGCGAACAAACCAACAGGGATGCGGTGAATACTTTTGGTGTGGGTCGCAATGACAATAGCTGGCTCTGGGGCTCCAACTCGATTGAGAGGGAAACCTCAGTGATAGTGGAAGTCACCGGCCTGAACCAGAAGCTGGAAAATCCAGGCACCCGGGTTTATGAAGTCAGCTATATTCTCAGTAATGTCAGCGTTAAAGACTGAATGGTCACTGGTAAAGGGGTGACTGAGTCCCCCTTTATGCCAATCAAATTGTCACTTATGTAATCGGGGTGCTAATTTTGCTTTATCTTGATCCACAAGCTTATCGGCAGGAAATGGCAAACACTCGCATAACACTCGTAGAAGACGACAATAAGATCAGTGACCTTCTGACCAATTACCTCAGGAACCAACATTTCGATGTAGAGCGGATAGACGATGGCAACTGTGCCTGCCAGCAAATACTCGAGCGTCAACCTGAGCTGGTGATCCTGGATCTTATGTTGCCGGGAAACGATGGCTTGAGTATCTGCCGTGAAATCCGGGCCCAATACCAAGGCAAGATACTGATCCTCACCGCCAGTGAAGATGACATGGATCAAGTGGCAGCTCTGGAGATGGGCGCCGATGACTTTGTCAATAAACCTATTCAGCCCAGGGTACTGCTGGCCAGGATCCGCATGTTACTGAGACGGCAGGAAAGCGCGGTCACAGAGAGCAACCGTGAACGTCAGTTTGGTGAACTCTATCTGGACAATGCCCGCAAGTTCTGCGCCGTCAGTCAGGCAGAGGTCAACCTCACCACTGCCGAATTCGACCTGTTGTGGCTGCTGAGCTCACATCCGGATGAAATACTGTCGCGGGAGTTTCTGGTCAAAGAAACCCGCGGCATAGAGTACGACGGAATAGACCGCAGCATAGATAACAAGGTAGTGATTTTGCGTAAAAAATTAGGCGACAACCCCAGTTTGCCACGCAAGATAATCACGGTAAGGGGCAAGGGTTATCTATTTGTGCCGGATAGGTGGTAATGAAGCGCCTATTTATCTTCTCCTATCTGGTGCTGGTGTTTCTGTTTTTCACCTCCATCATTTTTGTCTTTCAGTTGGACTTCTTTTCCTCCGATGAGTGGGAAAGCGACTATCTGGATCGCACCAATATGTCACTGAGCCAGCTGTTGTCTGAAATCTCGGCCGCCAAGGGTGTTGCCAGCGCTGAGGCCTCGCTTGAGCAGGTGCTAGGCAACGTGCACAAACAGCTGAGGGTCATCTCTTTGGACTCGGCCGAGCTGTCGGCTGAAGAAAAACAGATCCTGAGAGACAACCGGCACTACGTCAAAGATATGGAAGAGGATATCTCCTATATCATGTTCCAGGGTTCAGATAAGGTGTATGCCATCAGCCGCGATGAGTCCGCTCCTTTCTGGCAGGAATACTATTTCAAAGAATCCGTTGCCCTCTGGGTGCTGTTTCCCGTGTTGGCTTTTATCAACTTTGTACTACTCTACCTGTTGGCCCGGCGTCTGCGCCGCTTGGAAAGGGTTCACAGTGCCTTTGCCAATGGAGATTTCAAAGTACGGGCCAAGACAGGTGTTTGGCACAAGGTGGGGCATCTGAACCAGTCATTCAATCAGATGGCTGACAAGATAGCCAAACTCATCGACAGCAACAAACAACTCACCAATGCCGTTGCCCATGAAGTGCGTACACCTATATTCAGGATCCGTTGCAATCTGGACATGCTGGACGATTCCGGCGTGCGCCCGGAGCAAATGTCTTATCTGGAAGGCATACATCAGGACCTGGATGAACTCGGCACCATGGTGGACGAGTTGCTGCAATACGCCAGAATGGAGCGACGTCAGGCGCCATTACAATTGAGCTGCCAATCATTGGATACCGCGCTGCAGGAGTTGATTGCCCACCTTCAGTTTGAAACCGATATCGCCCTTGAACTCACCAAGGTAGAACCACTGGAGGCCATGGTAGATCTGCGCCTCTGGCACCGAGCTGTCAGCAACATCATCCGCAACGGCTACCGCTATGCCAGCCAAAGCGTCAGCATAAGGCTCAGCGGCGACACTGACAGGATCTGGCTGCATATTGCCAACGATGGCCCAGGGATTCAGGATGAAGATAAACAGCGCATTTTTGATCCCTTCGTTCGCATAGACAAATCACGGGATCGCGGCAGCGGCGGGCACGGCCTGGGGTTGGCCATCAGTGCCCAGATCATTCGCCAGCACAGTGGGGACATTAGCGTCAGCGACACAGCAAACGGTGGCCCAAGTTTCGATATCTGGTTACCCAGACCGGCAACAAGCTGCCAAAGCAGCTAAAAAAAGCCCCGTTAAGAAACGGGGCACCAGCAAACCAGTTGGGAATCAGCGGGCGAATCACAGCGCCATAAAGAAGACTCGCTGCACATATTGGGGCTATTAGGTGACGCATTCATGACACAGAGGCGACAGCGGGATGACAATCGCCTCGAACCTTGGGCAACAGGATTAAAAAAGCCCTGCTTCAAGAGCAGGGCAAGCCAGTTAGCACATAAATAAACAAGAAGGGAGAAACCCGAAGAGCCCTTGAGCTCTAACCAAAGATCGCCAGCAAGATTAAGCCCACTTGATGACAGCGGCATGACACTGATGCGGGATTTTTATGACAAGCTCAATCCTGCTGTGCTTGCAGGTACTGACGCAAGGCGTCTCCCGGAATCGAGGTTTCCGAGGCAACCGCGAAAGCCGCCCACTGAGCGGCTTCCTTCATGGCCTGTTCCACTGCCATTCCCGATACCAAACCATGGATAAGCCCGGCGGCAAAGGCATCACCGGCCCCCGTGGTATCCACCACTTTCGCCGGAACCGCCGCTATCAGCGTCTCACCACTCTCCTGGTATAACACCGCGCCCTGCTCGCCTTGAGTCACAATAAAGTATTTAAGTGCATCACCGGCTATCTGACGCCCAAACTGCCAGGGGCTGAGCTCGCTGCGCCCTTGCATATCGGTTATCGAAGACAGCAATACATGGCAGGGTCTTGGCCTGTCATCTTTGGCCAATTGTGCCACCACCAGAGTGTGTTCCAGCGCGGTTCGCGCCCAACTGACCGCCCCTTCGGCAGAGGAGTTGATATAGAGCGCATCCCACTGCGACCACTTGGGCGGCGCCGGCAATTCAAATATCGGCCGCTGCGGCCGGATAATGGTGCGCTCGCCATCCGGGGTCATCACCAACAACATTTCACAGGTATTGCCTGCTCGCCGCTGCACCCTGCGACAATCCAGCCCTTGGGTACTGGCTTCGGCCAGCAGCCAATCGCCCATCTCGTCTCGCCCAACCTGACTGACCAGAGCCACATTATGACCGGCCCATTCCAGCCCTATGCCAGTGTTGGCGCCACCACCACCCAAGCGTTGGCCACCATCCTGATAATGGAATCTACCTCCGGTACGCAAGGGTTTATCCAGCAATAAGATTCGGTCACAGTTAAGGTTGGCAACGAGCAAAATCTTGGCCATAGAAATAGTCCACAGAAACGAATGACCCCATCTTACCCCAGGGCAAACACTAAATGCAGCGCAGCCAACAACAAAGGCCACAAGAGGTGATATTGCCAAACGGCTAAAAACACCGTTTTAACTCAGCAAAAATTGCCGTTCAAGCGAGTTTTTATTTACATTTATTCAAAGTTAAAACAGACTATTAAACATCCAGACTTTGGTGAAATTTTCTTTCCAAGACAACAAAATAAACTCACTTTACCCGAGCGCTACAGACTCCTATATTCGCGGAAAATTTCACCATTCAGACTTTTTAAACTGATCTCCGTTTAAAAGGTCGTTTTTCTATTTGGAGTCTGAGTTGTCCCAACCTCACGCCACCGCTCACAACAACAGTGCCTGGGTACCTGTTGCGGGTTTGACCCTGTTTGCTCTGGCTTCCGGCTATCACATGAGTCTGCTGCCGCTGGCATTGGACGGTTTTGGCTTAGCGACAGATCTGGCGGCTTGGCTGGCGAGTATTTTCTATTTCGGCCTGTTGCTCGGGGCAACTTGTATTTCACCTGTCGTGGCACGTCTGGGACACAGAGGTGCCTTCATCCTGTTTCTATTGCTACTGGCGGCGACAGTGGCTGGCATGCCCTTGGTGGTTAATGGTCAGTTTTGGCTGGCGGCGCGCTTCATTGCCGGGATTGCCGTGGCCGGCATCTTCGTAGTGGTGGAGTCCTGGTTGTTGATAGCCGACACCGCCAAGCAGAGAGCCAAGCGTTTGGGCTTCTATACAGGCTCACTCTATGGCGGTAACGCCCTGGGACAACTGGGTGTGGGACAGTTGGGTGTCGATGGTGCCATGCCGCATATTTTGGTGGCTATAGTACTGGTGTTGGCCGTATTGCCGCCACTGCTGGCCAAGCGCTGCCAGCCACAAAAAATACAGCATCAGAAGATTAGCTTCAAAGAAGTCAGGCATGTCAGTCGCCCTGCCATCATGGGCTGTCTGGTTGCAGGTTTGGTATTGGGCCCCATCTATGGCCTGATGCCTGTGTTTCTCAGCGAGCAGACAGGTGACCACCAGCTGACGGGCAAACTGATGGCCATAGTGATCCTGGGAGCCATGTTGGTGCAACCCCTGGTCAGTTGGTTGTCTCCCAGATTCAGCAAGACTCTCTTGATGGCATTTTTCTGTTTGTTGGGCGCCGCCGGGGTTGTGGGTATTTTGCTGAGTCACAGCACTTTAGTGATGGGCTTCAACCTGTTGCTGCTGGGGGCTGCCGCCTTCGCCCTCTACCCTATCGCTATTACGCTGGCCTGTGACAGCCTCGACAGCAGCAAGATAGTGGCGGCAACCGAACTTATGCTGCTCAGCTACTCTGTGGGTTCAGTTATCGGGCCTCTGGTGGCCAACGGCTTCCAGCAACAGCAGGGTCTGCCTATGTATCTGGGCTTGTGTCTGACCACAACTTGTATCTATATGCTGTTGTCCAGTGTGCGACCAACCCGTGGCCGGATGCCGGCACTGCGTCCCTGAGCCGCTGCTGAGGCTCAGGATCCTTGGCCGGACTCAGGCACTCAACTCGGCCTTGGGCGGCCAGACAAGATACATGCCCTCACTGGCCGGTGAACTGAAACTGAAACCAAATTTGAGGTACAGTTGCGGCACATCGGCCATCAAGGTGATATAGGCACCCTCGAAGGCGTGAGCTTTCAGATAGTCCATCACCTTTTGCATCAACAAACGCCCCAAGCCTTGTCCCTGCCAGCGGGGATCGACAGCCACATCCACCACTTCAAAATTAATTGCGCCGTCCCCCACTACCCTGGCCATGGCGATACACTCACCCTCGAAAACAAGTTGCACACCATAGAGGCTGTTGGGCAGCGCCTTTTCGACACCGGCTCTCGGCCTAGGGCTCAGTCCGGTAATCTGCCGCAAACGGATAAAGTCCTCCACAGCGGCGGTTTGCTCCAGAACTTCAACTTGCTGTTTCATTTGGATAACCACTCCTTTGCCAACAGGGCATATTGATACTCACAGCCCCAGCGTCCCTTAAAGAAAATATTGTCGATAAAATGCCCTTCGCGGCGAAAGCCCAAGGCCTCAAGCAAGCGCCAGGCAGGGCGATTCTCCGTGTCGGTAATTGCGATCACCCTGTGTCTGCCAAGCTCACGAAACAGGTAATCCAGCACGGCGAATACCGCTTCCCTGGCGATACCCCGCCTCTGCCAGAGTGGATCCAGGCTGAATCCCAACTCCACTTGCTGCTCATCAATGAAGTGCAAGGCCAGATCGCCGGCCAGAGTGCCGTCGGTAAGCTCAATAGCCAGTTGATACCAATGACCGCTCAGCGCCCAAGCTTTTGGAATGGCTTCATACAAGGTCTTGGCTTGTTCGAGACTGAAGGTGTCCCAGCTTTGATAACGAGCCACCTGCGGCTCCTGCCGATAACGGCTGAAGGCGGCAAGATCTGACGCTCTTAAGCGGCGCAGTGTCAGGTTGGTGCTTGTAATTGGCTCCATTCGCTATCCAGCCCTTTGCTTTTCACCAAAACAACAGAACTGCTGCACAGCCGGTAGCGCTTCACGGCCATCGGCCAGCCCTAAATGATACACAGCCTCTACCTTGTTGATGTCGCGCTCCAGCCTCGACAAGTCCAGCGCCATCTTGGGTTGGATCACCATGGCACTCCCTTCAGCAACTGCCTGTTGTAATTGCTGTTGTGCCTGGTTATACACCTGATGGCGCCTCAGCAAAGCCTCGGCAACCTTGGGGTAACGCCGATAGGCCTTTTGTGCCAACCATTTAAACTTAAAGGCTGACTTACTGTAATCCGCGGCCTGGGTCAGGATAACCAGCTGTTTTTGATAGCCGTCAGCTCTGGCTTGCTGCAGCGGGATAGGAGCCGCAATGCCACCATCAAGATAAGGCACCCCATTGATGGCGACGGGTTTGGAGATAAAAGGCAGGCTGCTTGAGGCAATCAGTATCTGCAACAGCTCGTCGTGGCCACCAAAATCACTCATGCCAAAGAAGTCGGTTTCACCGGAAAGGCAGTTGAAAGCACCTATTTTGAATTCGGCCCCCGAGGACAGGAAGGTCTCAAAATCGAACGGCAGCAACTCGTGAGCCATACGTCTATAGGTGAAGTCAGTATTGACATAATTGCCCGTCTTTAGCAGATGCCTCATGCCCATGTAGCGCTTATCTGCAAGATAACGCTGCTGAATTAACAGGTTACGCCCTTTCTGTCTGGAAAGGTACGAAGCCGGGTAGATGGCTCCAGCGGAAACCCCTACCTGATAATCAAACATGACTCCGGCTTCCAGGAAAGCATCCAGCACCCCGGCGGTATAAATGGCGCGCAGGCCACCGCCCTCCAGCACCAAAGCCGTGCCTTGCAGTTGCGAAAACTCTGTGACCATTATGATTCCCCCCAATACAGCCAATAGCGCAGCATAGCCAAGCAAGGCCCACAGGGGAAGCCACTCTTGAAATACCCGTACTTTAGCAGTAAGAAATTTGCCTTGAATTACTTAAGCTTATGCTGATTTTTCATTAAGAAATCCGCCAAAAACATTCAAATTGATTGTCAACTCACCCTTGGCAACCCCTGGTGGCATAGGGCTTGCCCCTGCTTGGCCGGGTCCAAATGCCGCCGATATCAGTCGAGTCGGCACCATCAGGCAACTGATTAAAAAGTAACTTATCTGCAGTGGCAGGAAGCCACGCAGTATCGCCTGACAGGAGTAAAAGGAATGGATGCTAGCAATCAAGGAGAAATCTGCTTACTGCCGCAGTTGGCCAACAAGCACAAACTCAAGCTCTATCGCTGTTGTCTGGAAGAATTTCGACAGTTGGGCTACTGGGACCAATATGTGCAACAGGTGCAGGATGAAATGCACAGGCTACAGGCCTTGGCGGAAGAGTAAACTGCATTGCACCCGGTAATAGGGTGACACAAGTCAAATTTAAGTTGAATTTTTCCCCGGAACAGGCTGCAATAGCGACGCAAAATTTCACCTTGGGCGGTTTAGCCACTCAAAGATGCAAAGCCAACTTCAATTTGGCCAAGGATGCCGAAATACTTAAGGGAAAAAGATGAAACGCTTTGTTTTTTATTTTATTTTTGGTTATGCCTGTTACCTGAGTTGGGTAAAACTCAGCGGCAATGAACCGCAGCAGCTGACCGACATTCACCAAGACACCATAAGCAATAGCATCCGCGAAGCGGCTCAAACCGCCCCGCGCTATGCCAGTAAGCCTGTAGAGATGGACGCCGGCTTCCACTGCGATGGACGCCAGTATTGCAGCCAGATGACCTCCAGAGCCGAAGCCGAGTACTTCAACCGTTACTGCCCCAACACCAAGATGGATGGCGACAATGATGGCCGCCCCTGTGAAAACGACAGCCGCTGGTAAAGCAATAATCCGTCTTGGCCTGTAGCCATTTCCCCAACTGGCAATGACAATCCACTGGTAATGACAACCCTGAGTCAAGCAGCAACCTGTGGACCATCTTCTGCAAAACAGGCACTCAGGGTTGCTATGGCTTCGCGGATCTTTGGCGCCTGCGCCTCTCGTCCCGCGGTCAGAGCGTAAACGCTGTACTGCGGCAGTTGCCAGTCAGGCAATAGAGGCAATAAAGTGCCCTGCTGCAAAAACTGCCGCACTTCAGGCTCTGGCAAGGCCGCATAACCCAAACCATCCAAGGTAAAGCGGATCAGACTCTGCATATTGTTGACCGCCAGACGCCCTGGCGCCAAAGACAGCTGCTCACCACTGACGGTATGACTCAACATACTGTCCTGCACCATACTCCCCTTATGGCACAGACGCTCCCAGTTCTGCAATTCACCGGGATGCATGGGCATTGAGTTCCCTCGCCTACGCAGAAAGTCCGGTGCCACGCACAAGAGCATCTGCCAATCGGCCAGATGATGAGCCACCAGCGCCGAATCGGCCAAAGGCCCGATACAGATGGCCAGATCTATGCCACTACCCACCAGATCCACAGTCTCATCCTGCAGCTGCAGCGACAATTGAATGCCGGGATGCGCTTCCAACAGACGCCTTAGCGGCTCACTGAGAAGACCGCCACCAAAGCCCACAGGGGCGGCTATCCGCAATTCACCGGCCGGACCGTCCTTCAAACGACTCAACTGCACCTCTGTCTCATCGGCAAGAGCTATCATCTGTACACAGCTCTGGTAAAAGAGCTTACCTGCCTCGGTCGGTGTCAACGCCCTGGTGCTGCGATTTAGTAGCCCAAGCCCAAGTTGCTGCTCCAGCTTGAAGATCTGCTGGCTAACGGCAGATGTACTCATGCATAACTGCCTGGCGGCGGCATTCATAGTGCCTTTCTCAACTGTGGTGGCAAATACCAGCATCGCCTTGACCATCTGCCTATTCATCTTTAAGCCCCATCACAACAGCAAAAACATCTCAGTTACGGCGGTCGCCATAAAGCATTCCTTAACTGTGTTTCCAGAAAAATGCGCTTGAGAGGATTGTATCATCGGCGTAAATTCTCGCCATTGAAAATCATTCTCATTTACCAAATTTGCAATTATGCATTCAGGAGTTTAAAGCCGATGTCTTTGTGTCGAATCAGCCCTCTGGCCAGCGCCATTGCCGCACTCTTCCTCATACCTGCAGCACAGGCCGATGAAGCGCCCCAAGACATGGAAGTCATAGTAGTTACCGCCTCCGGCTACGAGCAACAACTCAAGGATGCTCCCGCCTCTATCAGCGTACTTACCCGAGAACAGCTGGATAGCCGTTTCTATCGCGATATTACCGATGCCATGTTGGATGTTCCCGGTGTCGTGGTTACCGGTGGCAGCGATCGCCGTGACATTAGCCTGAGGGGCATGGGAAGCCAATACACTCTGATCCTGGTGGACGGCATGCGCCAGTCATCCCGGGAGACTCGCACCAATAGCGATGGCCCGGGAGTCGAAGGCGCCTGGACTCCGCCACTGTCGGCAATAGACAGAATCGAAGTGGTGCGCGGCCCCATGTCATCCCTGTATGGTTCTGACGCCATAGGCGGGGTGATCAATATCATCACCCGCAAGGTTCCGGAAAACTGGCAGGGAGAACTCAGACTGGACAGCACAGTTCAGGAACACAGCGAATCCGGCAATATTTATCAGGGTAACTTCTTTGTCAGCGGTGCCCTGATCCCTAACTGGCTGGGGTTACAACTTTATGGCCAGTACACCAAGCGTGAAGAAGACCAGATAACCGGCGGTTACCGCGGTCGAGATGCCAACAATCTCAGTGCCCGTTTCTCGCTGACCCCGAGTGACGACCACGACATCATTTTGGAAGTCAGCAATGCCGTTCAAGAGTTGGACAGCACCCTGGGCAAAACCGTCGCCCCGCTCGCTCCAGGTGAATCCTGCGGTCGTTACGGCTGCCCGGCGTCCTCCACCACTGAATATGAGAGCCGCAAATACTCCTTGGCACACTCGGGCCGCTGGGAAATAGGCACGAGTAATACCTGGGTCAAATATGAAGAGTTCGAAAACAAAAGCCGAGAGATGACCATCAAAAACACTGATGCCCAGACCAGTCTGGTCACCGGCTTTGGTGATAGTCATACCACCACCTTTGGGGCCGCCTTCAACTACCAGGATCTCAGCGACAAGACAGGTAACCAGATAGGTGACCGTAGTGACATCAGCAGACGCCAATGGTCGGTATTTGCCGAAAACGAATGGCGCATAAGCGGCACCTTTGCCCTGACGGCCGGTTTACGCATGGATGATGACGAAAACTTTGGCGAGCACTTCAGCCCCCGTATCTACGGAGTCTGGGATCTGACCGACAGCACAACCCTCAAAGGTGGTGTTTCCACCGGCTTCAGAGCCCCAAGCCTGAGACAAACTGTGCCGGATTGGGGCCAGGTCAGCCGCGGTGGCAATATGTATGGTAACCCGGATCTCAAACCCGAGACTTCAATCAACTACGAACTGGGGCTGCACACCGGCTTCGGCGACAATATCACCACGGCCCTGACCGTCTTCTATAACGAGTTTGAAGACAAGATCACCCGGGTACCCTGCCCCGAGAGTCAGTGTACCGACGGTCCGAACCAGTTTGGCTCCGATCCCACCACTTACGTGAATGTGGATGAAGCGGTAACTCAAGGGTTCGAGCTGGATTTCAACTATGACATCAATGATGACATCCAGCTTTCGGCCAACTACACCTATACGGACTCAGAGCAAAAGACAGGGCGCTATCAGGGCAGTCCATTGAATCAATTGCCCAAGCACCTGCTGCAAACCTCCCTGAACTGGCAAATCAACGACCGCTGGGGCAGTTGGGCCAGAGTGCACTACCGGGGTGAAGAGAGCCAACCCACCACGGGCCCCTCTTCGTCGACTCTGGTGGCCCCCTCTTACACTCTGGTGGATATAGGTGCCAACCTGCAGCTGATGGAAAACCTCAAACTCAGCGCCGGTATCTATAATTTACTGGACAAAGAGATTACCCAGGAAGAATACGGCTATATCGAAGACGGCCGCCGCTACTGGCTGGGGATGACCTGGAGTTTCTAACGAGGAAGCCTTATGCCGTTTTTATAAGCCAGAACAGTTCTGGGATATACTGGCGCCGTTCAACTCTCTCACTCCAAAGACCGCGCACCGCCGCGGTCTTTTAATAGCTGTTGCAAAAAACGCCATGACAGCGTTTACTGTGTCCGCGCCAAATTCCCAAGGTTAAGGAAAACAATGAAACTGATACTGATCATTATCGCGTTTGTGGCCTTCTTTATCGCCCTGAAAAAGTGGCAACGAGCCCAGGCGGTAAAAAGCGGCGACCCGGATGCCATGGCCAATGAAGGCTTGAGACTGATTGGCAGAAATAGAGTCGATGAAGGCATAGCACTGCTGGAGCAGGCCGCCAATAAAGATCATCCCGCCGCTGCCCAAATGCTCTATGAGTTCTATACCCGTCCCGAGCTGGAGATGGTGCCCAACGATGCCGACAAGGCGATGCACTGGGCCGCCAAGGCCTCGTCATTGGACAATGAATTTGCCAAGCTCCATGACCTGATGTTGGAGCTGCGCCAACACCCTGCTTTTGGTGACAATATTCAGCTGCTGGAGCAAAACTTACTCCCCAGAGCCGAAGCCGGTGATACTGAGAGCCAGAGCCAACTGGGACGGGTCTATTCCCGTAACCCGATACTCGATAAGGACGGCAGTAAGGCGATGAAATGGCTCGAGTTGGCCGCCGCCAAGGATGATCCCGAAGCCTGCTTTCATCTGGGGATATTGCTGCAGGAGCCCAGGCAAGGGGAAGCCGATTTGCAACAGGCCAGATTCTGGCTCACCAAGGCACACCAGCTGGGTGAAGCGGCCAGCGCCGGTCATCTGGCGGAAATGATGTTGCAAGGCCTAGGTGGCCCGGTGGATAAACGCCAGGCCGAGCAGCTGTTGATAGAGCAGGCCCAGGACAGCAGTTACTTTCAGTTGATGCTGGGACAGCGCTACCTGCGCGGTGACCAATTACCTCAAGATCTGCACAAGGCCAGAGAGTGGTTGGAAAAGGCCGCGGCCGATGAAGATGATAGCGTGGCAGGTCCTGTGTTGGCCGGCTTCCTGCTCGACCACTCCCGCGACAGTCAGGATCATCTGCGTGCCAAGGCAATACTTGAACCCCTGGCACAGGTTTGGGATCTTAGTGCCCATTTTCAACTCGGTAAACTCTATGAACAAGGGCTGGGCGTCAATCGCCAGTTGCCGCTGGCACTGATGCATTTCGAGTTTGCTTCCATGGGGGACGAAGCCGAGTATATCGCGGCCAAAGAGTCACTGGCGGCGCGTCTGAGCCAATCGGAAAAACAGCAGGCCGAAGCACTCAAGCAGGAATATCTGGCGCTGCACCCCATAGACAGCCTGGCCCAGGCCAGATTGGATCTCCTCAAGGGCCAGGCTTTGCTGTATGCGGATAAGCGAGAATACCAGGAACTGCAACAAGCGCTGCCCTGGCTGGAGAAGGCCGCCTTCGGCGGAGAAACCCTGGCCTATGAAGAACTGTATGAAACCTACCTCGAGCTGGACCAAAGGGTAGACGCCGCCGTATGGCTGCAGCTGGAACTGGAAGAACATAACCAGTTCGGTTTGTTGGGTGATCAGGTACTGCAGCAACAGGAACTGTTGCAAAGCTTTACCGAGGCCGAAACCGCCTGGTATGAGCAGCGTCTCGAAGAGGTTCGGGCGCAGTTGCCGCAAAACAACCCAGAAGCCGCCTGAGCTGTGTTAAACCTTAAAGACAGACCCCGGCCAAGGCCTGGGTCTGTCTTTTCTGAGATGATTGCCAGAACCGCTAACCCAGCGGTTCAGCCTTTATTCTTGATGGTCCAGTAGGCGGCGTTGACACCATCTTCACGAAATTCGATATCCACCGGGTACTCACGCTCACAACCCTCGACTATCCAGCGTTCATGCCAGTAGCGCTCACCGACTTTGCCTTTGGGCATCGCCAGCACAAAGGCAAAAAACTGCTCCGGCACCTCGCAGCCGCGACGAGCCACTTCGGCAGCCACTCCCGGCATGGCATCCCTGAGCAGGGTTTCATTGGCTAAAGTGCCTTGCTGAACTATCTCCTCAGAGAAGTATTCCCCTTCGGCCGCGGCTACCGGCAGTGACACCAGCAAGCCACACAAGATCCCAATCCATTTCATCTGTTTTCCTCCCTGATAGTTTCTGTATCAATATTAGCCCGTCATCCCGCCACAGGCTCAACCAGCCTAGTCGAAGATTGCCATGCTTTAGGTTACCGGAGTGTGAACAAAGCTATAGTTTGATACAAAACAATACCTTAACCTGGATATTGTGCGAACTTTAAGCTAAACCCTAAATCAGCTAACGAGAACTATCGGTCAGTGCCGAAAACCTTAAAACTGCTTCTATTTATATGGTGGTACTTGGGAGCACCCATTTTCTAGATAAATGACAGGTGAATGAAATGGATTTTATTGAACGAATTCAAGCTCTATCAAAGCGCATCCCCCAAATATCCGCCAGCCTTCAAACCGAAGAAGCAACTAAAAACGCACTAATAATGCCTTTCCTAAGCTCTGTATTGGGGTACGACGTATTCAACCCAGATGAAGTACTCCCTGAGTACACTGCCGATACTCCAACGAAAAAAGGAGAAAAAGTCGACTATGCGCTAATGAAAGACGGAGAGGTATTGATGTTGATTGAGTGCAAGAAATATAACGAAAAGCTATCAATAAAACATGCTAGCCAATTATTCCGCTATTTTTCAGTCACCAAGGCAAGAATTGCCATATTGACCAACGGTGTTCAGTACCTCTTTTTTACTGATCTGGACGCTCCCAACAAGATGGATGAAAAGCCTTTTTTGGTATTGGATCTGGAGAATATTGATGAACACATAGTGCCGGAAGTTAAAAAGTTGACAAAATCGACATTTGACATGGAATCTATCGTCAATGCCGCAGGAGAACTTAAATATCTAAGTGACATAAAGAGAATTATCAGTGATCAGTTCAAAAATCCTGAAGAAGAGTTTGTACGCTTTTTTGCCAGCAGGGTTTATGACGGCATGCTAACTCCAAAGGTAAAACAACAGTTTACTGAGATCACGGCCAAAGCTCTCAAACAGTTTATGAAGGACGGTATTAATGAAAGACTTAAGTCTGCAATGGGAGATAGAGCGACCGATGACGTTGAGGAAGTCTCAGGCTCAGATGGCGAAATCGAAAATAAGCCAAGGATAATTACGACCGAAGAAGAGGTTGAAGGCTACAATGTCATCAAGGCGATTCTTAGACAAAAAGTCGATGTTAGTAGAATCACCGGACGAGATACGCAAAGCTATTTCGGAGTTCTACTGGACAACAATAATCGCAAGCCTATTTGCAGACTGCACTTTAATACCAAACAGAAATATCTCGGATTAATGGATCATGAGAAGAATGAAACCCGTCATCCGTTAGACTCAGTAGACGATATATTCCTGCATAGTGAAGCCTTACTGCAAACAATCACCTTCTACGAGTAAAGCAAAAGATAGAACGGCGAGCCACTTCATTAAGTGAGTTCGCCGTTATTCTTATTATCCCCGACTTGCCAGACGTCAGAGGCTTGGCTAGACTGCCGCGCTAGCGACGATTCAGTTGGCAATATCTCTATTCTATAAACCGGGCGATGTAATGAAAGCAAAGCAGTATCAGGGCTTTACCCTAATTGAACTTGTAGTGGTGATTATTATCCTCGGGATCCTGGCAGTGGTGGCCGCACCCAAGTTCCTCAATCTGCGCGACGACGCCACAGAGCAGGTGTTCAGGGGCCAGTATGCCGCCTTTGAATCTGCGGTAAAACTCTATCACAGTGGCTATCTGGCCAAGGGGTATCAGGGCGCCATCGACAATCTGGCCAGCTTTGGTGATGGCAGTGTTGATTCCAGTGTCAACGGCTGGCCCTATGCCACTGCAGGCAAAGACACCCATATTTTCAACGCCTGCGAACAGTTGTGGCATGGTCTCACTGATACCGACCTCAGCATAGCCTATGTAGAAGATGCCAATCTGCCTACAACCACTGTCGACGTGGCCTATACCTATAAGCAAACGCCCAATACCTGCATCTACCGCTCAGTGTATTTTATCCAGCAAAATGAACCGACAATGATCATGGAGTATCAGCCGGATACGGGTGAGGTCTCGGTTCGCAAAACCTTCTGGAGTCAGCCTTAGAGCCTGGCAGCTTCTCCCGGACTCTGGTCGAAGTAACGCTTGAACTCCCGGCTGAATTGGGCCGGGCTCTCATAGCCCACTTCCAGTGCCGCTTCCTTCACCTTGAGGCGCTGTCTTTGCAGTAACTCTTTGGCCTTATTGAGGCGGATCTTCTTCAAGTACTGAATGGGCGATGAGGCCGTGACCTCCTTGAAACAGCGATGAAATGCCGAGGGGCTCATGTTGACCAACTCGGCCAGCTGCTCTACCTCCACACTTTCACGATAGTTCTGATGCAGATATTTGAGCGCCTTCTCTACTCGGGATAAACGGGTATGACTGAGTGCCAGCGCATATAAAGGCGCCGCATTGTCGGAAGCCAATACCCGAAACAGCAACTCCTGCACCATGGCCTGACCCAAGACCTCGGCTTCCAACGGCGACTGCAGAGCCAGCAGCAAACGCTCGACACAGCAGAGCATGTCTTCGCTGTTGGCGGCAACAAAGAAGCCGCTCTGACGGGCATCATCGAGATCCTTGGGCACCTTGTGGTGTTGATCCATCATGCGGATCAACTGGTTCAGTTGCTGCAGATCTATATCCACCATGAGTACCAATACCGGTTCTTCCTCGGAAGCAAAGGTTTCACACTCCACCGGCATAGGCACTGTCATCACCAAGGTGTTCTGCGGATCATAGTCATAGATCTTATCTTCGAGATAGACACGTTTACGCCCCTGGCCGACTATCATGATCCCTTGGGAATAACACATGGGGCCACGGCTGCCATAGGCCGAACTGCGAAACAGATGCACCCCTGGCAGGCTGGTGCTGTTCACCCCTTCATCCACCGCCAGGACCGCCATTAAGGCTGCAATATCACTCATAACACTCTCCAATCATCAGGGTTTGGATACTAGCACCATTACAGAAAAAAGCATCAAAATAGCCATATTCAAGCCCCAATTAACCAAACTAGGCAGGAATAGGCATAAATGCTCCAGCAATGTGTATTTCAATCCAAGCAGAGGGGACTAAGATGGCAACCATAGTTTTTCGGCTGTAGAAGAGAGAAATATCATGCTCAATTTCGACTATCGCAACCCTACCCACATAGTATTTGGTAAAGACAGACTGGCAGAACTGGATCAACTGGTACCGGCCAATGCCAGAGTGCTGGTGACTTACGGCGGTGGCAGTGTCAAACGCTTCGGCACTCTGGACAAGGTCATAACCGCGCTGGGCGACCGTGTTGTATTTGAATTCGGTGGCATTGAAGCCAACCCTAAATATGACACCCTGGCCAGGGCTGCCGAGCTGGCGCGGCGCGAATCCATCGACTTTCTGTTGGCCGTCGGTGGCGGTTCAGTGATGGACGGCACCAAGTTTATTGCCCTGGCGGCAAAATTCGATGGCGACAGCAGCAGCTTGCTGCATCACGGTTTCAACCCGGTTCCTGTGACAGAGGTACTGCCCGTCGGTACGGTAGCGACACTGCCGGCTACAGGCTCAGAAATGAATGCTTTTGCCGTGGTCAGCCATCAGGGTGGCAAGTTCCCCGTGACTCATCCGCAGAGCTTCCCGGTATTCTCCGTGCTGGATCCCAGCCTGACCTTCAGTTTGCCGAAGATCCAGGTCGCCAACGGCGTAGTCGACTCTTTCGTGCACGTGGTCGAGCAATACGTCACCTTCCCCGTGGATGCCAGAGTTCAGGACAGAATGGCCGAAGGCATACTGAAGACTCTGATTGAAGTGGGCCCTGTCACTGTGGCCGAGCCGGAGAACTATGATGCCCGCGCCAACCTGGTGTGGAGTGCCACCTCGGCGCTCAACGGCATGATAGGCAGCGGCGTACCCGCAGACTGGACCACTCATATGATAGGCCACGAACTGACTGCCATGTTCGGCATAGATCATGCGCAAACGCTGGCCGTAGTCTTACCCTCTGTATGGCGGGTGCGCAAGGAACAGAAACGCGCCAAACTGCTGCAATATGCCGAGCGGGTTTGGGATATCACTTCGGGTGATGAAGACAGCCGTATAGAGCAAGCCATTGCAGCCACTCAGGCCTTCTTTGAACAGGTTGGCCTCAAGACTCGTCTGCGCGACTATGATGTACCGCAAGAGCGTATCGCCGATGTCGTTGCCGCACTGGAAGCTCACGGCATGACCGCCTTATCTGAAACCGGCGATCTCGGTCTGGACAGCAGCCGTGAAATCCTTGAGCTGGCCTGGTAAGTTCAGCAAGCCAAACGATTCTCACGCCTGAGATAAAATACAGTTTAAACAGGGCCTTTAGGCCCTGTTTCTTTAGCCTTCCTTGACCGCTCTCAAGCTGTAGACCAAGGGAATGGCTTTGCCTTGATGATATAACCTGAAACGCCCCGGCGTATCCTCCTGCAAGCCCTCGAAACAGTCATAAGGACTGAAGTCATACTCGCGAAAAGCCCGCAACTGCAAACCATTGGCCAACAAGGCGCTGATGACATCAGCCAGGGAGTGTGACCAACAAACCGTGGTATGCTGTGCTTCCTGAGCATTCTCGGTATAGCTGCCCTCCAACTCTACATCGGCCTTACCTGTGTGGAAGTAGTCATAACCGTCAAACAATGCCTGCAATGGATGGAACTCGGCCAGGTAGAGTTCACCGCCCGGCTTAAGGCAAGCACTCACAGTTTCTGCCCAGCGATGTAGATCCGGCAACCAAACCAGCGCGCCATAAGAGGCATACACGAGATCGAATTGGCGCTGCAGCAAAGCCGGCGCCTGATAGAGGTCGCCACAAACAAACTCGGCGTCGATAGCGGCTTGCTCCGCCAGTTGGCGGGCACTGGTAATGGCCTCGTCAGACAAATCCAGGCCTGCGACACTGGCGGCCCCTTCTCTGGCCCAGGAGAGAGTATCTAGACCAAAGTGACACTGGAGATGCAGCAAGGACTTGCCCTTGACCGATAGTTCGGCCAGCTCTATTTCCCGCAACGAACTGCGACCACTGAGAAACCCCTTAACGTCATAAAATTCTGACTGCAGATGTAACTTGGTACGCTCATTCCAGGCCTGCTGATTCAGCCTTTGGTACTCTGCTTCTGCCTTGCTTGTCATCAAAAGCTCCCTGTCTATTCAATCGTCAACATGGCGGATGCTACAACTTAACCCTTTGATAGATCAAATTAGCTTCATACACGCAATTCGCTATTGCTTAGGCTTAAACACCGCCTTTAATCTGGGATGCGCCCGCCCGCGAATAATACAAGCCACAGGATGCGGAAGACCTAAATCGGCAAAGGCCCACAAACAGTCCTGATTGTCAAAGTCACGCCCGACTATTGCCCCGCCTGGGGCAATTTTGGGATACCAGAGCCGTAATATCTGAGTCACGAACTCTGTGTTGGAACAACGATAGTCATATAGGTCGTAAAAGACGAAGTCCTGACTGGCATTGGAAAAATGTCCTGCCAGCTGTAAGGCATCCCCCTTGAGTAAGGTTAAACCCGAGTAACGGCGACAAATCCTTCTCGCCTTTCTCTCGTTCTCGGCATTGTTTGCATAGGCAGAGTTTCCGGGCTGATTCTGCCAAAGATCTATTCCTGTCAGTTGTAAACCGGGGTTAACCGATAGCATAGCCGCCGTGGAACGACCACTCTTGACTCCCAGCTCAACACCTCTCTGCCACCCTTGCTGGTTGAGCCAATGTCCTAAAGATCGACGCCAGAATTTTCTTTGTATCGTGGTGCCCAAGCAATAGTTGCGCATCTTCCGCCTCCAAATGAACCATAGGAAAGAAGCGAACTCTAATTGGACAAGTGTCTACGAATTGTCAGAGGGATTAAGGAAAGTGAGGGTGTTGTTAATTGAAGATAATCCGGATACTGCCGCCTTGATCGCCGAACAACTGCCGCAGTTGGACTGGGACTTCGCCAGAAACGGTAACCAAGGGCTGCAATTGGCGCTTTCGCATCACTATCAATTAATTCTGCTGGACCTGAATCTGCCAGGGCTAGATGGCATCAGCCTTTGCCAACAGCTGAGAAACCAAGGGATCGACTGTCCGGTAATCATGCTGACAGCCAGAGATACCCGTGAAGATATTCATACCGGGCTGATAACAGGTGCCGACGACTATCTGGTTAAACCCTTTGATACCCAGGAACTATGGCTGAGAATGCAAGCCGTTGTGCGCCGCACCTCAGGAGAAGGTTTCGCCTCAAGGCTGAGCTATAAGGAAATCTCCCTGGATCTCAAGCGCCGTGAAGTGTGGCGGGAAGGGGCGCAAATCAGTCTCAGCCCAGCCAGCTTTACCCTGTTAACCTGCCTAATGCGTCGCCCCAATCAAGTCATCAGCAAAGAAGAGCTGGAGTCGGCTCTCTGGCAGGACGGACTCCCGGATGAGGACATCTTGCGAAAGCACATCTATCTGCTGCGACAAAAACTGGACAAACCCTTTGCTACACCAAGGATCCAGACCATAGCCAAGATAGGGTACAAGTTGCAGTGACAACTTTTTCCATCGCCCACAAGATCAATCGCAGCTTTCTCAGAGGAGCCGCGCTCCTGATGTTGTTTTACTTTCTGGTAGTGGAGACAGGGGCCAGAGTGCTGGAAAATCGCTTGCACAGTCGCTATTTAACATTGATCGCCCCCAATGTGTTGGCACTCTATGACTCAGGTAACCTGGGAACCTTATCGGGCCAGTTTGGTGAGTTATTGACCCTGTACGAGCAACTTCCAGGCGAACTGGCACAAGAGTTCGGTTCACCTATCCCAGGTTTACACAACCTGCACCTCTCCGATGGCCGCGAATACAACTTGTTGGTATTGAACCATAAAGGCAAAAAACTGTACCTGTTGCAAAGGGTCGACCTGCTTGAACTCGAGGGCTGGGATGCCTTCATGGTAGATGCGATTTTGGTGTTTACCGCCCTTGGATTGTTTGCCCTGGCGAGTATCTATATCAGTCATCAAGCCTCAGCGATTGCAGCGCCGTTCAGCCGGCTCACCAAGAAACTGAAAAACGAGCCGGAAAACCTCGATCCTGTAAGTATTGAGGACGATACCAGTGAATTTATTGAACTGCAGCACGCACTGAACAAAAGCCATAACGAGCTCAGCCAAGCCCTTGCCCGGGAACGCGCGTTTACTCATTACATCAGCCACGAATTTCGTTCACCTCTGACTGTGCTCAAACTTTCACTCCACAATCTCGCCCCAGAACGAGCCCAAACCCGGGAAAGGATCCGTCGCGCAGTCACCCAAATGGAGTCGCTGGCAGAAGTGTTATTGCTGCTGGCCCGGCGCAAAAAAACTGCTGAAGCCGAGTGGATGAAGTTGGATCAAGCCTTTATTGAAGCTCTGTTGCAACCTTTGACCCCACTACGTCAGGCGACAGACTGCGAGTTGGTAATGACAATAACGCCATTCAGGCTGCAGGCGCATCCGCAACTGGTGACTTCGCTGATCAGCAATTTGCTGCAAAACGCCTTTCAACACAGTGTTCAGGGCCAAGTCAGCCTGAAAGCCAATGCGCAATCTATCAGTGTTGGCAACTATGTTGCCGAGCCCCAAAGCCCTCATGATGGATACGGGGTGGGATTGGTGTTGGTAAGGGACATCTGCCGCCGTTACCATTGGGGGTTCCAAATATCTTCTTCACCACTGGGCTACTGTGCAACCGTCACTTTTCCCGCTGGAACGACTCTAGACAACTGAACCGGCTGCGACAATTCAACGACACTTGGCTCTCTATTCTCCCGGTATTGACCATAGACCGGAGACCTGTATGCACTCACCCAGTGCGACACCAGCAAGCCTTATACTTCCAGGGCTGCTGTTTTTGGGACATCTGCTGTTGTTGAAAGCCGAGATGAATCAGGCATTATTTATTCAAATTAACCAATTGGGACAAGCTTTTTCCGAAGAAGCGCTGGCACTTCTAACCGACTGGGGTAACGGCACCACGGCCGGTTCTCTCTGGCTCTTACTGCTGATGCGCCGCCCTCAATGGCTGACGGCGACTCTGCTTGCCTCGGTAACTTGTGCCTTGGTGATAAGCTTGCTGAAACACTATTTCAATGTAGGCCGACCGGCCATGTCAGTGGATGAGGCATATATAGTTGGAGAAGTACGTTTAAGGCATAGTTTGCCATCCGGACACACGGCGACTGTATTCCTTTTAGCCGGTTTGGCCTGGCAACTCTTCACTGACAGGTTTTGGGCCTGCTGCCTACTGGGACTGGCTATCTTGGTGGGTTTGTCCCGAATTGCTGTTGGCGCACACTGGCCGCAGGATGTCGCGCTGGGGGCATTGCTGGGCTGGCTGATAGCCATTATGGCCTGTCGGCTACAGCACAAACTTATACTGCCGCCTTCCTGGCAGTTACCCCTGCTGACACTACTGACTATCAGCGTGTTGACTGCGGCTGTTAAGCATCCTTGTGATTTCCCGGAGCAATATTGGTTGCACTGGCAACGCGCCTTGCTGCTAGGAGGTGCGCTGTTGGCCAACACCTGGCTGTTGATCACCCACTCTCGCTTCGGGCAAAACCACTCTGGGCCCTGCTCGAGTGTCCGGCGGACACCCGAATAGCCAAATCGGTCACTTTTTAAGGAAAGAGGACACTACTTCGGACACTTGTTGGAAGGTAGTTGCAAAAATAACAAACATAAACAATGCGTTATTTTTTGGCATGTTTTCTGCTTTAGCTGATAAGAGAAACAGTCGTCGACTGGCGTTGTGGAACTCGCCGGCCGCTGCTCTTTGTCACTATCTTCCTGATGGGCCATAGGCCCCTCCTTGGGGACCCTCTTCCCGACCGCAGGAAGCGCCCGCTGTAATGGCCCGGCCATTGGCGCTCCTGCTCCTTTTTCTTTTTTAAGGTCACTCACCCCGGCATAGCTACGGACTTCGCAATCAAACTCAGTTTGGCTCGCTTGCTCAACTTTTTTACCGCCATTTCCCGCCGCAAGGCATCACCGTGGCTGCCAATCTCTTCACGATAAACGAGTTGCAAAGGCCCGCGACCACGCAGATATTTGGCGGCTTTGGGGCCGCCACTCTGATGTTCCTGCAGGCGCCGGGTCACATCCTTGGTGATCCCTGTGTACAGTTCGCCCCCGGCGCAGCGCAGGATATACAACTGCCAGTTATCACCACTCATTCCAGTCCCAACAGGCCGAGGAAGAAGGCATATTCCAGCGCGGTATCTTCAAATTGCCGGAAACGTCCGCTCTTGCCGCCATGGCCGGCCTCCATATCCGTCTGTAATAACAGCAGATTGTCGTCCGTCTTGTACTCCCTGAGTTTGGCCACCCACTTGGCCGGCTCAAAATACTGCACCTGAGAGTCGTGCAGCCCTGTGGTCACCAACAGATGCGGGTAGGCCTGATGGCGAATGTTGTCATAGGGCGAGTAACTCAGCATATAGTCAAAGTAGGGCTTGTCATTGGGGTTGCCCCACTCATCATATTCATTGGTCGTCAGCGGAATCGACTCATCGAGCATGGTGGTTACTATATCCACAAAGGGCACATGGGCGGCCACCGCCAGGTAAAGACCCGGAGCCTGATTGACCACGGCGCCCATCAATAAACCACCGGCACTACCACCGGCGGCAACCACTTTGCCGGGTGCGGCATAACCCAGATCCAAAAGTGCCCGGGTAGTGTCTTCAAAGTCATTGAAACTGTTTCGTTTATTAAACAGCCTGCCATCATCATACCAAGGCCTGCCGAGCATCTCTCCGCCCCGGACATGGGCAATGGCATAGACCACGCCGCGATCCAGCAGGCTTAGAATAGAGGCGTCGAAGTCCGGCTCTATGATATGGCCGTAGGCACCATAACCGTACTGATACAGCGGGTTGCTGCCGTCTTTACGGAACTTGTCCTTGCGATACACCAGAGTCACGGGCACCTGGGCACCATCACGGGCCGGGATCAGCAAGCGCTCGGCCTGATAGTTGCCGGGCTCGAAGTCCCCCAATACCTTTTCCTGCTTGAGGAGTTTGCGCTCGCCCGGCTTATCCAGTTGATAGCTGTAAATACTCTCGGGGGTAGTCGGGCTCGAGTAATATAACCTCAGTTCGCGACTGTGCTGGCTGGGATTGATATCCAGACCAACTACATAGGCCGGGTCATCAAAGGCCAATTCATAGCCCCGGCTGAGATCGGTATGGGGATAGACCTTGATATGGCTCAGTCCCTGGCTGCGGCTCTGTACTATCAGATAATCGTCCAGCAATAACAGGTCTTCGAGGCGCACCTCGGGATCATGGGCCAGCACCTGTTGCCACTTGCGCTTGTCGCCGGCATCGGCAGCCGTGGTTTTCATCAGCCTGAAATTGGTCGCCTGCCAGTTGCTGAGGATGAAGAATTCATCTCCACGCTTGGCGATGCTGTATTCGTGGCCCTCTTCCCGCGGCAGAAACGCCCGGAATTCGCCGAGCGGGGCGTTGGCATCAAGCAGGGAAACTTCACTGGTCGTGGTGCTCTCGTGGTGCAATACAATCAGGGATTCATCCAGACTCTTGCCGAGGGAGATATAGAAGGTATCGTCCTGCTCTTCATAAACCAGCACATCCTCGCTCTGGGGACTTCCCAGCTTGTGCCGAAAAACCTGGTATCCCAGCAGGGTCTGTGGGTCTTTGGCGATATAGAACACATAACGGTTGTCATTGCTCCAGACCACCCGGCCATCGACGCCCGTCAGCTTGTCGGCAAGCAGTTCTCCGGTGGCAAGATCTTTAAAATAGACGCTGTAAATACGGCGGCTGAGGGTATCCTCGGCAAAGGCCAGTATCTGCTCATCCGGGCTGACAGACACTCCGCCAAGGGCGTAAAACTCCTGCCCCTCGGCGCGCCGGTTAACATCTAGCAGCAACTGCTCTTCACCATTGAGCTCACGGCTTCTGGCGATCACCGGATACTCCAGCCCAGCCTCGAAACGGCGATAATACCAATGGTTATGCCAGCGATATGGCACGCTGCTCTCATCCTGCTCCAGCCTGGAGGTCAGCTCTTTAAACAGTTTCTGTTTCAGTGGTTCCCAAGGCTTAAGACGCGCGGCGGTATAGGCGTTTTCCCGCTCCAGATAGTCGATAACGTCCGGGGCCTTGCGCTCATCGTCACGCAGCCAATAATAGTCGTCTGTCCTGGTCACACCGTGAAGACTCATGGTGTGGGGACGTTTTTCGGCAACCGGTGCCACCAGCTTATTTTCTGAATTCATTCCACTGCATCCGCACAGCCACAAGGCTGTGCCTAAAACCAACATCAGGGATCCTGCTCGACTCATCACTCTTCCTTAGCGTTAATATCAGCGGCCTACTCCCTCGACTACAGGCCGCCTGCATATAGTGACGCCGACCGGCGCCAACGGCAAGCCCTGCCATCTAAGCCCTACTCTCAAAGGCTCCCCCTTCACCCGCAGAAAATGTGACCCTGTCGCTTGTCATTTGTATGTAACAGGCGCATGCTGTTGCCGCCTGCCACATACAAGTGACAGGTCAATTCTCAGGGCGGGGTGAAATTCCCCACCGGCGGTAAATCGTGTCAGCGACATGAAAGCCCGCGAGCGCCCGCCAGATTCTGGCGGGGTCAGCAGATCTGGTGTCATCACGACCTAGCGTGACTATTCCAGAGCCGACGGTGTTGCCATTTAGATGGCTCAGTCCGGATGAAAGAGAATCAGATTGCCGCGAGGCGATCCGCTTAGTGATACGTCTCTGCCAGCGGCAGAGAGGCCCGCTATTCCTTTCTTTGCCCTGATTCTGGAAAACCCAAGCCGTAATTTAAGGATTTTTACCATGAATCAGTCATTATTAGCGCCTTTTGGCACCCCGATTGAAAGAGTCGAAACCGCCCTGGAAGCATTGCGTCAAGGCCGCGGTGTTTTGGTGGTCGACGATGAAGACAGAGAAAACGAAGGCGATCTTATCTTCGCCGCCGAGAGCCTGACCAACGCCCAGATGGCGATGCTGATCCGCGAATGCAGCGGCATTGTCTGTCTCTGCCTTACCGACGAGAAAATCAAGGCGCTGCAGTTGCCGCCCATGGTGGAAAACAACTCCAGCCAGTTCGGCACCGCCTTTACCGTGAGCATTGAGGCCAAAGTCGGAGTCACTACAGGCGTTTCCGCTGCCGACCGGGTGACGACTATCAAGACCGCCATTGCAGACAACGCCAAACCGGAAGACCTGGCCCGCCCAGGACACGTCTATCCACTGCGGGCTCAGCCCGGTGGTGTGATGACCCGCCGCGGTCACACCGAGGGCACTGTGGACTTGATGCAACTGGCTGGCCTAAAACCCGCCGGAGTGCTGTGCGAAGTAACCAATCCGGATGGCACCATGGCCAGACTGCCACAAATCATTGCCTTTGGTGACAAACACGACCTGCCGGTTCTTTCCATCGAGGATATTGTCAGCTATCGCGAATCTCTGCTGGCCAACGCTGGCTAATAAACAAGCGTTCTTTAACTATTTGATCAAAAGCGGCTTTATAGCCGCTTTTGTTTTAAACAAACAGGTAAACTTTGTTGCGACAAGGCTCACATTAACCCTCCACTTTTTAAGGTTTATTTTCGTGACCTAGATTAGAAATCCTTGAACAACGGGTCGCCCCCTGATAGGCAATATGTTACTTATCAAGCCTTATGGCCTGTATTCGAGTAGATTGCAGGCAGGTCTTTGTCAGTAGAATTTCAAGGAGAGCCATAGGTGTTAAGCCAACTGAGCCTAAAGCGCAAATTACTCTTGTTTGCCTTAGTGCCTGTTTTGGTTCTTAGTCTACTGGGTTGCGTGCGCCTGTTTGAACTGCTGCACAACTACCGTTTGGCCAGCCAAAGTTATCATGCTGTCGAGGTGGGTCGGCGCCTGGCCGATCTCATCTATGAGCTACAGCAGGAAAGAGGCCTCAGCGCCGCCTATATCGCCTGTAATGGTGAATGCTTTGCCGACAGTCTGCAGGTGCAGCAGCAGCGGGTATCAACACAGATAACAGCCCTGCAAAACTCTCCCCATCTGTTACAGCTTTCCAGACAACTCTCTCCTGCGGCCCAACATCTATTGCAGACCAAACTGGAGGCTCTGCGGCTCGGCAAGCAGGCGCTGGAAAACAACCGGCGCGAACTCTTGAGCCGTGATGAGAGCGCCTCGCTGAATTTCTATTCCGATTTCAACTACGAACTCTTGCTGGGCATTGCCAATCTGCAATCCCTGTCGAGCAATGTGCAGCAGGCCAGAGCCTATGCCGACCTGGCCGCACTGTTGCGGATTCAGGAGTTGGCGGTGCGTGAGCGCGGCCTGATCAACGGCATGTTGCTGAAGCGTCAGTTCGACACCGACAGTTATGAGCGGCTGTTGGCATTGATAACAGAGCAGGATCAGAGCATAGATCTATTCCGCGCCAGCGCCATTGTGGAACACAAACAACGCCTGGAGGCTATGCTGCAGGACAGCAAGAGTCAGGCATTGAACAATGTCAGGGAGCAGCTGCGTCAGCAAGATGCCATCACGCGTCAGGCGCATAAGTTTGCCTCTTTGCTGGGGTATGGTGGCCTGCTGCATGAGTTCAAAAATTTCCTGCTGCGTGGCGATGGCCAATACCAACAAGGCTTTAACGCCAAGCTGGAATCACTGGAGCAGATCCTCGAAAAATTGAAATCGAGCAAGGCTCTGAGTGCCAATCAGCAACAGGCGATTGCCCAGATAAGGGACAAGCTCAACGAATATCGCCACAAGATGCAGCTGATAGCGGCCATGCAAAGCCGGGGCGCCAAGGTGGAAGAGATAGACCCCCTGGTGCAGATTTCCGACGATGAGATGCTCGATGCCCTGAAGGCCCTGAGCCAACCCAAGCCCCCGGTGACTCCCGAAGTCTGGTGGCAGTTGGCCAGCGAAAGGATCCGCCAGATGGATGCCATAGCCGACAGTGTTTCCGATGATATTCTCAATCTTTCCAACGCCCAACGCGGTCAGTCACTGCGCCTTATCGCCCTCTATCTGCTGTCGGCTGCCATCACTATCGGCCTGCTGTTGTTTCTTGGCCGGGCCCTGAGTCACAATCTGCTCAGACGGATCTATGCCATCGCCAACAACATGCGCTTGATGACCAGGGATCCCAATCTGGATCTGGATATCAAGGTCGAGGGCAAGGATGAATTGGCCGACATGGCCAAGGCACTGGGACAAATGCTCAGCGAAAGGCAAAAATCCTATCAACAACTGAAACAGGCCGCCGCAGTATTCGACTATTCCGGCGAGGGGATTGTCATCACAGATGCCGATAACCGTATTGAGCTGGTCAACCCGGCATTTAGCCGCATTACCGGTTACAGCCTGGAAGAGGTCAAGGGCAAGAATCCTTCAATACTCAACTCCTATCGCCACGACAAGACCTTCTTCAGCCAGATGTGGGACAGCCTGCTGACCAATAACAAATGGGAAGGCGAGATCTGGAACAGGCGTAAAGACGGCGAGATCTATCCTGAGTTTTTGGCTATCACCCTGGTGCGTGACGATAACAACAACATACTCAAACACATAGGTTTGTTTGTCGATATCAGCCACCGTAAAAAATACGAGCAGGACATCTGGTATCAGGCCCATTTCGATATTTTGACCAAGTTGCCCAATCGCAAGATGTTCAGCGAGAGGCTGCACCACGAGCTGTTGCAGGCCCATATTCATGGTCACAAACTGGCGATTCTGCTGATCGATCTCGACAGGTTCAAATATATCAATGATGTGCTGGGCCACAAACGCGGCGATCTCTTGTTGCAACAGGTGGCGAGAAGGCTGGAGTCACTACCGGATGAACAAAAGTTTGTTGCCCGCATAGGGGGTGATGAATTTGCCGTGATCCTGCCGCACTACAAGAACGATGCCGCCCTGACAGCCGTGGCCGACAGGGTTAAAGCCCTATTCGGCAGCAGCTTCGATATCGATGGCCAGGACACCCTGATCTCAGTCAGCTTTGGTATAGGTGTCTATCCCGAAGACGGCGATGACATAGATGCCCTGACCCGCAACACGGAAACCGCCATGTACAGCGCCAAGGACAATGGCCGTGACAACTACCAGTATTTCACCCCCAGCATGAACGCCAGCATGCTGGAGCGTTTGCAACTGGAGCAACGTCTCAGAAGCGCCGTGCTACATCAGGAATTTTGTCTGCATTATCAACCCATAGTCTCTATGGAAACCGGCCAAATCACCTCAGTCGAGGCGCTGCTGCGCTGGAATGACCCCGAATACGGCTGGGTTTCACCGGAGAAATTCATTCCCATTGCGGAGAATAATGGCCTGATAGAGCCGATAGGCGAATGGGTTCTGGAACAAGCACTGAAAGACCTCAGCCAATGGCATGCCGAAGGAATAAAACTGGATATGGCGATCAACGTCTCCAGCCGCCAGTGCATCAATGTCAGTGGGGTAAGCTTCGACACCTTGCTGGCCGAAGCCATCAAGCGTCACGGCATAGCGCCCGAGAGACTGCATATAGAGATCACCGAGTCCATGCTGCTGGACGACAGCCCCCATTGTCTGGAGGTGCTCAACAGCATTCGCCAACTCGGCGTGGCAATCCACATGGATGACTTCGGAACCGGCTTCTCCTCCTTGAGCTATCTGCGCAAGTTCCCTATCTCTGTGATTAAAATCGACAAGAGCTTTGTCGATAACGCCTTGGTGAATGAGGCAGATGCCAGCCTGGTGCGAGCGATAGTCATGATGGGCAAGAGCCTGGACTTGCAACTGGTGGCCGAGGGCATAGAGACCCGCGCGCAATGGATCTTGCTCAAGTCCATGGGCTGTGATTTTGGTCAGGGCTATCTACTTTCAAGACCTCTGCCTGCCAAGAGCCTGACCCCGATCCTCATCCAGGGAGAGTCCTTTATCCGTCAACTTCTGGCATAAAAAAAGCAGCCTTAAGGCTGCTCTCTTTTATAACCAGGTGGCCTTAAGCCATCTGTGCATTCATCACAGTCTCGCCACCTTCGCTCGCCAGTTGCATCAGATCCTTGTCCACCAGGAACAGCGCCTTGCCATCCTCGCCCACCAGGCGGATCTTGTCGACAATCGACTTGAACAGCTTCTCTTCTTCGTGCTGCTCGGCCACATACCACTGCAGGAAGTTGAAAGTGGAATAGTCTTGAGTCGTGAAGGCTGTATGAGCCAAGGCATTGATCTTGCTGGTGATCAGCTGCTCGTGCTCGTAAGTGTACTCGAACAGGGACAGCAGGGATTCAAAATTGGCCTTGGGAGCTTCAATGGCGCCCAGCAGAGGCATGCCGCCGGTTTCACTGACATAGGTGAACAGACGACGCATATGCTGCATCTCTTCATCGGCGTGATCCCGCAGGAACTTGGCCGCACCTTCAAAGCCTTTGTCTTCACACCAGGCGCTCATCTGCAGATACAGGTTAGAGGAGAAAAACTCCATATTGATCTGCTCGTTCAACTTATCAATCATGGCTTGTGCCAACATATCCTTGCCTCTCGTTTCTGGTATCTGTTTCATGGGCGCTATTGTTATCAAGGGGCACAACAAATGCAAGAATCTTTACCTAACGCAATGATTTATAATGAAAACACTTTTCATTTAACTTGAATTATCATTTGTTATTTGCCGCAATCTGCTGACTGTAAAAGGAAAAGCCTGCGCCCAGGGCACGAAAACTGGCATGCAGATCATAGTCATCCACTTTCAGCGTGGCATAATAGCCAACCAGGTTCAGTAATAGCTCAAATAAGGTTGCTCTATGTCCAAGCCGCAAGACGTCTGTGCCCATCCAGGGCTGATGCACCCGGATCTCGCTCTGCCCCTGCTACTCGAGCAGGTCACCCCGTTGGAAGATACCGAAACCGTGCAACTGTCGGATTCTCTGGGACGGGTACTGGCAGAAGACTTGGCCAGCAGCATAGACCTGCCGCCGTTCGATAACTCGGCGATGGACGGCTACGCCTATCGTTATGCCGACTTACCCGAGAAGGCCAGCCTGAAATTACTGGGCAGTTCCTTTGCCGGCCATCCCTTTGAAGGCCAGTATCAGCCAGGCGGCTGTGTCCGCATCATGACGGGCGCTCCTGTGCCTGCGGGTTTCGACACAGTGCAAATGCAGGAGAAAACCGAGGCCTATGGCGAGCTGATCACCATAGAACCTTGCAAGCAGGCCGGAGACAACGTGCGTGGCCGCGGCGAAGAGCTGCTGGCCGGCACCAAGGTCCTCAGGGCCGGCACTCTGATAGGTGCCGCCGAAATGGGGGTGATGGCCACCATAGGTATCAGCAGCCTTAGAGTGATCCGCAAGGTTAAAATCGCTTTCTTCTCCACCGGTGATGAATTGCGCCCTGTGGGTTCAGAGTTGGCTCCCGGCCAGATCTACGACTCCAACCGCTACTCGATTCAGGGCCTGCTCAGCCGCGCCGGTGTTGAGTGGCAGGATCTCGGCGTTATTGCAGATGATCCTGAGGCTATCCGTCAGGCATTTCGCAACGCCTCGGCCAGCGCCGATATGGTGATCACCTCCGGGGGTGTCTCGGTCGGTGAGGCCGACTTCACCAAGCAGATCCTCGATGAGGAAGGCAAAATAAGCTTCTGGAAACTGGCGATCAAGCCGGGCAAACCCTTTGCCCTCGGCCATATAGGCAAGGCGGTGTTCTGTGGTCTGCCGGGCAACCCGGTTTCATCCATGGTGACCTTCTACAAGCTGGTGTGGCCTTTGCTGCATAAACTGCAGGGGCTGCCACAACCAACCCCACTACTACTGGATGCCAAATTGACTGCCCCCATACGTAAACAGCCCGGACGGGTGGAATACCAGCGCGGTATTCTGAGCCGCAACCAGGACGGGGAACTGGAAGTGGCGGTAACCGGCTCACAGGGTTCGGGCATGCTGACCTCCATGAGCCTGGCCAACTGTTTTATTATTCTGGAGCAGATGCAGGGCGACACCCCGGCGGGCACCAGAGTCACGGTAGAACCCTTTAACAGCGTGCTGTGCTGAGGCCGATATGAGCGACGAGATACTCACAGATGCCGAGATGCTGCGCTACAGCCGGCAGATCTCCATCAAGGCGATGGACATTGAAGGCCAGGAGAAGCTCAAACAAGCTAAGGTGCTGATGATAGGTGCCGGTGGCCTAGGCTGCGCTGCCGGTCAGTATCTGACGGTTGCCGGGGTCGGCAAGTTGACCCTGGTGGACTTCGACACTGTCGAACTGTCCAACCTGCAGCGCCAGGTACTGCACCAGGATGGCAATATAGGCCAGCCCAAAGTGGAATCGGCCAAAGAGAGCCTGAGTGCGCTCAATCCCCATCTGCAGATAGAAACCATCAATGGTGTGTTGGATGATCCCGAATTGGATCAACTGGTTGCCGAGCACCATCTGGTGCTGGACTGCACCGACAATGTTGCGGTGCGCGAACAGCTCAATCGCAGCTGTTTTCGGCATAAGGTGCCCTTGGTGTCCGCTGCGGCCATCCGTATGGAAGGGGTGATCTCCGTCTTCGGTTATCAGCAACAGATGCCTTGCTATCACTGTTTCAGCAGTCTGTTCGGCGAGCAGCAACTCAGCTGTGTCGAGTCGGGTATTCTGGCGCCGGTCGTCGGTATGATGGGCTGCCTGCAAGCGGTGGAAGCCATCAAGGTGATAAGTGGTATCGGTGAGCCGCTCTATGGTCGTTTGCTGATGGTCGATGCCATGACCATGGAGTTTCGCGAGATGAAGCTGCCGCAGATCCCCAACTGCCCCGTCTGCGGTTGAAGCTGCAATAACAAGAGGCTGCCTGGGCAGCCTCTTTGATTTTCAGCATTTTTTTACTTGGCGTTAAGCCAGTCAGACTCAGGCAATACCCTGTCGACAATCCGGATCTCGGCAATATCACCGCGGAACAGATCGGCCACCTCACCGTCCCAACTGGAGGCGCCCACCATCCATTCGCCGCCGGGAATACTCACCAGCCCATGCTGCTCGGCTTCGGCGGTACGCATTACCCTGGAGTTGTCCACATACATAGTGGCGTATTGGCCGTCGTTGACTATGGCCACGTGATACCAATAATCCCTGTCCACTTCCCATGACCAGTTGCTGGGCCCCACGCCATTGTTGGAGGTGGAGATCCACTGGAACTCCTTGAGACTGGAGGCGGTCAACGCCAGCGAAGGATCGCCGCCGCCACAATCCAGCTTATGGTGTTCACACACCTGGCTCTGGCTGGGTTTATGGGCAAAGACGGCGCCCCAGGCATTTTCCGATGCCTGCCACTCTGGTGCCAGACGCACTATCATCTCTATGGTGTACTGCGGCAGAACACCCGCCTGGCCATCGGCAGAAACCAGTGTCGGTGTCTGGCTGGAGAGGTAATAGCCGCCCAGGGTGTTGCCGCCCTTGAAACGAGCCGCCCCAGTGGCGTGGCCGAAGCCAGGAGCTTCACCGAGCAGTTCAAACAATTGCTCCTGAGTGCCACTGCTGCCCGCCTTGGTCTTGAGGCTCAAGGTATTGCCGCGCCCGGAAAGATCCATAAACTGCACCTTGGTCGGATCTGTACTGGTTAACTTATGCTCGGCATCGAATATCCAGTAGGCGAGTGTTCCTTCAAGCTTACCCGGGCCTTCGGTTTCCACTTCCTGATTCAGCTTGGCAAAACGCTTTTCAAAGTCCAGGGGCTGTTCAAACTCCCAGCGTTGCAACACATCCTGCGGCTGCCTCTCTGCCTCCGGGATGGCCGCAACCCAAGGTGAGAATGAACGAAACTGCAACCGCTTATTGGCTTCATCGAAACTCACCAGTTGCAGCATACCGTTGCCACCCCAGAATCCCGATTGATAGTCCACCAAGATCATGACCACATCGCGGCCATAGCGGTTCTTGGCCACCATCTTGGCCTCGCCATGGTGATGGCCGTTAAAGGTGAGGAAGATCTGGTCGTTGTCTTTGATCAACTTGTCCCACAGCATGGCGCCATTGTCGGTAAATATGGCGTTGTTGCCATCATCGGCCACATTCAACAGCTGATGGGTGGTGAGTATGGTCGGTGTTTCCGGGTGGGCATCCAATACCGACTGTGCCCAGGCTATGCTGGCCGCCGAGGTACGCCAGTCGAGCGCCAGCAACAGATACTCGCGCTCACCGCCCTTGAAGAGGTGATAACTGTTGAAGCCGGTGGCATCTGTCCCCTGGAAACTGGCAAAGTTGTTTTGCTGCAAAGACGCCGGGAAATGCTTGAGGAAAGGCTCTGCCGCCAAGGTCCTGTCGCTGTCGAAGTTGCTGTTGATATCGACCCCGGACTGACGATAAGCCAGCACATCATGGTTGCCCGCCAATATGCTGTATGGGGTGGCTGGATTGGCTTCCAGAATGCTCATGGCCGCACGGGCATTGAGCCATTCCTGCTCAGAGTCAGGCAGGTCGACCACATCCCCCAGATGCGCCGTGAAGACGATATTTTGTTGCTTGTAGTTATCGGCAATCCACTGAGTTTGAGCGTTGTAGCGCTCGGGATTATAGCGGGAGTACTTTTGGGTATCGGGCATGACCACCAGAGTGTAACTCTCGGCTGCGGCTTGAGTGCCACTGTCGTTATCTGAGTTACACCCCGTCAGGCCAAGCACGGCACCCAGAACCAGTGCTCCAATTGAGTGTCGCATGATATCTCTCCAGTTCAGGCTAGTAAGAAAGTCTGGATTTAAACAAGGACAGATGAAGCAAAATAAACACTTTTATTTCAAAATCATTAAGTTACAAACCATTATCAAAACACACAGGCGGACAACATAAGTCTCTATCACAACAAGCGCTTGATGGTTGGAAGATGTCGCACAGGGTTTTGGGCGATAGCGCCTTGTTGAGCTTGGTGTTTTTCTATATCGTGTGGCGCTTTAATCTCGCCTGAAATCTGCAAAAAGGAAATTTCCCGCTATGGACAACAGCCTGCGACGCAACTACGGCACCGATAAGGGCCAGATCAGTGCCGGCAAATACAACCTGGTCATCGGCCTGACCCTGATCTGGGGTTTTGTGGTCAACTATCTGATGGTGCTGAATATCGACCCCGAAATCATCGCCACTATTCCAATCTGGTTGTTCTTTATCGGCTACTTTGGCTGCTGTATGGCGGGTATCTATCTGTTCCAATCATCGGACAAGCCTGCAGTCAGCTTTCTCGGTTACAACCTGGTTGTTGTTCCCTTCGGCCTGATAATTAACCTGGTCGTCAGCGGCTATGACCCGACGCTGGTGTTGGAGGCGCTGCGGATAACGACTATCGTGACTCTGGCGATGATGATATTGGGTACCCTGTTTCCCGCCTTCTTTGCCCGCATAGCCGGCGCCCTGACCATAGCCCTGCTATTGGTGATCATTGTCGAACTGGTGGAGCTGTTTATCTTCAAGACCCATCACGGCATTCTCGACTGGATAGTGGTATTGATCTTCTGTGGCTACATTGGCTATGACTGGGGCCAGGCCAACGCCAAGGAAAAAACGGTCGACAACGCCATCGACAGCGCCGCTGCGCTTTATATGGATATCATCAACCTATTCCTGCGGATCCTGAGCATTCTGGGAAGAAGGAATTAACCCATGCGTTTACTCTTGCTGTTGCTGCTCCCCATGGCTTTTTCCTCTCTGAGCGCTGCCGAGTGCAGCACTCAGGCTCTGGCCAAGGCCAGGAGTGAT
Organism: Shewanella algae; assembly: GCF_009183365.2. NCBI lineage: Bacteria > Pseudomonadati > Pseudomonadota > Gammaproteobacteria > Alteromonadales > Shewanellaceae > Shewanella > Shewanella algae. The sequence goes on from NZ_CP068230.1 coordinate 4,709,302, forward strand.
TTCCAGCGAGGTTATGCCAAAGGCGAGTATCAACAGGCAACGGCGGCACTCGCCGCCTTTCATCAAGAATGTGGCTATGAGTTGTTCCCCAAAATCAAAGGCGCGACCGAGCCAGCCATCGAAGATGTTCGCCGCTACTACTGGCTGATAAGCGATCTCTTGCTGGGTCTGTCCCGCAGTGGTCAACTCAACGAGTGCATAGCTCTGGCCGAATATGAAGAGCTCAATTGGGGCAGCCACTTTTATCGCCTCGGGGGTGAATCCGTGTTGGCGGCCCTGCAATACAACGCCGCCAACTGCAAGAGCAACAGAGAACAAAAGCTCGGCAGTTTCAGTCAACAAACTTGTCCAATCGCAGGTGCTGCGGATGCGCTGGCTATTCCCTCAAGCTGGCAGATGGGCCAGGCCTGTTTGCGGCTGTTTCCGGGGCAATCGGAAACCGAGTTTGACGCCGGCGATCAGATACCGCCCTATGTCGAACTGATAACCGCCACTGAACGCCACAAACTGGCCTTTGCCGACGGCAAGCTTGGCAGTGGCGATTTTTGTGGCTTCTCTACTCTGGCTCTGGGCCGCGATAAGCAATTACGCATTTCGGGAAGTGGCGGATTCTGCTGGCAAGGCAGTGCTGTTTTTATGCTCGACTCAGTTTACCGCTTGCAGCAAGATAAACTGACCATCACAGACGAACTCTTCGTGCCGGTGCACTGAACCATGACAATCAAAGGAAGGATGCCAATGATAGATCACCTCAGTAGCTATGCCACAGATTACCCCAAGACACGCGACTTCTATCTCGAAACACTAAGCGCCTTGGGTTACCCCTTGGTGATGGAACTGGTAGCCGAGTGGAACAGCGAGTTTCCCAGCCAGCGTATGTGCGCCTTCGGACCGGACAACAAACCCGTGTTTTGGATCATTGAAACCAAGACGCCCCATACGCCGCGGCATATTGCCTTCACTGCCGCCGACCGCGATGCCGTCAGCCGGTTTTATCAGCTGGCACTTGAACATGGTGGTCAGTGCAATGGTCAGCCTGGGCTGAGGCCTCATTACCACGCACACTACTTCGGTGCCTTTGTGTTGGATCCCGATGGCAACAATGTCGAAGCCGTATGCCATCAACCCCAGTAGGTATTTGAAATGAAGAAATTACTTTTATGCCTCTCCCTGTGTTTGTTGGCTCTGCCTGCGATAGTTTTCGTCTCAAGGACGGAAAACTGCTGTATTGCGGCATGAGCCGCATAAAGCTACTTGAACTTGCTCGCTCCCCCATGGATAAATACACCCAGACACTTGGTGTCGACAGCGGCAAAGCCACCGCCGGTAAGACAGTAGAAGTATGGAGTTACCGATTGCAAGGCAGCATAGGGGCTAACAGTCACTCTGAGTAATGGTCAGGTGCAGAATATCGTATCCGAGCAACAGGATCGCCTCTGAGCTCAGGACAAGTTTTCACAGGAGGTTCCCGCCATGACGGGATTGGAAACAGGAATACAACGACTGGTGGATGAGTTTATTGCAACCGGTCGTCCCAACGCGCGTCTGCAGCCACTGAATGAACGACGTCAGGGCTATGAAGCCAGTGCGGTGCTGGCGGGCCCCGCCGCCGAGGTTTGCACCCAGGAGCTGGAGCTGGAAGGCATTCGCCTGCGACGTTACCTGCCTGATACCCCGGGGCCTTGGCCCACGCTTATCTACTTCCATGGCGGCTGTTTTGTGGCCGGAAGCTTTGTGACTCACGAGCAGCAGCTCAGCTATCTGGCCTGTCATGGCAAAGCCCAGGTTATCGCCGTCGACTACCGCTTGGCACCGGAACACTGCTATCCGGCAGCACACGACGATGCGCTCAAGGCCACCCAAGCTATACTGGCCCAGGCGGCGCAGCTACAGCTGGATCCGGATAGCGTCACTCTGGGCGGCGACAGTGCCGGCGGCCATCTGGCGCTGGTCACCTGCCTGCGCCTGAAACAACTGGGCTGGCAACCGAAACGGCAGTTGCTTATCTACCCCATGCTGGATGCCACCGCTGCCATGGCGAGCTACCGCAGCAACGGCGACGACTTTATTATCACCCGCGATGCCTTGCTCAGCGGTTTTGAAGCCTATCAGCAAGGTTCTGGTGTCGACGCCAACCATCCTGAAATCAGCCCCCTCTATCGGGAGGATTTTCAAGGCTTGTGTCAGACTCACATTATTACCGCCGAATTTGATCCGCTGCGAGATGAGGGAGAAGCCCTGTATCACAAGCTGGTAGCCGCCGGTGTCGATGCCCGAGCCTGCCGCTTTCAGGGCGTGATCCATGGTTTCTTCCAATTGGCCGATATCAGCTCGGCCGCGCGCGAGTGTCTGGCCCAACTGGCGGCCATTCTGCGTCGAGACAGTGAAGAAGCGGCATGACAAGCAGCTCGGATGTGACTCAGTGGCAAGCGCTGGCTGACGGCTACCCCCAGGTAAAATCCATCAGCCGTCCTTTCGATGGCGGTGCGCTTTCCTGCCTGATAAGCCGGCACCAGGTGCCGGCTCTGCTTGACCTGCTACGCCGCTATTTACAACAACATGGCATGGAGATAGAACAGCTGGGAGAAGGCCTGCCTGACTATCTAGTGCTGGCGCAGCAGTTGCAGTGTCAGGGCGATAACTTCGAGACCGAGTTTCAGGCACCGATAAAGCTCTATCTGCAACTGACCACCGACTTTGGTGGTTACCTTCTGTGTCTGCAATCTGATCACAGCGAGCTTCTGGCACAAGTCCAGCAGCTCGCGCCGACTCCACCCATGCCTTGGGAGAGCTTTCCCGAACTGGATCCCGATACCCTGGGTGGCCTCCAGGGCTCTCTGGCCTTTTGGCAAGACTACCTCTGGGGACCATATTGGCAGTGGCTTAGGCGCAGCGGCATTCCCAAACTGGGTGATGGCGAACTGGCACGGCGCTGGGAGGAATACAGTCACTGGCACAACGGCGAGCCGGAACTGGCTGCGGAGCAAATTTAATGAAGCTGGAGCTGGCAAATACCGCAGACATAACACTCACTGAACCTGAGTGGGCCTTACTCTTGCTGGCCGACCCCAGCCGCGAAGCCGTGCAGGCTTACCTGAGAGACTGTCTGCTGCTCAGAGCCCTGGATACAGAAGACCGTCTGCTTGGGCTGGCACTGCTGCAACTGACACCGGCGTCCACAAAGATTCAGGCTGAGGTAAAAAACCTCGCCGTTCATCCGGATCACCAAGGCCAGGGAATAGGTAAATGGCTATTGCAACAGTGTCAGACGCTGAGCCGGGAAAAGGGACTGGATAGCCTTTGGATAGCCACGGGCAACTCCAGCCTGGCTCAGCTTGGCCTCTATCAGAAGTGCGGTTTTCGTATCAAAGGTATTGTTCCGGACTTCTTTGCCGCTTACCCTGAGCCGATAGTGGAAAACGATATTCTCTGTCTGGATCTGCTGCTGTTGGCTTGTCCACTGGCAGAGATCTAACCCAAGAAAAAACATCCAGTGGAATTATTCCAGGGACAAGCATTTACAAGGAGAGTTGCCATGGCCTTCAGTGACCGGGAAAAACAGCAGATGTGCGATCTCAAGGGGGTAGGAGCCACAGTCGTTGGTCGCCTTGAGCAGCTGGGATTCAGTCAGCTGTCGCAGCTGGCCGATGAATCCGCTAGCGATATCACCCGCGCCATAGCCCAGTTGATGGGCTCGAGCTGCTGGCACAATAGTCCCCAGGCCCGCGCGGCGATCAGTGCCATCATAGAGTTGGCTCAACGACAGCGTGACCTATGACCATGAAGAAACGTTATGGCTTTATCCTGCTGCTACTGCTGATCTTTGCCGGTGCCCTGATCCCGGAAACCCCACAGGTGCCGGTTCACCAGGCCAGCGCCAAAGACTGGCATAAAGACAGTTTCTGGTATTATCCCTGGGGCACCTCAGGGGTACACAAGGGCATAGACATCTTCGCCGCCCGCGGCACTCAAGTGCAGGCCCCGACGCCCATGCTGCGCCTCTATCAAGGGGAGTGGCGTCTCGGCGGCAAGGTGGTGCTGGCCTTGGGGCCAGGCTGGAAGTTGCATTATTTCGCCCATCTGGACAGCCTGGAGCCGAACGGTTTTTATCTACCTCAGGGCAGCAAACTGGGCACGGTCGGCGACTCGGGCAATGCCAAAGGCAAGCCGCCCCATCTGCACTACAGCATAGTCAGTCTAATGCCCATGCCTTGGTTGATGGATGATGCGCCCCAGGGATACAAGAAGGCGTTTTATCTCAATCCTGTGACCTATCTGGCGCCCCGCTGAGTGCCTGCTGCCTGAGCCATTCGAGAAACACCCTGACTCTGTGGCTCTGCTCACGGCCGGGAGCCGGCAGCAGCCGATAACTGAGTCCAGGCAACACCTTGCCCGGCAAGCAAGGTTTCAACCAACCCCGCTCCACCAAAGAGGCCACCAGCACAGAACTGGCAAGTGCCAGGCCTTCACCGGCCAGAGCTGCCTGCACGAGGTGATCCTCCTGGGTAAACTCCAGCATTCTGGCACCTTTGAACTCGTGATAGGTCTGTTGCCATTGCTGCCAATCGAGCCCGTCGAGAGCCGGGTTCTGCCAGCGGGTCTGCAACAGCGTCACCTGAGGTTGCTTGCTCTTGAGATAACCGGGACTGGCGTAAATGCCGAACGTTTCGCTAAACAACACCTCTTCGCCTTCTGCCGCTTTGCCGTAGCGTATGCAGAGATCTGTCTCACCCAGAGGGTCGCTAGGCTGCAGCCCTTCATCGCTGCTGACCGACACCCGAATATCGGGGAAACGCTGCTGAAAGTCCGGCAATCGCTGCGCCAGCCATAGGGCGGCAAAACCATGGGTGGTGGAAACTCTCAGCTGGTTTGGTGTCACTCCCAAACGTTCAATCCCCTGAGCTATGCCGAGCAAGGCCTGGCGACAGGATTCTGCCAACTCTGCTCCGGGCGGTGTCAGTGATACCGCCCGGGTCTGGCGGATAAAAAGGCGGGTGTCCAGCTGAGTCTCGAGATTTCTTATCTGATGGGAAACCGCGGTCGGAGTCAGGCTCAACTCCTCCGCAGCCAGCTTGAAGCTCAGATGCCTGGCGGCGGCTTCGAACACTCTCAAGTTATTCAGTGTGGGTAAATGGGCAAACATTGCGATCAAATAAGTGAATTTTACTCATCTATAAGTGAGAAATGACCCTTTGTCAACTCGAGCGGTATTCCAGATAGTTATGCCCTGAGCAAACAAACGGAGAAAGTGATGAAAACCCTTTTAAGAATCGATGCCAGCGCGAGAAGAACCGACAATGGCAAACCCAGCTATAATTCGATTTCCAAGTCGTTGGCGCAGCTATTCTGCGATCACTGGCAAGCCCAAAATAACCTATCAGAATTCATCTATCGTGATCTGGGTGACCAAGCACTGCCGGCCATCACCCAAGATTGGATTGCCGCCGTATTCACCCCGGAGGAACACCAAAGTACAGAGCAGCAACGGCTGCTGGAACTGTCGGACTGCCTTATCGACGAGCTGCAGCGGGCCGATATCATTCTGATCTCAACGCCCATGTACAACTATGGCATGCCGGCGGCACTCAAGGCCTGGTTTGATCAGGTCATACGCATCAACCGCACATTCAGCTTCGACTTAAAGCGCGGCGATTTTCCGCTGCGGCCGATACTCAGTGGCAAAAAACTGGTTTTGGTTTACTCCTGCGGCGAGTTTGGCTTTGGCGAAGAAGGGATCCGCGCCGGAATGAATCACCTGGGTCCCCATATCAAGACCCTGAGCCACTATCTGGGGGTGGAGCAGTTTTATGAAGTGCGCAGCGAATATCAGGAGTTTGCCGACGAGCGCCATCAGGCTTCCGTCGCAGCAGCCAGAGACTCACTGACAGAGTTGGCCCAAATGCTCTAGCATTCATAAGTGTAAATAACCTTTCATCGACCGGCGAAGATGCTAGGCTCTCCCGTCTTGAAAGCCCACCTCTATTGCAAGGGCAAAAGACGATTTGGAGGGAGAATTGAAGATGTTGCGGATACTTAACCCTGTGATTGGCTTGCTGGCCCTGTTGGCAAGCGGCATGGCTCTGGCCAAGGACTCACAACCACTGCAACTCGAGCTGCGTTATTGCCAATGTGCTGCTCCTTTGGAGACACAGGAACTCAGCCGGGAGTTCCTGGCCAAATCACAGCTGCTGACAGTAACCCTGTTGCCTGATGAAGATGCAGGCAAGGTCACAGATAAGGAGTTCAGCTTGAGTTACCAACTCCAGGAGATAGAGAGCGGTGTCTGGCAGCTTAACTATACTGCCGACTTTCATCATAACAGCAGCCACTACAGCAGTCAGAGTCAAGTCAGGCTGCCGCAGGACAAGTGGCTAAAGCTGTTCGGTAATCAGAGCCAGGAAGGCGCAAGCATCAGGCATTTTAACCTGCTTGGCAGAATCGTGGCCGCTCAGTAACTGCGGCCACTTTACCGCCAAGCTCTCTGCGCTTGAAGCCGGTTGTTGATATCAGTTCTTGGTCACCACCCAGAGCGCATGCAGCAGCCCGGGGAACCAGAAGAACAGACAGAGAATGATATTGATCAGCAGGTCTTTACCGGCACCCGCTTTGAGAAATACCGCCACAGGCGGCAGTAAAATAGCGATGATGACGAGCAAGAGTTTGTTGGTATCCATGGTATGACTCCTGGCGAGGAATTAAAGGGACAACCCGTTTAACTTGGCAGCATGACGCCCGGCTTGCAACCTTTTTTACCTTTGCCTCGAAGCCAGCCGACGTTTCGACCACGCCGGAATTCATTTGCGCTTGGGCCAGTCCAAAGTCCAAGGTTCCGCTAACGCTTGCACCTGACTCAACACTCCCGGCTGCAGAAAGGCGTCGCCCTGAGATGGCAAGCTCAGGTATCTAAGGGGTTGCCCCCGCCATTCAAACTCCAGCGCATAGGCATGCAGGTAACCACGGTCAGCATCAACAGCGCTGCCACCATAGAGAGTATCCCCCAGAATAGGCGCCCCCAGACTGGAAAGTGCCACCCTCAGCTGATGGGTCTTGCCGCTGTGGGGTTTGAGCAGATACAGGCGCAGCCCTTCGGCAACCGACCAGGAAAAGAACTGGGTAACGGCCGGGTTGTCGGTGGAACGCAGCAGCTTATACTGACTGCGACGGGACTTGGCCATATCACCTATGATCCAACCCTGCTTTTTTCCCGGTTTGCCCTTGGCCAATGCCAAATAATATTTCTGCACCTTGTGTTCACTGAACATACGGGTAAATTCAGCCGCCGCCTCGGATGAACGGGCCAGCAGCAATAGGCCGGAGGTCAAGGTATCGAGTCTATGCACGGGATAGAGCTTGCAGCCCAGATCCTGCTCGGCACAGGCCACCAAACCTGCCTCACCGTGCTGGCTGTGAAAATGAACCCCAGGACGTTTGTCCAACAGGATAAAGTCGGGCTCTGTGGCTATCACTGAATACATGGGTTAAACCTGAAATGTCACTCTGACTCTGAGACCTGGATGGTTATCTTCCAGCGAAATATTGGCGTTGTGTCGCGATAGAATCGCCTTGACCATGGAAAGCCCCAAGCCGGTACCTTGTTGATGGCGGCTGGGATCCAGCCGCACCAGACGCTCAAAGACCCGCTCACGCTCCGCCTCCGGGATCCCCGGACCATTGTCGCTGATGATGACCTGGTTGGCTTGCTGCGAGATGGTGATACAGGCACCCTCGCCCGCATAGCGAATGGCGTTGTCGACCAGGTTGAACAGCGCCTGGAACAAGAGGTGTTTGTCACCTGTGATATGGCAGTCCTCACTGGTTTCCAGCTTGAGCTGCTGGCCTTCTGCCTCGGCCAGCACGTCGGCCATATCCAGCAGATCGGTGCACATCTGCTGCAAGCTGAAACTTTCCAGCTCCAGTTTTTGCTGCCCTTCTTCAATGCGGGTCAGCGACAGCATGGCGTTGAAGGTCGCCAGGCAGTGATCCAGCTTTTCAATAAGAATCGCACTGCGCTCCGGGATCTCTTCCGCCGGATATTGCGGCAACTGCTCCAGCCCTATCCGCAGGTGCGACAAAGGCGTGCGCAGGTCATGGGCAATATTGTCTGTCACCCCGCGCACTGCCGTCAGGTTGTGCTCCAGGGTATCCAGCACCCGGTTGAACTGGCGCGCCAGCATGTCGAATTCATCACTGTTGCGACTCACCGGCAGGCGGGTGTTGTAGTAACCTCGCTCTATGCGTTCACTCAAGCGGTTGTATTGCACCAGACGCCTGAGCAGCGCCTTGGAGAACAGGTACCCCATGGCCAAAGTCAATACCACGGTCAGCATCACGGCGGTAGCCGCTGCGCTGAGAAACTTTTCGATCAGCGTCGCCAGGTGGTCGGTACGGGTAGCGATCAGCACAGGGCCATAGCGGGTCATCACCACGCCGCCTGTGAGAATATGCAGCTTATCCGGGCCACCGGTGAGAATGGGGAAATCACGGGTTCTGGGTAGCAGCGGCATATTGTCGGGCATGAAGGTCAGCGCCCCCACCATATCCGGGCTGCCCTGCCAGGCTATAAGTGCGGTTTGTGGATCGGCGGCGCGAATTTGCGCCGCAAAACTACGTTGATCCACACTCAAGGCCAGCTGTTGATAGCGCTGCGCCTCCGACGCCAGGTGTTTCTCAACCTGAGACTGCTGCTCTGTCACCAGCTGTTGATAGAGGGCAAACAGCAAGGCGCCGATGATCAGAGTCACCAGCACAGAGAAGAAGATGGTGATACGCCATACGCTGCTCTGGTAAGGCTTAATGGCTTTGGCGGAGACGATAACCAGCCCCTCTTATGGTTTCAATCAGTTCACCGTGACCCAGCTCTTCAAACTTGCGTCTCAACTTGGCGATATGCACATCGATAACATTGGTTCTGGGATCAAAGTGGTAGTCCCATACGGCTTCAAACAGCAGGGTGCGGCTGATCACCTGGTTGGCATGTTCCATCAGGTACTTGAGCAGCTGGAACTCCTTGGGCTGCAACATCAGCTCAGTGCCGTCCAGGGTCACTTTACGGGTCAGCAGCTCCATCTCCAGCAGACCCACCTTGAGATCTGTCTTGGCCGGCTGTGACTGGCCGCGCAGCATCAGCTTCTCGGCCCGCACCAGCAGCTCGGAGAAGGCAAACGGCTTGGTCATATAGTCATCGCCGCCGGCGCGCAGTCCCTTGACCCTCTCGTCGACATGGCTGAGCGCCGAGAGGATCAGTACTGGGGTCTGATTGCCGGTGGCCCGGAGCGCCGCCAGCACCTTGAGGCCGTCGAGCCCGGGTAACATGCGATCCAGTATTACCAAGTCATACTGACTACTGGTCGCCAACAGCAAACCCTGATGACCATCGGCAGCAGTTTCAATATTGTGTCCCTGCTCCAGGAAGCCTTTGACGATATAGTCCTGTGTGGTTGCGTCATCTTCGACCAGTAGTATCTTCATTGTCAGTCCCATTTCAGTAGAGGCAATGGCCGCTGTTTTTCGATATCAAACGCCAGCTTATGCTTGCCTCGTTCATCCATTACTTTCAGCTCCAGGTAGGCAATCCCCAGATCTTTATCCAGTTGGGCTTCCAGCAGATGAGCATTGCTGTTTTGCATTGCCATTTCCACCAGTTGGGAAAAGCTGAGCTGCTTCTTGACCAGGAGTTTGACCACTGCCAACTCGGCCATATCGTCTGCCTCGAGGCGTTCGACTTTGCGCTTGAGTACTTCGCCGTTGCTGGCGAGTATATCCAGCTCCGTAGTTGTACGATCATCCGGGTTTATCAGGTCAATTTCATAGACCAAGACCCCATTTTCCACATCGGTTTCAAACTCGACGATCACCCCGGGAAACTGGGACTCAATACGCTGCATCAGCTCTATGGGTTGAATGCGTTCATTATCATTCAACAATTCCAGCAGCGAGGGAGCCGCGACTGCCACCGAAGAAAACAGTACCAGCCCCGCCAATAAACGTCTCATTTTGCCTCCATCCGAGCGCTGGCACTGAAGGCCAGCCACTCATACAAGCCATGGTTCATTTTGCAGTTTCACCAACTAGAGTGATACTTTCAATTTCAACTTCCTTGCCGTCCCACTCCTTGTCGACCTCACCGGTCAGTTTCACCAGAGTGCTTTCTTTCACATCGGCATTGATATTCCGCCAAAGGTCATGGTCGATTTCGACTTTAACCTCTCCGGAATCATCACGGAACAGGTAAGTTTCGTCGCCCAGGCTCTTCACCAGATAACCTGTCAGCTCCACCTGGGTGTCATCGTTGGCCTGCTCGACCTGAGACGCTGTACTAACCCGATTTTCGGCTCCTGGACCGGTATAAGCAGCCAGAGCAGCGGCACTGCAGAATGAGGATAATACCAATAAATAAGTTAACTTTTGCATCTTGTTTCACTCCTGTGGTTGTTTCAATGGCTGCAGTATAGATTTCCGCGCTTGAAGCCAGGATGGAAGCAAGATTAAGTTTTGATCATCTAGTTAACAACAGGCACAAAAACGCAGCCTTTGTCAGCGCTCGAGGATATGAATTTGTTCGGATTTGAGCGCGACTTCGGTCTGCATACCGGCAACCAGCTCCAACTTGCGCGCCAGATGTAACGGCACTTCGGCGCTGAGAGTCTGATCCACGCCTTCGATTGCCGCCAGCAGGCGCACAGATTCACCCATTACCAGCAGGGATTCGAGCCTGACATTGAGTTTATTGAAGCTGCGGCACAGGCGGCCACGGCTGATGGAGTTAAATCTGACGCCTTGATTGGGCACCACCCAGCGCACCTTGTCTCCCGGATTCAGGCGCGCGTCATAGTCACAGGCAATCAGTTGCTCGCCAAACTTGAGCCAGGTGAGTTGCCGCTCCTGCTCCAGGGCCACCACTTCGGAGTCAAACAGGTTTCTCAGGCCCATCTGCCGGGCAACCGCCTCGTTGCGGGGTTTAGCCAACACTTCATGGGGCACACCCTGCTGCAGCAACTGCCCTTGGCTGATAAGCACCATGCGGTCGGCCAGCAACAAGGCTTCGTTGAGGTCATGGGTCACCATGACCACCGGAATATGCAGCTGTGACTTGAGCCGCGCCAGCTCCAGATACAGGCGCTCACGGGTCTCGCGATCGACCGCGGAAAAAGGTTCATCCAGCAGCAATACCGAAGGCTCACGCGCCAACGCTCTGGCCAGCGCCACCCTCTGTCTCTGGCCACCGGACAACTGCTCCGGCAAACGATCCGGCAAACCGTGCAGATTGACCCGCTCCAGCCAATCCAGCGCCCTGGCCCGGCGTTCGGCCTTGGGCAGATGATCCAGCCCGGCGATTACATTGTCGACCGCACTCAGGTTGGGAAACAGGCCAAAATGTTGCGGCACAAACCCCAGATGGCGTTGCTGCGGGCTCAGGTCCACCGTCTCGGAAAACCAGGGTTTATCACCATAGCGGATGCTGCCGGATTGCGGCTTATTGAGACCGGCAATCATCCTCAGCAGCGTGGTCTTGCCGCCACCGGAAGGCCCCACCACGGCCAGGACTTCACCGGCTCGGCAAACAAAGTCGGCCTGCAGTGGGATCCCCTTGGTTTGATGGACGCTGACATGCAGATCTGTCGGGGTCATTTCAATCTCCCGAGCCGCCGCGACAGCCCTGTGGTCAATGCCAGTGTGGTAATGGCAAATAGCAAGAGCACAAGCGACATAGTACCGGCAGAGGCGAAGTCAAACGCCTGGACACTGTCGTAGATGGCGATGGAAATCGTCTTGGTCTCTCCCGCGATGGAGCCCCCCATCATCAGGACGACACCAAACTCGCCGAGCACATGGGAGAAACACAACACCAGGGCCGTCAAAATCCCCGGCCACACCAAGGGCAACTCCACCTTGAACAGCTGTTTGGTGCGACTCATGCCACAACAGGCGCAGGCATCGCGCACATCCTGAGGAATAGCTTCAAAGGCTCTTTGAATAGGCTGCACCGCAAAGGGAATATTGACCAGTACCGAGGCGACCACCAGGCCGGAGAAATGAAATACCAGCTGCACTCCCAGGGTTTGCTGCAGCCATTGGCCAAGCCAGCTTTCACTGCCAAGCCCTACCAAGAGGTAATAGCCTATAACCGTGGGCGGCAACACCAGGGGCACCATGATCAGCGCCTCTACCCAGGACTTACCGTGAAACTCACGATAGGCCAGCAAGCGGCTCAACAAGATGGCAAGCGGCAAGAGCACCAAGACACTGATGGCAGCCAGTTTGACCGAGAGCCACAGCGACTGCCAATCCATTCAGCCTCCCTCGGGCAAGGCAAAGCCATAGGCGCTGAACACTTGTCGCGCTTCCGGCCCCTGCAGATAGTCATAAAAGGCTTTGGCATCGTCGCTGGCTTTCTCAAGCAGTACCATGCGCTGGGTCAGCGGGGCATGGGAGTCTACCGGCAACGCCAGATAGTGACCTCTCGCCTGAAACTGCGGCGCCACTGCCAGCGACAGGGCAACTATGCCGCCCTGAGTCGAACCACTCAAGGCAAACTGCGCCGCCTGGGAAACGTTTTCGCCATAGATGAGGTTGGCCTGCAACTCCTGCCACAGGCCCTTTTGCTTGAGCAGCGCACGGGCGCGTTCGCCATAGGGAGCATGATCCGGGTTGGCGATGGCAAAGCGCTTGATCTGCCCGGCGGCCAGTGCTTGTTGCAGCCCCAGTAACTCTTGATCCAGTTTCAGCGGTGAATTCTTGGGAGCCACCAGCGCCAAGCGCCCGTAAGCGTAGACCACCCCCTTGTCACGGGTGATGCCGGCATCAGCCAGCGCGTCAACATAACGCTCGTCGGCCGAGAGAAACAGCTCGAACGGCGCACCATGTTTTATCTGCGCCACAAAGTTACCGGATGAGCCGTAGGAGATCTTGAGTTGGCGTCCTGTCTGTTGCTGATAACGCTCGGCAATATCATCCAGGGCAAACTTGATATTGGCCGCCGCAGCCACATGAACGCTTTGCGCCGCCGCAGCCGGCAGACACAGACTGAGCAGCGCCAGCGCGGCCAGCACGGCCCTGGTCGTCGAATTCAGCAATCGCTCCAATAGCACCATCACAAGCTCCGGTTACTTTTCCCAGGCCTTGGCGGCCTGCTCGTCGGCATCGCGAGCCTCAACCCAGTGTTGACCACTCTCACCGGCTTCCAGTTTCCAGAATGGCGCCTTGGTCTTGAGGAAATCGATGAGAAACTCACAAGCCGCAAACGCCGCCTTGCGGTGGGCACTGCTGACACCGATAAACACTATCTGCTCGCCCAAATGCATAGTGCCAACCCGGTGAATTATGGTCAGCTGATTCAGCGGCCAGCGCTCACGGGCTTGAGTGGCAATTTGCCCCAAAACGGCTTCTGTCATCCCGGGATAGTGTTCCAGCGTCAGGTCGGTAACCGCGCTGCCATCGTTGAAGTCGCGCACCTTGCCAACAAAGGTCACCACGGCGCCGTCGCTGTTGTCGGCGGCGATGCGGGCATATTCGGCCGGGACATCGAAGTCGGCGGTTTGTACCAAAATACGATCGCTTTGCATCTCAACCTCCGGTTACCGGTGGGAAGAAGGCCACCTCGTCACCCGCTTTGATCTCTGTATGCCAGGGGCTGAGGGTTTGGTTGACGGCCACCAGCAGTTTGTCGGACGCCATCACTCTGGCCCACTTGTCGTCTGTGGCCGCCAATTGGGCACGCAGCGCCTCGGCCGTCAAACCCGGCTGGCTCTCGACGTCAATGGCAGCCGTTCCCAATAATTCGCGTACTTGAGCAAAAAACAGCACTTTAATCATATCGTTACACCTTAAAATGACCGGATTTACCACCGCGTTTTTCCAGCAGTCTTACCTGGGTAATCACCATATCCTTCTGCACCGCTTTACACATATCGTAAATAGTCAGTGCCGCAACCGAGGCCGCCGTCAGGGCTTCCATTTCAACCCCGGTTTTGCCAGCCAGCTTACACAGGCTGGTGATCCTGACCCGGTTTTGCTCCGGCTCGGCCTGTAGATCCACCTCGACCTTGGTCAGCATCAAGGGGTGGCACAAAGGGATCAGCTCTGAGGTTTTCTTCGCGGCCATAATGCCGGCGATTCTGGCAGTGGCGAACACATCGCCCTTGTGGTGGCTGCCACTCATGATCATCTGCAGCGTCTCGGCAGACATCTCAATATAGGCCTCGGCACGGGCTTCGCGCTCGGTAATCGACTTTTCGGTCACATCCACCATATGGGCGTTGCCATTGGCATTGATATGGGTAAAGGCATTAGTCATCTATAGCAACCTTTTTCAAATGGGATACGAAGTTACAGGGCCGGTGCCGGGCATCCGGCTGCTCTTTGAGGATCTTGTTCCAGGCCGTACGGCATGCGCCGGTGGAAGCGGGCAGACAAAACAGCGCCGTTTGATTGGCGATATTCAAGGGCTCAAAATGGGTATGACTGCAATGTCCCATGTCAGTTCCTGCTGCTGAATGCTACCGAGATGGCGATGATAAGTATCTGACGCCCAAACGAGCGCCACCCTCAACCGCCGATAGAGGCCAGGTGTTGGGTCACACCGGTAATACCTTGGTGCAGATAGTGAGTCTCTTTCTTCTGCTGCAACTGCTGATGCAATCGGGCAATCAACTCATCCTGCTGTTCAGGACTCTGAAGCAGATCCCGAAGATCGACACCATGTTCGGTGAACAGACACAGGTGCAGCTTACCCTTGGCAGAAACCCGCAACCTGTTGCAGCTGGCGCAGAAGTTTTTGGCATAAGGCATGATGAGCCCGATACGGCCACGATAATCAGGATGGCTGAAGTTTTGCGCCGGGCCATCTTCGGCCGCGGGCTGATCATACTGCCAACCTTCGGCCTCGAGTCTGGCCTTGATATCGGCTCCGGCCAGGTGATGCGCCTTGAAATAGTCGTGACCCAACCCGGTTTCCATCAGCTCGATGAAACGCAGATCTATGGGGGTATGTTTGATCCAATGCAGGAAACGCGGCAGATCCTTGTCGTTGAGATCCTTGAGCAGCACGGCGTTAATCTTGACCCGCTCAAAGCCGGCGTCCAGCGCCGCATCGATACCGCGCATTACCTCATCGAACTTGTTCTCGCCGGTGATCTGATAAAACATCCTGGGGTCCAGGCTGTCCACAGACACGTTAATCCGCCTCAGCCCTGCGTCGTACCACTCTTTGGCGTGCTTCTCGAGCCTATAACCATTGGTGGTAGTCGCGATAGTGTGAATTTCGCTGTTATCGGCAACTGCACGGATGATATCGGTAAAGTCTTTGCGCAGCGTAGGCTCGCCACCTGTGATCCGCACTTTGCGGGTACCTACTTTGGCGAAGGCGGCAACCAGATTCTCAATCTCGCTGAGCGTCAGAAAAGAGGGCTTGCCCTCCGGGCGATAACCATCCGGCAGGCAATAACTGCATTTGAAGTTACAGACGTCAGTGACTGACATCCGCAAATAGTGAAATCTTCGACCAAAATTGTCTTGTAACTGGGACATGATCACCTTTCCAAGTCAGGGAGGTGAGGGCATTTCTTTGCTCACCCCGGTGGCAAAATTGCCACGGCTAAAGGACCATATCTTCACTGACGTAGGACCAAAAGCTCGGAGAACCGTCTGCGCCAATTATAGGACGAAAAGGGGGGCGAACCATACCCCTAAAAATGTATTTCCCGACTTGGCTCAAATCTGCGTGGACTTTTTGTGACAGGTCTCACTCAGAAATTTCATCGAATCCCTGTGCCGCTTTCCGATCAAATACTGTGCCCTGGATGGATTTTCAGGTAAGGTTGGAGCTGGATAAAAATAAAACACCCGTTTACATCGGGGGACTTTGAAGGATAGAGGTGACATGATGGAACGCGAATCAATGGAATTCGATGTTGTTATCGTCGGTGCAGGCCCCGCCGGACTGGCTACGGCTTGCCGTTTGATGCAGATCTCCAAAGACAGCGGCAAAGAGATCAGTGTCTGTGTGGTCGAAAAAGGCTCTGAAGTTGGCGCGCATATTCTCTCCGGCGCCGTCTTTGAACCCAGCGTATTGGAAGAACTCTTCGGTGACTGGAAAGAGTTGGGAGCGCCCCTACATACCCAGGTTACAGAAGATGAAATCTATCTGCTCAAGTCGGCCGAAGATGCCAAACATCTGCCCAACAGTCTGGTACCCAAGACCATGCACAACCATGGCAACTATATTATCAGCGTCGGTAATCTCTGCCGCTGGATGGCCGAGCAAGCCGAAGGCCTGGGAGTGGAGATATTCCCCGGTTTCGCCGCCAGCGAGCTGTTGTTCAATGAAGATGGCAGCGTCAAGGGAATACTGATTGGCGACATGGGCATAGGCGCCGATGGCCAGCCCAAAGACAGCTACATGCCGGGCATGGAGCTACACGCCAAATATACTGTGTTTGCCGAAGGCTGCCGCGGCCATCTGGGCAAGCAGCTGATAGAAAAATTCCACCTGGATAACGGCAAGACACCACAGCACTACGGCATAGGCTTCAAAGAGATTTGGAAGATCCCTGCCGAGCAACACCAACAGGGTAAAGTGGTTCACAGTGGCGGCTGGCCGCTGTTGGAAGGCGCCAGCGGTGGTGGTTTCCTCTACCATATGGAAGACAACCAGGTTGCCGTGGGGCTGATCATCGACCTCAACTACAAGAACCCGCATCTGAGCCCCTTCGATGAATTTCAGCGTTACAAGACCCACCCTGTCATCGCCAAGACCTTAAGCGGCGGCGAGCGTTTGAGCTATGGTGCCCGCGCCATCACCAAGGGGGGTCTCAACTCTCTGCCCAAGATGAGCTTCCCAGGCGGTCTGGTAATAGGTTGTGATGCCGGGACACTCAACTTCTCCAAGATCAAGGGTACCCACACCGCCATCAAGAGCGGTATGCTGGCGGCCGAGACTCTGGCCGAAGGCCTTATTGCCGGGGTTGAAGGCGGAAAAGATCTCGACTGCTTCCAGGAACGGCTGGAACAGAGCTGGCTCTTTGATGAGCTTTACCGCTCGCGTAACTTCGGCCCGGCCATGCACAAGTTCGGCACCTTCCTGGGTGGAGCCTTTAACTATATCGATCAAAACTGGTTTGGCGGCAAGTTCCCTGTGACCCTGAGAGACGATCATCCCGACTATGCCCAGATGGGAGAAGCCAGCGCCTACAGCAAGATTGACTACCCCAAGCCGGACGGCAAGCTTAGCTTCGACAAGCTCTCTTCAGTGTATCTTTCCAATACTTTCCACGAGGAAGATCAGCCCTGCCATCTGCGTTTGAAAGATGCCAACATCCCTATTGCGGTCAACCTGGTGAAATACGATGAACCGGCGCAGCGTTACTGCCCTGCGGGTGTCTATGAGGTGGTTGAAGACGAGGGGCAACCCAAGTTTGTTATCAACAGCCAGAACTGCATTCACTGCAAGACCTGTGACATCAAGGACCCCAGCCAGAACATCACCTGGGTGACGCCCGAAGGAGGCGGTGGTCCCAACTATCCCAATATGTAATTGATTAACCTAAACCACAAAAACGCGTCTTTATAAGGCGCGTTTTTTTATTTACCGAACGCAACATTAGGCTCTATTGAAGCAAGGGCAATTTTTAGTCATAATCCCGGTTCTACAATAAGATCCAGCCCCATAAAACAGCTGGCATGCCTATACTCTACAAAGACTTAAGGGAAAGTCCCTGCCACTGTGTTAGCTCGCGGCCGTAACCAACGCCGGCTAATTAATGCTGTTGTCCACATTAATAAGGATATGGATAGGCGATCGCTATGAAACTCATGCTTACCATCAAACAAAAGATTTTACTGACGGTGACTCTGGCCGTGCTGATGTCGACTATTCTAGTTGGTGTGCTCAGCCAGCGCAGTGCCCGTGAAGTTGTCGAACAACGTATGCTCGGTTCCGAGCTGCCCAGCTTGATGCTGCAGATCCGCAATAAGTTGGATCTGGAGATCAGTACACTGATGAACGGCGCCGAGCAACTGGCCCACAGTCAGATGCTCAAACACTGGTTGGAACAGGGGCGTCCCGAAGCCGAAGTCCCCTTGGTCATCTCACAACTTAAGGACATGACCCGTCAGTATCATTTGGCGCAAGCCTCCTACGCCGACCGCGAGACGGCGGCCTATTACACCCAGGACGGTTTCCTGCGGATCCTCAATCAACAGCAGGACGGCTGGTTCTTCAACTACAGAGACAGTCGCCAGGAACGCATGTTGAATGTGTTCACCGAAGCCAACGGCGAGGTCAAACTCTTCATTAACTATCAACAGCCCAACGGTCGCGGCCTGGTGGGGCTGGCCAAGTCACTCGACGATATGGTGCGCCTGCTCAACTCCTTCAAGATTGAGCAGAGCGGCTATGTGTACCTCACAGACAATCAGGGCAAGATCCAACTGCATCCGGACAAGAGTCTGACAGGCAAGCGTAACTTGCAGGATCTCTACCCAGGCAATGTCAGCAACCTGTTGAATAAGAGCGACTTCCAGTTGCTCGAAACCGAAGTCAATGGTACCGATATGCTGGTTGCCAGCAGCTATATTCCGTCAATGGATTGGTATCTGGTAGCTCAAGTTCCTCAAGGGGAAATCTTTGCCCTGTTGCAAGAGGCCGCCTACCAGATTCTGTTATGGACAGCATTGATTGCCGCCGGCTTCATCTTCCTGGCTGTGATAGTGGCAGGCTCTGTTAGCCGCCCCATCAGCAAGGTGGCGGAAATGTTCCGCGACATAGGCGAAGGCGAAGGCGACTTGCGCCAACGTCTGCCGGTCGAGGGTGAAGATGAAATAGCCCAACTGGCCAAGGGCTTCAACAGCTTTATCTCCAAGATCCAGGACTCTGTAGTCGAAGTGGCCGCCACCAGCGAACAGTTGGGGTTATCAGCCAAGGATGTCTCGGCGCAGGCCCAGCAGACCATGAGCGACAGCCAGGATCAGAAAGACCGCACCATGATGGTGGTGACCGCTATCAACGAAATGGGGGCAACCGTTAACGAGATTGCCGCCAATGCGGCCCAGGCGGCGGTAACAGCCAAAGATGCCGACAGCGAATCGGCCACTGGCCAACAGGTGGTGACCCGCGCCCGGGATACCATTAACCAGCTGTCGCAGGATGTGGCTCAGGTCGGCGAAGTAATCGAATCTCTGGCGACCCATACCAAATCCATCGGTGGCATTCTGGATGTGATCCGTGCCATCTCGGAGCAAACCAACCTACTGGCACTGAATGCCGCCATTGAAGCGGCTCGGGCCGGTGAAGCCGGCCGTGGATTTGCGGTCGTGGCCGATGAAGTCCGAAACCTGGCTTCCCGCACCGCGGCCTCAACCGATGAAGTGCAGGTAATGATAGATAAGTTGCAGGCCGAAGCCGCCAGAGCCGTCAGTGCCATGGAGCTGAGTCGTAACCGCTCCCGTGAAGGCGTTCAGGCCGTGGATGAAGCCAGCCAGGCGCTCAGCGGTATTTCAGGACAAATTGCCCAGATAAGCGATATGAATATCCAAGTGGCGGCGGCCACAGAGGAGCAATCCACTGTAGTGGAGGATATCAATCGTAACGTCAGTGAGATCAATGAGATAACCCAGCGCACAGCCGAGACCGCTGAAGCCGCCGCCGCGGCCAGTGACGCACTCAATAATCTGGCCCATAGGCTGGATACCTTAGTCGCCCGCTTCAAGGTTTAACCTCAGGTTCCCCAACGGCAGCCTTGCAACTGCCGTTGGGAATACTGAACCTAATTCCCGCAAAGCCTTGAGTACACATGCAACTCCTGAATCTTACTTCTGATTGGTATAACATAGCCGCAACTTTCTTTCGGCTAATAAAAGAGTATTCATGGAACCACAGATAGAATGGGCGCTGTCACATATCGCCTGGCTGATGTTTATTCTGGCAGGACTCTTCTTTGTCTTGCAGCTTTGGCGTTGGCAGCAGCTACTGAAACATATACGGGTTCAGTATCCTGAACTGGCTCATACAGATGAAAATGATTCACCAAATATAGCGATAAGAGTCAAACAGTCGCTGGAGTCTGGCACTCTGGCCAACAGCCAGGATCCTGTGATTATTCGTTATCAGAAACAACAGAGCAGCCTTAGACTGATCATGGCTATTCTGTTGACCATAGGCTTTGTAATGGCCATATTGGAATGAGCTAAAACCCGTTAAGCCCAGCGCTATTCAAGACAGACTATAGATGAATATAAGTTATCTATGGCCTGTGTTTACCAACCCAAAGTTCTGCTAGTGTTCCAAGGTTATTGTTTGGGCCAGGGAAAACTCACCTCAGGCTGCTCGCCATAGCAGGTGGGTCGTCTTGGGCAAACTGCACCTCTGGAGCAGATCAATCTGGCATCGCCGGCAATACCACGCTCGACCCAATTAATATTGAGTATCCGCGCTACTGTAAGCAGTTGCTGTTTTATCTTTCTGGGAATGGCACCTTCTCCGCCCTGCTCGACACAAGCCTGTTTAAGATCTTGCGCCAATGACAAGGCATCCTCCCCTTGGGCCTCAATGGCAGGATTGAGATCTATTCCGGCACAGAGCACATGATGATTGCCGGCCAAGTCTTCTACCTTGACCGATTCACAGCAATAGATTCTGGGTTGTTGCTCCACATCCAGAATGGATATCTGCGCCGAACTGCCCTCCTTGGGCTCGGTGATCATCCGAAATACCGCCCAGTGCTGACAAGGGTCGGCCACCGCCCGCATATTCCCCCAGGGTAGCGGAATACCGTTGCCCCGATACACAGCTTTTAGCTTGCCCGGAGCATAGGCATCGAAATAATGCCAGTGAGGATAAGGTGAAACCACTGTCATACGCCGCATCGCTACCGAGGGAGAAACCCCCGCCAGCCGGTGAGCATCTATCTCGTAGCCGTATCTGTCCAGCAGTTGCCTGAATGCTACCTTGGGGCAGAGCAAGGCCCCGGCAAAGAAACTGGCCTCAAAGCCACGCCAGGCCTGGAGAATATCCTGGGCATTGAGAGACGAACTCTGGATCTGGGGATCGGTTTCACTGAAACCACTGCGGCCCACGGTCAACACATTGCTCAGCCCATCGCGATTGTGCAGCACACAGTGACCTATATGCACCGCCAAATCGTACTTGAGCCTGGTTGGTTGAGACTTAAGGATCTCGTTGAGAAATAGCGTTCCCGGCGGCTCCATGTAGGAAGTCACCAACTCCCCGGCACAGATCCCCTGGGCATCCGTCAGCAGTTTTGCCGGCCGGGCGAACCATTGGATCTTCAGTCCCTGCGCCGCGGCGAGATCCAGCATCTCTTCTACCGACAAGGGCAGACGCTTCTTACCCACCTCTTCGGCGGCCCGTTCCAGATCGGGGAAATGGTTTTGATGGTGTTCCTGATGGGCGCGGATCAACAGGTGGGCAAACTGGCGGCCGCTGATCCCCGTTTGTGACAGCATCTCGGGAATGGCTATCTGCAAAATATCATTGGAAAACAGGAAGCCCGGCTCCAGCGGCATACCACTGACACCACCGCGCCGCCCTTTGTCCGGAGTGATAGCCTGCTCCTCCGGCGCATCGTCCAGAAACCAACTCACCTCTTTCTGAAAAACTGCGGCTATGACCGCCAGCATACCAGCGCTGGGAACACGCTTGCCCCTTTCGATCATCGACAGGTATGACACAGACGGCGCCGACTCAGGATCGACCCTGACACAGCGTGCCGACAAGTCTTCCATAGTTAAGTGATTGCGCTTTCTGAGGTTTCTTATTTTAGTACCCAGAAAATGTGACTTACGGATCAGGCTTTGGTCTTGGCGCATTTTGTAAAATTCACACTGTAAAATTTTTATTGTGAAATTGTAATCAAAAAAACGCTAGCCTACAAATTAAGCAATTCACAGGAATTGTTCGGCCATGAGGCGACAGTGCCATCAGGTCAAGGAAAGCAAAACACGAGGGCGAGACGATGAACATCTCCACTATGCAGCAAAAAATCAATCAAGAGCACAACCCTTTCATCGCCGAAGCCGTCTTTGCCGTGGAAGCACTCGGTGAACGCCATATCGCCGACAAGATGGCCAATGCCAAGCAACTGCTTGACCGGCTGTTCCCACTGGCAAACGGCTCACATGCCGAGGTGGTTTGCTATGTGGTTTACTATCAGCATCTCTTGGCCTGCTTTGCCGATGGCAGCCAGTGTGGCCTCAAACAGCCACAACAGTTTGTCGCCCTGAGCGGCCACCGCAGCGAGCCAGAAGCTATACTGCTCAAGGATGATTGCGGCTGTCACCTGGAGCTGAGTTTTGATCGTCAGGGCTGCATCGGCAGCCGCGACTGCGCCGCCATTGAAGACATTCAGCTGGAACGCTGTCTCATCGATGGCCGCTGCCAGGACAACAGCCTCAAGCGTGAGTGGATTAGCCTGTTGCACAATGATGGCGGTCAGCCACGCAGCAACAAGAGTTGCAAACGCTTTACCACCAAAGATGGCCATGAATATCAGTTGTCTTCACGGGTCTAATCGCAACAGAGCGTCATAGGCACTTGGCCTTATTAGGCACAGCAAAAGGCACAGCAAACTTCTGCCAGAAGTGACATAGACTCAGGATCGGGGAACTGGCTTCCCTGATCCTGTTGTCTTAGTCAGAGATTCAGTAGAACTTACGCTGGACATTAAGTTAATTTTAGTTTTCCTAGCATTTTGCCTCACTTATACTAACGCTCCCGGAATCTTGCTATCTCTTGTCCATGAGCCAACTGCAGAAAAAGTGGCTGTTTTGCCTGCTTGCCATCGCCTGCCTACACCCCGCAATCTCCTCACCTCTGGCACTCTTGGTGGGATTTGTGCTGGCTAATCTCGGCTGGTTGCCATCGGACTGGGATCTGGGGAAACTGACCAAAAAACTGCTGGCCATCTCCATTGTCGGTCTGGGTTTTGGCATTCCGCTGCAACAGGCGATCGACGCCTCTGTGGGCAACTTGCCGTTAATCCTGGGATCAATATTGCTGACCCTGCTGGCGGGCACGGCGTTGACTCGGGTTTTGGGGTTGGATAGACGAGTCGGTCACTTGATTGCCAGTGGCACCGCCATCTGTGGTGGCAGCGCCATCGCCGCGGTGGCACCGGCTATCAATGCCCGCAACGAACAAACCGCCATTGCACTGGCCTGCGTCTTTGTACTTAACTCGGTTGCCCTGTTCGTTTTTCCCGTGATAGGTCATCTGCTGCAGCTGAGCCAACATGACTTCGGGGTTTGGAGCGCCATCGCCATTCACGACACCTCGTCCGTGGTGGGCGCCGCATCCGCCTACGGTGAGGAAGCACTTAAGACGGCGACCACCATCAAACTGGCACGCGCCTTGTGGATAGTGCCTCTGGCGGCAATCAGCGCCTTGTTGTTCGGAGGCAAGGGTAAACTCAATATTCCCGGGTTTATTCTGTTTTACTGCCTGGCTATTGCCATCACCAGTTTGTTGCCTCAGGGTCAATTTATCTATCAGGAACTATTTGAGCTGGCGAAGCGTACCCTGGTGGTGTGTTTGTTCCTGATTGGCTGTGGTATCACCTTCAGGAAACTACAGCAGAGTGGTAGTAAGCCCTTACTTCTTGGGGTGATTCTCTGGCTGTTTATCGGCAGCTCGTCTCTTGGCTATATTCTCTGGCAGGGTTGAAAACAGGTAACAAAAGCCTGCGAAGGCGCTGAGTTCAATCAGAGCCCGCAACAAGCCTTGGGTCTGGGTCGATGCCAGTACCACCAGTAAGAGAAACAGCAGGATATAGCCAGGCTTCACCGCCACCTCCACAGTTAAATAATGCAGCTATTATTGGTGTCTGTGGAGCCTAGGTGCCAATATCGATTCTCAATAATAAAGAACCCAAAGCACTAAGAAAAAATTTTTTATACCTTTTTATATGCATTAACTGGCAGGAAACCCACTCTCTGTGACGGGGATAGCCTGGTAGCAAGGAGGAAAGTTGCCGGGGAAAATGCCTAATCCTACTTGCTCAGCCGCCGCAGGATTAGCTTCAAGAAACGCGTGTAAAGTCGCTTCAAAACGACAGATGCCAACCGCGTCTTAGGCCGCCTGTGAAGTATCGGCGCTAGCAACGGGTTGAATAAAGTCTTCCATAAACCAGGCACAGAAGGTATGGCGGCCATCAACATCCGCCTTGGCGTAAATTGCCGATGCCTGCTGCCGCACCGTCTTCTCCTTGGTGCTGCGAACACTGGCAATCTCTTTGAAACTCAAGCCCTTCAACAGTAATAAAGCCACTTCCTGCTCACTGCGGGTCAGCGACCAGAGCTCAAATTGTTGCTGTACCGCCTGGGTGTATTCCTGGCGGGCGGCTTGCATTCGACTGGAGATATTGCAGATCCTGGCATCGGCATTGGCCAACTTTGACTTGAGTAACTGCATCTCTCGGCTGCGGCGGATCAGATCAACACTGATATACAGGGCACCACAGGCGGAAAGCGCCACCAAAATGCTCTCCTGCACTATGTGATAAGTCGGCACACCAAGTTGCATATCTGACAACACATCCAGCAGATTCAGCGTCATGATCACACTGAGCAGCACTATCATCACCAGATCCTTCATTGACGCAACTCCCGATTAATAGGCTTTAAAAACATGCAGTTAACTTATGGTACATATGTCCCATAAGCGCAAATATGATACAGGTCGCCGAAGACAACAGGCCAAATCAGTGCCAGGCTGGCGGCTGGTATTTCCCCAAGAGACACTCCCATGAAAATCCGCCCCCTCTATCTGGGTTGTAGCCTGCTGTTAATGGTGTTTCAGCTGAGAGCGGCCCCGGAAACAGACAGAGATGCCCTGCTGGCCCTGAGTCAAAACAGGCTGCACACATCTTCGGCACAACTGGCTCCAATATATCACAGCTCGGACTGGCTGACAGGCTTGCCAAGCATCAGTTTGAGCCATCTTGGCAGCCTGGAAAGCCACAACAGCTATGAGCAGGAGCTCTCGCTCAACCTGCCTTTTCAGTCGCCGGCCATGCAGCGCCAGAATGCCAAACTCAAGCCCATTAACGAACGCATGCTGGAATTGCAGAGCCAACTGCAGCGCCTCTATCTCTCTGGCCTGTTGCGTCAGTATTGGTGGCAACAGGCACAAGCCGAGCAGGAGCTGGTGCAACTGCGCCACAAGCAACAAGTACTGCAGCAACTGCTGCAGCGGCAACAGGCCCTGAGCCGAAGTGGTGAAATGCCGGCAACTGCGGTACTGCTGCTAAAACGAGAACTGCTGGAGCTGTCGCTCACTAAACTCCCACTGGAGCAACAACAACAAGAAGCCAATGAGGCACTCATACGCCTGACCGGACTGCAACAGCTGCCATCGCTGGATGAAAGTGATACCCCACTGCCGGATGATGCCGGAGCCGGGCATCCCATGTGGCAATTGCTGGCGCTGCAGCAGCAACGTCAGCAACTCACCACAAACGCCCAACTCGAAGGAGATGACACTCCTTGGCTGGTGTCTGTCACGGCCAAAAACACTACCACCCAAGGGCTGGATGAACAGTCTCTGGGTCTGGCACTGGAGATCCCCTTGCCTGTTGGCAACGGCCTGAACCAGCAACAGCTTGGCGAGTTGCAGCAACAAAGGCTGCAACTGGAGCAACAGCAACAACAGCAGTTACTGCAGAGCCAACTGCAGTTGCAGCAACTCAAACGTCGTCAAGCCCAGCTACAACAAGAGCAGCAAGGGCTGGAGCAAGCCGTGCAGCTGAGCAAACAGCTCAGCCAAACCCTGCTGACCACGGCCGAACAAGGCCCAGCCCAGTATGAGTCCTGGCTGCGGCGCCATCTTGAGGCTCTGGATACCCAAGCCAGGCTGTCGCTCAACCGGCTGGCACAAGCCCAGCTGCATTCCCAACAACTGCAAGCGCTCGGAGTTACCCTATGACCCCTAAAACCCTGGTTGGCACACTGGTGTCGACACTGTTCTTCTCCCCGCTGTGGGCGCAGGAAATCTCGGTTGCGGACCTAGGCAAGCTGACACTCAGCTTCACCTCAGTGAACCAAGTACAACAGATAGAGGCCGCCCCTGTACCGGCAATATTGGCGGCTCAGCCCGGCAGCAGCTTCTATCTCACGGCACCGGAAACCATCCAACAGCGACGCTGGTTGGTGGCCGAAGGAGAATGGGTCGATGAAGGCCAAGCGCTGGTGCAACTTAAGGGCGCCGAAATTGCCCACTTTCAACTGCAATTTGCCGCCGCCGAAGCGGCATTCAAGCTCGCCAAGCAGCGCTATGATCGCAACCAAAAGTTGCGGGCCAACGGCGCCATAGGTGCCGAAACCTGGTCGCAGATAAGCCGGCAGTATTTCGACGCTTTGCTGCAATATGAACACCTGCAGCATTTCAGTGAATTGCTTAAGCCGGGGGAGAGTCCTGAGACTCTGACATTACACGCGCCCATGGCCGGATTGCTGCAATACGGCGATAGCAGTGAACCGCTGATGAGCGGCGCCCCACTGCTGGGGGTACTGCCCGCCGACGAACTCAGGCTTAAGCTGCGTTTACCCCTGGCCCAGAAAGACAGTGTCAATGCCGTGATGGCCGGAGAGTGCCAACTGCAGATAAGTCGCAAGGACCAGCTGGCCAAACAGGGCTTTGTCGACGCCTGGAGCCAGGCCGTTCCCCCAAGCTGCGGCCTGCAACCCGGGCAGCAATTACAGGTTATTCCATTGCAGGCCATCAATGCCTTGGTGGTACCCAAACAGAGTCTCTATTCCTGGGGCACTGGCAGCCAAGTGCTGAGTCACAGCCAAAACAAGCTGCGGCCAACCGACGTGCAAGTGATAGGTGCCAGCGCCGACAGCTACTTCCTGGCGCCCAATGAAACACTGGTCGGTGCCGAGGTACTGAGCGACTCAGTGGCGGCCGTCAAAGGCATACTCCTGGGTTTGGGGGGCGAATAGCATGCTCAGTGCCATTATCCGTTTTTCCCTGACTCAAAGGCTGTTTACCCTGATAACAGCGCTGCTGCTCTGTGGTGCCGGCGCCTATTCCTGGTTGGGGCTGCCGCTGGACGCCTTCCCGGATATCTCGCCGACCCAGGTGAAAATCATCCTCAAGGCTCCCGGCATGACAGCCGAAGAGATAGAGGCCCAGGTGACAGTACCGGTTGAGACTGAGCTACTGGGGATCCCCAAGCAGGCGATACTGCGTTCCACCAGCAAGTATGCAATTACCGACATCACCCTGGACTTCAACGAAGGCACAGATATTTACTGGGCCAGACAACAGGTGAGTGAACGCTTGGCGGCGGTATGGGACAAGTTGCCCGCCGATCTGGAAGGCGGCGTTGCCCCCATGAGCACCCCGCTCAGTGAAATCTTTATGTTCTCGCTGGAGAATCCCTCGTTGTCGCTGCTGGAACGCCGTCAGTTGCTGGAATGGGAAATCAGGCCGCTGCTGCGTACCGTGCCCGGAGTCGCCGATGTCAACATTCTCGGCGGTTTTGCCAAGACACTGCAGATCACCCCTGACCCAGTCGCCCTGGCTCAGGCCGGTATCAGCCAGGAAGAGTTGATAGCCCGTATCGAGAGCAACAACAGCAACACGGGTGCCGGACGCATCACGCTAGGGACAGATAACCTGACGGTTCGCACCGAAGGGCGCATCGACTCGCTGGAGGCCCTGCAACAACTGGTGATTGCCACCAATCAGGGCGGCAGCTATCGCCTGCAAGACCTCGCCCGGGTCGAAATAGGCCATCTCAGCCGCTACGGCGCCGTGACCCGTAATGGTGAAGAAACCACAGAGGCCTTGATCGTCGGTCTCAAGGATGCCAATACCGACCAAGTCATCAAACTGGTAAGGGAAAAGCTGGCCCAGATAGAAAAGACCCTTCCTCCCGGCAGCCAGCTGAATGTGTTCTACGACAGGGCCAACCTGATAGGCACGGCCATAGGCACCATTTCAGATGCCCTGTTTGAAGCCGTGGTGTTGGTTATTCTGTTACTGGCGCTGTTTCTCGGCAACTTGCGGGCGGCATTGGTGGTATCACTGTCGCTGCCGCTGGCGGCACTGGCCACCTTTATGCTGATGCGCTACTTCAATCTGTCGGCCAACCTGATGAGCCTCGGCGGTCTGGTGATCGCCATCGGTATGTTGGTGGACTCCTCCGTGGTGGTGGTGGAGAACATGGTCAACCAGATTGCCGGCGGCAAACGCCTGCCCAGGCTGCACCTCATCTACCGCGCTACCAAAGATGTGGCCGTGCCTGTGGTGTCCGGCACCCTGATAGTGATCATAGTCTTCTCACCGCTACTGACCCTCAGCGGCCTCGAAGGCAAACTGTTCACCCCAGTGGCTATCACCATAGTGTTTGCCATGCTGTCGGCACTGGCACTGTCGCTGACGGTGATCCCTGTGCTGGCCTCCTATCTGGTCAATGAAAAAGCGGCCAACGAACCCAAGGCCATTGGCTGGCTCAAGGCGCGCTACCTGCTCAGTCTGCAGTGGGTGTTACAGCACGGTAAGGCATTTTGCGCCACGGCACTGGTGGCACTGGTACTGAGCCTGGGGCTGTTTACTCAGGTGGGTAAAACCTTTATGCCGACCCTGGATGAGGGTGACATTATTCTGCAGTTGGAGAAGTCCCCGTCGATTTCGCTGCAGGCCTCGCTGGCACTGGATACTCAGATAGAGCAGCACCTGCTGGCCACTGTGCCCGAAATACGCCAGTTGGTCGCCCGCACCGGTGCCGATGAACTGGGGCTGGATCCCATGGGGCTGAATGAGACAGATGTCTTCATGGAACTTAAACCCGTTGAAGAGTGGCGCTTTGCCAGCAAAGAGGCGCTTATCGATGCCATACGCACCGAAGTGCTCAAGTTTCCGGGGATCAATTTCAACTTCACCCAACCAATCCAGATGCGGGTCTCCGAGATGCTTACCGGCAGCATAGGCGATGTGGCGATTAAAATTTTCGGTGAAGATCTTGAGACGCTTTCAAGATTGGCCAGTGAGACGGCACACCTGACCAGCGCCACTCGCGGCAGCCAGGATGTCAAAACCGCCATGACCGAAGGCAGCCCCTTTATCAACCTCCGCCTCAAGGAAGGTTTGGCCCGCAGTTACAACATGAGTGCCGATGAGTTTGGCCGATATCTCAAGAGCCAACTGGAAGGTCTTGCCATAACCGAGATAATCCAGGGCAAGAAGCGAACTCCCGTGCTGATCGCCCAGGCAGCAGATGGTATCAACAGCCTGCCGCAACTGGAGCAAAGGCTATTGGTCATGCCGGATGCCAGCCTCAGGCCACTTGGAGAACTGGCGCAAATAAGCTATCGCGAAGGGCCGATACTGATTGAGCGCGAGCAAGGCAACCGCTTTGCCGTGGTCACCACCAATGTCAGCGGCCGCGATATCGTCGGCTTTGTTGAAGAACTACAGGGCAAGCTGGCCTCTGAGCTGTCTCTGCCCAGCGGTTACAGCCTGAATTTTGGCGGCGAGTTCGAGAACCAGCAACGGGCGACCCGTAATCTGCTGTTGGTGGTGCCCGTGGCGCTGATGCTGATCAACCTGATCCTGTTCACCACCTTCGGCAATATCTCCAAAGCCTTGCTGATCCTGGCCAACGTCCCCTTTGCCATGATGGGCGGTATCTTCAGCCTGTTTATCTCGGGCGAATACCTGTCGGTGCCGGCCTCAGTGGGCTTTATCGCCCTGCTGGGGGTAGCCGTGCTCAACGGTGTGGTGATGGTCAGCTACTATGAACAGTCGCGGCATCTGTTTGCCAGCCTCAGTGAGCGGGTCGAACAGGGGGCCGCCCGCCGACTGCGTCCGATTCTGATGACGGCCACCACCGCCATGTTCGGCCTGATCCCGCTGGCCTTTGCCACCGGGCCCGGCGCCGAAATTCAAAGACCGCTGGCAATCGTGGTCATAGGCGGGCTGATCACCTCCACTATCACCACCCTCTATTTGTTGCCACTGCTGTATCAAACCCTGGAGAAACGCCAATGAAACAACTCTTGGTGCTGATAGTGCAGCACAATCTAAAAGACGATGTGGTCGACACCCTGATGTCGCTGGACTACCTATCAGGCTTCAGCCTGATCAATATCTGTGGCTTCAGCCGCGAGCACAGCCACTTCAATCTCAAGGAACAGGTGGAAGGTTATCGGGAATTCTACAAGTTTGAGGTGATGCACCCGCAAGAGTCACAGCAGGCGCTGCTGCAAACCCTGGCGGAGGTCTGCCGCCACAACCCCTGCCGCTATTGGATAGTACCGATAGCGACAGACGGCGTGCTGGGTCAGGACTGACGGGGTTTGAGCCAATACTGGCCGGCGATGGCCAACAGGCAATAGCCGAGGAAGAACCAAAAGCCCGACTCCAGGCTGGCGTGGGTGTGAACCAAATCCCCCATGCCGGCCGAGGCGTTGCCGGCCATATAAGTGATGATAAGCGCCACCACAAATACGTCGGCCATGGACCATTTGGCAATGGCCGCGGTAATACTGTCGATGATCTGCCGCACCTTACTGGACAGCGGCGCCTGAGCCAGCAGCATCAGCCCCAGCTTGCAGGCCGGCACTATCACGGAAAACAGCATCACCAGCGCCGCCACCAGGGTATTGCCGTGTTGATGCAGCTCGGTCACTGTACCCCAGATACTGCGGGTCTTGTTGAACACCTCCATTTCACCTTGAAGATTGTTCAGCCCCAGCATACCGCTGATCATCGCCAGCATTCCCCTGGCACTGTCGCGTCCGGAACCATCACTGACGGCTTCGGCAATCATGTCCAACCCGGCTTCGGTCAGCTCGGCCTTTTCCACCGTGCCGCTGACACTCAAAATAGGTTGAGTCACCCCGGGGATCAGCAAGGCCAGCGACAATAACAGGGTCATGATAGGTAAAATTCGGCGCATCGGGGTCACTCCACAAACTCAACAAAAAGGCCCACCACTCGGTGGGCCCAACAGTTTACCCAGTTTACCGCCAGATCAATAGAAGGGCTTGGGGTCGACATCCAAAGAGCTGGGCGATACACCTCTGTCTATGTTGAGATCAGACTTTTGCAGATCCACCATGGTCACATCGGTATATCGCTTAAACTTCAATGAATAGAAGCATTTGACTATGGGGTGCAACACGTCCCTGTCTTTGGATTCCCAGACTATGCCCACTCGGCCATCGGACAGTTGCACCAATGAACCGACCGGATAGACACCGATACAACGGATGAATTCGTACACCAGGCTCTCATCCAGATGAAAGGGCGTCAGACTGAGCAGAATCTTAAAGGCGGCTGCCGGGCTCATCGCCTCTTTATAGCAGCGGGTGGCGGTAAGGGCATCATAGATATCCACGATACAGCTCATACGCCCATGCAGCGGCAATGCATCTCCTTTCAGGCCCCTCGGGTAACCACGGCCGTCGAGTTTTTCATGGTGCATCAGACACACATCCTTGCTCACTTGAGACAAGCCCTTGGCCTGTTCCATGATCTCGATGGCGTAGGCCTGATGCAGCTTCATGTGCTCAAACTCTTCCGGCGTCAGCTTGCCCGGCTTGTGCAGTATCTTGTTATCCACTTTGATCTTGCCGATGTCGTGGAGAATACCGCCGATGGCCAGCTGTCTGAGCATCTCGCGATCTAGCTTGAGATACTTACCGAAGGTGATCAGCAGGAAGGCAACATTGACCGAATGTTCCAGCAGGTAGGCATCTTTGGATCTCAACGCGGAAACGCACTTCATCGCATCCGAGTCGAGCATCACCGACTCGATCATATTGTCTGCCAGTGCCGCAAAAGGCTCGACTTCTATTGCCTTGCCTTCGAAGGTTTCACTGAGGACTTTGCGCACTAAGCCCTTGGCTTCTGTCAGTAGCTGTTTGGCCTGACCTATTGCCAATTGATGGTTCACCGAGGTTTTACGGGGATGGTGATTGAAGGCGGGGCGTTGTTTTTTCAGGCCACAGTTGTCGCTGGAACGCTCCACATCGACCCAGACAAAGCGAATGCCGCTGTTGCTGAGTTTAGTGATTGCCTGGCGGCTCCTGATCTGGCCGGCATTGGCGACGGCCAATTGGCCGTTGTTCTCAATGGCCGAGACATACATGCCTATCCCCAATTGAGTGACGGGCAACTTCAAAAGGGCTGCTGTCGATACCACATCGGTCATTCTTTCACTCCGGCAAATGCTTTTGGCCTCAATCCGAAAAACGTTTGCCAGGGGTTAACGACTCTCCAACAAATGTCACTCGGCTCTGCCTTATTCTAGAAGCCAAAGCCGGAAATGCCTATGCATCCTAGGGGGTAAAATTTGTCTTTATGATGCCAATCTCATTCAGATATTGGGCCAAGACATTGAAAGCCTTCACTCAACCAGCGGCGATACTGGCAGTTGTAACAGGAGCGAGTGACATCATCTATCTGTTCATCTTCGTCATCTTCGGCAAAACAAACACACTGGCCGGCCACCTCTCGGGCGGCCTGCAGATTGCTGCTGCCACCGAGAAACAAGCGTTTGCCCTGCTTTAGTTCAAACCATTGCTGCATTCAGAACTCCTTCAGCTGCTGTTTGCCGGCATTGTGCCACTCGGCGCCACGTTTGCTGACCAGGAGGGCAAACTTATGCTCGGCCCACACCGCTTTGACCTTGCCGCCGAGCCAGACAGTGTCGGTTTCCTGCAACCACTCACCATCTGTGGTCAATACGCCATCCAGCTCAGAGCGATTTAGTATGTCGGCAACGCTGAAGGGCGCCGCTTCATCTGTCTGGCCAAATTTCAGTTGGCCTTTCACCCGGCCATCATTCCCTGTGAGCCTGAGCCCTAGGCCCGCCAGCGCGCCGATAACACCCTGCCCCGTGCCACCGTGCTCGCTGAGACTGATACCCAAGTGTTCGGCCAAGCCGTAGGCTTGCTCCTTGGTCTTGACCTCTTGCTTGGCCTCACGGCCAAAAGCCATCAGTGCGTCCTGGCCGCTGAAATCGGCCAGAGACAAGAGCGCCAACCCAGGGTCGGCGGCGCTGGCTGATTCCCTGAGAAGATGAGCTATAGCCACCTCACGTATCGCCTCCAAGGTAAGCTCGCCACGATAACCAAAGCACATGGCACTATTGTGGGAAGTGTAAGGAATGTCCGGATGCACATAGAGCTGATGCCGGGTCACCAGGGAGGTTTGCCCGCCTTGCTGGGTCAACAATTCAGCAATCTCGGAAGCGATCTCGCCGGTGCCTTTGGTGCCAATATCATCGGTATCGTCTATACAAATCAGCCAATCTTTCATCAATAAACCTTAATCAATCTGTCTGGGTATCTTTGTGGAGGAGATCGTGAGCCTTGAGGCGTCTCAAAACGGGGGGCACCAGCAGGGCCCCGACTATGGCAAAGGCTCCACCTTGTAAACACTTGAGACCAAAGCGCACCAAGGCCACCTGTTCACTCATGCCCACCAGCAAATCCTCTACCAGCCCTTTAGCGGCCCAGGCGATACAGCCCACCAATGCCAGGGCGATGAAACGCCAGCGCAAATTGAAAGCATTGGCCAGCAGCAGAAGCGCCAGGTCCATCGACACAGCCGGAACCACGAATTTGAGCAGAATAAGCGGGCCGCCTTTGCCCACGCCCAAGGTCATGGCAACCACTCCGGCCAAGGCGCCGCAAGCTGTCATGGCGCCCATGCGTCCGACAATGCCGTAACAGGTGAGATAGAAAAAGCTCATCAGCAACATAGAATGTCCCGACAAGCCGAGTTTCAGCCTGAGCATACTCTTGACTGCCACCAATAAGGTGGCACAAAAGCCGATGAAGAGCGCATCCTGCAATTGAAATCCTTTGATTTTATTTGTTGCCATGTTCGCTCCGGTTGTCCTGCCAATGGGTCGGCTTGAAAGTGTGGCCAAAATGGCGACTCTTGGCGGCAAGCGCCATCTGTTTGGCCAATTTAAGCAGTTGGATCAAGAGGGGAAATAACACACAGTAGGCCAGTTCAGGCCAGTTGCGGGGGTTGAGCAGTTGCTTGGGCGCAATTCGCGCCCCCCGCAGCCGCTGCAGTTGGTAGATTTCGGCAATCTCCTGGGTCATAAAGGGCAGCAGACCTATAGAAGCGGCCACCACAAAGGCCCATTTAGCCGGCATGATCAGGCATAACACCTCACCGATCCGCTCCGGGCGCACGGTAACCGATAGCCACCATCCCGGCAGCAGCGCCAAGGTGATGCGGGCCACCGCCAAGGTACCTTGTCCCAGCTGCTCGCCACCATGCATCAGTGCATACAGCCCCAAAGTAAAGCCGAGTTGCAGCAGAACAAAGCGGATTACCCCGCCTATGGCGCCGCGCTGCAGCATACCATGAACCACCAAGATAAGATTAATGGCCGCCAGCCAGGGAAGCTGCGCCTGAGGCAGGAGAAAGGCTGCCGATGACAGAGTCACTACCAAGAACAAGGCTGTGGCACTGCCCCACAAACCTAAATTCAGCCCCTTGGGAGAAGCACGGCCGTGGCGCCGTCCTTTAGCCCACACAGGCAACCTCCTCTGGGGCAAACTCGATTTCCAGTTGGCCTTGTTGCAACTGCCACAGCTGACTACAAGGTAACCCCGGCAGGGGTCTGTGGCTGGCAATCACTATGCTGCCGCCCTGTTCCCGCAGATAGTTGAGTATCTGCCAAAGCTGCCCCAGATGCTTGCCATCCAACCCCGCCAAGGGGTCGTCCAACAGCATCAAGCTGGGGGTTAAACAAGCGATAGAGGCCAGGGCAATCAAGTGCTGCTGCCCATAGGAAAGCGTATGGGGCGAGCTTTGGGCAAGATGCAGCAAGTCGAGCTGCTCAAGCAGGCTCTCGGCCCGGGACAGCGGCAGGTCGAAGCGGCGCAGGCTGAACTGCATCTCCTCTATGACTGTGGCTTCAAACAACTGACGGTTGGGGCGCTGCATCAACAGGCCTAGCATGGGGCCATAGGCACCAGGCTTGGGCTTACGGCCAAAGACCCGCAGTGGCATCGACGCCACCGCGGGTTGAATACCGGCTATCGCCTTCAGCAGGCTGCTCTTGCCCGAGCCGTTGTTACCCACCAGAGTAACCAGCTCACCGGCGCCCAAAGACAGGCCCTGCTGACACACAAACAGGGGCGAATGCCCCTGATAACGAAATTCAAATGAAGTGGCACTGACCAGTTCCCGACTTCGGTCCGGCTCCAGGCGTTTCAAATGGCTGGCGGATTCGACCCGGTAACTGCCGGGTAACAGGCGCCCTTGGTCCAGGTACCAGAAGTGTTCAACAACTGAGGAAAAAGCCTGGGGATTATGCTCCACCAGTACCACAGCCATACCTTCCGCCAGCAGGTTACGGATTACTGCCAGCAGTTCATCGACACCGGCGTCATCCAACTGCGCCCAAGGTTCATCCAACAGCAGTACCGCAGGCTCACTCACCAACTGGGCAGCGATCATCAGGCGATATTTCTGTCCGAGAGACAGCTTGCTGACTTGAGTTTCCAGCGAGACAAACAGCCCCACCCGGCGCAATGCATGCTGCACTCTGGAGATCATCTGGCCGCTTGGCACACCGAGGTTTTCCAAGGCAAAGGCCACTTCGGCCCCGACGGTCTGGCGCAGTATCTGCACCTGGGGATCTTGCATCACCAGACCCACCAACAACCCCTGACGGCGGAAAATGCCGCCTTCACAGGGACGCCGTTGCAGCCCGGCAAGCAAAGCCAGCAGACTGGATTTACCCGAACCCGTGGGACCACTGATGCAGTGGCAGGAGCCGGATTCTATTTTTAGATCCAGATCCCTCAATATCAAGGGCTGCAAACAGCCATGATTGAAATTGATCCCTTCGAGTTCGAGTAAGCGCATTATCAGATCTGCCAGTTAATCCCAACAAAGACTTGTCTACCTGCCTGAGGCAGAGAATCGCTCTGATAGTAGTTCTCGTCCAGCAGGTTGGTGGCTCGTAAATAGAGCTCTAGCTTATCTTTAAGCAAAGGCTGTACCAGATTGATGTCTACCAGGGTGTAATCATCCAGTGATTTCTCCTGCCACACCTTCTGACCGCCGATCTTCTCCTGCTCGTAGTAGTTCTGATCCATGATGCGTTCCACATTCAGGTGGATTCGGGTCTCGGTAGGCAGCTTGTAACCCAGTTGGAAGCGCAGCTGGTGCTTGGGACGATAGTCCAGACCATCAAAACCTGTGCTGCTGTCTCTGTCTTCGGCATGCAGATAGCTGTAACTCAGGCTCAGATCCAGATTCTCTATGCTGTTATTGGACAGCACAGTATCCAAACCCTGGAAGCGATAGTTGCCCATGTTCTGATACATGCCGCTGGCATCTTTGGCAATGTAATCATCGGCATCTGTGTGATAGAGATAGAGTTGCAGCTCGGTATTCATACCCAGGCCTTGCTCCAGTCCCAACTCAACATGCTTGGAGATTTCCGTCTCCAGTTCCTGATTGCCTGAAGACAGGGAGTACAGGTTGCGCATGGATGGGAAACGCACCTTCCGAGCCACACTCAGGCTCAGACGGGTATCGTCAGCCGCTTGCCAGAAACCTGAGGCCAGCGCCGAGTAATCGTTCTCGTTGCCTTCGGTCTTGTCCATATCGTGGTAAGCGCCGCCCAGAGTAAAGCCCCAATCGCCTTCCGACTGGAACTGATATTCGGCCGCCGCAGTATAAACCCAGGCCGAATCATCGAAAGACTCACTGCTGCCACCACCTGAGCCATTACCGCCACCGGAACCAGTACCACCACCTGAGCCGTTACCGCCGCCTGAACCAGTACCACCGCCTGAGCCGTTACCGCCGCCTGAACCAGTACCACCGCCTGAGCCGTTACCGCCTGAGCCGTTACCGCCGCCTGAACCAGTACCACCACCTGAGCCCTTGGCTGCTGCAACCTTGCTGCTGCCGGACTTGGAGGAACCTAAGCTTTCGGCTACCGCTTCCCAGCTCTGCTTTTCAGCAATCACAGAGGTGGTCAGGATACCCGCGGTGTCGAAGTCGGTGATCAGCTGCAGGTTTGCCCCCTGTACTTTGGAGCGGCCGTCCTGAGCCTGGGTCAGCTCAGCGTAGCTGTTGTCACCGTACACAGTTTCATAGGTGTCGCTCTGGTTGTGATAACCAAAACCCCGGAAAGTGAAAGTATCATTGAACTTATGTGCCAGACCCAGCTGGAAAGTCTGTGAATCATAGTCATCGACACGCTCAAACTTCACCCGGCCGCTGCCGCTGCCATCTCTTGGTGGCTTGCCCCACTCGCCTGAACGCAGCGCCATATTGGCAATGAGTTGAGTATTATCACTGAGCCAATAGCTGCCTTGGGCGTACAGATTGGTCAGCTCTTTATCTGCGTTGTTGCGCTGATATTTGTCTTGGTACTCAGTGACTTGATAGTCAGAAGACATGGGGAAACCATCAGTGTGCTGATAACCGGCACTGATGAGTCCCTGCCAGTTGTCGCCCGAGCCGGCGGCACTGATATCACCCTTGAAGGTATCGTCCTTGGACAATTCCAGGTTGCCGGATACTGCCGGGGCGCTGTCGCCACGCTTGGTGATAATGTTGATAACACCTCCGGCGCCGCCTGGGCCATAGAGTACTGAAGTTGGGCCAACGGAGACTTCGACTCTGGAAATCTGGCTGGTTGGGATCACGCTGGGATCAAACTGACCATCATCGGCACTGTTGGCCGGTACACCGTTGACCAACAGGGTCACATGGCGGGTTTTGAAACCACGGATATCCACCCTTGGCGTACCCTCGCCGCCGTAACGTACGTAAACACCGGGAACATTTTTCAGCACTTCATCCAGGCTTTGGGCACCCAAGGCCTTGATTTCATCTTCGGAAATGCTCCAACTTGTAGTGGCAACTTCAGTGGCGTTGGCACGCTCACCGTGCACCACTATGACGTCCATTGCATTGTTGACCAGTGGATCGCGTTCGATAGAGGCCGCATTGGCCTGCATGGCACAGCCCAACGCCAGTGCGAGGGCAGAGAGTTTTACCGGGATATGGGACATAAGGCTCTTCTGTCATTTCTGATTGGGATTATCCGGGCTATTCTGGCGCCGCCCAAAAAAGCTACAAGCTCAGTGACGGTAAAAACCAATACAGATCGACAAATTAATACAAAGGGAGTAGATAACAGAGTCTGTCGCGGACAGATTGTCCCATCAAGACAATTTGCCGAGCAAAAATGTCCACTCGTGTCACATTAACCTAAGCTGATTAATGGGATCATGCTACACGTCACACAGGCCCGTTCGACGGCTTGACACTCAAGGTGTGGAACTTTAGTTTGTGTTAAAGATACTGTTAGCCGGACGCTTTCTGCTTCCGGATCCCTTTGTTCGGAGCTCCCCTTGTCTGCACTTACCCTGCCTCAGGCCATTTCGTCACTCAAAGACAAGCTGTGTCAACTGGCCAAGCTGACGCCAGCAGAGCCTATTGTCCAATTGGCCGCCGAGGTACAGGCAATTCCACTGATCTCCTGGCTGGCTTCCCAACCCAGCTATCCCAGAATTTATTGGCAAGGAAGAGACAGACTCGAGGAGGTTGCCGCCATCGGCTGCTGCCTGGATTTCCGCTTCGAAGATGAAGTCACAGACGAGGCCCTGGCCGAAATTTATGAAAAGCAGCGCGCCTACTCCAGTAATCAGGAGATCCGCTACTACGGCGGCGTCGCCTTCGACCGCGAAATCGCCTCCTGGCCCGAGTTTGGCCGCGCCAGATTCCTGTTACCCAGAATAGAGCTGAGACGCAGTTCAGATCATTTCCGCCTCTTGGTTAACCTGAATCTGGGCCAGGCTGACAGGCAAGCGGAAATAGCCCAGGCACAAGCAGCGCTGGATGCCTTGGTTCCGGCCCGCCCCATGACGCCACCGACCAAGACAGAACAGCTGTCACGCAATGACAGGCCCGACTATCCACGCTGGAAGACACTGGTGGAACAGGTGACTGCCCCCAGATTCAACCAGGACACGCCCAAAGTAGTGCTGTCGCGCCTGACTCAGCTGCAAGTGAAAGACACACCGGATCCCTGGCAGGTGTTGGCCAGTTGGCAAGGGCGCAACCCCAACAGTTTTCAATTCGGCTTCGAATTCAGCCCTGAGCGCAGCTTTATCTCCTGTTCGCCCGAGCGTCTCTATCGCCGCCATCAGCAGGAGCTGTATACCGAAGCACTGGCGGGCACTACCATTCGCGGCCTAAGCCCGGAAGAGGATGAACTGCTGGCGCAGCAGCTATTGGATGACAGCAAAAACAGCCATGAGAATCAGCTGGTCAGGGAGCATATTGTCAAGGCACTGACTCCGCTGAGCCGCTATGTCGGTGCCGATGAGACGCCAACCATCTTCAAACTCAACCATATTCAGCATCTGCACAGATCGATTCGCGCCGAGCTACGGCACGGGGTAAAAGATTTTCAACTGCTGCAGGCCCTGCATCCGACGCCGGCCGTCGGCGGCCTGCCACGGGAATCGGCCATCAGTTTTCTACGCCAACGGGAAGGCTATATGCGCGGCTGGTATGCCGGGGCCTGTGGTTATCTGAATAAATATGAGAGTGAATTTGCGGTAGCCATCCGCTGCGCCCTGCTGGAACCCGGCTGCATCAATCTGTTTGCCGGCGCCGGCATAGTCGCAGGCTCAGACCCGGAAGCCGAATGGCAGGAGCTGGAAAACAAGCTCGCCACCATAATGTCAATTCTGCTGGATTTCTAGGGTGATGGCTGTTCCTGTATCCTCAGTTGCAGCTGCTCCAGGCTCTGCTGTTTAATCTCCGCCAATTCCCCGGAACGCTCCAACTGCTCAAAACTTTGGTCGAACAAGGCCTTCAGCTCGAGCCCTTTGGGATTATTGGCGAAGGCAAAATAAACATCTGCCCGTAGCACATCCTCAATAAGCACCAATCTTCTGGGCTGTTCCAACTGTGGCAACAGCGGCAAGATGTCCGGCTTATAGTCAAGCACGGCATCGATTTTGCCTTCATTCACCTTGCGCAGCATTTCCAGCAGGCTACTGTTTTCCTGATAGTGCATGGGTACCTGGGTCAGGGTAAAAAAGCGATAGGCGATCAGGGCCTGAACCCTGCGATGGGTCAGTGAGTCCATTCCTTGCCAAACACTGGCCAGCTCAGGGGTCACCGCGGCATCTATCACCTCGGTTTCCACCTTTTTGGCGCTGTAAATCCCCTTGGAGATATCCCCCAGATAGAGCCCTAACACCATGTCCACCTGTTCACGCTCCAGCATGTAGAGGGAACGGGGAAAGGGAACAAACTGG
Source organism: Shewanella algae (assembly GCF_009183365.2). Taxonomy (NCBI): domain Bacteria; kingdom Pseudomonadati; phylum Pseudomonadota; class Gammaproteobacteria; order Alteromonadales; family Shewanellaceae; genus Shewanella; species Shewanella algae. Next base: position 4,749,592 of record NZ_CP068230.1, read on the forward strand.
ATTTCCAGTTGCCATTCCGGCTCGGGAAAGACCCTTCGCAACAGCTCAAAATAATAGCCTTCGCCATTGGTTTCGGTATAACCGCCCCAACTGGCGGTAGCTATCTGGATCTTGGTCGGTTCGGCAATGGCCGGCCAGACAAAAGTCAGCAAGGCCAGCAGCAGGCAGCAGATTCGATTCATTTTACTCTCCTGTCTTCCTTTTCAGTGTAGAGTAGCTTGAGATGGACTGGACATTTTTTACGCTTCCCCCTTGTCAGCCGGATTATGGGCACTATAATGTGCGCCCTTTCGGTCGAACCGAAGATGCGGGTTCCCTCACCCCGCCCAGCCAACTAAAAAGGTCACAATATGTTAATGTTAACCGGCGCGCAGCTCAAACGCGCACTGATCCTCTTGGTCAGTTTTCACATCCTTATTATCAGTGCCAGTAACTATCTGGTGCAGCTCCCGTTTCAGCTATTCGGCTTCCACACAACCTGGGGTGCCTTCAGCTTTCCTTTCGTCTATCTGGCAACCGATCTGACGGTACGGATATTCGGCCAGGCCGCCGCCCGGCAGATCATCTTCAAGGCCATGCTGCCAGCATTAGTGATCTCCTATGCCATGGGCGTACTGTTTCATCAGGGTGATTTTCAGGGGCTGAGCGCCCTGTCGGACTTCAATACCTTTGTATTCCGTATCGCCTTTGCCAGTTTCGCCGCCTATCTGGTGGGCCAGCTGATGGATATCGCAGTGTTTGCCAGAATTCGCCGCCAGTGTGCCTGGTGGGTCGCACCGGCAGCCTCAACCCTGGTGGGCAACCTGGTGGATACTCTGGTGTTCTTCAGTATCGCCTTCTTCGCCTCCAGCGACCCCTTCATGGCCGCCAACTGGCCGGAAATCGCCGCCGTGGATTACGGCTTCAAGCTGTTGGTCAGTCTGGGGCTGTTCCTGCCGGCCTATGGCGTGCTGCTGCGGGTACTTCAGGATAAGATCTTACAGACGGAAAACCAGCAGCAATTCTCCTGATGCATTCAACTGGCCAGACCTGTTATAATTTTGGCCAGTTTTTATCCCGCAACCTGTGACATTTTGCGGTCCGTTGAGAGAATGATGATGTACTCCATTGAAATCAAAGCTATTACTGAAATAGATCAGCAACAGATCGATGAGATCATGGCCTTGAGTGCCCAGATCCCCGAGTTTGATTCCGGCTACCAAAAGCAGGAGTTCGAGCGTCGACTGACAGGCAATGCCTGTTTGTTGTTGTTGGCCTTTGTGGAAGGTGAGCTGGCGGGATTCAAGCTGGGTTATGCTCTGGATGAGCAGTGTTTTTACAGTTGGCTGGGCGGTGTATTACCCGATTATCGCAGTCTGGGACTGGCACGCAGCATGCTTGAGGCTCAGGAGCGCTGGGCCACCCAGGCCGGCTACAAGCAGATCCAGGTCAAGACCCGCAACCAGTTCCGCTCTATGTTGAATATGCTGATCAGCCATCAGTATCAGGTAGTGGACTTCCGCGCCGAGCCTGGACATATTGCCGACAACCGTCTCTATCTTGAAAAGAGCATGTACTAAGGAAGTCTTGCAAAGGACTAGGGCCATTTGCTGCGAACCACGCCTTGCATCCAAGCTTGTTCGCACCTTACCTAAAAAAAGAGTACGCCAACCGGCGTACTCACAAAGACTGCAGGGAAGCAGTTCTTAAAACGCCTTGCTGATGCCTATTACCAATCTGTCATCGAAGATCTCTGTCTGGGTACCATAAACCTTGTGGTCTGATTCAACTGTACTGCCGTGGTAGCGCAGATCCAGGTTGAAACCATAGAACTCCTTACTTACCCCCAAGTTCCAGTGTCCCCATCCTTCGGCACCATTGCCGCTCAGGTCCTGATAACCGACAGAACCGGATACCTTGATACCGTTCTCGAAGCTGTAACTGGGGTGTAGGGCATAGTTGACCCCGTGCCAACCATCGACACCGAACCAGTCATCCACAGTCGGCGTCACTTCCAGTTGCAGATGGGCCCGACCGAAAGACTTGCCGAGTTTCAGCCACAGTTCTGTGTAGTTGGAGTAGGACGCGCCCGGATAGAGATAAGAGAACAGCATGACATCATAAGTGAAACCTGAATCACCCAACACACCACTCTTGCCGATGAAAGGCGCAGTGACTATCTCAAGGTTGGGGTCGGCAAACTTGATATTGGAGGCAAACACCCCGGCGTACCAACCGGCATCATGGTTCCAGCTGAATGTGCCCTGGACTACAGGCACATCGCCATCCAGGGTTTCCGATTCGCCACGGAACACATAGTCAGAGGCAAAGGTCAGATTGCCGGCAAAACTGCCACCGGCGAAACGGGGAGCTTCGTCTGCCAGAGCCATAGAACTGCTGCACAGCAGCAAACCTGATAAAAACAGCTTATGAGTTGGGTTCATCTTTATCCACCAGAGCATGATTATTGTTAGCCCGGATAGTAAGAAGAAGTTGTGAACAGGGTTATCTAGATGAATGAACCATGGAGGAATGAATGTGAACAATTATGAATGACTGCGGCAACGCCGCAGTCATAGCGGCTTATTCGAAGCCTTCGGGGCGCTTCACATACTCGGGGATCTCCAGCAGCATGTTGCCCCAGTAACCGAACAAGGCCTGATAGATAAAATCAATAAAGATTATGTACTTACGAGGTAAGTAGGCCCGTTTGGGATAAGACAGCAACAGGGTGTTATGTTCCATGGGAAAGTCTTCCAGCACGGCGACCAACTCCCCCTTTTGCAAGGCTTCATCGGCGATCATGGGAGGCAGACAAGTGATCCCCAAACCGGCAATGGCCGCTTCCCGGGCCAAGGTAATATTGTTGACCTTGAGCTGTACCTCCGGAGTGATCACCTGCCATTCCTTACCATCGAAAATCTTCCAGCAACCATCATTGATGAGCTGGATGCCCCCCTGTTCTATGCCCTTGTGATGCCAAAGATCATCCGGGGTCTGCGGAGTACCGTGGCGTTTAAGGTATTCCGGACTGGCCATCAGGGTGGTGCTGGTCTTCACCAGTTGGTAATGCTGCAGGCGTGAATCTTCGATACCACACAGGTGGAACAGTATGTCTATTCCTTCTTCAACCATGTCCACCTTGCGATTAGTCAGCTCAGCTTCTATGGTGATATCCGGGTAGGCCTCAAGAAAGCGGGCAAATACCGGACCGAGAAATAGCTGCCCCATCTCGATCGGGCAGACTACCCTTAGGTTACCCTTGACCCGCTGCTGGTTGGCACTGAGCTGCGCCTCGGCATTTTCCAGGTCTACCAATATCTTGGTGATCTTGTTGTAATACTCGGCGCCGGCCTCGGTTAACCTCAATGCCCGGGTGGTTCTGAACAGTAGCTGAACACCGGTCGCCTTCTCCAATTCGGCAACTTTACGACTGACGGTGGTCTTGGTAAGCCCCAACGCCTTGGCCGCGCCGGTAAAACTACCCTGCTCAACAACTTGAGCAAATATTTGTACCCTGTTTAGATCCATTTATTGTTGCACCTGTGGGACAGTGGGTTTATTTCTATGTGACTAATCAAATTATAGTGACAGTAGTAGAATACTCGCCTCGCGGTGGAGGATCCAGCATGACGCAGAGAAATTTATGCAGTTTTGCCTTGGTTCGCTCAACCATAAAACGCTTGCTGTTGTTGGGAAAGAACTCTCTGCCTCCAAGGCAAAAACAGAATCTCTCCCAAACGGGCAAAAACGGGATTTGGATACATAAGTTGTTGAATTCATAAATCTCACAACTAAATGTAAATAAATGGCAATAGTGTCGTTTATTGATTAAAAAATTTTCATTCATTTACACTTTTCGCTTATCCTGTAGCTTGTTGATACAGAATGCTTGTGCGATAAATATGGGTTCGAAAATTTTGCTGGCTAACTGCGCCAGGAAGCCTGTCGTACAAGACATTTTTCCTTCCCGGCAAGCAGATACTGATTAGGAGTTATCATGCGGCATGTATTAAAAGTTGCCTCAGTTGTAAGTATGGCGTTATGGATGACGGCCTGTGGGTCGGAAGCTGAAAAAGCCAAAAGCAATCAGGCGGCCCCCGCTATGGAAGTCAGTGTCCTCGAAGTCAAGTCGGCTCCGCAGGCACTGCAAGTGCAACTGCCTGGGCGCAGCGTAGCTTTCCTTGAAGCCGAAGTTCGGCCTCAGGTCAACGGCATCATTCTGAAGCGCAGCTTTACCGAAGGTGGAGATGTGAAGCAGGGTGAGTCACTGTATCAGATTGACCCTTCTACTTATAAGGCGTCTTTGCAGAGTGCCAGAGCCGATCTGGCCCGCGCCGAAGCGGCTCTGGCGTCCGCCAAGGCAACTCAGGCCCGTTACCAGGAACTGGTCAAGACCAAGTACATAAGTAAAGAAGAGTACGACAAGGCAGATGCTTCCTATAAAGAAGCGCTGGCGGCGGTGGAAGTGGCCAAGGCGGCCATCAATACTGCAACCATTAACGTCAACTATACCGAAGTACAGGCGCCTATCTCCGGCCGTATCGGTAAGTCCAGCGTTACTGCCGGTGCGCTGGTGACCGCCAACCAGGCTCAACCTCTGGCGACTATCCAGCAACTGGATCCCATCAATGTGGATATCGTTCAGTCCAGCACCCAGATGCTGCGTCTCAAGAGCATGTTGAAAGCCGGCAAACTGCAGGCTTCCGATGATGCTGAAGTGACTCTGCTGCTGGAAGATGGCTCGACTTATGATCACAAGGGTCGCTTACAGTTTGCCGAGGTCAGTGTCGATCAGAGCACAGGTTCTGTGACTCTGAGAGCCGAGTTCCCGAACCCGGATCACACACTACTGCCAGGTATGTATGTTCGCGCCATTCTCAACACAGGTGTCGATCCTCAAGCCATTCTGGTACCGCAAAAGGCTATCAGCCGTAATCCAAAGGGTGAAGCTGTGGCCATGTTGGTTGGCGCCGAAAACAAGGTGGAAGCTCGGGTTATCAAGACTGCCGATGTCATCAATCACCAGTGGCGGGTTACCGATGGCCTCAAGCCTGGTGACAAACTGATTGTCGAAGGGCTGCAGAAAATCCGTCCCGGCATGCCAGTGACGGCTAAACCCATGACAGCAAACCAGTAATAACAGGGCGGAAGTTATGGCACGTTTCTTTATCGATCGCCCCATCTTCGCATGGGTGATCGCGATTATTATCATGCTGGCAGGTGTCCTGGCCATTAAGGCCCTGCCGGTTTCCCAGTACCCGGATATTGCGCCGCCAACCATTGTGGTTGCTGCCAACTATCCAGGTGCGTCGGCCAAAACTGTTGAAGACTCTGTGACCCAGGTGATTGAACAGCGCATGACAGGTCTAGATCACCTGCGCTATATCAAGTCCACCAGTGACAGCTTCGGTAACGCCGAAATCACTCTGACCTTTAACGCCGAAGCGGATCCCGACATCGCCCAAGTTCAGGTTCAGAACAAGCTGCAGGCCGCCATGGCCCTGCTGCCTCAGGAAGTAACGGCTCAAGGTGTCCGGGTTAACAAATCCAGCTCCGGCTTCCTGATGGTAGTCGCCTTTATTTCTGAAGACGGCTCCATGACCAAGGCCGACCTCGCCGATTACGTAGGTTCCAACGTTCAGGACCCCATGAGTCGTGTGCCCGGTGTGGGTGAAACCACCCTGTTCGGTGCCCAGTACTCAATGCGTATCTGGGTCGACCCACTGAAGCTGACCAACTACAACCTGACAACTCTGGACGTGATCGCCGCGATCAGAGAACAAAATGCCCAGGTTTCCGCCGGTCAGCTGGGTGGGGCCCCTGCGGTTCAAGGCCAGGAGTTGAATGCGACTATCTCGGCCCAGAGCCGTTTGCAGACGCCTGAGGAATTCCGCAACATCATCCTCAAGTCCAACGCTTCGGGCGCCAACGTCTATCTGGGCGATGTTGCCAAGGTTGAGCTGGGTTCCGAGAGTTACGCCATTGAGTCACTCTATAACGGTCGCCCCGCTACAGGTTTGGCAATCAAGCTGGCTACCGGTGCCAACGCGCTGGATACTGCAGAAGCTGTTCGCGCCAAAGTCGAAGAGATGCGTCCCTTCTTCCCGGCCGGCATGCAGGTGGTGTATCCCTATGACACAACCCCCTTCGTGAAGAACTCTATCGAAGGTGTGGTTCATACTCTGCTGGAAGCCGTGGTACTGGTGTTCGTCATCATGTATCTGTTCCTGCAAAACTTCCGCGCCACCTTGATTCCAACGATCGCCGTGCCTGTGGTTTTGCTGGGTACCTTCGCCATCCTGTCCTTCACCGGATTCTCGATCAACACCCTAACCATGTTCGCCATGGTACTGGCTATCGGTCTCTTGGTGGATGACGCCATTGTGGTGGTGGAGAACGTTGAGCGGGTGATGTCGGAAGAGGGACTTAGTCCCAAAGAAGCGACCAGGAAGTCCATGGGCCAGATCACCGGCGCACTGGTGGGTATCGGTCTGACACTGTCAGCTGTGTTTGTACCTATGGCCTTCATGTCGGGTTCTACCGGGGTTATTTACCGTCAGTTCTCCATCACTATCGTATCGGCGATGGCCTTGTCGGTATTGGTGGCAATCGTACTGACTCCGGCGCTCTGTGCCACTATGCTCAAACCGTTGAAGAAAGGGCATACCCACGCAGAAACCGGTTTCTTCGGTTGGTTTAACCGCAACTTCGAGCGCATGACGGGTAAGTACGAAGGTACTGTTGCCGGCATCATCAAACGTTCGGTACGTATGAGTGCCATCTATCTGGCGCTGGTTGTGGCCGTAGGCTGGATCTTTATCCGCATGCCAACCGCCTTCTTGCCGGACGAAGATCAGGGCATTCTGTTTACCCAGGCGATTCTGCCAACCAACGCCACTCAGGAAAGTACCCTGAAGGTATTGGAGAAGGTCTCGGATCAATTCCTGGCAGACGAAAACGTCAAATCAGTTCTGAGTGTGGCAGGCTTCAGTTTCGCCGGTCAGGGTCAGAACATGGGTATCGCCTTCGTTGGACTGAAAGACTGGTCTGAGCGTACTGCTCCTGGCAGTGATGTTCAGGCGGTTGCCGGCCGCGCCATGGCGGTGTTCAGCCAGATGAAAGAAGCCTTTGTGTTTGCCTTCGTACCACCTGCGGTAATTGAGCTGGGGACGGCCAACGGTTTTGACCTCTTCCTGCAGGATAAGAATGGTCAAGGACATGAAAAGCTGGTTCAGGCCCGTAACCAACTGCTGGGCATGGCGGCTCAGAATCCCAACCTGGTGGGTGTACGCCCCAATGGTCAGGAAGATGCGCCCATGTATCAGCTACACATAGATCATGCCAAGCTGCGGGCGCTGAGTGTCAACATAGGTGATGTCAACAACGTGCTTTCTGCCGCTTGGGGTGGCTCCTATGTCAATGACTTCATCGACCGTGGTCGGGTGAAGAAGGTTTATGTTCAAGCCGATGCCAAGTATCGGATGCAACCTGAAGATCTGGACTCCTGGTATGTGCGTAACACCCAGGGAGACATGGTGCCCTTCTCAGCCTTTGCCACCGGCAGCTGGGAGTATGGTTCACCACGTCTGGAACGCTTCAACGGCCTGCCGGCGATGAATATCCAGGGTGCGACGGTTCCAGGCTTCAGTACCGGTGAAGCGATGAACATCATGGAAGGCATGGTTGACCAACTGCCTCCAGGCTTTGGTATCGAATGGAACGGCCTCTCCTATGAGGAACGTCTGTCAGGCAACCAGGCGCCTGCGCTCTACGCGCTGTCGATTCTGGTGGTATTCCTGGTACTGGCGGCCCTGTATGAAAGCTGGTCTGTGCCTTTCGCGGTAATTCTGGTGGTGCCTCTGGGTATTATCGGTGCCCTGATCGCCATGAATGGCCGCGGCCTGCCAAACGACGTGTTCTTCCAAGTGGGTCTGTTGACTACTGTGGGTCTGGCAACCAAGAACGCCATTCTGATCGTGGAATTCGCCAAGGAATACTATGAACAGGGTGCCAAGCTGATTGACGCGACACTGCACGCGGTGCGGGTACGTCTGCGGCCAATTCTGATGACCTCGCTGGCATTCGGCCTCGGGGTTGTGCCACTGGCCGTCAGTACCGGCGTGGGTTCAGGCAGTCAGAACGCCATTGGTACCGGGGTACTGGGCGGTATGATCAGCTCGACCTTCCTGGGTATCTTCTTTATCCCACTCTTCTTCGTGGTGGTAGAGCGCATGTTCAGTAAGCGTGAGCGCGAAGAACGCAAACAGCGAAAACAGGCCGAGTAATTCGCCTGTCACCTCAAAGCCCGGTCTATTTGCCGGGCTTTTTGTTGCCTGCAGCAGGCTACTTCCCCATTGAGCTTCAATCACTTAACAGCTGCATACCTCACATCCGGCCTCTGGGCTTGGCATGCCGCCCAAAATGTAAAATTGGAGGGAAACAAAGGGTTAAAGAAGCTGGTCAAGCGCGCCAATAAAGCTTAGGATCTGCACAGAAAACAGCACTTTTTGGAGTAATTCACCTTATGGGTATCAGAGCCATAGTCGTCGACACCGCCGGCACTACGACAGATCTTAACTTTATTCAGGATGTGCTTTTCCCCTATTCGGCCAAGGCATTGCCGGAATTTTTGGAACGCTATCAAGATAATATCCTGGTAGAAAACTGTATCAGCGACACCAAAGAGATGGCGCTGGAGCCGGATGCCGATCTGCCGCGGGTAACAGAAATACTCCAGCAGTGGGTTGCCGAAGACCGCAAGGCCACGCCGCTGAAAACACTGCAGGGCCTGATCTGGAAACAGGGCTATGCCAAGAACGAGTTTACCGGTCACATCTATCCTGACTTCATTGAAGCCATCAAGGAATACAAGGCTCAGGGACTCAGGATATACAGCTTCTCTTCCGGCTCAGTGGAAGCCCAGAAGTTACTGTTCAGCCACAGTGACGGCGGCGATCTGACCGAGCTGTTCAACGGTCATTTTGATACCCGCACCGGCGGCAAGCTGGACAAGCAAGCCTACTGCAACATCATTAACACCATAAGTCTGAGCCCCAAGCAGATACTGTTTGTCTCCGACATGGTGGACGAACTCAAGGCCGCTGCCGCTGCCGGGCTGATCACCTGCCAAATGGTACGAGAGGCCGGACAACGCACAGGCGATTTCCGGCAGGTGAAGAGTTTCGCCGAGCTGAAGATTGACTGATAACAAGCAGAGTTAACCGCTAAATCAAGGGGAGCCAATGGCTCCCCTTATTGTTTACAACACCTATTTCGTATCCCGGAAAATAAACGCCTGTACGGAATGTTGTTCCCCTCTTGAGACAGAGAGCCGCTGTTGTTATCCTGAGCCAACAAAAATAAAACGGTCGTTTAAATATGGAAAATTTTACTCAGCGTTACCCACAACACTCACAAGTCCCGGTGGCCTGGGGCGAAATGGATGCCCTGCAACACGTCAACAATGTGGTCTATTTCCGCTACTTTGAGACCGCCAGAATCGACTTCTTCAACCGCCATTTTCCCTTGGGTGAGATGTACAAACAGGGAATGGGGCCGGTAATAAGCGAAAACCAGGCCAGGTACAAGCGCCCGGTCACCTACCCGGATACCCTGTTGATAGGGATCAGAATAAGCGACATAGGTGAAGACAGGTTTACCATGCATTACGAGGCGTACAGTAAGGCGCAGCGAGCCATTACCACTACAGGCAGCTCTGTCGCCGTGATGTACGATTTCAAGAAAGGCACCAAGGCCAAACTACCACAGGAACTGCTGACGATTCTCAGGCAACACAGCCAGGAAGCTTAAGCCAAGGCTAAGTCAGGGCTCGAGAACAGGCTGGCGCCGGCCCTGTCGCAGTTTGCGCCTGTGCTGCTGTACCAAGCGCAGTGCCCGGTACAGATCTTCTGTCGACAGCTCCAGGTAACGGCCGCCGTAAAACCACAGTGGACCGTACAACTGTCGGCAATGGGTTATGCTGATGGGTAACACCAGGTCATCGTTCAGCAGCAATTTCAGTTTCATGCCCTGATGCAAACGGCAGGCGGAGATCAAACCAACCCCGCCGCGGCTGATATCTTTGATATTTCCAAGCCCCAGCTTGCCGGGGCGCCACCAGTGCCAGTGTCCCAGTTGCACCGTCATGCCATCACAGTCGAGCAGGAAGTCGGCGTCATTACCCAGCCTCAGGCTGATACGCAAATGCTCGCGTCGCTGCGCCTCGTCACTGCTATTGTCCGTCATCACTGGTACCTGTCCCTTGGCTGATTAAAGCGGGCCGCCTCATTGGCCTCAAAGAGTGCCTTTCCGCCCGCCAGGCTCTGGATCTGCTCGGAAGCTTCCTTGGTGAGGATCAGTATCTCCACTCTGCGATTGGCCGGGTTAAAGGGCTCATTATCGATAAAGGGTACCCGGTCGGCCATGCCGTTAACCTGAAGAATCTGCCCCTGACGCACGCCACCAAACTCTATGGTTTGCCTGGCGATCAGCGCCCTTTCACTGGACAACTCCCAATTGGTATAGCTGCGACCGACATAGGGCAGCGAGTCAGTATGGCCAGAGATGATCAGTTGGTTTTTCACCTGTTGCAAAACAGGCGCCAAGGCCAACAACAGATCTTCAAAATAGGGCCGCATCTGCGCCTGGCCCACTTTGAACATAGATTGTTCATTGTTGTCGTGAATGCGGATCCTTATTCCCTGAGGCACTGCGTCCAACTGTACGTTTTTACCCATACCCGCCTGGTCGACGACCCGCTGGATCTGCCGCGCCAACACTTCCAGTTGCACCTGAGTGGCGAACTCGCCTGGGATAATGGCATTCAGTTTGGGCCCCATACCGGCCTTGGGCTGCCACTTGCCTTCTGGTACATGGGTGCGCAGCGCAGGGCCACGCATCTCATCACCACTGGCCGGGGTAGGAACCACAGGTTGCTGCACACTGGGTTGCCCTTGCAGATCGATGAGCGAGGGGATGTTACGCAGATCGAAAGGGTTGATATCGCCGGAGGGATACAACTCACCATTCAAATACTTAACCACGGTTTCCCGCTCTTTCTGATCCGCCACCTGCATGATCCACAGCACCAAAAACAGCGCCATCATTGCCAGGGTAAAATCGGCAAAGGCGACCTTCCAGGCACCACCATGGGCACCGTGTTGTTTGCCCGCCCGAGCACGACGGACAATGATAGTTTCCTGTCTTGGTGCCATTAACTTCTCTGTTCTGTCAGTATCTGTTCCAATTCCACAAAGCTGGGGCGGCTCTCGGTCTGGATCTGTTTGCGGCCGGCATCAATCGCCTGTATCGGCGGTTTGCCCTTGGCGAACGTCGTCAGCATGGCGGCAATACACTTGAGCTGACTGATCTGCCGATCCACTTGATGTTCCAGCGCCTTTGACAACGGCTCGAGCAAGCAATAACAGGCGAAAATCCCAATAAAGGTGCCCACCAAAGCAGCCGCTACCTTGACCCCGATCAGGCTGATGGGGCCATCAATGTTGGACATGGTAATGATGATCCCCATCACAGCCGCCAGAATACCGAATCCCGGCATGGCTTCGGCGATTCGTCCCAGTGCCAGCGAGGGACGCAGGCTGTCTTCTTCGATTCTGTGGATCTCTTCCTCGAGTATCATTTCCAGATCGTGGGGAGAGATTTTACCTATCGACTGCAGGCGCAGGTTATCAACCAAAAACTGCAGCAACTGAGGGTGTTCAAGCACCACCGGATACATCAAAAACAACGAACTCTCGTCCGGATTTTCGATATGGGCATCCAGCACCTTCATCCCCTGGGATTGGATCTGCGCCATCAGCATGTTCATCAGGCCAAACAGCTGAGGGTAGAGTTCCGGCTCAGGAGTATCCTGTCTGGCGATCTGGCGCAACTGCTGCCACAGCTCCACCAGCACAGCGCGGGGGTTGGCAATCAGCAAAGAGCCGATGCCGGCACCTAGGATGATCAGGATTTCTGCCGGTTGCCACAAGGCCAGCAGGTTGCCGCCGGCCCAGGCATAACCGCCGAAGACACACACCAAAATCACCATTAAACCAACAAACTTACTCATTATCAGGCTTCCAAATCAGAGTTGAGCCTGCCGATAAATCGCCTGTAACTGGCGTACGGCAACCTTGTGTAATTGACATATCCGGGTTTCGGTTAACCCCAGGGTGGCTGCAATCTCTCTGAGATTGAGTTCATGCTGATAATAAAGCGACAGAATTACCTGTTCTCTGTTGCTCAGTTGCTTGATTGCCGCAATTAACAGCTGATTGCGTTCAAAATCGACAATTTCCTTGTCCTGACCGCCCAGTGACAAACCCTCTCCCAGCATCTCATCCAAACTGGTCATGGATTCTGCCAGGGTTGCATGCAGGTAATCCCGGTACTCTTCCTGGGTCAGGCCCATTCTTGCAGTGACTTCACTGTCTTTCGGGTAACGGCCCAACTCCCGGGTCAACTGCCTGACCACATCGTTGAATGAGTGTGCCTGCTGGCGCACCGAGCGTGGCCGCCAATCCAGGCGCCGCAGTTCATCGAGAATGGCGCCACGGATCCTCTGGCCGGCAAAGGAGATAAAGCCGGCATCATATTCACCCGGATAGCGCCGGGCAGCCTCCAGCAGGGCCATCAGAGCTATCTGCTCCATGTCCTCCTGGCCGATAAGCGGGCCACAATGACTCTTGAGGGAACAAACTGTGCGTTTTACCAAGGGCAGATATTGATGTAACAACGCCTGCTCGGATTGCCGCTCATTGCCATACGCCTGATAACCCAAATCATAGGCTGTCATCTCACTGTCCAAGGCGCCTCCTTTACTGGATGACCATACGGGTGAACAGGACTTCTTCAATATCCAGAGTAAATTGATCTTTGGTCAGCACCTTGATCAGGGATTCTCTGGCCTCCAGTTGCAGCGTTTCCAGATTCTGCGGTTGATTCAGCACGTTGAAAGACTTGCTGCTGAACATTCGCATCATGGTGTTGCGAATAAGTGGGTCGGCCGCCTTGATCTCCTGGGCCGCATTGTCACTGCGGGACTTGAGCGCCAGCTCGAGCAACAGGTAGTGGGGATATTCATCACCCGGTACCGAAATAATCATCTTATCCAGCGGGTAAAAACTGGCCTGTGGTTGCACTTCTTCTTCCGCCGATAACCATTTCCCCAACCATGCAGGCGGCTGATGGCCGATGAAAAAACCGCCTCCAGTGGCCAGAATAAGCAACGCAGCTATGAGTAAATTTCGTTTCATATCAATCTTTCATCTCTATCATCAGGCCAGTAGGTTCAGCTGCCTATCGCGTCTGCGCTCGGCTTCTGTGTCACCTTTGGTTTCGTCCACCCGGGATGAAGCGATCGCGCCGGCATACCCTTCTCTGGCATCCTGCTCAGGTTGGTGTCGCTCGCTGTCGGTGGCTACATCCAGGGAAATATTGCCTTTGTGTTCCATGGCCAGTTCATTGCGCAGGCGTTCCAGGCCGCTGAGCAGAGCATCGCGCACATGGTTGTTGGCCGCATGCATCTGAATATGCAGTCGGTCACCGTCGAGGCGAATGTTCAGTTCTATCCGTCCAAGCTCTGGCGGGGTTAATTGCAGCTCGGCGGTTTGAATGCGTTGATCTATCTGAAAACGCAGTTGATCTCTGAGTGGCAGCAACAGCTCTCTGGCATGCTGCACCTGAGTTCCCTGAGCGCTCAGAGGCAAGGGGCCCCACTGGCTCACGCCCGGGCGCTCGCTTGTCAATGCAGCAACCTCCGGCTGCAGACCAAGCTCAGCCACAGGCTTGCTGGAAGGATCAGCATGCCAGGCCGCCAGCTGCGCCGCGGCATTGACCGTTAGCTGTTGCGACGGCATGGCGGTCTGCGCCATGGTGCCAACGGGCAGAAAAGGCGTGCCTTTGGCCTCAGTTGTCGCACTCGAAACTTGAGTAGCCGCTTGAGGCAAGGCGGCGGCCAATTGCAGGCTTTGTCCCCGCATATCACCCACACCTCTGCCCTCACCATTGAACGGGTTCGCTGCCACAGGTTGGCTGATGCCTGCCAGTGACAGATTGGTTTGCTGCGTGCCCACAATGCCCTGCGCCGTGATGCCGGCCAAAGGTGGCACTGTATTTTCATCATGACCTTGGCCCTGCAATTGCGCCAGGGGTGCTCCTGGCGGAGTGGTCACTTGGATTGCAGCTGGCTGCATCAAAGGCGGCAAGAGTTCCTTTACCACCACAGTATTTGTCGACATCTCGCCTGCCGACTCTGTCCCTGATTCCCTATCTTCTACTGTGCTGCTTTGCCCTTGAGTACTCTTTACCTGAGAGCCCTTCTCTTGAGCCCCCTGCGCTTTGGCATTCATGCCGGAAGCTGTGGAGTTGGCCGGCTGAGTCGCGGCCTGAGAAAGAGACTGTTCTTCCTGCCGATAAGAATCCTTTTTGCCACTGCTGTCCGGGTGAGCGGACAAGGGCACTTTTTTCGCCGGCGTTTCAGCCAGCGCCGGGATCAGCGCAATACTCAATACAGGTCTCCTTTACTCATGTTTCCCTCTTGAAACTCGGGTTGGCTGAGTTGGGTCAGTTGATAGGCGGACATGCCCTCTTGTTGTGCCAGCAGTTGCTGCATCTGCCGCTGTAGCGATTCACTCTTGGTTTGCAGCTGTTGCATCACTTGCGAGTGACAAAGCTCCAACTGTTTGCGCGCCTGTAACTCAGCCTGAGAACGGGGCTTTCCCTGCTGCCTGAGCAACTGGATCATCTGCCGGTTGACCCGGCATACTCCCTGCCAGTCTTCGGCCGCTGCCTGCTGTTGCAGGCGTTGTCCCAAGGCTTGCCAGCGGGCTATCACATACTCACTCAAGTTGGGCCCAACCTTCCCTAATCTGTTGAATAACCTGCACCACAGGCTGCAGTGCCTCTGGGTTATTTTCGACACTGGCGCTAACCAGTTGACGACTGCAATAGTCATAGAGACGGTTGAGGTTGGTTGCTACTTCGCCGCCGTTTTCAATGTCCAACAACACATCAAGCCCATGGATCACATTCAAACACTTGTTGATACTCTGGCCCTTGGCCTCAAACGCCTTGCGTTCCATATGCCCCGAGGCTCTGGCCAGTTCATCCAGCAAGCCATCCAGCAACATACGCACCATCTCATGGGGGTTGGCCGCCGCGGCCCGGGCATCCAAGCTGGCCTGACGGTAGCCGCTGAAAGGATCCTGCTCATAAAACATCGAATAATTCCTCAGTAAAACAATCCACTGGCACTGTTCAACTCATTGATGGTGGTTTCCATCGCGGTGAACTGCTTCAGGTAGATCTGATAACGCTGTTCCATCATGCGGTTATGGCGTTCCATATTGTCTTCGACCCGATCCAACTGGCGTTTCAGGTTGTTCTTCTTCATATCCATATAGCCATCGAAACGGGTATAAGGTTTAGTGATCTCCTGAACCTTATCGACCATGCCGCCCTTGGCTCCGAAGAGATCACTGATCGCCTGCGGCTGGGTCTTCAGGGCATTTTCCAGCTTTTTCTCATCCAGCTTTAGCTCACCATTACGGGTCAGTTCGATACCGGCATCGGCCAGAGTCAAACCATTGGGGGCAGCCTGGAAACTCAGCTCACGTAGCCTTTGTTGCAGGGTTCTCAGGCTGGTATCACCCTTGAGGATCCCCAGCTGACTCTCATCTATCTTGCTGCTCTTGCTATCCTTGTCGTCCTTGTCTTTCGAGTCATCCAGGGCATCAACCCCCAGGCCTCGAGTCAATTGACTTATCTGCCGCAGCAGCTCATTGACTGTATCCACATAGGCTTTAACTGCCTCTTTGCCGGCCTCTTGATCCGCCTTGATACTGATATTGCTGCTGTCACCGGCTTCATGAACCTTACGCAGTTCGATATCCACCCCGTCCACAACCTGAGTCAGCATGTTGCTGGCCGAGGTGATACTCATGCCATTGAGCGTAGCCTTGGCATCCTGAGCGGCCTGAGTCTCGACCATGCCCCAGTCAGCACCATCCAGACTGATACTAATACTGTTGGCCTTGCCGGTTTCCTTCGAGGTCAGCATCAGCTGCACCTGGCCGCCGGTGCGTACCAGGCTAGCCTGCACGCCCGGGTTATTGGGATGCTGGTTGATCATATCCCGCAGCTCACTGACAGAAACGCTGCCACCGCTGTTAACCATGGCCAGATCCACACTCATGCTCTTGCCACCCATGCTGATCTGAATAATCCCGGATGCCGGCAGAGTGGCATCTTCCGATGCAAAGGGCTTGACCAGTTGGTGTGCCTGAGCCAACTGCTCTACCGACAGCTGAAAATTCCCCTGCGGCGCCTTGGCCGAGCTGCTGACATAGATGTTTTCATCTGTGACCTCGGCGATATTGCCCTTGAAGGCATCGGTCCCAAGGGTTGTCAGCTTGCTGTTAAGACGATCGAGCCCCTTATCCAGCAAGGTGTAGGCATCCAACTGTTTCTGGTAGCCCGTTTTGCTGCTTTGATAGAGATTGTCTTTACCGGCCCTCTCGGCACTGATCAGCTGCTGCGCGAATTGGGCACCACTCATTCCGGAAATCATTTTCAACTCCTCATAGACACAGACTCGTGTCCTTGGAATATTCGGGGATAGCAAGAGGTATGCCATTCAAACGGCAAAGCTAACCCTTTGTAAAATTTGAAAGTTATTTAAGAGTGACTACTGTAGCTTGGTACAGTCTCTTCCTCGGAAGGCCTCAAACAGGAATCAGCTCTTCCGCCGTTTCTTTGTCGAGCTTAAAAAAAAGCGCCATCTTGACTGACGGCGCTTGGAACAAAATGTTTGCTTAGCCCAGCAGACCCATAACCAGACCAGTGTTCTGGTTGGCACGGGACAGTACGTTGGTACCGGCTTGAACCAGCAGTTGGTTCTTGGTCATGGCAGCTGATTCGTTGGCGAAGTCAGCGTCCATGATGCGACCGGCAGCAGCCTTGGTGTTTTCGGTCACGTTGGCCAGGTTAGAGGCAGTGTGGCCCAGACGGTTGATGTTGGCACCCAGAGTAGAACGGTTGGTACCGATTTCATCGATGAAGGTATTGATGGTATCTAGATCGTCAATCTTGGCTTTGGTTACATCAGGTTGGGTAGCCAGAGTCACTGTCATGGTTTCAGCCTTGCTGGCACCAATCTGCATGGCAACACCTGTACCCAGTTTGGTGAAAAGTTTTTCACCGGCATATTCAGTGCTGTCCTTGATACGGGTAGCTTCAGCTGTCAGTGCATCAAATTCTGCGGCCAGAGCGGCTTTGTCATCGGCTGAGTTCACACCGTTGGCGTGTTGGGTTGCCAGCTCTTTCATACGGTTGGCGATAGAGCTCAGTTCACTCAGGGCACCGTCGGCTGTTTGCAGCATAGAGACGCCGTCAGAGATGTTACGGCTGGCAGTGCTCATACCAACAACGTTGGCGTTCAGACGGTTGGCAATTTGCAAACCTGCGGCGTCATCATCGGCACCGTTGATGCGCAGACCGGTAGACAGGCGCTCCATGGCGGTAGACAACAGGCCGTTGTTTTTGTTTACGGAGTTCTGGGCAACCAGAGAGGCATAGTTAGTATGTACAGACAACATGGTTTGTTTCTCCCGAAGAGTGTATTTGTGTCATTAACAACAAAGCGACCCGAAAAAACCAAACTGAAAGCCTGATTGAAAAAAACTTTAAAAAGACCAAATTATTTGAGCAGATCCTCGGCGTGACCTCGGCCGATGTTGGCCTGGGCCAGCAACGCCTCCAGTTGCGAGCCGAAGCAAGCATCCACAGGTGGCAGAGAAATTTCCCCCAGTTGCTGTGATAAATTGCTGGTGACTTGCTGTTTCTGTGCCTGCCAATCCTGACGCCAGTGTTCTATCCGCCGCGCAGTACGCTCCAGCTTGGCCCGGGTCTGACGCAACATCTCCGGGCTGTCGAAACGCCATTCTCTGGGATCGCGCCAGTCGAGCAGTTCTTCCAGCCTGATATTGTGCATCTCACCGGCCGGCAGGCGCATACCCTGGCCACTGAGACCGAGATTACCCTGCAGCTGTTGCCACAGTTGGTCATCGCATTCAAACACAGCCTCTCGGTTTTCGACATTGAGTGAGATACCCAAAGGCGCCAGCTGCTCGTTGATTAACTGTGCCAAACGGCTCGGGTCGGTATTGGCCGGCAGTTGCAACGACAGGCTCTGTGGCCCATCGACTCCCGGCAGCAGCAGTTGCAGGCTTTCTTCCCTGTGTTTGGGCTCCAACAGGGAAACCGCCCTAAGCCGAAAGCGCCGCCGCAAGGCTCTGCGTCTGGGATAGATGATGTTGAACATGGGATCCCACAAGGGGTACTGCAGATAGCTGGGCTGCAACTGCTGCAACTGCTTTTGCAGCGACAACAGCCGCTCAAACTGTTCGGCAGAAGGCTTGATAAGCAGCAAGGGCCGCATCCTCTCAAGAACCCGCAGCACCTCTTCAAAACCTGCATCCACCAGCTGCATGGCACTGATGTTATGTTGCAGCCGGGTGGCCCGCTCCCAGCGCTCGAACGCCACTTGCCGATAAGGCAGCAGCTCGCGCCAACTCTCCTGAGCGCTGTTGACCACTGTCATATCGAGCAGGGGGGCACTCTGGCTGATGGGTCTTATCTGCCCGGCCAGTTGCAGGGCATCGGTAACCGAATGGATCATGGCACCCTATGACAGTCTTGGAACAAGTTAGGCGTCTCCCCAATCCTGATTAAAGCTGGTTGAACAGCGTCAGTTGGCTGATTTTGACAAAACTCTGCTGCGACACCCGCAAGGCTGTCAGCTTCATCTGAAACTCTGAGGTTGCCGCCGGATAGTCCAGCGCCTCGGTTTCACCTATCACTTCCTTGGTGAACAGTGCCATCTCCTGATGACTGCTCTTGCCAAGACTCAGGCGGTTCTGTTTGCCACCTATGTCTGTAATCGCCGCGCCTATACTGGAGAGGGTATCATCCAGAGACTGCATCATGGCGCCTGCCACGGCTTCAAAGTCGGCATCACCGGGAGCCTTGGCCGGATCCCGCAGCACTTCGACATACTCGGCGGCTTGATTGAGCAGATCCTGGCTACCGTTACCGAACCAGAACTCCTGCGCCGTGACATTGGCATCGACCCAGGAGTCGGCAGCTATCTGCACCTGACGATGCTGGGCATCCCCTTGAAACTGATAGCGGCCACTGCTGTCCAGTGCTACCGCCGGAGTACGGCTAAGGTTGCCGGAAAACAGATAGTTGCCGTCGGCATCCCTGGCGTTGAGGATATCGACACAGGTGTCCATCAGGGCCGATAGTTCATCGGCATAACCCTGTTGGTCGGCGGCCGACAGTTGACCACTGTTGGCGGAAATGACAATTTCCCGCATCCGGGTCTGCGCCTGCACCAGGCTATCGAGATAAGTTTCCACCCGTCCGAGACTGGTCGACAGGCTGTCGATATTGCTTATGTACTGTGAAGTCTTGGCCAGGTCCCGCTCGCAGTTGAGCACTTTTACCTTGCCTATGGGGTCATCGGAAGGACGCAGCAAGGCCTTGCCACTGGACAGCTGTTGATCCAGTTGCCCCAGTTGACTCAGTGTCTGTTGCATTGAGTGCAAGTTGGCACTGTACATATTAAACATGGCTACCCGCATTCAGGACTCCTTAAATACTGTCCAGCAGGGACTGGAACAGCCTATCGGCCGTGGCTATCACCCTGGCATTGGCCTGGTATGACTGTTGATAAACGATCAGGTTGACCCCTTCCTCGTCCAAATTGATGCCACTGGTGCTGGCCCATTGGCTCTGTGCTTCTTTCTGTAGTGCCAGCGCTGTCTTGTTCTCTTGCTGCGCTTGCCGGGAAATACTGCCCAGCTCACCCACCTTACTGGCATAGGCATTGCCCAGGGTGGCTCGACTGCCCATGGAGGCAAAGTCCAGCTCCTGATTGGCCAAGGCCACAAAGGCCTTGAGATTGCTGTTATCCCCCGGAGTACCATCCAGGCCGAAGGCCAGATCGCCGGAGTTCAGGCCCTGATTGAGCCGCAGACTGCCTGCCGGGTTGGAAGCATCCAAGTGCCAAATGGCTTGAGTCGCCTTATTGCCGGCCAGATCTGTGCCTTTAGCCTGAATGTCATTCATCTGTTGTGCCAACTGGGTTGCCAGTTCATCCAGGAAAGCCCGACTCTGTTTCAGGTTGGTATCCCGGTAGTTAAGTAGAGCCCCCAGCTGACCACCCGTCTCCTGCAACTTAAACTGAGACTGGCCAAAACTGAGCTCTAAATTGATTTGCTTGGGATTTGCCGGATCTGTCACGCCCTTGAGTGTTGCCGGAACAATACCACTCAGCAGCGGCTGCCCCTGAGAGAGCGAGATATTGGCCAGGCCCTTGTCATCCATCACTACCCGGATATCCATGAGTGAAGATAATTCAGCTATTGCGGCATCCCGGTTATCCAATAGCGAGGCCGAAGGCACTTTGGCAGCCCCGTCGGCGGCGATATCTTCATTCAAGCGAGCTATCTTCTCCAGCAGAGTATTGATCTCTTTGATGCTGGCCTGGGTCTGGCCGACGATTTGTTGCTCTTGACTGTCCAGCCCTGAGGCTATCGAGTTGAAACGCTGCGCCACGCCGTTGGCTTCATTGAGCACCGCCTGTCTGAGCGCCGGGTCATTGGGCTTTTCCATGGCCGCATTCATGGCGGCAAACAGATGATCCAAACCGGTAGAAAGGTTGTTGCTGTCGGCGGCCATCAGCTGTTCCAGCTGGCCGGCATAGCTCTGTTTAACACCGGCGAAGCCCACATCACTGCCGGTACGCCACAATTGCATCACCTGATACTGATCCGAAATCCGCCGCACCCCATCAACACTGACGCCATTACCGGCGCCATAGGCGCCACCACCGACTGAGCTGAGCAACACCTGCTGGCGGGAATAGCCAGGCACCATGGCGTTGCTGGTGTTGTTGGACATGACTTGTAAGGCCGCCATGCTGGCATTCAGCCCGGACATGGCGTTATTGAGCAGATTCATTCAGTCTCCTTGTGTACTGGCGGAACCAGGAGTGCAGGTTGCATTGCCATGGTCGTCTTCTCAGAAGAAGCGACCGGTTCGGCACTAAACTGAAGTTTTGCCCCCAATTGTCGACTCATAACATCCGCAAGCCCGGTCGATTGCATCTGCGACAACCTCAGTGCCAGCTCGGAATCATACCAATCCCGATACAGGCCATCGTTGCTGGATGACAGCAGATTCTCTTCATCGGCAATGGCATCGCTGGCGGTACGCATCTGTTTCAGCACAGTCTGCAAAAACATGGCTTCAAACTGCTGGCTGACCTGCTTCAGGGCGCCCTTTTCGCCATGCGCCTTAATCAGCTCGCCCGAATCGAGCCGCCCCAGCAGCCCCGGAGTTTGGGTTACTTTCATCAGATCACCACCAGATCAGCTTCCAGGGCACCGGCTTCTTCCAGTGCCTGCAAGATAGCCATCAGATCCATGGGAGAGGCTCCCATGCTATTGACGGCACGTACGATATCATTCAAAGAGCTACCCTCTGGCCAGACAAACATACGTCCGTCTTCCTGTTGAATATCCACATCCGAGTCATTGGTCACCACGGTCTGACCGGCGGCATCGCCAAAAATCCCCGGATTGGGCTGGCTCACCTGCTGCTTCTCTGTAATGGTCACTGTCAGGTTGCCGTGGCTGACGGCGGCCTTGCGCACCACCACATCACCGCCCATCACCACGGTCCCTGTGCGGGCGTTGAACACCACCTTGGGAGGAATGCGGCCGGGCTCGACCATGATGTCTTCCAGCATAGACATAAACATTACCCGCTCCCGCTCGGATTGCGGCGCCCTGACGCTCACCCGAGCATGGCTCTCGGCCTTGGCGACATCCGGGCCAAACACGGCGTTGATCGCCTTCTCAATATTGCGGGCACTGCGAAAGCCAGCCTGCTTGAGGTTGAGTATCACCTGCGGATTACTGGCAAAAGAGCTGGGAATGACAGCCTCGAGCAAGGCGCCCCCCGGAATACTGCCGACAGTGGGCACATTGATGGTCATGGAGGTGCCGTTGCGGCCCTGGGCCGACACGCCGCCCACCACCAGATTCCCTTGGGCGACGGCATAGATTTCACCGTCGACCGCCCGCAAAGGCGTCATCAACAGAGTGCCGCCCCTGAGGCTCTTGGCATCCCCTATGGAGGAGACGGTCACATCCAGAGTCTGCCCCGGGCTTGCCAGCGCCGCCACATTGGCAACCACGGCCACGGCGGCAACGTTTTTCAGCTTGGGATCCATGCTGCCATCAATCTGCACCCCAAACTGTTTCAGCATGTTCACCACCGACTGGCCGGTAAACTTCACCTGGTTCTTGTCACCTGTACCGTCGAGACCCACCACCAGGCCATAGCCCACCAGTTGGTTTTCGCGGATCCCCTGCACATCTACCATATCCAGCAGATGGCGACTCTTCTCGGCCAACACCTGGCCCGGCATGGTAAGCCCCAGCAACAGCAGAGCTAAAAGCAGTCTTGTCATCTTCATTCCTGTTACATAGGGAACCAGGGGCTGTTGAAGTAGCGAGCCGCCCAGCCCATGGCATTGCTGTCGGCAATGGCGCCCTGGCCACCGTAGATAATGCGGGCATCGGCAATCCGCTGCGATGAGATGGTGTTCTGGTTGTCTATGTCGTCGGAGCGGATAAGCCCGATCAGACGCAGATACTCATCCCCCTGACTGAGGCGAAGCCATTTCTCACCGCGGATCAGCAGCACGCCGTTGGGCATCACCTTGGCCACTGTCACTGTAATGGCGCCGGAAAGCTGGTTCTGCTGAGTCGTGGCGCCGCTGCCATTGAAGCCACGACCAAACTTGCCCTCACCATTGGCGCTGAAACTACTGTCATCCACCCCGCCCTGAACGCCAAAGTTCAGATCCTGAGACTTATTGGTCTGGGTATTGGCCTTCTTGCTGGAGTAGGTTTTCTCATCCAGGGAGACTGTGAGTATGTCTCCCTCGCGAAAGGCCCGCTTATCCTTGAACAGGGTCAGCATAAAACCGGGGCGATACAGGCTGCCGTCTTTGGCTTCCGGCAAGGAGTAGTCCACCTCAGGCGGCGCCCATTCTTTGTTGCCCGGCTGCTGTTCTGCGTCGGGGAAGTGGGAGATACAGCCGCTGAGCGACAGCATCAGCAGCGCCAACAAGAGTCTCATGGTCTTCATACCGATTGGTTCAGGAACTTGAGCATATCGTCGGTGGCTGAGACCACCTTGGCGTTCATCTCGTAGGCTCTCTGGGTCGAGATCATCTCTACCATCTCTTCGACCACATTGACGTTGGCCCCTTCGAGCGCCCCCTGGCGTAAACTGCCCAACGCTTCCTCGCCGGGAACTCCTTCTATCGGCACACCGGAAGACGCGGTTTCGTGGTACAGGTTATTGCCTCGGGACTCGAGCCCGGCCGGGTTGGCAAAGTGCGCCAGGGTGATCTGTCCCAGCTCCATCGCCTCTGCCTGACCCGCCACTTTGGCACTCACCACACCGTTTTCGGCTATAGTGATCCCGGTGGCGGTTTCGGGGATCTGGATGTTGGGCACCAAGGGCAGCCCTTGGGAGGTCACCATAATGCCGTCGCTGTTACGATAAAACTGGCCGTCACGGCTGTATGCCACTTCGCCATTGGCTTCTTCAATCTGGAAAAACCCCTGGCCCTCAATAGCGATGTCCAGTTGCTGATTGGTAGTGAGTATGTCGCCTGTGGTGAACACCTTCTGGGTGCTGGCCACTCGGGCGCCCGTGCCCAATTGCAGCCCTGATGGCAACTCATTGAGCTCGTCTACTTGGCCACCTGGTTGGCGCTGTACCTGATAGAAGAGATCGTTGAAACCGACTCTATCGCGCTTGAAACCTGTGGTATTAACGTTGGCCAGGTTGTTGGCGATGGTCGTCATCTTCACATCCTGAGCAGTCAATCCTGTCTTACTCACCCATAATGCCGATTGCATTTAGACTCTCCTCAATATTAGGCGTCACGCAGCAGGCGATTACCCGCCTCAGCCAACTTCTCTGCGCTTTTCATTAACTTAATTTGCACTTCAAACTGACGTCCCAGATCCATGGAGGCTAGCAACTCACCAACGGCATCGACATTGCTGCTCTCCAGCGCGCCGGAAGCCAGCCGCACTTGCTCGGACACCTGGGCCTCGCCGTTGTTGGCATACAGCAAACCATCGGCGCCCTTGTGCAGCTGATTCTGGGCAGCGTTCACCAGCTTGAGCTGGGCAACCTCTTCAATCAGCCCACCCTGTTCGGCCACTATCGACAGGCGGCCGTCTTCACTGACAATCAGCTCGCGATACTGAGGCAGCACCAAAGGCCCATTGGCGCCCATCAAGGGGAACCCCGCCACTGTCAGTTCACCGTTGGCACCTTCGCTGATGGCGCCGTTACGGGTATAGGCTTCGCCCTGAGGTGTTTGCACTGTGAAATAGCCATCGCCCTTAATCGCCATATCGAGCCGGCGCCCAGTGCTGACTATCTCTCCATGGCGACTGTTGAAACCGACATTCTGGGTCTGCGGCAAGATCCGCGAAGCAAAGCTTCCCTGGGTCTCAGGCACAGGAACCGCAGCAACCCGCTCCAGATCGGCACGAAAGCCCTGGGTATCGGCATTGGCCAGGTTGTTGGCCCGAATCGCCTGGGACTGCAGAATGCGGCTGGCACCCTGGGCCGCGGTATAAATCATCTTATCCATGAGTCATCCGTCAGATGGCGTTCAGCAGCGCCTGCTGCATGGTCGAGTTGGTGTCCAGTACCTTGGCATTGGACTGATAGTTACGCTGCGCCGTCATCAGGCTCACCATCTCGGCCGTGGTATCTACGTTGGAACCCTCAAGATAGGCGCCCTTCAGGCTGCCCAGAGTACCGCTGCCAGGCGCGCCGACTGTGGCCTGTCCTGCTGAGGCAGAGGCCTGCCAGGCGTTGTTGCTCACAGGCGTCAAACCGTTGGGATTGTTGAAATCGGCCAGCACCACCTGGCCCTGCAGCAACTCCTGACCATTGGTGTAGGTACCAAAGAGCATCCCGCTGTCATCCAGGCGTATCTTGTTGAATTCACCGGCGGCATAACCATCCTGACTCAGGCTGGAGTTGTTATAGTCATTGGCATATTGAGTGAACCCTTCATAGTTCACCGCCAGGCTGACATCCTCGGCACCGGCCTTGGCGGGCAGAGTCAGGCTCAGCTTGTCGCCGCCGCTCAGGCTGCCCTTCTTGTCAAACTGCAGGTTGTGGCCGTCTTTGGGTTCGAGAACGGCCGAGTCCAGCACGAAGTAGACTTTCCATTCATTGTCGCCTGTCTTGGCGTAGTACTGGGTCAGGGATCTCTGGTTGCCGAGTGAGTCGAACACACTGACAGTACCCGAGGAGTGATAACTCGCCGGGTCTGTGGGCGAAAATGGCGTCGTTGCAGGATCTATGGCTTCCATACGCGCATCCAGGTTGGACACCTGATTGACCAGAGTCGACGCCTTGGCCGGCAGAGAACCTGTCTTGATCTGCAAGTCACCCATGGTGCCTGTTTGCAGCACGCCATCGGCCGTGGCCGGATAGCCCTGCAGACGGTTGCCGACAGGATCTGTGATAAAGCCCAGTGCATCCTGGCCGAAAATCCCGGCGCGGGCATAAAGATTGGAGCCATCGGTGCCACGCAACATAAAGAAGCCACTGCCCTGGATCCCCATATCCAGCTCACGGCCTGTGTAGGTCAGCGTGCCCTCACGGGAGAAGTTCTGGCTGGTATTCATCACATTGACACCGGCACCCATGCCACTGTTGTAGATGGCGGCAAACTCGCTGCGGCCACCACGGAAGCCCCAGGTAGAGGCGTTAGCAATGTTGTTACTTATGGTGTTGAGGTCCTGACTGGTGGCCTGTAATCCACTTAGCGCAATATTGAAAGACATCTTGTCTCCTGTTATGAAACTTCGGAAATATCCAGCACAGACACTGTGCCCAAACCGTTGGCCAGCTCAGCCATCATCATGCCCTTGGCACTGACGAAATGAACCTTGCTGATTTCACCGGCGAGAAATGACTGAGCCTTCAATGCTTTTTCACCGTCGCTGGCCTGAACTTTCAATTGGTATTCCCCCGGAGGAAGCCCCAGTCCTTCGGGATCTATCTGAAAACTGACATCACCTGCCGCCTGACTGCCGAGCTCCAGGGTTTTGACGACTTCCCCGTTTTTATCGCTGATCTCCACAGTCACCGCCGAGGCGCTGTGCTCCAGATAGACTTTGCCGTCTATCACATGTTCGGCCGCGGTAAAGCTGTCTGCCGGCACCATAGCCTGCTTACCGATAAGGGAAGCCGATTGCACCAGCCCGAGGTTTTCCATCATGGTCATCTGGTTTTTCTGGTTCTGGCGCATCGCCTCGAGGCTCTCCACCTGGGAGAACTGCGCCAACTGGCCCAGATACTCACTGGCATCCAGGGGGTTGGTAGGGTCCTGGTTCTTGATCTGGGCTATCATCAACGACATAAACTCGTTCTTCAGCGAAGCGGGATCATTGCCGTTGGCACGGATGGCATCTGTCTTCTGGCCATCTTCGCGGGTATTGACGTTCTGTACCTGTTGCATCCTCTATTCCCTTATTTACCCAGAGCCAGGAGTCCCTGCTGCATGGAGCGGGCGCGGTTCATCACTTCGACACTGGTTTCAAAAGCGCGGCTGGCGGCCATCATGTCGGCCATCTCTTCCACTGTGTTGACATTGGAATAGGTCACATAGCCATCGGCGTTGGCCAGCGGGTGGCCGGGTTCATAACGGGTTTCCAACGGTGCATCGGACTGCACCAGGGCCTTGATCTGCACCTTGGCACTGACGCTGTTGTTTTGTTGCTGATAGAGGGTGGAAAATACCGGTTTTATCGCCCGGTAGGCGCTATCACTGGACTCGGCAGCCACACCTGCGTTGGCCAGGTTACTGGCGATCGCGTTCAGTCTCAGGGTCTGCACCGTCATGCCACTGCCGGCAACCTGATATATCTCTACAAATGACACGATTACTTCCCTTCGATAGCGGCCTTCAGGCCTTGGATTTTCATGTTGAGAAAGGTCAGGCTGGTCTGAAAGTCCATGGCATTTTGTGAAAAACGCGCCTGCTCCTGCCCCAGTTCAACCGTGCTGTTATCGGCACTGGACTGATAAGGTACCCGATACCCCACTGTATACTGCCCTCCAAAAGGGATGCCGGCATCCAGCTGCGCCATCAGAGCACCAAAGTCCAGATCTCTGGCCTGGTAGCCGGGTGTTTCGGCGTTGGCCAGGTTTCCGGCCAGCACCTTGCTGCGCTCAACCCTGAAATCCAATAATTGAGGATGCAGACCCAATGCCGCATCGAGCTTGATAGCCATGGTTTCTCCTAGTAAGGTATCCATAGGTTTTCGCTCCTTGTAACAAATACCATGCCAATAGTTTTTATCCTTAAAATACAATGACTAACAAGCCAACCATCAATAATTGCGGAACCCTGATTTCCCCTTTTGCCTTGCTGCTTTTGCTGTTGTTTCCGCTGCATCCGTTGCCGGCGGCCGCCTCGGCCAACCAGGTCGAGCAAGCGGCCAGACAATATCTGCAGCAGCAACTGCAGCAGTTTGCTGCGGCGCAACAGATGAAACCGCTTCAAAGCAAGATTCGAATGACACTGCCATCTGGGGTCAAGCGCCTGGCCGACTGCCCGCAAAAGCCGGACATCAGCCTGGCCAACCCTTCGGCGCCGCTCTGGGGACGGGTATCTTTGGAGGTGCGTTGTCCGGCGGCCGACTGGCGTTTCTTTCTACGGGCCAGGGTCGAAGCCAAGGCCCAATTGCCTGTGCTAACACAAACCCTGCACAGAGGCAGCATAATCGACGCGCAGAACATAGAGTGGCGCTGGCTGGAGTTGCAGGCCAGTGACAGAGACATTGTCAGCAGCCAACGCGATCTCATAGGCAAACAGGTGGCGCGCAGGATCCGCGCAGGTGAAGCCATCTTGCTGCGCCAGCTGAGCCAGAGTGATTGGGTGCGTGCCGGTGAACAGGTGATCATCCAGGTCAGCCAGGAGGGTTTTGAAGCTCAAATGCCGGGTACCGCGCTGGAAAGTGCCTCCCGGGGAGAAGTGATTAGGGTGCGAAACTTAAGCTCGCAGAAGGTCATCAAGGCCTACCCGATAGCGCAGGGCATAGTCACACCACAAAAGTAATTACATCACAAAAATAATTTTATTTTTTACGGATCCGGTCGCCTTTACTCACTAGAGCACATTATTTCGGGGGTTCAATGGAAATCACTCAGCGTCTGCATGCGGTTGTCAGCGACAGCGGCGTCACCGCAGCGAATCGGCGTCAACGCCAGGAAACCACGGTATCCGCAGCCCAGCAGGATAAGGTCAGCCCTGAGTATCACTGGCTGAATCAGGCCCAGACTCAACTGGCTCAGGAGAGCGAGGTAGATCAACTCAAGGTGGCCAGCTTGCGTCAGGCACTGCAACAGGGCAATTTTGAACTGGATGTCGAGGCCATGGCCAAAGCGATGCTGCAGCAGCACGGGAAACAGGACAAGTAAGCCATCCATGAGCAATAAACGCGAAGCACTGCAAAGTCTGGTCGCCGGGATCCGCCAGGACATACTGGACTACCGGGAGTTAAAGAAGCTGCTGCAACAGCAGCGCCAGTTGATGCTGCGCCATGACAATCAAGGGCTTATCCAGCATAACCAGCAGCAGGATCAGTTAGTTGCCAAGTTACAGCACAATTCGCTGCAGCGCGCCGCACATCTGGCACAAATAGGTGTCAGCAATGATCATCAGGGCATACGCCAACTGCAGAGTAAACTGCCCGAGCAGGCAGCTCACAAACTGGAACAACTGTGGCAGCAACTGCTGCAACAGGCCAGAGAGAGCCAGAGACTCAACGAGCTCAACGGCCAACTGCTGGTGCGCCAACAGGAGATCATCCGCGGCATTCTGGGGCTGGGAAATGCCGATGAGTACCCACAGAATCTCGCCTCACCTCAGTTTCCCTGAAGCCTTAAGCCGCGCCGTACTGCCGCCCGCCAACTCATCAAGCTGAAACTGCTCCTGCTGCTCTAGCCGTCGTCGCTGTCGCTGTTGCTGCTGCCCGTCAAACCAATTCACCCGCTGATAACGCCCCAACTGCTGCAGCCATAAGCCCTGCAGCCTTTGTTGTTCATTGCCGAGCAACTGCTGCTGAGTATTGAGACTCTGCTTCAATGGTTGCAGCCTTTGCAGCAAGGCCTGACTGTTGCAAAGCCCCACTATTGAGCCCTGACGAAACTGGCTGTAATGGGACTCCAGTAACGCCACCTGCTGCTGTTGCCCCTGTACCTGGGCCTGACGTTGCTGCAGCGCCTGTTTTTGCTCCGCCAACTCGCTGAGCTTACGCTGCTCAAGATGGCTCAGGCGTTGCAACAGTTTCATGACTCACCTCGCAGTGCGCGGGTCAGCGATTGCAGTTGTTGTTGGCTGCCCGAAAGGTCAACCGCCTCGTCTGTGGTTTGGGTCAGGTAGTCGGCAATCCTCGGGTAATGGCTCACGGCGGCATCCAACTCGGGATCCTGCCCCGGTTGATAACCGCCCAACGGCAAGAGCTCACGTACTTCCTGATAACGCGCCAACATACGCCGAACCAGTGCCATCTCCTGCTGTTGTTCCTTGGGGGCAATCTGCAGCGCCAAACGACTGATAGAGGCTCCCAAATCCAGTGCCGGGAAATGCCCGGCCTCAGCCAAGCGGCGGCTCAGGAAGAAGTGACCATCCAGTATCGCCTTGGCCGCATCGGCGATGGGATCCTGCGTATCTTCCCCTTCGGTCAGCACAGTGTAAAACGCCGTCAGGGTTCCCTGTGGATGAGTGCCGTTGCCCGCCATCTCCACCAATGAAGGCAGTTGGGCGAAGGCCGAAGGCGGATAGCCTTTGGTGGCCGGCGGTTCCCCCAGACTCAGGGCTATCTCCCGCTGTGCCTGGGCGTAACGTGTCAGTGAATCCACCAGTAGCAACACCCTATGGCCCTCGTCGCGAAAGCCACAGGCTATCTGGTGACACAGGCGCATGGCTCTGAGGCGCATCAAGGGGGAAGTATCTGCCGGAGCGGCAACCACCACGGCGCGGCGGCGCCCCTCTTCGCCCAAGGCCTGCTCGATAAACTCGCGCACCTCACGGCCGCGCTCGCCGATGAGCCCTACCACCACGCGGTCGGCCTCGGTGAAGCGGGTCATCATCCCCAGCAGTACACTCTTGCCCACCCCGGGACCGGCAAACAAGCCTACCCTTTGACCGCAGCCAACCGGCAGCAAGCCGTTGACGGCTCTGACCCCTACATCAAGAATGCGGGTAATGGGTTGCCGGGCAAGAGGATTGGGCACCTGAGTGACCGGGCGACAAAACTGCACGCCACTCAGCGGCCCGAGCTGATCCAGCGGCTGGCCAAGGCCGTCGAGTACCCGGCCGAGCAGGCCGGCACCCAAAGGGATCTTATGGGTCTCTGTCTGGGGAATGACCCGGGCGCCAGGGCTCAGCCCCTGGGTGTCTGTGATAGGCATCAGGCAGAGGATCCCCTGATGGAACCCCACCACCTCGGCCTCGACATAGGCGCCATCGCGCCGCTCCACCATGGCGCGATCGCCAATCCCCAGGTTGCAGCCGACCGCCTCCAGCAACAGGCCACTCACGCGGGTCAGGCGTCCGTATATCTGGGCTACCGGTACCCGGGGCCAGTTTCCGGCCAGGACATTAGTCTTCATTGCTGGCGACTGTGGCCTCGGCTTCTGGAATCAGGTCGTCGTTCAAATGAGCTTCAACCTGATCCATACAGTTGTTGAGGCGGGTTTCCATGGAAGCATCGGCATCGCACTGATCACAAACCACCCGGCAACTGCCCTGGCTCAGGCTGTCGTCGGCCACCAGGTGCCAGTCAGCCACCTTGTCGGCCGCCAGATGCTGTAGCTGTTTGATGGTTGAGGGTTCCAGGTGGATCTTGATATCGCTGGCATCCTTGGGCAGTGCCTGCAGGGTTTCTTCAACCAGGGCAATGATCTGCAGTGGCTGCAGCGACAACTCGCAGCGGATCACCTGCTGTGCCACCCTTCTGACCAGGTCGACAATCAACTGCTGTTGCGCCTGGATCTGCTCGGCGTGGCTCTCGGCGAGCAACTGCTGCAATGCCGTCATGGGCGTCAATAGCTGATTCAACTGCTCATCTATCTGTGCCAACCCCTGGCTGCGCCCCTGCTCCAGCCCATCCCGCAGCCCGGATTCCTGACCCGCTTGGCGCCCCTCGGTTTCGCCCTGAGTCTTGCCGGCTTCAAAGCCCTGTTCCCAGCCTTCCTGATAGCCCCGCTCCAACGCTTGCTGGAAGTCTTGCCAGTTGCCTTGTTCAGGACTCTCCCCTTCCAGGGGAGCAAATTGATAACGGCGCACCTGAGATGCACCTATGCGCCAAAGGCGACTATCTGCACCCATTATTCAACCACCTGTTCTTCAAACAGTTGCAGCTCGATTTCGCCGTTCTGCATCATCTCTTTGGCCGTTTCCATAATGTTGCGTCGCGCCTCATTGGCCATGCTCAGCGGCACAGCGCCCAAGGCCTCGGCCTGGGTCTCAATGGCGGAAGACATACGCTTGGGCAGGGCGTTTAGCAGAGTGCGTTTCAGTTCGCCATCAATACCCTTGAGTGCCAGTGCCAGCGACTCGGCTTCGACCGCCCCGAGGATTTCCTGCAGGGTTTCCGGCTTCTGACGGCCCAGGATGATAAAGTCGAACATGTTTTCGGTAACATCATTGGCCAGATGCTTGTCCTGCAAGCGTATCATCTGCATCAGATGTTCACGGTCACCATCGAAGCGGTTGAGAATGTCGGCCACCTGACGCACGCCGGACACCTGGGTATGGCTTTTCTCCATCGCCATCACCATGCAGCGCTCCACCAGTTGCCGCAGCTCTTCCACCACATCCCGATCCAGCTCGCCGAGGCGGGCTATGCGTACCAGCACTTCGTCCTGGTTGTCTCCCGGCAGATGTTGTAATACCTGAGCGGCAATTTCCGGTGGCAAGAGTCCCAACATAATGGCCTGCAGCTGCACATGTTCGTGCTGCAGCTCCCGCGCCAACAGCTTGGCATCGACCCACTCCAGCCGCTTCACCAACATCTTGACCTCATCGCCATAGATGCTGTCGATAAGCCCCTTGGCGACTCTGTCACCCAGTGCCAAATCCAGGGTTTTCTGGAGATAGGCTCTCGATGCCCGGGCGATACCTGCCTGCTCTTTGTAGCGGTTGAAGAAGCGATCCAGTACAGATTCCGCTTCCTGCTGGGTCACCGAAGACAGGCGTGCCATCTTGTAACTCAGTTGTTCCACATCCTGGCGGTCGAGGTGCGCCATGACCTGAGAGGCACCTTCCTCACCCATACACAAGAGCAACATGGCCGCCTGCTCAAGATTGTCCAGAGTCGTTTGTTCAGTCACGATTTTTGTCCTTCATCCAATGGCTGATCACTTCGGCGACTCTGGCGGGTTCTTCCGTTGCCAGCAGTCCCAGGTGCTGCATTTTCACCGTCAGTGGCGAGCCGGGCGGTGGCAGATTCGACTGCGGCAAGGCCTTGCTGTCCTCAGCCTGCAATGCCAGCTGAGGCGGCTCAATGGCTTGTGTCAGGGGCTCGGCTTCCAGTGCCATTTCAGCGGCTTTGTCACCGGCCTTGTTGCCAGAGTGTCTTGAGCCTGAATCACCGCGGGTCAGGTGCTGAACCAGGGGGCGCAACACGAACAGAATAAGCAGTAAGGCCAATAGAGTGCCTATGCCATATTTCAGGTATTCACGCAGATGCTCGTTCTGCCACCAGGGCAAAGCTTCTATCACGGGCTTTTCCGGCACCACGAAGTCAAAACTGTTGATATTGATCTGATCGCCACGAGCCTCGGAAAAACCTATGGCGTCTTTAACCATGTCGCTTATCTGCTGCAACTGCTGCGGTTGCCAGCCTTCTTTGCCTGCCGCCTGTTGGTTCAACAGGATGGCTACCGACAGCCCTTCCAGCTGCATCTGTTGGAATTTGGTGTGCCGCACCGAGCGCCCAACTTCGTATGAGCGGGTTTCCTGTTGCCGCAGACTGCTTTCCTGATTGTCCTCTTTCTTGCCCTTCTTGCCGGACACAGGCTTGTTGCTCAGAGCGCCGGGGATCCCCAAGGCCAGGTTGCCGTTGGTTTGGTCTTTGTTGAGCGTTTCCTGAGTCATCACAGGATTGGGATCCACAGACTCGCGGGTTTCCTCTATCTGGTTAAAGTTCACCCTGGCGACCAGCTGCACCTGATAATTGTCCCGCCCCAGAATCGGATTCAACATGGATTCGGCGCGGGCGATCAGGTTGTTTTCCAGCTCATGGGTATACTTGAGCTGCTTGCTGCGGGATTGGCTGATGTCCTGGCCGGAGGCCATATCGGCATTCAGGTAGTTGCCGGCCTGGTCGACTATCTGCACCTGTGCCGGGGTCATGCCGGTAATGCTGCCGGAAACCAGGTTGGCAATAGCGCTGACCTGTGACTCATCCAAACGCGCCCCGGAATAGAGTTCCAACAACACAGAAGCGGTCGGCTTTTCCGGCTCGGCACGGATGAACAGGGTTCGCTTGGGAATCGCCAGATGCACTCTGGCATAACGTACGGCTTCGAGCGCCATTATGGTGCGCGCCAGTTCCCCTTCCAAACCATGAAGATAGCGGGCATGCTCCATAAACTGGCTGGTACCTATGGGCGCCTTGGCCAGGTTTTCCAGTCCTTCCGGCAGTTGAGCTTGTACTCCTTTGGCCGCCAGCAGGAGCCGCGCCGAACTCAACTTGTTTTCCGCCACCAGGATCTGTCCCGAATTGGCTTCCAGGCGATAGTCAATGCCTTCACCCTCAAGCACTTCAATGATCTGGCTGCTGTCGACCTTTTCCTTGAGCCCGTACAAGGGCCGATATCCCTGGCTACCACTCCAGAGGAACAACACCAGCACACAGGCCACTGCCGAGGCCAGTATGGCCAGCAACAGCATTTGGTTTACATGGGATAGCTTCCCCTTGATCGCTTCCAGCATGGGCTTCTGTCCGGCGGCAGACGGTTTTGCCGGTAGAGCTAAACTCGTTGACATCTATTGTCCTTAAATGGGCATTTTCATAACATCATCAAAGGCTTGAACAAGGCGGTTACGCACCTGCATCAAGGCCGAAAACGACAGACTGGCCTTTTGAGACGCCACCATGGCGCCCACCAGATCATCGCTCCTGCCGCTGTCGACCGCTTGGGTCAGCATTGATGATGTCAGCTGATCTTGATTGATCTCCTGCAGCTTCTGCTTCATCAGGCTGCCAAAGGAGACGACTTGGGGAGTATGGCCATCGATGGAAGGCATGATTGCGCCCTGGGCAATCTCCTTGTGGATAGCCAGTGTTTGCTGGATATTGTTAAAACCGGCGGAAATACTATTGTTGCTCATTGCTGCCATTCTCTGTTGTCAGCCATTCAGGCGGCCTTGGCCTTGGCTAAAAGGCTGTCGATATCTATGCCCGCATCCCGCATCTGTACCAGCTTGTAGCGCAGTGCCCGGGTGGTCATTCCCAAAGCATCGGCACTGCGACTGCGGTGACCGCCAAAACGCTTCAAAATCTCAATCACATATTGGAACTCTGCATGTTTCTTGGAGGCTTTAAGCCCATTGGAAGGTTCCGGAATGGAATTTACACTTGCAATATTTTCCGGCAGCCTGATGCCTAAATCGACAACCTGTAAAATAGTGCCATGACGCATAACCAATGCCCGCTGAATG
This sequence comes from Shewanella algae, assembly GCF_009183365.2. Taxonomy (NCBI): domain Bacteria; kingdom Pseudomonadati; phylum Pseudomonadota; class Gammaproteobacteria; order Alteromonadales; family Shewanellaceae; genus Shewanella; species Shewanella algae. Next base: position 4,784,435 of record NZ_CP068230.1, read on the forward strand.
ACATTTTCCAGCTCTCTGACATTACCAGGCCAGTTATAATTAATTAGCGAATTTTTAGCCGCATCGCTTAAATAACATTCTTGACCATTGGTCAAATAGCCATAAAGCTGAATAAAATGTTCCGCAAGCGGAATAATATCTTCCGCCCTTTCCCTAAGGGGTTTTAATTCCAGTGTCAACACATCCAAACGATAATAAAGATCTTCCCGGAATCGGCCTTGAGATACAGCTTCTTTTAAATTTTTGTTGGTAGCTGCAATAACGCGTATGTTCAAAGGAATGATTTTATGACCGCCGACTCTTTCGACTTCTCTCTCCTGCAATACCCGCAAGAGTTTTGCCTGCAAAGATAAAGGCAGTTCCGCTATTTCATCCAACAACAGAGTGCCACCTTCTGCCAACTCGAATTTGCCCGGTTGATCTGCGCTGGCCCCGGTAAAGGCACCTTTAACATGGCCAAATAGTACCGACTCGAGTATCTGCTCAGGAATGGCGGCGCAGTTCACCGCCACGAAGGGCTGCTCTCTGCGACTGGAATGGCGATGAATGAAATGTGCCAGCGGCTCTTTGCCGGTACCACTCTCGCCGGTGAGCAAAACTGTGGTATCCGCCTTGGCGGTTCTGTGGGCTAGCATCAACAGCTGCCGACTCAGGGGAGAAGCCACCACCAATTCGCTGTCTTCCTGCTCCATCTGCCTCAGGCGAAACAGCAGCTTGATCAGTTGGCTTTCATCCAGGGGCAGCAGCAGGTAGTCCTGAGCCCCGGCCTGCATGGCCTTGACCGCCAGCTCAGTCTGCTCAGGTTGCAGCAACGCCACCAAATTGTGGGCCCGCTGTCGATGCAGACGTCCGGCTACCTGCTCGGGGCTGCAGGCAGAAACATCGACCAGCGCCAGCCAGCTGCTGATCCCTTCAATGATATTAAACCCTTCCTGTTCCATGAGCTGGGCTGTCTGAGTACTGACCAGCCCCTTGCAGCCAACCACGCTGTAGTTTTTCAAGACTCTATCCTCATACCGCTTTGACCAGTCGAATCCGTACTCTACGATTCACTTCGGACTGTTCCTTGGAATAGGGCTGACGATTGCCATGATGTCTGGCTTCTATCATCTGCCGTTTCACCCCCAGCTCCACCAGAGCCGCCACCACGTTTTCCACTCTGTCTTTGCTCAATACCAGATCCGCCAGCCTGGAGCTGCCGTCGTCTGCGTGACCATCGATCAGGATTTTTTTGATGTTGCGATCCACCGCCACATAACGGGCCACGGCTTGAATATCGGCCTGCATGGACGAATCCATTCCAGCGATTCCTGAGGGGTAAAAAATAGATAAATCATGAACATAGTCATAATCTTGTGGGAGCAGTTGTTGGCGGCACTGGCGCAAGGGTTGTAACTGGCTTCGGGCACTGAGGGTATCGACCTCAAGCAGGAATCCATCACTTTGTCCAAGTTCAAATGTCCAGCGCCATCCCTGCTCCAGCCCCTTGATAAAGACGCCCAGTTCCCCGCTTCTCAGGCTGGCCTTTCCTGTTTGCCATTGCATCTGCCGGCTCTGCACCTTGCCCGGAAATCCCTCGCCCCATGCCGGATAGCCAACGCTGGCGTTTACGCTGTGGGCTTGATTGAGCCAGGAGGAGATCAGGGACAAGTTGGAATGTTGCCCTGGCAGTAGTTCCAGCTGCAGTAAGCCGGCTCCGGCAACAGCAACGCTGAGCCGGCAACCAAAGGGGCTGCTACTCAGTTGCCAGGCATCATCGTCCGCGGCCACTCTGTAGGTCACCGTCTGCGTGATGGGTTCTGCGAAACTGATAGCGCTGAACAGCAAGAAACACAGGGCTAGGGTCAAAGGCTTCAACACAGTAAATTCCAGTTAGTGAAGGATAAATAGATGGAATAATTACAATGTAAATTCCTTTGTTATTACCCTTAATTTCAGCGATGAATTCGAATTGAACTAAATATACTCCAAGCACCTAAAACCCAGAGGTAGGCGCTATTTTAATCGCTATTAATATAGCCAATTCGATTAACCTTAAAACAGTTAAAAATCTCTTAGAATATTAAACAATCATTTTTCTATCGAGAAAATTGACGGCGAAAATAGCTCATACAAATGTATCCTGTCAAATTACAAAGCGCTTTTTTTGATTAACATCAATGTGTCAATTTTTTGTCTTGTAACCATTTTTTGACACTGAATAAATACACACTTTTCAGCTTGTATGATGCCCAGACTTTGATAATATTCTGCCCCCTACGTCTAATATGTCATTGGTTATTTTTTATCAAAAAATTAACTTATTTTGTAGCTGTATTGTTGCGAACGGCGACTGCGCGGTAATGGTTTAATGAAAATAACTGCACGGTAATAATGGAATGAAGATAACTGCACGGGCAGAGCTAATAAAATCAGATCAGACTCATGATTGTAGGCCGATTGCTCTAATTCGAGAAAAATTAGCCCGTAGTCGTTTATTCGGACAGTTGGATAACTGTAATCAAGGATTATTACAAGCGCTAAATCAAATACTCAAACCATTGACAAGACAGGGACTTCCGGCATTGATTCGTACCGAATTAACGCCCGGTGAAACTCTGCTGAAAAGTTGTAATAAACATCATTGGTTTGCCTTTAAATATCAACGCAAGCTATTGGGTTTATTGCGAATTGATCGCTGTACCCTCGAACAGCTGGCCAGCAGCTACTATGGCGGTCAATCCGGCAAGCTGTACTCGCCGCTGGGAGCGCCGACTCAGTCGGAATTTCGCTTGGGGCTCAAACTGATGCAGGCGGTGCTGGAAAGCATGCCCTTTGATCCCATCAAGCCGGACGAACTGCAGATAGAACTGTCCGGTGCCGAGACTGAATACAGGGTCGCGGCCCTTTGGTCGATGAGCTTTCCGGACAGCCATTACACCAGTCCTATGTTGTTTGCCATGACAGACGAACTGCTGGGACGTATCGGTCAGGCTGCCCCCCAATATCAACAAGCCGACAATCTCGAACAGGCACTGGAACAACAACTGACCCAGATCCCGGTCAAGCTCAAGCTGGAGCTGGGCTGGCAACCCATGCCGGTACAAGCTCTGGCCGAACTGCAGCCCGGGGAAATCATTCCACTGAATCTGCATCAACGCTGCCCGATTTCACTGGGAGGGCTGACTTTGTTCTACGGCTCGGTACACAGCCACCAAGGCAAGTTGGTCGCTCGCCTGAATCAAGATGCTTTCCAACAAAATGAGGATGATCAAAGTGGATGGACAAACATCGCTGAGTGATGATTTTTTACTCGACAATGAACTGCTCGAAGAGCCGTTGACCTCGGTACAGGTAAAGCCCTCCCGGGATATGAGCTTCTTCAAGCAGTTGCCTGTGCAGGTCACTCTGGAACTGGCCAGTACTGAGATGACACTCGGCGAACTCACCCATATGGGACAGGGGGATGTTATCGCCCTGGATCGCATGGTGGGTGAGCCTTTGGATATCCGGGTCAATGGCGCCCTGCTCGGACGCGGCGAAGTGGTTGAAGTCAATGGTCGTTACGGTGTGCGGCTGCTGGAGGTCGTTGCCAGTGGCGCAACCTTGGTCAAAGAATAGCGGCCTATTCCTGCTCGGTTTATTGCTGCTGTCACTGCTGGCCCTTCCCGTGTCTGCCGCCGATGGCATGACACTCTTCACCCTAGACGACGGTCAACAGGCACAAAAGGTCAACATCAAGCTGGAAATTCTGGCGATGATGACAGTGATGAGCCTGTTACCCGCCATGCTGCTGATGATGACCAGTTTCACCCGTATCATCATAGTACTGGTAATTTTGCGTCAGGCCTTGGGTTTGCAACAGAGCCCGCCCAACAAAGTATTGATAGGTATCGCCCTGGTACTCAGCATGTTTATCATGCAACCCGTGGGCAAGGAGATCTATCAAAAGGCCTACCTTCCCTATGATCAGGGGCAGATAGAGCTGCCGCAGGCGATTGCGATTGCCGAGCAGCCGCTGAGGCATTTTATGCTGGCGCAGACCCGGGAAACCGACCTGGAGCAGATGCTGAAAATCGCCCAGGAACCCTTGACCCTGACCCAGGAGCAGATCCCCTTCTTTGTGATCCTGCCGGCCTATGTGCTGTCGGAGCTGAAAACCGCCTTTCAGATTGGTTTCCTGCTGTATCTGCCCTTTTTGGTGATAGATCTCGTGGTGGCCAGCGTGTTGATGTCCATGGGGATGATGATGCTGTCGCCGCTGATTATCTCCTTGCCATTCAAGTTGTTAATCTTCGTGTTGGCCGATGGCTGGTCTATGACTGTCAGCACCCTGACGGCCAGCTTCGGATAGCGCCATGGAGCTGAGTGAACTGACAAGCTTCTTCTCCGATGCCATCTACCTTGCGGTATTGATGGTATTGGTGTTGATCAGCCCGGGCCTATTGCTGGGTCTGTTGATCGCCATCTTTCAGGCCGCCACTCAGGTCAATGAGCAGACCCTGAGCTTTCTGCCCAAGTTGGTACTGACTCTGCTAATGGTGCTGTTCGCCGGCCAGTGGCTGGTGCAGAAGCTGCTCGATCTGTTCAACCAGCTGTTCCTCTCTATCCCCCATGTGATTGGCTAAAATGCTGAGCCTGACGACAGACTATCTGCAGCAACTGCTCGGCTCTTTCTGGTGGCCTTTCAGTCGTCTTCTGGGGGCTTTTCTGGTGATGCCTTTCCTCGGCCATATCCATGTCCCCGTATTGATTAGAGTATTGTTGGCACTGCTGCTGGCGGCGCTGATCATTCCGATACTACCGGCGGTTCCCGTCCTCGACGCACTCTCATTCAGGGCAGTATTGCTGGCGCTGGAACAACTGCTGCTGGGCATGATGCTGGGACTGTTTCTCAGCATCATGCTGCATATCCTCAGCCTGCTGAGTACCATTTTGTCGATGCAGATGGGGCTCTCCATGGCGCTGGCCAACGACCCCGGCAGCAGCAGTAGCCAACCTCTGCTAGGGCAGATGCTGGTAATGTACGGCACCCTGCTGTTTCTGGCGTTGGACGGGCACTTGGTTGCCATCGGCGTCATAGTGGACAGCTTCCGCCTCTGGCCCATAGGCAACGGCCTGTTCGACCTGCCCTTGATGCAACTCATCGGCCAGTTTGGCTGGATGTTTGCCGCCGCCTTGATGCTGGCGCTGCCGGCGGTAATGGCGATGTTGGTGGTCAACCTGACATTCGGGGTGCTCAGCCGCTCGGCACCCTCTTTGAATATCTTTGCCCTGGGTTTTCCCATGACCATGATCATGGGGCTTGTCTGTGTCCTGCTGTCGTTCTCGACCCTGCCGGACAGGTATAGCAACTTTTGCCTCGACGCCCTGTTTGCCATGCATCAGTTTTTGGGAGGGAGCCAATGAGTCAATCATCCTCCCAGGATAAAACCGAAAAGGCCAGTAGTCACAAGCTGCGCAAGGCCAGAGAGAAAGGCCAAACCCCGCGCTCGAAGGATCTCGGCGCCTGTGTGCTGATGATTGCCGGTTCCCTGCTGCTGAGCAACAGCGGCGATTGGCTGGCGCAGCAGCTGATGCAACAGACTGAGCTGCATATGCTGGTCAGCCGCGAAAACCTGGATACCCCGGGAATGATGCAGAGTCACTTGGCTGCTGCGCTGCTGGGGATACTCGAGCTGCTGGGACCGCTGTTTCTGATGATACTGCTGCTGGCCGCCATAGTGGGCGGCTTGCCCGGTGGCCATGTCTTCAACCTAGGCAATGCGGGCTTCAAGTGGAGTCGTATCGCCCCCTTGAGCGGTCTCAAGCGCATGTGTGGCACCCGCTCCCTGGTAGAGCTGGGGAAATCTTGCCTGAAAGTCAGCTTGCTTATCGGGATCATGCTGCTGTTTTTAAAGCATGATTTTGATCACTTGCTCTACCTGAGTCAGCAGGATCTGCTGCAGGGTGCCAGCACAGGGCTGCAACTGCTCAGTGACTACATCCTCTATCTGGGACTGGGAATGCTGGTGATAGCCTTGGTCGATGTGCCCTACCAACTCTGGCAGCACTACAAAGAGCTGAGGATGAGTAAGCAGGAGGTCAAGGATGAACATAAACAGATGGAGGGTAAGCCGGAAATCAAGGCCAGAATACGCCAACTGCAACAACAGTTTGCCCGTTCCCGCGCTTCAGTCGCCGTACCTCAGGCCGATGTGTTGATGGTCAACCCCAGCCACTATGCCGTGGCACTCAAGTATGACCCAGCCAGGGCCGAGGCCCCCTTCGTTCTCTGTAAGGGCCGCGATGAAGTCGCCCTCTATATGCAACAGATTGCCAAGCAGCACGGCGTCGAAATCCTCAGGATCCCGCCGTTGACCCGCGCCATCTTCCACTCGACGGCAGTGGAGCAACAGATCCCCGCGGCGCTGTTCAAGGCCGTGGCCCATGTACTCAATTACGTCTTGCAGATCCAGGCGGCCCGGGCCGGACGCAAACCCATGCCGGCACCGCTGCCGGAATTTCATATTCCACCCCACTTGCGACATGACTAAAGGATAACCCAATGAACTGGCTGCGATTACTTACCGCCAATAAGTCCCATGCCATGGTGCCATTGCTGCTACTGACCCTGATGGCGATGATCATTCTGCCGCTGCCGCCTTGGCTGCTGGATGTGATGTTCACCTTCAACATAGTACTGGCCATCATGGTGTTGCTGGTGAGTGTGTCGATTCGGCGGCCGCTGGACTTTTCCATTTTCCCGACCCTCTTGTTGCTGGCGACCCTGCTGCGACTCACACTGAACGTGGCATCGACCCGGGTGGTGCTGATCCGCGGCCATGAAGGCGGTGATGCCGCCGGTAAGGTGATCCAGGCGTTCGGTGAAGTGGTGATCGGCGGCAACTATGTGGTTGGCGCCGTAGTGTTCCTGATCCTGATGATCATCAACTTTGTGGTGATTACCAAGGGTGGCGAGCGGATCTCCGAAGTATCGGCCCGCTTTACCCTGGATGCGCTTCCCGGCAAGCAAATGGCGATAGATGCCGATCTCAATGCCGGTTTGCTGACCCAGGATCAGGCGCGGGAGCGGCGTAAAGAAGTCGCCGCGGAAGCTGACTTTTATGGCTCTATGGACGGTGCTTCCAAGTTTGTTCGCGGCGATGCCATTGCCGGCTTGTTGATCCTGGCAATCAACATCATAGGCGGTATCTGTATCGGCATCTTTATGCATGATCTCAGCGGCACAGAGGCGTTCAAGACCTATGCACTCTTGACCATAGGTGACGGTCTGGTGGCGCAGATCCCATCGCTGCTGCTGGCAACTGCTGCGGCGATTGTAGTCACCCGGGTTTCAGATGCCGAAGAGATGCCGGCCCAGTTCAACGAACAACTGCTGGCCAATCCCAAAACCCTGGCGACTGCGGCGCTGGTGATGTTGATCATGGGTCTGGTACCCGGCATGCCCACTTGGGTATTCCTCAGTGCCGCGTTGTTGCTGGGGTTTGTCGCCTACAGACAGTACCGCACCAAGCCGGTAATCATGCCACCGCCACAGGCCAAACAGGCCGGCGAGGCCCTGAGCGAACCTCAAGCGCCCAGCTGGGACAGCCTGCCCTATGTCGATGCGATAGAGGTCAAGCTGGGTTATCGCCTGGTGTCTCTGGTGGAAAAAGAGCGCGGCGCCGAACTGATGAAACGCCTGACCGGAATTCGCCGCACTCTGTCGGAACAGGCGGGCTATCTGCTGCCGGAAGTCAGGGTCAGGGATAACCTGGCGCTGAGCCCCACTCACTACCAAATCTGCATAATGGGTACCTTGGTGGCCACGGCAGAACTGGACCCAGAGCGACTGCTGGCGATTCGCAGCAGCAATGTTTTTGGTGAGCTGGACGGCATCATCACCCGGGATCCTGCCTATAACATGGAGGCGGTCTGGATAGAGCAGGAAAAGAAAGCCAATGCGCTGAACCTGGGCTATTCCGTCGTGGACAACGCCACTGTGATCGCCACCCATGTCGCTAAGTTGCTGCGGGAGCGAATGGCCGAGCTATTGCAGCACGATGATGTGATTTCACTCAATGAACGACTGGCGCGCCAGGCCCCCAAGCTGGCCGAGTCACTGAGCCAGGCGCTGTCGCCGATTCAACAGCTCAAGGTCTACCGGCTACTGCTCAGGGAACAGGTTTCTTTGCGGGATATATTGACCATAGGCACCACACTGCTGGATTGCAGTGAAAACAGCAAAGATCCCGTGCTGTTGGCGGCAGATGTTCGCTGCGCGCTAAGGCAGGCGATAGTACAGGCCATCTGTGGAGATGTGCCTCAGCTCAAGGTGATGACCCTGACCCCAGAGCTTGAGCGACAACTGATGAGTGCCCTGAGCACCGCCCAGCAGCAAGGCAGCGTGTCACTGGATGGTTTCCCTGTGGATCCACAGTTGCTGGCGCAGCTGCAGCAAAAAATGCCCCAGCTGTTGGCCGAGGCCAAGGCCGCCGGACATCACCCTATCCTACTGGTGCCGCCTCAGTTGCGCCCGCTGCTGGGCCGTTATGCTCTGGCATTTTCAAGAGGTCTTAATGTGTTGTCTTACAATGAGATTTCTGAAAACAAAGACATTATGGTCGCCGGTCAGTTGGGATAAACGGGCATTATTGGCATGGAGTAAATCGTTGTAATTCACCTTAAACTTATACTAAAGTCCTACGAGAAATGATTGCGGGAAGATTAAGGTAATGCGAAGACTTACCAGCTTAATAATATTGCTGTGCTGCTGTCTGCCGGTTTGGGCGGCGCAAAAATTACCGGCCAGGGCCGAGCTGCAACAGCTGGCCTCGGCCAGCGCCATGCTAGTGGATCTGGAAACCGGCGAGGTCCTCTATGAGGACAACCCACAGCAGGTACAGCCCATAGCCTCGATAACCAAGTTGATGACGGCGCTGGTGACACTGGATGCCAAGTTGCCGCTCAACGAGCGGATTGCCGTGGATGTCAGTCAGGCCGATATCATGCAAAACGTGGTGTCCCGTATCCGTATCGGCAGTGAGTTGAAACGCAAAGAAGCACTGGCGCTGGCGTTGATGTCTTCGGAAAATCGCGCCGCCGCGACCCTGGCACATCACTACCCCGGCGGCTACCAGGCCTTTATCAAAGCGATGAATGCCAAGGCGGCAGAACTGGGGATGACTGACAGCCGCTTTGTCGAACCCACAGGGCTGTCGGAGCAGAATGTCTCCAGCGCCAGAGACCTGGTCAAACTGCTGCGTGAAGCCAGGAAATACCCTCTGATCGGCGAACTGAGTTCGGTCCCCAACCGTAGCGTCATGTTTCGTAAGCCAAGATATAACCTGGCGTTTTACAACACCAATCGCCTGGTGAACAAGAAAAACTGGCAGATCCACCTCACCAAGACGGGTTATACCGATGACGCCGGCCACTGTCTGGTTATGCTGACCCAAATGGCCAAGCGGGAAGTCGCCTTTGTGGTACTGGATGCCTTCGGCAAGCTGACCCATTTGGCCGATGCCGGCCGCCTGAAGAAGTGGCTGGAAACCGGCAAAGTCAGTCCGGTTCCCCAAGAAGCACTGGACTATAAACAGCAAAAGCAAACAGAACGTCAGGCCTTGGCCGCCACCCGTTAATATTCGGCAAACAGCGGTGACTCAGCGCAGGTTTTCACGCTTGCGTAGCCGCATCCACAACAACTTTTGTTATCATCCCGCCTCGTTTAAAGGCCTTTGGCCTTCGCAGTTACTGAGTCAGGAAGATGCAGTCATTTAAAAAGCACACCCTTATCCCGCTGGATCCCCGGGATCCCCTCTCCATCAGCCAGGCACTGGCGCAATACCGGCAACAACTGCAGCAAGGTACTATTCTGCGCCAGGGCATGTTCGATATCGAATTTGTCGCCGTGACAGACAGCGGCAACCGCCGCCTGCAAATCGATGACCTGCAAGATTCAGCACTGCGCAGCCTGCTGCAGGAAGCCCTGAGTCTGGGCCCGGATGGCGAAGTATTCACGCTGCCGCCACTCATCAGCGATGAGTGTGACCTCTATCTCTCTGAACCCTTGCTGTTCGCCATTACCATGCAACACTCTCGCCTGGCACCCGAACTGCTGGCCACCGCCGAGGTCATGATAGACTTCGCCCGCAGGCACAATGATCTGCAGCGCATGTGGCTGGACGACAGCCGCATTTTCGGTGTCGAGGCCCTGTTTCTGCTGGCCCGGCGCATGCCCGAACTGGCCTGGCTATTGGCACGCTTTCTTATCCCCGCCTGGGACAATGTCTACAGCAATGGCTATGAGCAATATATGGCACGGCTGCTCGAACTCAATGGCTGGAGCCCGGATATGCTGCGGGCCTTTGTCTGGTGCGACAGCGACCACTTGCGCCAGGGCTTCTTCTACAGCGGCGAAACCGGCATTCAGAGTCATCAGCCACTGGCCGACTTCCTCAAGCAAAATCCACAGCAATATCCTCTATTCAAACAGCTGTTGAGCGAGCGTTTACTCAATAGCCCGAAACTGCTCGCCGCCGAAGACCGCCCACTCGGCAGAGTCGATGCCGTGCTGCATTTCTTTGTCAGCATGTACCCGATTGAGTTTGCCTGGTTTGAAGTTGAACAGAGCGAGGGGCTGGATACCCTGCTTGAGAGCCAGTTTATCCGCGCCAGTCTCGAAGAGGAGATAAGCGACCTGCGCGCCGCCATAGAGAGCCAGGCCAGTGGCGCGCTGGCCTGTTACAGATGCGGCATAACCGGGAGCGCCGAAACCGACGCAGATGAACAAGAGAGCAGCTATCAGGATGAGGACGATGAGCGGCCGGGCAAGCTGCTGCGTCTGTTAAAGCCATTGGCACTGGCGCAACCCCAAGGCGCGGCATTGTGGCAATATCTGCATGATGGCAGCCAATCCCAGGCGCTGGCGGCTCAGCAACCAATAGCATTAATTCCCGCTTGTAAGGCCAAAGCCCTGGGGCTCTATCACTACATAGTCGACTACTGCGTTACGGCAGAATCCAATCGGCATATTGCCGAAGAGCTGAGCAGTATTCTCAGCGATAGCCGTTATGAACTGCTCTATGGTGATCAAGAAGATGTCGAAGCCTTTGCCGATATTTTGCCATCAAAGAGTCTGCAGCAAAGGCAACAGCAGTATTTACGCCTGCTGGATATCTGGTTCGCCTGGCTTGGCAAACCCGAGCAGGAAGAGATCCGCGAAAACCTGGTCGACGATGAAGAACTGCTCGATGACGGCCAATATCTGCAGCGCTACGGCAACCTCAGTGACACCAGTGAGCAGGCGCTGCTCGAGGCGCAACTGGCTAAACTGTTGCAGCAATGGAACGACAAACGCCAGGTCTACAACCGCCCCTTGTTGAACAAGACCCTGGCCTTGTTCCGGCAACACCGGCAGCTTGCCAACCCGGATAACTGGCCGCTGAGCCAGATGGAACTCGGCCACTATGTGTTGCTGGCCTTCCTTTGGCAACAGGACTGTCTGGCCGGGTGCCATGACGCCACCAGCCGGGCGCTGAGCGAGAGATTAAACGCTAATAGCCCATGGGAACAGCTTGCCGGGCAAGTGCTCAAACAGGCCGCAGACGATGCCAAGCCGCTCAAGGCGTTTATCTGTCGGCCCGACCCCTCTCTTTGTGAGCTTGAGGCGCTGCAACTGGCACAAGACCAGCTCTATCGAAGAGGGCGTGATGATGTTGGCCGCCAATTGACCCTGGAACCCATCAGTGACTTCCAGCCCAAATACCTATTGTTCGACAAACAAGACGGTTTTCGCCGCGGTGCCATGCTGTGCTATTTCCTGCTGGCCTCGCAGCAGGCTTTCACTCACTCCTCGGCTCAGCCAAATGAGCCGCAAGCACCGGCTCTCATACTGGCCCGGCGCCTATGGCAATGGCTGCTGGAACTGGCGCCACTCAAGCTCTTGCATTATGCCGCCATGCCTTACAGTGACGATAATTTCGACCCTGAGTTTGACTCTGATACCGAGCGCCAGGGCTTTGTCAGCAGCATGCAATCACTCGGCGTCAGTGAAGCCCTGCTGACAGTGTTTGACTTCCAACTGTCGCTGAGCAGCGGCGATGGCGCCAACACCCTGCGCGCGGTAGCGCAGCTGAGCCAGTTGGCCCAGGCCTCATCGAGCCAGGCAGATTCACTGCTACAGGCACTGAGACGACTGCCGGATAGAGAGAAGCTCAATGCCTTCGAACTGCTGGAGCTGCAATTTCCCGGACAAGGCTTTATCCAACACCCCGAGCTGCAGCGGGAGTGCTCACTCTGCCTCGAGTATTTTATTCGCGACAACCTCAAGAGTTGGCAGCGGATACTGGCTCAAGACTTTGATGGCCGCTGCGAGTTGCTGGAGCGGGGCATAAAGCAGCCTGTGGTTGCCGCGCCGCAACTTGTGGTTTGCGAGCAGGCCAAAGATGACAGATGGGACTGGCTCAACGTCAGCCTGCTTCGGCGTCAGGGTGAAGAGTTACAAGCATTATTGCTGACCCAAGCGATACCGCCGGAGGGCTTGCCCCAAGGTGTTCCGGGCGAGGTGCTGTTGTTTGACGAGAGTGTCAGCGCCGAGGAGATCTTGGCGGCATTCAAGGCCCTGTACTCGGTCGATGCCAGGGTCGCCTTGGTCAATGCTCGACTGCAAGCATACCTGAGTGGTGAATTGCCGCTGGCAGCCATGCAAGCCTGCCTGCAACGCCTGTTCGCCCTTGATGAGCTGAGTATCTACTCATCCTTCGAGCGTTATGATCTCAAGCAGTGCCTGTGGCTGCTTCCCACCCCAACCCGGCAGCGACTGCTGCAACTCCTGCTTGGCTACCAATTGGGATTTGAACTGTTCGATGAGCAGCTATTGCGGGCCTTTATGGCCGACAAGGTGCGCCGCGGCGACTGGCCAGCGGCACGATACATAGACAGGAGATACCAGGACAGCGATGAGCTGCAGGAAGCCGCGCTGAGCTGGCTGCTGCAAACCTTGGAGCCGCTGCGGCTTGAGCCGATGAAACTGCTGCGTTTTTGCCTCGGCAAGGGGGAATATGAAGCTCCCTGTGACTGGCTAGTCGCTCAACTGAGAAACGGCACGCTGACGCCCCTTATTACTCAGTTGACTGTCAATGAGAAAATCGAGCTGATCGATTGTTTGGAAGGCGACTATCCCGACGCGGCCGAGTTGCTCTCGGCACTGGCCAACGATGACTCCCGCCGGGTCAGAGACGCCATGGCAGAGCTTGCCTAACCGCCGCCGATTTGGGTAAGGCAAGGGGTTTGGCGGGCTATATAGGCTATGGGCCACATAGACGCCAGGCAGCATGGGCACGCCTTTTAGGCTGTCTATGCTGCCCGCTTCAGCGCACCAGCCAGTCCAGAAATTGCCATAGCAAGACATTCATCTCCTGAGTCTCGGCCTGGCGCAGTACATCAGGTGGCTGCACCCAAGGATGGGGCTGACTAAACTCGGCGGCACTGTGACTGATAAGCGCCTCTATCGCCTCGGCGTCAAATTCCAGATGGCACTGAAAGCCGTACACTCTGGCACCATATTCCACTATCTGCCTCGGACATACCTCACTGAATGCCAACACCTTGCTATCGGCCGTCAGCCCAGGCATATCATGGTGCCAATGCCCCAGAGTGACACTGTCGCCGAAGCTTTCCAGGCCTGGATGCACCCTGCCGGCCGCGGTTAAGGTCACGGGAAAGAAGCCTATCTCAACCTCTGGGCTGGGTTCGAAAGAAGCACCGAGCGCCTCGCCAATCAGCTGTGCTCCCAAACAGATACCCAACACAGCCACCTGCCCGGCAATGGCTCTGGCTATCAAGGCCTGTTCCGCCCGGGCATCAAAATAGTGGCACTCGGCAATGCCGGTTGCCGGTGACTGTGGGCCTCCGAGCACAACCAATAAACCTACGCCTTGGAGGCTCTGCGGCAAGGATTCACCAAGCCAGAGGCGGGTATAGCTGGCTTCATAGCCGCGCGCGCGACACCAGTTCGCCAAAACCCCCGGCCCTTCGAAAGACTCATGTTGAATAAAATGTACCTTCACCTGTCGCTCCCGCGTTTGTTGTTCAGTTGGCCGTCATGTTAGCCTTGACAGCAAACCGATAGATATCGACATAAAGACAGATAACATTGCCAAACCGCCAAGCTATTTCCCCAACAGATACCCTAGCTTCAGAAGCACGGTTCGATGCCAATGGGCTGATAGCGGCTTATCCCGACGCCCGGGTGCTCAGCAAAGTGCTGTGGATGCCCAGAGGGCATGTCGATAGCTGGCACTGCCACAACTGGCATCAGTTGGTGTTTCCGGCAAGCGGCCTGTTACAGACTCAGGTCAGGGATACCCGCTTTATACTGCCCCATAACGGCGCCCTGTTTATTCCGGCAACCCAGGAACATGAGTCCAGAGTCCTGGTGGATACCCAGTTCATCGGTCTCTACCTGGATCCCGCATATAGCCAGGGCTTTCCCACTCAGGCCAAACCCTTGGCAGTATCTCCCTTTCTAAGGGAATTGCTGCTGCATCTGACACAAGCACCCAGCCCGCAAGCCTCAGACGCAAGGTTGAGGTTATTGGTGGTTCTCAAGGATGAGGTGATCCAGGCGGCGCCCTATCGTTTGGGGTTACTGCTGCCAAAAGACAAACGTCTGCTGCGGATTTTTGATGAACAAGTTGCCAGACCGGCATTGGAAATGACTCTGGCCCAATGGGCCGAGCGGGTGGGCGCGTCCGAGCGCACTCTTTCCCGGCTGTTTGCCCGGGAGCTGGGTTGCAGCTATCCACTCTGGCGCCAGCACCTACGTTTGCTGAGTTCGCTGACGCAGTTGGAGCAAGGTGAAACAGTGCAACAGGTGGCATTTCAGGCGGGCTATCAGTCCGATTCTGCCTTTATCTGTGCCTTCAAAGGACTCTTTGACCAGACACCACACCAATACCGCAGCCAGAATAGGCCAACGTAGAAGACGCTGGCCTAATGGCAATAGTGGCTGAGCTCGAAAAGTGCTGGTTCACTCCCGCAGCAAAGGCTGCAGACGCTGACGGATCTCATCCGGGGTATCAGTCCGACGCTGCCTTACTTGTGCCTTCAAAGGACTCTTTGACCAGACACCACACCAATACCGCAGCCAGAATAGGCCAACGTAGAAGACGCTGGCTTAATCTGTACTTGGAAAACGCCGACTCACTCCCGCAGCAAAGGCTGCAGACGCTGGCGGATCTCATCAGGAATAGGTCGACTCTGCTCACAGCTGTAGTCGTAGTGCACCAGGGTGGTCTTGGCTTCGGCGGTAAGCAGCTCTCCCTGCCAACTCTGCTGCAATACTTCGAACGAGCTGTTGCCTATGCGGCTGACCGAGGTCAATACTCTGACTGTCTTACCGTAATAGGTGGGCGCCTTAAAGGCGATGGTGAATCCGGCCACTATCAGGTTCCAGTTGGTCAGATCCAGACCTGGGTTGAAGATTTCGAACACAGGCTCTCTGGCGGCTTCAAACCACACGGGGAGCACAGTGTTATTGATATGGCCCAGGCCATCGGTTTCATTGAATCTGGGTTGAATATCCAGGCTTAACGCTTCCATAGGGTATCCTATTGTTATTATTGTTGATTAAAACTCGCACTTGTCTTTGCCGGCCCTCAGCTTACCTTGAGGATCAAACTGTTTGCCGCAAATTTTCTTGCCGTCCCGATACAGGGTTTCATAGCGGCCATCGTGATAGATGCCTATGACCACGCCATCGAAACGGGCACCATTGAAGTTGTAAACCTGTTCGCCATTGATCATCCGGTTGTATACAGAGATCCTCGGCTCCTCCTTATGGAGCTTGCCATTGATGTAACGGCGTTCAACCATCTTGTTGGCCGCCGTCAGCTCCTGGCTCTTGAGCAGCCGTCCCTCACGGTCATAGCAGATATATTCCTGTTCATAACCGTAGCTGAGGCGTCTGAAGCAAGCATCCTGACCATCTTCATAGAAGCTGTGTTGCCAACCGCACAGGTTATTGCTGGTTGCCGCGCCGTCATAATCGCAATAGAAGTTGATCTCCTGCAACTGGCCGTTGCGGTGAAAACGATAGCCATCGCCTATGGATATCCCTTTTTCTACGGTCCGAAAAGAGGAGATCCCATGGGGGCTGAAGCTGGCCTGCATTCCCTGATCCAGCCCTTGACTGAAGTTTTGCAGGCGCTCCAGTTGCCCCTGTTTATCGAAGCGATACCAGCGGCCTTCGGCGCGAGCATCACGATACTGCTGCACCTCCAGCAGTTGCCCCTGCTCACTGTATCGCAGAACCTTTCCCTGAAGGATCTCATACCAACGACCTTCTTTATCTTGGTACGCCTGATAATCATACAAACTGCTCAGTTGACCATTTTCATGGAAATACAGCTGCTGGCCATCTTGCTTACCCTGCTTGAACTGCGACAGCTTTTTCAACTGGCCACTGGCATAGAAGTAACGGCTCTGGCCATCAAGCTGATCGGCAAGATAATTTTCTTCCAGCAGTAGTTTACCGCTGCTATCCAGTCGCTGCCGCAGTCCCTGTTTCTTACCTTGATGGTAATGGGTCCGCAGCTCAGATTCGCCATCCATCTCAACCCAGAGGCCATCTTTCAAGCCATGGTCATAAGTCACCCGGTTGCCATCTTCAATCCAGGGGCCATGGCGTTTGTTGTCAAGGTACGCACCCTTGAGCCAGATTTTTGTGGGTGTGGGTTCGGCGTCACTGCCAAAATCGGCCAGAAGCTCCTCGTATTCACCATGCAATAAGCCATCTTTGTAGTTCGCAAACCCCAGCGACAAGGTTTCGTCATATTCGGATTCCAGCTTCCACAGGCCCTGTTGCTTGCCGTCGACGTACTGCCCCCGCCAAAAACGACCATCGAAGTCAGCCTCTATCCACTCGCCCTGCTGCAAGCCATTTCGATAGTCACCGGCGGCGTTGATACGGCCATTACGTGGGCTATAGCTGGCCCAACTACCATGCAACTTACCGCCCTGGTAATAGGCACTCAGTGTCACACCGCCCCAGGTGCCACCGGTAGGAGTAAACCCCAACAGCGGGCCACTGCGACCAGCCTCCCCCTCGATATCATCGCGCTGGTAAGCCACTTCGGTCACCATAAATCCTTCAGCTTCACCAATACCAAAGCTGAGCCGCTCGAAGCTGGCTGTCAGGAAGAATGCTGTCTGTCCCTCTTTGATTCTGACGGGATACTTGAGCCGATAGGAGTACGCCTGTTCGGCGCGCTTCACTGCCCGCCCCTCTTCATCCCGGTAACCCAAGAGTTGCCCGTCACTCTCCAGGGTACCTTGCAGCAAGGCCCTGATGTTGGCGTCATCAGTGGCGTCAATATCGTAAGTCATCAAATATTGTTGCGGTGGCCAGCGCTTCAACTGTTTGCGCACTTCGGCCACTGTGAAGTGTTTGAGGGAAGGAGCCAGCCGGTCAAGCCTGGGCTGCAGGCGCTGCAGCCACTGCCAATTGCTGTAGTCCCGGCCATATCCCCTGATGAAAAGTTCTGAGCCGCTCTTTAGCATCACCAGGACTTCCCGCTGCTCATCACCATCGAGATCCTGATAAAAGACGGCGACAACCTGAGTTGCTGCCGGGAAGCTGTCCAGTGTTTCACTGTCATTGTCGCCCTTTATCTGGGCCAGCAGCTGCTCGCCATCCCGGAAGAAAGACAACTGCTCATTGTCTCCTGCCGGTAGTGTCAGCGGACCGTGAGCCAATTCAGAGGCTGAAGAAAGCGGGGAAAAAATAAGGAGAAATAAGCCTGTGAGCAAGCCCGGTTGGAATAGTCGTTCCATATACTGCTTCCTTGAGAAATGACCTTGGCAACCCGGCCAAGATTGGGGGCCAATACTACAACAGCCGGTATTAAATCTAAAGGAATCATGCTATTAAAAAAGGCTGCCCAGGCAGCCTTTTTCAGAATTAACCACCATACATGGCGTTAATTTCGCGGGAATATTTGTGATAGATCATCTTGCGTCTGAGCTTGAGAGTCGGGGTAATCAAACCCGCCTCCATAGAGAAGGCTTCCGGCAGCAGGGTAAACTTCTTGATCTGTTCAAAACCCGCCAGCTCCTGTTGCAGGTGTTTGAGCCTTTCTTCAAAATGCTCCACCACATGGCTGTGACGTATCAGCTCCAGCGGGGATTCATAACTGAGTCCCTTTTGTTTGGCCCAGGCTTCCAGGGCTTCAAAGGCAGGAACGATTAGCGCAGTCACATAGTTACGGGCATCGGCAACCACCGCCACCTGTTCGATAAAGGGACAGCAACCCACCTTGCCTTCAACCCGCTGCGGCGCAATGTACTTGCCGTTGGAGGTCTTCATCAGCTCTTTGATCCTGTCGGTGATAAACAGATTGCCCTGTTCATCCAGGTAGCCGGCATCACCAGTCCTGAGCCAGCCATCTTCGAAGGCCTCGGCTGTGTCCTTGGGACGGTTGAAGTAACCGCGCATCACGGTATCACCGCGAACCAAAATCTCATTCTCGGCCCCGAGACGAACTTCCACCTCAGGCATACAGCGGCCGTTGGAACCTGTAACCCTGTTGTCCAATGTATTGCAGGTAACGGTTGCCGTGGTTTCTGTCATACCGTAACCACAGAGTACCGGCAGGTTAATGGCCGCAAAGAACGCACTCACTTTGGCATCCAAAGCCGCGCCGCCACAGGGCATCAGCTGCAGGCGACCACCGAGAGCGGCTCTGAGTTTGCCGTAAACCAACTTGTCGGCCAGGCGCCATTGCAACGACAACCAGGCACTGGGTTTGGCCCGGCCCTGCATAACCTCAAACTGGCGCTCGCCCACTGACAATGCCCAGGCAAATAACTTGCGGCGACCATTTCCGGCTCGGGCAACTTTGTCCTGCACCGCGCTGTATACCTTCTCCAGGAATCTGGGCACCACACACAGGGTGTGAGGACGCACGGCGGCGATGGCTTCTTTGACTCTTTGAGTGTCGGCAAGATAAACGTTACGGCCACCACGACTGAGCACATAGAAGCTCCAACCCCGCTCGTAAACATGGCTCAGGGGCAGGAAAACCAGTGACACCTGGTCACTGCTGAAGGGGATCTTCTGTTGATGCTGGCGCATGGCCGAGGCGAAGTTACGCTGATCCAGCATCACCCCCTTGGGATCGCCGGTCGTACCTGAGGTATAGATAAGAGTCAGCAGATCATCCAGCGTGGCGCTCTGTTCCCTGGAGGCCAGCTCAGTGCGCGCTTCTTCGGGCACTGTTTGCTCTAGCAGGGTGTCCAGGTGTTGATGATGGGGCTGCTTGAGGGTGACTTGCTTGTCAAACACCACCACGCAATTCAGTGTCGGGCACAAGGACTCCAACTCACAAGCCAGTTCATACTGAGCTTTGTTGTCCACAAACAATAGTTTGGCACCGGCATCATTGATGATATAAGCAGCTTGCTCCAGGGTGGAGGTAGGGTAAACCGGCACCACAACACCGCGGGCACGGATCACACCGACATCGACACAGGTCCATTGCGGGCAGTTGTGGGACAAGATCACGGCGCGATCCTGAACCTCAAAGCCATTGGCAATCAGAGTTCCGGCAATGGCAGCACTGATACGGTTAAATTCATTCCAGCTGACCTTATCCCAAGGCGCAGCCATTTCGAAGCCTTCCAGGGCGATATGCTCTGCGCGCGCTTTAAGCTGCTGGCGCAAGAGATGGGTGATTCTGTACTGCTCTAGAGACATAACTCGGTTTACCTTTTTAGCTTACAGCTGTTCCGCTTTTGAGATTCTACCCCAAGGCTCAGGCAAACATAAGAGCTTTTGCTCTAATTCCGTACAGTATCACGCTCCACTCATAGAGATCAGACCAGTTGTTATATCAGGGTTCCAGTACTTCTGTACGCCATAATCTATTGCGGCCAAGATGAAACAACGCCCTTGGTAAAGAGCAGCCTGACCCGCGCCACCGCAGCTAAGGAAGGTGCCTTGAACGCCAATTGCTGTGCAAGCCACTCTCTACAAAAGAGAAGGCCACGAGGACTTATTCGCACCTTCCCTAAGACTCACAGTCCAATCTTGGCGAAATGCAATAATCGCCCGGCCGGCTGCTTCATACTTGTTCCCTGTTATTCCTTGGTTCGGGGCCAATGTTTGACTATCAACTGTTGCAGCCCCTGTTGCGACAACCCCAATTGCTGCGCCGTTGCCAACAAGTCTTCAAGCTGCGGCATTATAATGGCCTCGGCCGACAAATTCTGATGGGCCCGGCGCTGGGCTACCCGGGTTGCCTGGCCGCGTCGCCGCTCCAGCCATCCCTGCTCCACCAACTGTTTCACCGCCCTGGAAACTGTCATGGGGTTTACAGCCAGATGCTCAGCCATCTGCCGCACCGAGGGCAATACGGTTTCCTCGGGCAGTTGGCCGCCGACAATCAGATGGATAATCTGCTCGCTCAATTGACGGTAGATGGGTTCGCCGCTGCCGGGGTTGACATGCAATAGTTCTAACATTAGCCTTGAAACACTGTATTAATACATTGATACACCAATAAAACTAACACACTCCGGCAGGAATGCCAAAAAGGAACACAAGCATGAAGCAAAGGAACTTTGGCCGGCACCACAGGCTTGCCGTAACCAGCATGCTGCTGTTGGCACTGGGGCTTTGTTGGACGCCGCTGAGTCAGGCACAGACAGCTTCCGAAAGCACGGGCTGTTATGTCGATGGTCTGTCTGAACGTCTGCGTTGCGGCACGATTCGAGTACCGGAGGATCCGCAAAAGCCCGAAGGGCGCCAGTTGGCAATCCACTATGCCGTCTTGCCGGCAATCAAGAATACCGCCCCCAATGAAGCCGTACTGGCCATCGCCGGCGGGCCGGGACAGTCGGCCATCGAAAATGCCGCCACCTTCAACCTGATCTTAAGCAAAGTGCGTCAAAACCGGGACATATTGCTGATAGATCAGCGCGGCACCGGCCAGTCCAACGCCCTTGAGTGTGCGGCGTTGGATCTGGAACAAACCCTGGCCTATAACGACGAAGCGCTCGATGTCGAACAGGAAACCCGTAACTGCCTGAGTAAGTTGGATGCCGACATCAGCCAATACGGCAGCGAGCAGGCATTGCACGACTTCGAAGCAGTTCGCCGGCATCTGGGTTATCAGAAGCTGCACCTTTATGGCATCTCCTACGGCAGCCGCATGGCTCAGCTCTATATGCGCCACTATCCCGAGGCACTCAAGACAGTGACCCTGGATGGCGTCGTGCCTATGCAGCAGAGTGTGCTGGCCATAGGTGCCGCCATTGGCCGGGCCCAGGATCTGCTGCTGAGCGATTGTGAGCAGGACGCTTTGTGCGCTCAGACCTACCCACAGCTGCGTCAGGAACTGAACCAGCTGGCCGAGCGCCTGGGGCAACATGCGGTGATGAAGAAGGTGCCTCATCCGGTAACCGGTGATATCGCCATGCTGACCCTGACCCGTAGCAAGCTGCTTGGCAGCCTGAGAATGGCGCTCTACAGCCCCTCGGTCAGAGCTCTGCTGCCCTACGCCATCCACCGGGCGGCCATGGAGGAATACCAACCTCTGCTGGGATTAATGGCTCTCAGTGTCGATAGCACAGGTATCGCCATGGGCATGCACGCCGCCGTGGTTTGCGGTGAAGATTGGCCCAGATTGACCGCCGCCGAGCGCCAACAGGCAGAGGCCAGCGTCATAGGCAAAGAGATGCTCAGCAGCCTGGACAGAAGCTGCCCTATCTGGAATGTCCCGGCCGCGGCGGCCACCTTTGCCGAGCCGATAGCCAGCGATATCCCCACTCTGTTGCTTTCCGGAGCCAAGGACCCCGCCACGCCGCCTTCCTGGGGTGAGCTGGCCATGGCTCAGTTGAGCAACGCCAGACACTTGATCTCCCCCTATGCCACCCATGGTGTTGCCGCCCAGTCCTGCGCCAATGAGCTGATCGCCGAGCTGGTCAAGGGCACGGCGCCGGACAAGTTGGACGGCGAGTGTCTCAACAAAGATGTGCGTCGCAGTTTCTATCTCAACGCCAGCACAGTGGAAGCCATTCCAGGAGGAACAAAATGATCAAGGTGACCAATCTGAGTAAGCGTATTGGCAAGGTTCAAGCCCTGGATGGCCTGAGTTTCAGCGCCGAAGATGGCATGATTACCGGCCTGCTCGGCCCCAATGGCGCCGGCAAGACTACCTGCCTGCGCACTGTGTTTGGCCTGCTGAAACCGGATGAAGGCATAGCCGAAGTCGACGGTATAGATGTCGGCCGCAATCCACTGGCGGCCAAGCAGCAACTGGGGTTGTTTCCGGATCCCTTCGGCCTCTATGAACGCCTGAGTCCGAGGGAATATATTCGTTTCTTCGCCGAACTCAGCGGCATGCCGAGCAAGGCCGCCAAGCAGGCGACTGCCGATGTGCTCGGCAAACTCAAGATGGACGATATTGCCGACCGCCACTGCAAGGGCTTTTCCCAGGGACAGCGGATGAAGACGGCACTGGCTCAGGCCATAGTGCATCAACCGACCAATATTATTCTCGACGAACCCACCCGCGGGCTGGATGTGATGAGCACCCGGGTACTGCGGGAGCTACTGTTGGATCTCAAACGCCAGGGCCACTGTGTGTTGTTCTCCAGCCATGTGATGCAGGAGGTAGCCGCTCTCTGTGACAAGGTGATAGTCATGACCCAGGGACGCGTGGTGGCCGTTGGCAGCCCGGCCGATCTATGCCGTCAAACCGGTAAGGAGTCATTGGAAGATGCCTTTATACAACTGATAGGCACGGATGAGGGGATAGCCGCATGATGAGTCGACTCTTGACACTGGTTCGCAAAGAACTGCTGGATGCCGCCCGCGACAAGCGTTCTGTGATGGCCGGTCTCTACTATGCCATAGGCACGCCGTTGATCATGTGCGGTCTGTTTGTGGTGCTGATTGGTCAGCTCTCCAGCCCGGATGATCTGCAAATTCGCATAGACAACGCCGAACAGGCGCCGGATCTGGTGCGCTATCTCGGCCAGAAGGGGATCAATCAGGACAGCGGCGAGCAGGCAGGCGCTCTGATACTGCAGATAAGCGAGCAATATCGGGCGCAGATGGCCAAAGGCGAAAGGGCCGAGGTGATCCTGATAGCCGACAACTCGGATGAAAAGCTGCAGAAATCGATTCGCCGTCTGGAGCGGGCGCTGCAGGGTTACTCCTCCGAAATGGGCAGCCTGCGCCTGCTGGCCCGCGGCATAGATCCCAGGATAATGCAGCCGATTAAGGTGCAATTGCAGGATCAGGCCACGCCAGACTCCAAGGGCGGAATGATCCTCGGAATCGCCATCTTCACCATGATCTACTCGGTATTTATTTCCGGGATGAATCTGGCGATAGATACCAGTGCCGGCGAACGTGAACGCAACTCATTGGCGCTGTTGCTGAGTCACCCTGTCACCCCGAGGCAATTGGTGATCTCCAAGCTGCTGGCGGTGACAGTGTTTGCCATGTTGGGCTTGATCCTGATTTTGCTGATCTCCAAGTTTGCCTATCCCATGGTGCCCTGGCAGGAACTCGGCTTCAGCATCAGTATCAGCGCCGAGTTTATCGCCCTGATGCTGTTGATAGGCTTGCCGGTCGCCCTGCTGGCCGCCAGCATGCAGCTGTTTGTGTCCTTCCTGGCCAAGACCTTCAAGGAAGCCCAGTCCTATCTGACCATAGTGCTGTTCGTGCCCTTGGCCCTGGCAATGACCGCCAGTTACGACATAGCGCCGGACACCTTGCAGTGGTTGCCGGTTTCGGGGCAGCAACAGGCATTGATGGCCTTTATCAAGGGTAAGGAGTTGCCGCTGCTGCAGCTGTTGGTATCCAGCTTGCTGACGTTGGCTATAGCCGCAGCCCTGGTGCTGGGGCTGGAGCGCTCCCTCAAGAGCGAAAAGGTGGTGTTTGGCCTCTGATCCAAACCCCAAGGCCGCAAAAGAAAAGGCAAGCCGAGATTCAGTGTTGGCTTGCCTTTCGATTGCCGAAACCCCGAAACCCGCCCCCCGAAACCCAAGGGTATCGGCAGGATAAAAACCGGGGTGGCGCTTATTTCGCCTTGGGACGAAACGGCTTGATCACTGTCTCGTCGCATTCGAGGAAGGGGCCTTCCATCAAATCTATGCAGTAAGGAATCGCCGGGAATACCGCATCCAGGCACTCACGAATCGACTTGGGCTTACCCGGTAAGTTGACTATCAGGGTGTCGTCTCTCAGCCCGGCGGTTTGCCGTGACAGAATCGCCGTTGGAACAAACTTGAGTGACTCGGCGCGCATCAGCTCGCCAAAGCCAGGCATCATACGGTCGCACACGGCTTCGGTCGCCTCGGGCGTAACATCGCGCTTGGCCGGCCCTGTTCCCCCAGTGGTCACCACCAGACAACAGCCGTCTTCATCGGCCATCCGCTTGAGGGTGGCTTCAATCACCGCCCTCTCGTCCGGGATCACTTCATAAACACTTTCCCACTCACTGGTGAGATAAGCATTGAGAGTCTCTATGATCGCCTTACCGGAAATGTCTTCATAGACTCCGGCGCTGGCACGGTCACTAACGGTTACTATCCCGATTTTGGCTTTGGCCATGCTGTTCCCCTTGGCAAAAATGCTTGTGTTGCAGTGGCGCCTAACATACCACAATTAGGCTTTCCTGCCCCCATCAGCGGGAGCATTTTGTCGTCTCGGGGGCGGGAGTCTCAAGAGGCTTGGTTCTCAAGCGGTGCCAGGCGCTCAATACCAGCAGATACAGGGTCGCCACCACAAACGCCAGCACAGTTCCCCAGGCAATGCCGAGCAGCGGATAGAGCCAGCTCACCGCAATCACATAATACATGAGCGACCCCAGGCCTCTGGGATAATGCTTGATAATGGTTTGCGCCTGCGGCGCACCATAGGCCAGATGAATGATCAACAGAAAAGGATAAAGCGTAATGGGGAAAGCGGCCAGAATACCGGCCTGAGCCGGCGTCAACAGTTTGGCTGCCGCCGTGACAAACAGCACTATCATGGCGGCCGCCGCAGCCCTAAGCAGCAATACCAGCGGGCTGAGTCGAACGGGCTTGGCCACAGTGGCGTCCGGTATTTTGGCAAGCACCAAGCCCACAAGCACTATCGCCAGCAGCAGCGCCAGGCTTCCGCCGAGGAGATTAAGATTCAACAGACTCAGAAGATAGCCACTGAGGCCAAAGGCCAGCAATCCCAGCCCTGAACCCAGCAGCGCCACCAAAGGCAGTGGCCGCTCGCCGCCGAGACGAATACCCAGGGCATAACCACAAATCAGCAGCAACGAAGCGATAAAACCGGACAAGGCCGCGGTGGCACTGGCGGCGGCAAAGGGCTCACCCAATTCAATGCCGATAAAAAACAGCGCGATAGCCGTACCCAGTGGATAGCCGGATAAAATACCCGCCACTCTGGGGCTGACCCGCTCGGCCACCAGCGACAGGCCCACCACGGCTATAATGGCGGTAGCTATTTTGGCGAGTAACAGGCTATCCATCTCCCTTCTCCCGACACTAGAGCAGACGCCTGGCCTGCCAATATTTTTGCTTCCAGTAGCTGTTATCCAGCGATGAGATCATCACCCCCTGACTGGTAGAAGCGTGCATAAACTCATTGTTGCCTATGTAGATCCCCACATGGCGGCTACTCCAGCCAGTCTTGAAGAACAGGAGATCGCCCACCTTGAGCTGACTTTTCTTGACCGCGAACCCCAGCTTGCGCTGTTCATCCACGGTGCGCGGCAGCATGATGTCGCTCAATCGCCGGTAAGTCAGGCTGACAAAGCCCGAACAGTCGACACCTCGCTTGCTCATGCCTCCCAAACGATAGGGAACCCCATGCCATTCTCGCTGCATCGTCAGCAGCTGCTGCTGTGACAGGGGCGCTTGGTCAGAGCGCTTGGCTTCGGACTCTGTGCCGTCTTGGGGCTTAGCCACAGTAGCCGGAGCGGAAACAGGATCGGGACGACCGGAACAGCCACTCAGGGCGCCCAACAACAGGAATGTCGCCAATATCTGCCACAGCTGCATGCACTTTCCAACTCAGATGCCATTGAAGAACCCCTAATGTGCAATAAGCCGCCGATATTTGCAAAATAGTCCCGACTAATGTTTGAGAATACCACCAAGGAAAATATCCACTATCGAAGCCACCAAGACTTCACGCTCACTGCCGGTCAAAGGTTGCCTCAGTCCCAAAGCCACTTTGAAATAAAGATTGTCGCGCAAAGTACCAACAAAATGTTCAGCTGCCAGATGACAGTCAATCTCCCTGAGTTCTCCACGTTTGGCAGCCGCCTCCAGCAACTGCGCCAGCTGTTGCACTGCCCGTTTTGGCCCCTGTTCGAAGAAGAGTTGTCCCAGTTCCGGAAAACGTTGGGACTCCTGCAGGGCTGTGCGGTACATCACCAGCATCTGCGGGCGACTATAGAGTTCCAGCAGCCTCAGCCCCAACTGTCGCATCAAGGGTTCCAGCTTTTGCTCCTCTGAAGCCGGAATGCTCATGGCTGCCATCATCTCGCTGGCACAGTCATTTACCAGAGCCTTGAACAGACCCTCTTTGTTGCCGAATTCGGTATAGATACTGCGCTTGGAGCCACCAACCTTGTCAATGATGGCATCTATGCTGGTCGCGGCATAACCCAGCTCAAAGAACAGCTCACTGGCCACAGCCAATATTGCCTTTCTACGCTCATCAGAACTTAACCTATTGTTTAACTGAGACATATTAATATTCCACTTCTCAAACAATCTACAAACACTTGACTTGGTAATATACGTTACCATATCCTTTCGAGCAATTGGTAACCGTGATTACCAAAAAAGGAACCCATTATGAAATCCAAATTAACCGGCATACTCTTGCTCTCTTGTTTGCTATTGGCTTTTGGCGCTTATTGCTGGCATCAGGCGGAACAGATAACTACTGACAACGCTTATATCCAGGGTGACATCATCCCGATAGCCCCCAAAGTTGCCGGCTATGTAGTGGAAGTTGCGGTGGATGACAACCAAAGAGTCAAGGCCGGTGAGCTACTGTTTCGTATTGATGACAGAGACTACCTTGCCCGCCTGGCTCAGGCCCAGGCCAGTGTTGCCGCCGCCTCGGCCCAATTGACCAGCCTGGAAGAAGAGTTGCGGCTGCAGAAAATCCTGATCGCCCAAGCCAGAGCAAAAGCCGAAGCCGCTGATGCCCAGAAAACACTGGCACGCCAGACACACGAACGCCATCTAAGATTGCTCAAGAGTCACTCGGTCAGCCAGTCCTTGGTAGATGAAAGCCGCGCCGCCATTACCGGAAGTGAAGCCTCTTTGGTCGCAGCCAAGGCGGAAATATCGGCCCAGACCCAGAGACTGGCTTTGTTGACTGCCAAACAATCCAGCGCCCGAGCACAGCTACAGCAAGCTACCGCCAGCCAGGAGTTGGCCCAACTGGATCTGGACAACACCCGAGTTTTGGCTCCCTGCGACGGAGTCGTTGGCAATCGCCAACTCAGGGTGGGCCGTTACCTGCAACCCGGGGCCAGCATGCTGGATTTGGTCGGAGTCGACCGACTATGGCTGGTAGCCAACTTCAAGGAAACCGAGATTGCCAAGCTACAACCTAAACAAAGAGTGCACATAGCCGTTGATGGCTTTCCTGAGCTTAAGCTTCAAGGCAGCATAGATAGCCTGGCTCCCGGCAGTGGAGCCAGTTTCAGCCTTTTACCACCGGATAACGCCACAGGTAACTTTGTCCGTGTAGTCCAGAGAGTGCCGGTAAAAATCCGTTTCGATGCCATGCTGGAGAACCAAGCATTACTGCCTGGGCTATCGGCCAGAGTTACTCTGATAACAGGAAGCACACAATGAAAGCCAGAGGCTGGGAACTGAGCCTGGCACTATTGCTGGCGGTATTGGTCGATGCCCTGTTGGGCTCTGCTCTGAACATGGGACGCTTGGATTTCATGGGTGATATTCAGGCAAGCCTGGACGAGTTCAACATGCTGGAAATCTGTTATCTGGGAGCCAGATTGAGCTGCTTTTTGCTGGCGCCTTGGTTACTGAGTAATGTCAGACCCTTGGTGTGCCTCAAGTTCACCTTGTTGCTGTTAATCTTGACGGCCATGTTGATGACATTGCAGCCGGCACTTTCCTGGCTCTATCTGCTGCGACTCATTCAGGGCGCTGCCGGTGGTCTGTTACTGGTGAACGCTCAAAGTATGTTATTCCGCCATTGTCTCAGACAACACCAACCCTCGCTGCAAGCCATCTTTGCCTGTGGTGCCGTAGTGGCCCCTGCGACTTTTATTGGCGGTGGTCAAGGCTGGGTGATAGATAGCCTCTCCTGGCATTGGCTATTTATTGCTGCTGTGCCTCTGGCATTGATGGCTCTGTTGACACTCGAGCTGCTGCCCACCACCGCAAATGGCGGACGAAAAACAAGGCGCCGCCATACACCAGGAGATTTCCCCAGCCTGTTGCTGGCACCATTGGCAATGTTTCCGCTCATGTATGTATTGCAGCAGGGAAACCGTTGGAACTGGTTTGACTCAGCTCACATAGGCCCGTTGTTACTTTTGGGAAGCCTGTCGCTGCTGGGTTTCTTTGTCCGGCAGCAGCGTCTGGTCACTCCCATGTTGTCTCTGTCTGTGTTTCAATATCGTGATTTTGCCTTCGGGCTTGGAGTCAGCCTGATAGCCGGAGCGGCATTATTCGGCAGTGCCAGCCTGATCTCGGGATTCAGTATAGGTGTACTCGGGCTTACGGCCACAGAAGCCGGCGGCATGTTGGTTCAGAGTGGTTTTGCCTTTTTGTTTACCCTGGGCGTTGCTGCCTTTGTGATACAAGCACGGGGAGCTTCCCCAATAAGCACAATCCCCTTTGGATTGTTAGGTTTCATGCTGGCCATGTGGTTACTGGCAAACTCAGGCCCACAGAGCGGAATAGCAGATATGCTCCCGGCGGTCTTATTACGCGGATTCGCCATGGGCTGCCTGTTTTTGTCGCTGACACTTATCGCCCTTTCCTCTTTGCCCAAGGCCCGTATGACTCAAGGAGTGGCTCTGTTCAATTGCAGTCGTCAATTGGGTGGACTGGTTGCGATAGCCGTGCTGAATCGCTTATTGGAAGTCAAAACCAAGGCCGGTGCCACAGCCCTTTCTGCTCATGTAACATCTGGCAGTGCTCCGCTGGCCAAGCAGCAACTGGCCGCCATGGGACAGCTGACAGCCGAGGGCATGGAGGGTATTTATGCCCAACAGTTAACCCAGGTACAATTGGCGGGTACATTGTGGCACCAAGCAAAAATTATCGCTTTTAACCAAGGATTTACTGCCTTGGTGATCATGTTTCTCTGTGCGCTGCCACTGGTTGTTTTGTTCAAATTGGGACTGAAACGCAGCCCCTCATTGCGCTGAAACAGAGTGGTTGCCAAAGGCCGAGAAATAGTCGAATCTGGGTGGGTGACAACAGATAGGAGTCACCCAATGAAGCCAAAAGAAGAGCAGCAAGCCAAACCAAGCGCCCCAGAACGCCTGGAGGCAAAAGAAAGTGATGTCGGCGGCATTCCGGTTGCCAGGGCCATTCCCCAGAAAGCCAGGCGCCTGATAGGTCCTTGGTGCTTTCTCGACCATATTGGCCCGGCATCTTCAGGCCCCTTGATGGATGTAGGCCCCCATCCGCACATAGGTTTGCAAACCTTCACCTGGATGCTGGCCGGCGAAATATTGCACCGCGACAGCTTGGGAAGTCAGCAACTTATCCGCCCTGGACAAGTCAACCTGATGACCGCTGGTCACGGCATTGCCCATACCGAAGAAGCGCAGCCGGGGCATGCTGAGTTACATGCGGCCCAGCTCTGGATTGCCCTTCCCGAAGCCCACAAAGATACCCAGCCCAGATTCGATCACTATGCCGACTTGCCTCGTTGGACCGAAGCCGGGGTCGACTTCACCCTGCTGATAGGTCAGTGGTTACAGCGCAAGTCTCCGGCAGTACATTTCTCTCCCATCATAGGTTTGGATCTCTTGAGCCATGATTCCGCCTTATTGAATCTGCCTTTGGATCCCAATTTCGAGTATGGCCTGATGCCACTCGAAGGCTGCATGCAAGTTGATGGTGAGCCCTTTGCCCAAGACACTTTGGCCTATCTTGGATTGAATCGCACCGAGGTTAGTCTGGAATTGGCGCCCGAAAGTCGGATTTTGCTGCTTGGCGGTACGCCGCTGGGAGAAGCCATCACCATCTGGTGGAATTTTGTTGGTCACAGCAAGGCTGAAATTGCCGCGGCTCAAGCGCAATGGCTGGCCGAAGATCCCCGCTTCGCAGCCGTGCCCGGCTACCGGGGTAAACGCCTGTTACCCCCGGCGATCCCCTGGTAATCAATCTTTTGGCTCAAGGATGGGCACACTATGATGCTTGAATTCACACCTCAGTCCCAATTGTCGGCCTCAATGGCCACGGCCGCAGACACAGCTTTTATCCAAAAAGTCTTCAACTCCTGCCGCAGTTATTTTCTGCATCTGAGCCTACCCGAGGAGATGGCTCAGGTGCTGTTGTTACAACAGTTTCAGCTGCAACAAGCCTGGTTCCAGAATCACTATCCCAATGCCATTACCCAAATACTCCGGGTGCAAGAGCAAGCGGCAGGAATACTCACCCTAAACACGGGTACTGATGCACTGCATATTCTGGATATGGCTTTGTTACCTGAGTATCGGGGACAAGGCCTGGGCAGCGAATTGCTGAACGCCATTCAATCTCTGGCCCAGCTAAAACAACTGGCGGTATCCCTGATGGTCGCCAGGGACAATCCGCAAGCGAAAAAACTGTACTTGAACAAAGGCTTTGTTACCCAGGATGTTACCGAGACTCACGAATTGATGCGCTGGCACTGCCACTAAGTACCAGCTGCTGGCCTGCAAAGATACAACTTACCTCCCTCCGCAATTCTCTGCCAACCACCCAATCAAAGTTAAAATCCAGTAACAAACTTGTTATTTCCAGACTTGTGTACCAGTGTTTATGGAGACCAGTCACTGCCTCGCAGCGACACCTCTAGGTAAATGGACATCATCAAGAGGGCTTGCTCAAGCCAAGCCTTCATTTTCAAGGAGTGAATATCATGGCAGACAACTTTATCGGCGAAATTCGTATGGTGGGCTTCAACTATGCTCCGCCAGGTTGGGCACTGTGCGACGGACAGACAATAAGCATTGCCAGTAATACGGCTTTATTCTCTTTATTGGGCACTATGTATGGCGGTGATGGAGTAAGCACTTTTAAGCTGCCGGATCTTCGCGGCCGGGTACCCGTCAGCTTTGGCCAGAGTCCAGGCACCAGTTTATACAACCAAGGGCAGATGCTTGGAGCCGAGGATACCAATCTGACAATAGCCCAGTTGCCCGCCCATAACCACGCCATTGACTCAATCAATGCCAGTGTCAGCCCACTGGCATCCACCGGCAGCGGCACCACTGATGAGCCTGGTCCCAATACGGTACCGGCCAAGATTGCCAGCGGTCTCAATGCGCTGGAAGCATACAGCACCACGGCGGACACCAGTATGCAACCGTCACCAGTCAGCTTGGATGGCAACACAAACACAACGGGCAACAGTGACACTGTCGACTTGCGCCAGCCGTTAACCGTGGTGAACTTCATCATTGCCTTACAAGGCATTTACCCTCCCAGAACATAAAGCATCACAATCAACGGCAGTTGGAAGTGTGCTTTCCTGCTGCCGTTGAATTGCTCAAGCTAACACCGGACTATTCAGGGCTGCCAAAACCATGAACTCTTTAATACGGATATTAAGCCTGGTGACATTGTTGCTGTTGCCATTTGTACAAGCAAAGAGTGTCACCGAACCAGGGACAAAGGCTGAGCTCATCTTGGTCGATGCCACAATCTCTCAATATCAAACCTTGCTGGAACAGGCATCTACCACGGCCCTCACCTCTAAACCCATTACCGAACTGACCGAACTCAACGCCTTGATAGCCCAAGACAAGAAGTACTCGGGTTTACACTTGATCACTCACGGTCAAAGCGGCAAAATACTGTTGGCAGGCCACAAGTTGGCGCCGCGGGAACTAGCCACCCAGTTGGATCAACTGCTACTACCGGGTGCCCCCCTCTATCTGTACGCCTGTAACTTGGCTCAGGATCCAAAGGGCCAAGCCTTTGTCGATAATCTGGCCTCGATTTTAGCCCGGCCCGTATTGGCCTCAACCAACGCCACAGGCAACAAGCGTCTTGGCGGTGATTGGCAACTCGAATACTCCACCTCCTCGACCATGGCTGCCAGAACATTGTTTTCCGGTGACGTGAGAGGATTTAATACGCTATTGTCCAACACAGCTTACGAATTCTCCGACGGTGATGCGGTTACCCTCACCAATGCCGCCTCTGCACTCGCCAATGACAGCACCTTTACCCTGGAAATGTGGGCCAATTTTTCCAGCACCTCAGGCATCATCAATCTGATGGATATTACCGGCTCACTCGATGCCGGTGGTTTTATCATATATAACAATACAATGACGGTTGATCTGAGCGGCGACTTCAGCTCTTTGACCCAAAGTAATCCAATCACTATTTCAACCAATGTCTGGTATCACTTTGCTTTTATCTTCAACAACGGCCAGTGGGATTTTTATCTGGATGGCCAAGCCACAGGTATTGGTGTTGCCGACATGGGTGGCAACAACACAGTGCCGGATTATCAAGCGGCAAACGTCAACAACCTGGTCGCCGGTCGTCAAAATCATGGTGCGGTAAACAACTTTACCGGCAAAATAGATGACATCCGCCTTTGGAGCACGGCGCGGACTCAAACCGAAATTCAAAATAACCGCCAGCTCGAGCTGGCGGGCAATGAAACCGGCTTGATTGGCTACTGGAAACTCAACGAAACCAGCGGCACAGTTGTCAATGACAGCCAAACCAATGGTTCCATACTCCAGGGAAGCAGCAGTGGTGTTACATTGGGTGTCACTGGAGCCTTCAGCGGTAATCAAAGCCCAACAGATATCTCGCTTTCCAACAACTCCGTCAGCCAAAGCGGCGGCAGCAATGCTGTGGTGGGCACCCTGACAACCACGGATGCCGATGTTGGTGACAGTTTCAGTTATGCCTTGATTGCCGGTAGTGGTGACACCAACAATGGCAGCTTCAATCTCAGTGGTGATTCCCTCAGAGCCAACAATGCCTCCACCTTGGTTGGCGGTAGTTATAGCATCCGGGTGCAGACGACAGATTCAGGCAATGCCACATTTGAAAAAGCCTTTAGCATCACAGTGGTGGATGACCTTGCTCCGGAAGTGACCGGAATTACTATCGATGGCTCACCCGCAGATACCGCAACCAGCATCAGTTACACAGTTAGTTTCAATGAATTGGCCAATAATATCTCGACCGACGACTTTAACCTGACCAACACTGGCTCTGCCGCAGGTAATATTGCGTCGGTATCCGCCAGCTCAGGCACCAGCGTTACTGTAACTATCAACAATATCAGCGGTAACGGTTCGCTGCGCCTGGATCTGAAAGCAGCAACCAACATCAGCGATGCTCAGGCCAACAGTGGGCCGGCAGCCTACACCTCTGGCGATGTTCATACTGTTGCCGTCCCTACTGTTCCCGGAGCCCCCATCATAGGCACAGCATCTGCCTTGGATGGTCAAGCCGTGGTCAACTTCTCGGCGCCGGCAAGTGATGGTGGTTCTGCGATTACCTCATACCAAGTGACTTCATCTCCAGGCGGGATCACCGCCAGTGGCGCCAACTCGCCAATAGGGGTTGCAGGACTGACCAACGGCACGAGTTATACCTTTACTGTGCAGGCCATCAATGCCGTGGGTACAAGCTCGCCATCCGCACCATCCAACTCGGTAGTCCCAAAGGCAAACCAGACCATCAGCTTCAACAACCCGGGGGCGCAGGACTTTGGCACCACGCCAACCCTTGCGGCCACCGCCAGCTCAGGGCTGACGCCTGTGTTCAGCTCCAGTACCTCTGGGGTCTGTACCATCACGGCCTCCGGCACCTTAACCTTTGTCACCACGGGTAATTGCAGTATCGATGCTGATCAGCCCGGAGACAGCAGCTACAATGCGGCGCCCACAGTGACCCAGGGCTTTACGGTCAATGCCGTGGTGCCCGGAGCGCCCACGTCCGTCAACGCCGTTGCCTCTGATGCCAGCGCCACAGTCAGTTTCAGTGCCCCGGCAAGTACCGGCGGCGCGGCGATCAGCAGTTACACAGTCACCTCAAGCCAGGGTGGTTTCACCGCCAGCGGTACTGGTTCGCCACTGACAGTTAGCGGCCTGAGCAACGGCACCGACTATAGCTTTACTGTCAGCGCCAACAACACAGCGGGTACGGGCCCGGCCTCAAGCCCCTCCAATACTGTGACCCCCAAGGCAAACCAGACCATCAGCTTCAGCAACCCGGGGGCGCAGAGCTTTGACAGCGCGCCCACACTCACAGCCACCGCCAGCTCAGGGCTAACACCTGTGTTCAGCTCCAGTACCACTGGGGTCTGTACCATCTCGGCCTCCGGCACCTTAACCTTTGTCACCACGGGTAATTGCAGTATCGATGCCGATCAGCCCGGAGACAGCAGCTACAATGCGGCGCCCACAGTGACCCAGAGCTTTACGGTCAATGCCGTGGTGCCCGGAGCGCCCACGTCGGTCAGCGCCGTTGCCTCTGACGCCAGCGCCACGGTCAGTTTCAGCGCCCCGGCAAGTACCGGCGGCGCGGCGATCAGCAGTTACACAGTCACCTCAAGCCCGGGAGGCCTCACCGCCAGCGGCGCCGGCTCTCCACTGACAGTCAGCGGCCTGAGCAATGGCACCGACTATAGCTTTACGGTTAGCGCCAGCAACACAGCAGGCACGGGCCCGACTTCAAGCCCCTCCAATACCGTAACCCCCAAGGCAAGCCAGAGCATTAGCTTCAACAACCCGGGGGCGCAGAGTTTTGGTACCACGCCAACCCTTACGGCCACAGCCAGTTCAGGGCTGACGCCAGTGTTCAGCTCCAACAGCACTGGAGTCTGTACCATCACAACTACCGGCACTCTCAGCTTTGTCAGTGCGGGCAGTTGCAGCATTAACGCCGACCAAGCCGGGGACAGCGGCTACAATGCGGCGCCTACTGTGACCCAGAGCTTTACAGTCAATGCTGTGGTGCCCGGCGCGCCGATGTCTGTCAACGCCGTTGCCTCTGATGCCAGCGCCACAGTCAGTTTCAGTGCCCCGGCAAGTACCGGCGGCGCGGCGATCAGCAGTTACACAGTCACCTCAAGCCCGGGCGGCCTCACCGCCAGCGGCACCACCTCACCGCTGACGGTTAGCGGTCTGAGCAACGGCACCGGCTACAGCTTTACCGTCAGCGCCAGCAACATCGCAGGCACAGGCCCGGCCTCAAGCCCCTCCAATACGGTAACCCCAGAGCCGGATAACAAGGCCCCCAGTATTTCAGGTACTCCAGCCGGCAGCGTAGATCAGGATAGCTATTACAGCTTTATCCCCACGGCCACAGATCCGGATCAGGATCCTCTGACGTTCAGCATCAGCAACAAACCGGCCTGGGCCAGTTTCAACACGGCAAGCGGCGAGCTCAGTGGTACTCCACTGCGGGAGCATGTAGGCGTTAGTGACAACATCATTATCCGAGTCACGGATGGTGCGCTCAGTACAGATTTGGCGCCCTTTAGTGTGGAAGTAAAGGCTGTCAATCAAGCGCCACAGGCCAACCACGACCGGATAACCCAAGACTTCAGCCAGGAAAATATCTATTTGCTCGATGTACTGGCCAACGACAGTGACCCAGATGACGATCCACTGACGATTGTGGATATCAGCACCAGTCTGGGCACTGCTACTGTACTGGGAGATAAGCTGCAACTGACAGTGCCGGAAAACTTCAATGGTCAGGTGCGACTCAGCTACAGCATCACGGACGGAGAGTTTTATGACAGTGCCAAGGTAAGCTTCAGCATAGAAGGCAGTAATCCAGAAGCCCCTGTCATCAATATCCCGGCCGATGTCACAGCCAACGCCACAGGTCTGTTTACCCGGGTAAACTTGGGTCGGGTCGGCGCCATCGACAGCGATGACAACCCCATTCCGGTATCCTTGTTGAACGGCTTCCCGTTTTTTGCTCCCGGCCAACATTTGGCTTACTGGAAAACCACAGATGGTAAGGGGGTAAGTGCCACAGCGTCGCAGTTGGTTACCGTGTACCCCAGGATTAACCTGGGAGCCTCAAAAACTGTCGCCAACTTCACTCGGGTGCAGGTGCCGGTTTTACTCAACGGCTCGGCCCCCGAGTATCCGATGGAAATCCGCTACAGTGTCAGCGGCGATGCGATTGCAGGTCAAGACCATGATCTCGCAAGCGGAAGCCTGCTCTTGAGTCAGGGAATGTCCACCAGCCTGGAGTTCAATGTTTTTGCCGACTTGACCGCCGGGCAACAAAAATCGCTGACAATCACCCTGGACGACGGCCAAAACCCCGGGCACAACGCCGCTACTGAAATACGCATCAGTAACAATAATCTGGCGCCCAACCTCAGCTTGAGCGCCAGTCAACAGGGTGAAATGCGCTCCAGTGTCAGCAGCTCGGATGGCTTGGTAACGGTAACGGCAGAAGTCGCTGACCCCAACCCGGCAGACAATATCAGCCTCAGTTGGTCCAGCGAGCCAGCGATGACAAACCTCTCGACCTCTGCAAACGAGTTCACCTTTGACCCCGCAACGCTGGCTCCAGGGATTATGACTCTGACATTGAACGCCATGGATGATGGTTCCCCCCAACTGGGAAGCAGCAAGAGTCTCAAGCTATTGCTGCTGGCACAGCTACCGGCTCTTGGGGAAACAGACGCCAACAACAACCGTTTACCGGATAGTGCCGAAGGCTATGGCGATCCGGACGGCAATGGTATTCCGGCCTATCTGCAGGGCGATCACCCTTGTAATGTAATCCCCGAACAGCTCAGCCGTCCCAATAGCTACCTGGCCGAGGCGCAACCCGGCATCTGCTCCCGTAAGGGGCTGCTAAGTCTACAGCGGCTGGATAACGGTATTGAGCTGGAAGATGGCTCAATGTTGCCAGATGACAGTGAAGGGAAAATTGTCGGAGGTTTATTCGACTTCGAACTCGAGGGCAGTGAGTATGGCGGCAATGTCAGCATAGTGATCCCGCAAGTTCAGGCGATACCGGCACAAGCTCAATACCGTAAATATGTCGCTTCCGGCTGGCAGGAGTTTGTAACAGATGCCAACAACCAGATATTTAGCAGCGCGGGAGAACCCGGATATTGTCCACCAATGGGTGATGCCAGCTGGCAGAGTGGCCTTACTGAAGGTCATTGGTGTGTGCAACTGCTTATTCAGGATGGTGGCCCCAACGACGGTGACGGCCAAGCTAATGGCACCATAGTCGACCCGGGCGGCGTTGCCGTGAAGCTGTCAGCCAACCAAGCCCCCATAGCCCAGGCTGACAGCTTTAGTTTGCCATGGAATCAGCAACATCTGCTGGACGTACTGGCCAACGATAATGATGCCGATAACGACAGCCTCTATCTGGTGCAGGCCAGTGTCTCTATCGGTGAGATCAGTGTCAGTGACGACAAGCTCAGCCTGATGTACACGCCGCCGGAAGACTTTATCGGCAACGCGCAGCTGAGTTATACCGTCAGCGACGGCATGGGTGGTACGGCAATGAGCCATGCAGAGCTGGTTGTCTTTTACAACAGGGCACCAGTGGTGAATGACAGCATCGCCAGCACGGATGACAGGACGGCGATAGAGCTGGATGTATTGAGCACTGCCAGTGACCCGGATGGCGACAGCCTGACGCTGGAAAGCGCTGTGGCTCAATCCGGTAGCGTCAGCATCACCACATCACAGACGCTGAGCTATCAACCTAAGACCGGCTTTGCGGGCACAGACATCATCAGCTTCAGTGTCAGTGATGGCAACGGCGCCTCGGCAACCGCTCAGGTAGTGGTGACGGTCAGAGCCTATCAAGAGGTTGTGGTGGAAAACCGCTCTTCCGGCGGGGCGGTCGCCCCCTGGGCCTTGGCACTAATGCTGTTGATGGCAGGATTCAGGCGCTTAAGCCTGCGTTTGGCAAGCCTGCCGCTGTTGCTACTACTGGCAATTGGGGTCAGTTTCAATGCCCAGGCACGCTGGTCTGTGAACCTCAACTTGGGTTACAGCCATGCCCGCCTCTCAGAGTCGGATATCAACCAAGCCTTACCGGCAGAGGTCAAACTGACGGAGTTGGACAAAGATGATTTCGCCTGGTCAATGGCGCTGAACTACCAGGTTAATGATGCGTGGGCGCTGCAGTTTGGCTATCTTGATTTGGGCGAAACCTCACTCATGCTGGCCGGCAGCACACTCGACCCACAGGCCTTGCAGCAATCACTTGCCAACCTTGGGCCGCAACTGGCCTCCGGGGTAACTGCCGGAGCCGAATACCGCTTTTGGCGATATCGCGACTGGTCTTTCAGCCTCAACGGCGGGATATTTGTCTGGGAGAGCGACTTCAGCAGCCAGTGGCAACAGCAAGAGTTGCGTTATGACGACTCTGGCGTCGACTTCTACTGGGGTCTGGGTGGCCAATATCAACTCTCCGAACAGTGGGCGATCAGAGCCGATTACCGTCGTTATATGTTGGACAGAAATCAGGTAGACGGTGTCTTTCTTGGTCTGGAGTTCTTTTTCTGAGTTTGGATTAGCGCAGGATTGGGCTTAAGCGATCCGCCAAGATGTAAGAAGACCGCCTGATGGCGGTCTTCTTATCGGTAGGCTTACCAGATCCTGACTCTGTCCTCTGGCACCAGATAGAGCGCATCTGCGGGTTTGACATCGAAGGCGCTATACCAGGCATCCAGATTGCGCACAGTCAGGGCCCGGTAGTTGCCGGGAGCATGACCATCGGTGGCAATGCGTTGGCGCATGGCCTGATCTCGCATCTTGGTTGCCCAAGTTTGGGCATAACCGATAAAGAAACGTTGATCACCGCTAAAACCGCCAATAACAGGCGCTTCTTTGCCATTGAGTGACGCCCGGTAAGCATCGTAAGCGGCAGCCAATCCGGCTACATCAGCGATATTCTCCCCCAGGGTCAGTTTGCCGTTGACATGCAAGTCGGGGAAAGGCGCATACTTGTCGAACTGCTTGGCCAGGGCGTCCCCTTGGGCGGCGAAATGCTCAAAGTCCGCCTGAGTCCACCAATTGCGCATAGCGCCGCTGGAATCGAAAGCCGCCCCATTATTATCAAAGCTGTGGCTGATCTCATGGCCGATGACCGCCCCTATGGCACCATAGTTATAGGCATCGTCGGCCGTGGCATCAAAAAACGGCGGTTGCAGTATCCCGGCCGGGAAATTGAGCGCGTTTTGCACCGGCAGGTTTACCGCATTGACTATCTGGGCGTTCATCCACCATTCCCCTTTATCTTGGGGCTTGCCTATTTTGGCCAATTGATGAGCGTATTCGGCCTGTTCACCGGCCACGGCATTGGCATAAGCACTCTGCCCCACCTGATAATGGCTGTAATCACGCCAATTATCCGGATAGCCCACACTCACCACCAGAGTATCAACCTTGGCCAGAGCTTCCTGTTTGGTGGCCGGTGCCAGCCAATCAATCGCCTCAACCCGGCCATGGAAGGCATCGACTATGTTATCCACCAACTCGCTGACCTTGGCCTTGGCCGACGCCGGGAAATAACGGCTCACATAGGCGCGGCCAACAGCATCTCCCAGATAATTATCCAACGCCTCCAAGGCGCGCTTATCGCGGCTGCGTTGCATAGGCGTGCCTGACAAGGTCGTGCCATAGAAGGCAAAGTGCGCCTGATCCAGCGCCGAAGGCAAGACATCTGTGTGGCTATTGATCTGGTGGAACAGCAACCAATCTTGCCAACTCGCCAGCGGCTCGGAAGCTACCAAGGCCGAGAGTGCGCGGATGGCAGAGCCATGATAAGCGGCAAAGCGTGGCTGCTGGCCAAGTTGCGCGGCCTCAAAGAATGCCTGCCAGTCGATACCCGGGGCCTTGGTGTCAAAGTCAGCCCGGCTCCAAACTGCGGATGATTTGGCAAAGTCTTCACTGTCTTCACGGCTGACGTGGGCGGCAGCTATTTTCAGCTCCAGCGCGAATATTCGCTCGGCCCGTTCACCGGCATTGTCTATGCCGGCGGTTTGCAACAAGGTCTCGACATAGTGGCGATAAGCCTGCCGCAGTTGCTGCATCTTGGGATCGCCCGACAAATAGTATTCCCGCTCCGGCAATCCAAGCCCGCCCTGCAACAGATAGGGCAATACCTCTCCCGGAGTCGCCAGCCCTTGGGTGACAAATACCCCCAGCAGATTCTCAGTGTGATAGTCAGTGGCATTGAGCGGGTCAACATCGGCCCGTAAACTGGCTCCCAAGGCCGCCGATAGCGCCTGTTTGGTTTGCAGGGCTGCTATCTGCTTTTGGTAATTCGCCAATGGCTGCAGGCCGGCTTTTTCGATGGTATCAGTATTGGTATAGGCCAGATAAAAATCGGCAATTCGCGCTTCATCACTACCGGCAGCATGGGGCTTGGCCACCAGCTCAGCAATCAATTCGGCCTTGTGCTGCTCGGTCGATTCAAAAGCCACCAGAAAAGACCCAGTGGAAGCTCGGTCGGCAGGTATCTTGGTATCCCGCATCCATTGACCATTGGCGTAATTGTAGAAGTCATCTCCTGGTTTAATACTGGTATCCATGGCCACCAGATTGATGCCTATATTGGCCTCTCCCTGACGGGAAGCTACAGACGGCACCTTGGTTGAAGCAGTCTCTTGAGACTGGCAAGCAGCCAGGCCGCCAAGCAGGGCCGCGGCGGTAAACAGCGCGATTGCATTGGGCTTGAACATGCAAATTTCCTTGATCTTATTTATGGGGTTTCAGGCGTTTAATCTTCGAGTCTATCTCATTTCACCGCTTGGCGGCCAAGCAGAAAACTGTCACAAGATATGAGGCAGATTGCCCCCAGCGCATCCCTTAACCTCAAAAGCGTCTGAGGTAATTCCCACCCAAAAGGCGATAGGCAAAGGCGGATTTCTGGCTTATTGTGGAGAAGCTGTTCAACCTACTGTAGAAACCTCAAGCCAAGATGGCTTAACAAAGGAAATAACCATGAAATGGATTTCAACCACAACCTGGATCGGGTTAGCTGTCACGCTACTCTTTCTCTGCCTAACTCCCGTGATAATAGATGAAGTACTTATTCGAGAAGTGGGGATGAGCCAAAGCGGCGCTGAAAAGCTGCAACTACTCTTCTTGAGTGCCTTTATCGTACTGTGCCTCTGTTTGTTTACTTTCCGTCGTTATCAAAAACTGACGCTGACCATGGCAATCATTGCCAGCCTTCCCTTTATTCCCTGGAGTATATTTTTCCTCGATGGCCTAGGAAACGATATGAAGCGTTATCGCTTCCGCAACCTGCAAAAGAGCGACCCTGAGGAGGTGAAGCAGCATCATACAGTGTTTAAATATGCCGATATTACCGGGGGCACAGCAATCATGATGGCTATAGGCGTGCTCATGATGGGCTTCGGGTCGGCGGTAGGGGGCTTTATGGCTTTCGCCGCTTTATTCGCCATGATCAAATACCAGATCAAAAAATCCGGCTACCTGTTTGCCATAGTCAATGAAGGGATCTCCTTCTCACCCGACTCCAGTGGCAAACAGTTTTACTTGTTACCCTTAGATAAAATCACTCTGGGTTATCAGGACAGCAGCAAGTTGGCGCTCAAGGTTAGAGACGAGCAAGGGGTCAGTCATGAACTGAGAATTCTTTATGGCATGATAGATAAATCGCAGCGCGATGAAGCCCAACAGCAATTACTGGCTTGTCTGGAACCTCGGGGCTCGAAAGCACCGACACAAGCGGAAAGCCTTTAGCCTCGAGTAAAATGGCGCCTCGGCAATGACATTGAAGCCGCCGCAGACAACAAAAAAGCGCCCTTGGGCGCTTTTTTACAAGCTTGACTCAACGAGTCACAGCTTAACGCATAGTACTGGCTTACTCCCACATTACAACGGCACAGAAAATCTGGAAACCCTTACAATGCTTGGTGTTGATATCGGAATCTTGGGTTTCCAGAGTTTGTGTTAAATGGTCCTCGTCAGTGAGTATTTTTAATAACTTTTTCCAGATCTCTAAGCAAGCGAGCTTACATGTACTTCATTCTACGATTATTGAAAGCTGGCATTGTAGTGGTCAACTAAAATTGGCCACGACTAATTTTTTATCATGGAGCAATCGGCCAAGCGCAATGATTGTTACTGTGCTAGCTTTATTTCGTTTGATACTTTAAAACAAAAGCTTAATTTTCCCATACCAGCGCCGCATTCGTCGGCGGCTTTGCTTAAACAATTGGGTTGTATGTAGGGATTATTTCTAATCTTGTATATAAGGATATGACAAATGTCTAAAAAACTAATACTCGGCCCTGTACTGGGACTTGAGTCCGATACGCTCTATACCGTTACGTTTATCTCTGACAAAAATGCCAGCCAGGCATCTGTAACTTATGCAGATGGCCAAGAGACAGAGGCGGTGCTGATTGGCGAAATCTACTCAGGGCATGTCTGGCGTGCTGTATTAACCTTAGCCATGCAGGACAAGCGCCACGTCAACTACAGTATTTCAGTAGATGCAGAGCCTGCGGAAGACAAAGCCTGCAGAACTTTCTGGACGTTTTATGTGCCCGGTGCCAATGAGAAGCCCAAGTTTGCATACGCCTCATGTAACGGTTTCTCCGACTATAAAATGCTGACAACAACAGAGCAGCCATATCGCTTATGGAAAGACATGGCCACAGAGCACTTTACTAAACCGTTCTCCCTATTGTTATTAGGTGGAGATCAGGTATATGCCGATTCCATGTGGACGACACTGAGCACGCTGAAAGCCTGGAATGAGCTTCCACGGGAGGAGAAGGTTAATCGCAAAGCAACGAAAGACATGCGAACACAGTTAGATCGGTTCTACAGTGAGCTTTATGTCGATAGATGGAACAAAGAACCCATAGCTCATATGTTGGCATCTATTCCCTCTATCATGATGTGGGACGACCACGACATATTTGATGGTTGGGGCAGTTACCCGGACGATTTACAGAAGAAATGTGACGTATATCAAGCCATCTTTGCAGCAGCAAGAAAACACTTCTCTTTACTTCAGGTTCGGGGCAGAGACAACACAAGCTTATTGGCAACCGGGGACAATACACATTTCTCAATGGCGGTGCACTTTAGAGGATATAACATCCTCGCGTTGGACAATCGTTCTGAGCGTACGCTGCTGCAGGTCATGAGCAGTGAGCAGTGGAAAGACATCAAACAGTACTTAGAAAACGACTGCAACCACGGGGACTTGCTGGTTATGACTGCGGTACCCGTGGTGTACCGGGATTTTTCTTTTGCAGAAAGTGTCGTCGATTCTACACCGTGGGAAGAAGAGCTCACAGATGATTTAAAAGACCACTGGCGAGCTAAAGAGCATGAGGGGGAGCGCCTAAAACTTATCATGGCACTTTTGGACAATGCGAAAATACGAAATACCAAAACCGTACTGCTATCAGGTGATGTGCATGTTGGCTGCCTGGGCATTATCCGGGACTTACGTTCACAGCAGCCTATAAGTATTCACCAAGTGGTGTCTTCAGGCATTGTGCATCCCGCGCCAACTTACCTAGAATGGTTAGGCATACTGGCCGTCACAAATGATGACCTCGAATATTTGGAAGAAACCCGCTCCATCACGGCCGACATGTTGAAGCCGCAGGGCTCAAACAAATATATCCGCGCCCGCAATTTTGTAACGTTGCTCGAGGGGACAGATGCAAAACTCTGGGTCAACTGGATAAATGAAAGTAAAGATAAGCCTGCATTCCCGCTTCAGTAATGCGGGCATTGAAAACTGACATTTGAGAGAGATAAATGAAGAAAACCTATAAATTTATTCCACTGATGCTGCTTGTATTAAGTGGCTGTGTGTCGGCACCAAAGGAAACGGTAGAGTTAGCCGAAATCACGGACTATCAGGTCGCTGAGTTACAAAAGTCTCATGTGAAATTTGCTCAACTGTATTATGGCAAGCTTCGTGACGATGTTAACCGCTTTATAGATGAGAAATGGACACCTACGTTCTTATCGAAGGCGGTCAACAACCGTGCTTTTCGCTCCGATTTAGATGACGCCTACCTGACAAGTTCCATTTCTGTGGATGATGTTTCTGTGCAGTGGAGAGGTCGTGAGCTCCAAGAGCCTCAAAAGCGAATTGTGCTGGAGGGTGTGAAACAAGCTGTGGCTGCAGAGACCAGTAAGCTTGGACAAATCCTGATTGAGTGGTCTCAGGAAGCG
Organism: Shewanella algae; assembly: GCF_009183365.2. Classification (NCBI taxonomy): domain Bacteria; kingdom Pseudomonadati; phylum Pseudomonadota; class Gammaproteobacteria; order Alteromonadales; family Shewanellaceae; genus Shewanella; species Shewanella algae. The sequence continues at coordinate 4,828,840 of NZ_CP068230.1, forward strand.
CAATCCCAAATCAGCAAAAAGCGCAAATCATTACTTGACCCGCTCAATGAACAAGAAAGGTTTGTACTGGCGCAGATTAATAGTGCCTTTGCAGACTTGCAGCGCTCGCAGGCAACGATAAAAGCCTACTTATCTTCAGCTGTGGAGCTGAAAGAGAAGCAAGATCAGGTTATGTCTAAGCTGGTTGCTCTGGAGAAGGTCGAAAAAGTCATGACTAAAGTGACTGATGCCAACGACAAGTTATCAGACACATTGAACTCCGAAGATACGGATAAAGCCATCGAGAAGTTTTTGGAGCTAATCGAGTCGGCAAAGTCGCGCCTGCAAAACAATGATGATTAACATGGGAGAGCACTAAAATGGGACGATATGATCTGAGTGATGAAGCAAAAGCCACTGATCAAGAACTCAGTTCCGCGGCAGACAAACTTGTACAGCTGAGCGATAAGAAAATAGCAGAGTTGCTACCAAGACATGCTGACCAGAAAGAGCTAAAAAAAGTGATTGATGCCGTTAATCGGGCCAGTACTTCAAATGCTAAACGCACTGCCATAGCTAAGAATTTAAAGAACGTTTCAGAAGTTGTACGCAAAGTAATGAAAGCATTTATGTAGCAAAGGTACGGTGTTAAGGATAGAACCTGGATTTACGTGAGTGTAGTGACCAAATCATCGATGCATAAGCTTGCATTCATAACTCAAAATGGGGCATAAACGTGTTAGAAGAAGCTGTGTATCGATGAGTCGATGAATGAAGGCCAGAGAACGATGCTCTGGCCTATCAGTTTTTCTACAGTACGAACGGTTTTCTACATTAACCCCTCATAGTAACAAACTCTTCTGCGCCCGTTGGATGGATAGCGACCACGGCATCAAAGTCAGCCTTGGTGGCGCCCATCTTGATGGCAACGCCAAAACCCTGAAGGATTTCATCCATGCCAAAGCCAATACCATGAATCCCGACGACTTTTTCATCGGCGCCGGCACAAACCAGCTTCATCTTACAAGCCTGACGGTGAGCAGTAACCGCAGTGTACATGGAGGTAAAGGATGAAGTGTAGACCTTAACCTGATCCTCACCGAAGCGCTCTTTGGCCTCAGGCTCTGTCAGCCCCATGGTGCCAATTGGCGGGTGGCTGAAGACCACAGTCGGGATGCAGTCATAGTCCATCTTGGCATCCGGCATGGCGCCAAAGAGACGCTCTGACAGCAAGCGACCCGCCTTTACGGCAACCGGTGTCAGCTCCACTCCGCCCGCCATGATGTCACCGACACAGTAAACCCCTTTGGCGCTGGTGTTTTGCTGGGCATCAGTTATCACATATCCCTTGGGATCCAACTGCACATCGGTATTTTCAAGGCCGATATTGCCTGTGGCCGGTGCCCGACCTATGGCCCAGATAAGGCAGTCCACTGTGTACTCTTCAGCGTTTTCCAGCACCAGAGTCAGGCTGCCATCGGCATTTTTACGCACTTCCTTGGGAATACTCTGGGTATGCAGCGAAGGCCCTTCGCTGGCCATGGACTCCATCAGTGTTTCATAGAGCATGGGGTCGAAGTTACGCAGCGGCGCATGTTTGCGTACAAACAGATGGGTTTCACTGCCCAAGGCATGCAATACACCGGCAATTTCCACCGCGATATAACCGGCACCCACTACGGCTACCCGCTTGGGCTGTTCACGCAGGGCAAAGAAACCGTCCGAGTCTATGCCATGTTCTGCCCCGGGAATGTCGGGGATGCTGGGCGCGCCACCGGTCGCGATCAGAATATGCTCGGCACTGTAGTGTTCACCGTCGACCTCAATGGTGTGGTTATCAACAAAGCGGCCATAGCCGTTAACCACAGTGACCTTGTTGTTGGCCAGACCGCGTTCATAGGAGCCATGGATCCGTTCGATATAGGCTTCACGACTGGCCACCAAAGTGTTCCAGTCAAACAGGTTGACGCTGACATCAAAACCATAATCTTTGGCATAGAGATGCATGGCTTCGGCCACTTGGGCGCCATACCACATGACCTTCTTGGGCACACAGCCGACGTTGACGCAGGTACCACCCAGGTGTTTGGCTTCAATCAGCAACACCTTGGCGCCACGCATGGCGGCCCTGTTGGCTGACGCAATACCACCGCTGCCCGCACCCAGGCAGATATAGTCAAAATGTTGTGCCATGTTTATCTCCGTCGATTGATACAGATTCTTTCGCCCAACAGGGCGACCTCCCGTCTGGCGGGATACTTGTGAGCCATTGTAGGGGGATTCAGATCAAGTGACCAGACCAGAGTCTGCCGGTAAAAATTTCAGTGATACAAGGTGCAGCGCGAATAATCCTGGGTCTCAGGCCCTGAACCTGAGCACTTGAGGCAACGAAACTGCTGTTGATGCTCGCCGAGTTCAGCCTGCAAAAATCTGGCAGTGTGGGAATCTTTCTGCCTGAGGCGCCGCTCCAGCTCTGTCATTCGCTTATCCAACCAGCGACAACTGGGATCATCGGCGACTTGGCGGCGAGGCTTGGATGCCTTCTTTTTTCTGGATTTCGTTGGTTTACTGTCGCGCGAGGCCTTGGGCAAGGGCGCAGACTCATATTCAAGTGCGGCTTCAAACTGCTGTGGAATGGCAATAGGATTGCCCTCGCTGTCGAGCACTAACCCCAGAGGGAGCGAACCAGGCTCTTTGTCCGGGTTGCTGAGTTGCTTATCTATTGAGGACTCTGAACTCGACACTAGCTTCAGGTCTGAGCTTGATTCGGCCTGGGATTCAGCCAATGGGGCGACTCCAAACCAAAGGAGCAGGCAGCAAAGCCCGCCGATTCTGTAGGTTAACATTCCCTGTACTCCCGCATCGATCCTTCGACGCTGTTTGTCTTCACATCAGAGTCTAGAAGCTGCGGTGAATGTTAGCCAGTTTAAAACTGCCACTCCAGATGCAAGCCGGCATAAGACTGATCCAGGTCACCATGCCAATCCTCCTCTTGCGCCTGCTGCTTGATATCATCCTCCGCTATGCTGTGACTCAAATGCAAGGAAGCCACCAAAGAAGAGGTTAATGAGTAGCATGCCTCTACACCAAACTGCAGATGATTGGGGCCATCATGGGTCTGGCTGGCATAGCCAAAGTCGAATCCCTGGGTCACATAGGGGGTAAGAGTCAGTTGCTCGTTCACTTGCCAATGGCTGTGCAGGCTCAACTCAACAAAATAACCAGAGGCTTCAGTAGCATAGGTATAGTTAATCGATGGTGTCAGCCAGCTCAGCCCCTGATAGGCGAGATAGGCGTACACCTCATTGTCATGGGTGCGCTCATCACCGTAAAACTCCAGTCGCTGCATGCCGACACCGGCTTCCACTGATTCGAGTGGGTTGAAACAGTATTCCACCCCGGCATTGAGCTCGGCGTAGTTCACACTGTCGGCTCGACCAAACAACACGAAGGCCCCCAGGCCATCACGGCTATGGTGAATGCCACTCCAGGCAATCCCGCCCGCAGACAAGTTGTCACGCCCCTCGGAAATATAGCGGCTGTCCCACCCCAGCATGAGTTGGGTTTCGGCGGCCTCATCGGCCAATAATGGATTGCAGCACAGGAGTGCCAGCAACAAGAGCGGATAGCGCATAAAACGTACCAAACTTACAAAGTAAAGTTTATTTTATTCCACCACCCTATTATGTAAATGATAACGAATCGTGTTTTAGATCCAGTTATCATTTATGATTTTTTTGTGCATTGACGGTAGACTCTCATCCACGGCAGCAGTGACTAGTGACTCACGGGTATTTCTCTGCCGAGTTTGGCGGCTATGTTTCACTGCTATGTTTCACATCTATGCCACAGCCATGGCACCAATCGCTTTTATCACCTTGATAAATCACAGCGGAACCCTTATCTATTAGCCACGCCCCTGAATATTCGCCGCCATGGCGGCAAGACCAGGCATCCAATGCAGGCCCTATGGCCCACGCCCAAAGAGAGGACAGACAATGACCAATCCGCTGCTGACAGCACAGGAGCTGCCGCCCTTTTCCAGTATCAAGGCCGAGCACATTCAACCGGCGGTCGAACAGGCCATAGCCAAATGCCGCGATAAGATAGAAGCCGTGCTGGCCGCCGGAGGCCCCTACACTTGGGAGAACCTGGTGGCCCCTCTGGAGCAGGTGGACGATGAGTTGAGCCAGATCTGGTCGCCGATTTCCCATATGAATTCTGTACTCAGCAATGAAGAGTGGCGCGCCGCGCACGATGCCTGCCTACCATTGTTGTCTGAGTACAGCACCTTTGTCGGCCAACATCAGGGCCTGTATCAGGCCTATAAAGAGCTCAAGGCATCGGCGGAATTTGCCCTGCTCAGCCAGGCACAACAGACTGTGATAGAACATAGCCTGAGAGACTTCGAACTGTCGGGAATAGGCCTCAATGATGAACAAAAAGCTCGCTATGGAGAGATTGTAAAGCGCCTGTCCGAACTCAGCAGCACCTATTCCAACCAACTGCTGGATGCCACACATGCCTGGAGCAAGCTGGTTACCGATGAAGCCGAATTGGCCGGTCTGCCAGAGTCTGCCATTGCCGCCGCCAAGGCGATGGCCGAGGCCAAAGGACAGCAAGGTTGGCTATTCACCCTGGATTTTCCATCCTATCTGCCGGTCATGACCTACAGCGACAACCGCAGTCTGCGTGAAGAGTGCTACCGCGCCTTTGTTACCCGCGCTTCGGATCAAGGCCCCAATGCCGGCGAGTTCGACAATGGCCCGCTGATGGACGAGATCCTGAGCCTGCGCCATGAGTTGGCACAGTTACTGGGCTTTGATACCTATGCCGATAAGTCCCTGGCCACCAAGATGGCGCAATCGCCCGAGCAGGTTATCGCCTTCCTCAATGAGCTGGCACTGCGCTCCAAATCTCAGGCCAAGGCCGAGCTGGCCGAACTCAAGGAGTTTGCCAAGGAGCATTATGGTGTAACCGAGTTGGCGGCCTGGGATCTGGGTTACTACGGCGAAAAGCTCAAGCAACACAAGTATGAGATATCTCAGGAAGAGCTACGTCCCTTCTTCCCCGAAGACAAGGTGCTCAGCGGCCTGTTCTACACCATCAAACGCTTGTTCGGTATGGATGTCAAAGAGCAGCAGGATTTCGACAAGTGGCATAAAGATGTGCGCTTTTTCCATATCCTGGATGCCGAGGGCGAACACAGAGGCAGCTTCTATCTGGACCTCTATGCCCGTGAAGGCAAGCGGGGCGGCGCCTGGATGAATGATTGCCGAACCCGGCGGATGACGGCAACTGGCCTGCAAAAGCCGGTAGCCTACCTCACCTGTAACTTCAATCGCCCTGTGGGTGACAAGCCGGCGCTGTTTACCCATGACGAAGTCACTACCCTGTTCCACGAATTTGGTCATGGTATTCACCATATGCTGACCCGCATCGATGTCGGCGGGGTTTCCGGCATCAACGGCGTACCTTGGGATGCCGTGGAGCTGCCAAGCCAGTTTATGGAGAACTGGTGCTGGGCCGAAGAGGCGCTGGCGGAGATCTCCGGCCATTATCAGACCGGGGAGCCGCTGCCCAAGGCGATGCTGGACAAGATGCTGGCCGCCAAGAACTTCCAGTCCGGCATGATGATGCTGCGGCAACTGGAGTTTTCTCTGTTCGACTTCCGCCTGCATCAGGAGTTTGATCCGGCCAAGGGCGCCCATATTCAACAGATGTTGGATGAGGTTCGACGCCAGGTGGCAGTGGTCACACCGCCTGAATTCAACCGCTTCCAGAACGGTTTCGCCCATATCTTTGCCGGAGGTTATGCCGCCGGCTACTACAGCTACAAGTGGGCCGAGGTGTTGTCTGCCGATGCCTTCTCACGCTTCGAGGAGGAAGGTATTTTCAACGAGAGCACAGGACGCGACTTCCTGCACAACATACTTGAGATGGGCGGCAGTGAAGAGCCTATGGTGCTATTTACCCGCTTCCGTGGCCGCGAGCCCAGCATAGACGCACTGCTGCGTCACTCAGGGATCCAATCCTGAGGCAGAAGCAATTGATTAGGCGCCTGCGGGCGCCTTTTTTGTGAGCCAGTTCTCGCTTGCCGTCTGGTATGACCTTTGATAGCCTTTAATTCCTCTCAACTCTTGGACCCTTTGATGAACCTCTACTTTCGCCTGTTTTGGCTGCTGCTCTGGCGAGTGCGCCGGGCAAACGATATCGGTTTTCTCGGCACCAGCCGCATCCGTTATCGGGCTTTACCGAGTGACTGTGACATCAACCTACACCTGACCAACTCCCGCTACCCGGCATTTATGGATCTGGCCCGCACTTATATGATGGCCGAAATGGGCTTGCTGAAGCGCTTTCTAAAACTGAAATGGATGCCGATAGTCAATGCTGCCGAGTTCACCTATGTAAGGGATATCAGGCCATTACAGCAGTTTGAAATTGCTTCTCGCGTGGTTGGCTGGGATGAAAAGTATTTCTACATAGAGCAACGTTTCCTGTCGGACAGAGGCCTGCATGCCATAGTGCATGTCAGAGGTTTGTTCGTCTGCAAACGCAAGCCGGTACCCACGGAAAACCTGTTGACGGAAGCCGGGTTCGATGAAACCACGCCCGAGTTACCGGCAGAGATCATCAAGTGGAAGTCGTTCCTGGATCTCAAAAAGGCCCGTAACAGCTGAATTCTTGTTCAGGGGATTGGCCTGAGCCCACTGCTGGCCTCCTCCTGAGCCAGAGTCACTTCATCCTGCACCAACATCCAGGAACCCCGCAATTGCGCCTGCAGCCAGTAGCGCCCCAAATGCTGGTAATCCAGTAAGTTGAAACTGCGCTGCAGATAACCAAGACAAGGGATTAAGGCACAATCGGCCAAAGTGAACCCATCTCCGCAAAGCCAATGATGCTCAACCAGGCGTAAGTCCAACGCCCGCAGGCAAAGTCTGAGACGGTTTTCAATTTGACGCTGCACCAGTGGAAGTTGCTGCTCTTCCGGTAAGCTATATTGCTGCTCCAGCTGATAGAGACTGTTGTTGAGGTCGTTATCGGCAATTCTGTCATAGAGACGCACTTGCAGATTGAGCTCGGGCTCCTTGGGCAACAGCCGGGTGCCGGCGTCCATTTTATTGTCCAGATACTCTATGATAATGCTGGATTCAGGCAACAGGCTGCCGTCCTGACACACCAAGAGTGGCAGCTTACCGGATGGATAGAAATGCAGATAGTGTTGGCGCTCCAATGGATCCTGCAGATCTGTTACCCGGGGAAAGAAGTTTGCCTGCTTTTCATAAAGTGCCAGCAGCACCTTTTGCGAATAACGCGACAATGGATGGTAGTAAAGCTCCATAGACAGGGATCCCCATGGTTACCAACTTTAACTTTAGTTGCTGGCTACCGCTTAGGGAAGGCGTGAACAGGTACCATGAGTGCCGCGAGGCATTATCCCCCCTCTGTTTGACCCAACTTCTGCTTGAGAAAGTCCAACATGACCCGGACTCTGGGTGGCATCCCCTCACGGTAAGGGTGAATGGCATAGATACCGCCCTCACGCAGATGATAATCCGGTAACAGACGTTCCAGTGCTCCCGAGTCCAATTGCCTTTGCAACAGATGATCCGGCAAGGTGGCTATGCCAAGCCCCTGAGCAGCCAAAGCCGCGATGGCATTGGTACTGTTGCAGCTGATAAAGGGAGTAACCCGAATACGAAACTGCTCGCCCTGACTATTGTGCAAAGTACAGCTGCGAGGCAAATGACTCGATGCATGCATCAGCCATTGGTGATGATGCAGGTTATCCGGATGCAGCGGCTTGCCATGGCGACTAATATACTCGGGCGAAGCCACCAGATACTCTTCGAAGTCGCCCAATTTTATCGCTTTGAATTCAGAGTCTTCCGGCCAGCCGGCCTGAATGGCGATATCTATCTTATGCTCCAGCAGATTGAGCTTATTGTCCTCCAGCAACAGTGTCAGCCGGATATGGGGGAAGCGCTGGTGAAACTCCCCCATCAAGGGCAGCAGTGACAGCTCACCTATCCCTACCGGCACCGTGATCCGCAAACTGCCATGTAGCTGTTGATCACTGGGGCGAGTCACGGCTTCGGCTTGCTTGGCCAGCTGCAACAACTCGGCACAATAGTGATAGAACTGCTGACCGTCTTCACTCAAGCCTATCTTGCGCGTGGTTCTGTGCAATAAACGGCTGCCAAGACGCTGTTCCAGTTTCTTCAAATGTTGACTCACCATGGAGCGGCTGATCCCCAACACTTCTGCGGCCGCCGTTAACGATCCCTGTTCCACTACAGTGGCGAATACCAACATACGATAGAGTTGTGCCGCATCCATCTCTCACCTTTGTTTAATTTCAATAACCAAAGTGATAAGTAAAGCACTCATTATCAATTTTTGCCACGGGGATACACTGATGCCATAAACCTACTGGAGTAAAAAACGGAGTAAAAAACATGATCCTTATCTTAGGTGCATCCGGTCAATTGGGCCGTCTGGTCAGCCAAGCCTTATTGGCAAAGGTTCCTGCCAAACAGTTGAGATTGGCAAGTCGCCACCCTGAACAATTGAACGAGTTTGCTGATGTAGAGAAGGTCTTTGCCGATTACAGTGACCCGGCTTCACTCTCGAAAGCCATGCAGGGCGTCAAACGCCTGTTATTGATCTCGGGTGATGCACCCAATGATCAGAGACTGCAGCAGCACATGAATGTGCTCAGCGCCGCCAAGGCCGCCGCTGTCGAACAATTGGTTTATACCAGTTTCCAATTGGCGACCCTGGACTCGGCATTCGACTTTGCCCGCACCCATGCGGCAACAGAAGCTGCAATAGTTCACTCAGGTGTGCCTTACACCTTGGTACGTAACGGTCCCTATGCCGAATTGCAGTTGGCCGGGTTGGAGCACACTCTGGCAACAGAAACCATGCTTAATGCCGGTGAAAATGGTTTGTTTGCCCCTGTGTGGAAGGCCGATCTGGCAGAGGCCATCGCCGGCATTCTCTCATCGGAATCGCCTGTAAGCAGCCATCTTGGGCAAACCTATACCCTGACAGGCCCGGAACTGTTGAGCCAGGCCAAGGTGGCACAGTACCTGTCGCAGGTGAGTGGCAAAAACATTCGGCTGCAAAACATTTCAGTCGCAGAGCTGGAGCAGATTTTCCTCGGGATCGGCCTCCCCGGTTTTATGGCCAAGGCGTTTGCCAACAACTCCAAGGCGATAGCCGATGGTGAATATCAGCAGCAAAGCACAGATCTGGAGCGTCTGCTGGGGCGCCCAGGGCGTTCACTTAAGGCCCTGTTTGAGCAGAGCCTCACTCAGTCCTGATACCCGATATCGCGTGCCACAGTCCCTCCCTTTGCCTGGGAGGGGCTTTGGTTGTTAACCATCATTGATCACTCCCATCTTTATCCCGATTGGTATTACACTGGTGCAGCAGTAATTGAGCCAATCAAAAGGGAAAGCACATGAGCAAGCCGGAAGATTTTGCCACCATCTATGCCAGAGCCTGCGATCGCAAAGGCGGCGCCGAGCGACTGGAGAGCCTGTTACCCAGAGTCTGTTCCACAGAAGAATTGCTGGAATATACAGATGCCGAGTTACTGTCAGCACTCAGCAAACAGGTATTTCAGAGCGGCTTTGTCTGGAAGGTAGTGGAACACAAATGGCCGGCCTATGAAGAGGCCTTCTTTGGCTTTGAACCCATGAAAGTGTTGATGCTCTCCCCTGAGCAATTGCAGGCCAGAGGTGAGGACAGTCGCCTCATTCGCCACCAGAAAAAGACCCAGGCCATTTATGATAACGCGCTCATGGTGCAGGATATTGCCAGAGAACACGGCAGCCTGGCCCGATATATCGCCCTCTGGCCGGTGGAGGAGATCACCTCACTGTGGCAGGAACTCAAACGCCGTGGTGCACGCTTGGGTGGCAATACCGGCCCCTATTTTCTGCGTGGCATAGGTAAAGACAGCTTCCTGTTGACCACTGATGTTCAAAACTATCTCAAGAGTCACAAACTGGTGGACGCAGGCTTCAGCTCAAAGAGCGGCTTGGCCCAGGTACAAGCTGTATTCAATCATTGGCAACAGAGCAGCGGTAGGAGCATGGCCGCCATCAGCCGTATCTTGGCTTGTAGCACCGGGGACAATCGTATCTGAGGCCTGAGATAAATTTGTCTTGAATATAGACAAAAAACAGTTGCAATCGAAAATGAGAACCATTATCATTTGTTCTGCGTTCCAAAACTCATCCTTAACTGAGAGTCAGTTAACCGCTAGTCGACTGAGATTTGCTTGAAGTTATGGTGTTCCTGAGTTTGCAAAGCACGACATTGCTCACACACTCTTTTAGGCCGGGTTAATTACCCGGCCCTTTTTTTGGCTGATTCTTATTGTCAGAGCTTTATGCTCCTCCTCTCCGCCAACTATTTTAATCCCTCGCCGCTGTTTTTAAATTTTGATGCCCCTCTCTACAAACCAATATTGAGGGAGTCAGGCACTAAGGAAGGTGCAGCCATCTGGATTTAGCCCCAAAACTACCAATGACTACCGGCCTGCACCTTAGATTTAAACTAATTTAAAATTAATAAGTTAGGTAGATTTTGGGTCGGACATCCAAGAAAGGAGGAATAGCACTGGAAAATTTTATCGCCAAAGGTCAAAAAATAGTTGCAAACATAAATGAGAACGATTATCGTTAACTTGCGTTCCAAAACTCATCCTTAGCTTTAGGCCCGCAGTACCCGCTGAGAGTTATGGTGTTCCTGAGTTTGCAAAGCACGACATTGCTCACACACTCTTTGTGGCCGGGTTAATTACCCGGCTCTTTTTTTGTTTTTTCACGCCAAGCCAAGAGCCTACCCGAACAGCAAACCATCATAGGGGCCTGACTGATCCTCTTTGGCCATATGGTAAATACTGACAGTAAACAGAGTCCCCTTACCTACAGTCGAACTAACCTCTATGGTGCCGCCTATGCGTTTGATAATACCGTAGCTCAGCGACAAGCCTAGCCCGGTACCATCCTTACGGGTGGTATAGAAGGGATCGAATATCCGACTCAACTGCTCTTGCGGGATCCCAGAACCTTCATCTTCAATCTCTATCTTGATCCCCACAGGTTCGTCCTGTTCCACCCAGTCATAGGTGCGGATCCAGATCCGCCCCTTGCCATCCATAGCATGAGCAGCGTTGACCACCAGATTGATCAGCACCTGCAGCAGTTGCGGACGATTTACCTGCACCGGATAACTGGCGTTCAGCTCAGGCAACAACACCACTTCCTGCTTACCCAGTGAGTGACGTACCAACAGCTGCATCTCTTCGATAATAGGTGTGATTTGATGCATCTCCAGCGGCGCATTGAACTCGCCTGGACGGCTGTACTGCAGCAAGCTGCGGATAATAGTGCTGATACGCCCCACCTGCTGGATGATGAGATCTATCTCCTCTTCGACCAGCTCGGCGTTATCCCCAAGCTCCACCCGCAGCAGTTCCATATTGCCGAGAATGACGGCGGTAGGATTGTTGATCTCGTGGGCAATCCCAGCAGTCAACTCCCCAAGGGCTGTCAGCTTTTCATTGGTCACCAACTGCTGACGGGTTTCGTTCAGTAATTGCACGTTGCGCTGCAGCTCTTCGGTTTTTTCCTGCAGGCTACGGGTACGTTCCTCGACCTTCATCTCCAGTTGCTCGGCCGCCGCTTGAATTTGCGCATTGCGGCGCTGCAATAAATCGAGCATGCGGTCGAACTGCTCGGCCAGGTTGGCCAGCTCATTGTCTCTGTCCAGTCCCAGCTCGCCGATACGCAGATTGCGCCCGGACTGCACCGCCTTAACCACTTGGTGAATACGCTCTATCGGCTGCAACAAACTGTAGGCGCCGCGATAAACCAAGAGCCCGGAAACCAGCAACACCAACATCAAAATGGTGCCCAACTCTATGATATTAAGCAGATAGTTGTGGATAAAAGGCGACTCGGAAAACCCGGAATAGATCATGCCTATCCGCTGACCACGAATATCGGTCAGCGGCGCATAGGCCGAGATAAACCAGTCGTTGTAAACAAAGGCTCTATCGACCCAGAGTTGGCCCTTGACCAACACCTGCTGACGCACCTCCTCGGACACCAGGGTGCCCAATGCCCGGCCGCGATTTTCATCCTCTTTGGGGAAGAAATGCAGAGGCACATTGGTACTGATGCGGATATTGTCGAGGAAGATGGTCACAGTGCCTATGGAACGCTCAGGCAGTGTGCCTTTGTCATAGACCAGATCGCGAATATGGTCGACGATGCGAGTATTGCGATTAAACAGGATCCCGCCATCCAGATACCAGCCAACCTTACCGTTTTCATCGGCTACCGGCAGCAGGCTGCGACTGAGCATGCCCCGCTCTTCCACTTCTCTGTCGGGATTTTGTGCCCTTAAGGTCATTTTTACCGGGATCTTGGCACGCTCGGCTAACTCGGGATCGATTCGTGCCAGCCGCGAGGAGGAGAGCACCATCAGCCCTGAATAGGCGCTTTGCCCCTGAACCAAGGGCAGCATCTGCCGCAAGTCAGGATCGGCCGCAGCATCGGCAATTCTGACCAGACGCAGAAAATCGAGATCCAACGCCTTGCGCTGTTGATCCAGAAAAGCATTGAGATCTTTCTGCTTCTGCTGTTCACCTTCGAGTATCGAACGGAAATGGGTCTGGAAATCGAAGGACTGCATCACATGTTCCAGCTGCTTTTCCTGACGCTCCTGCACCGCGGCCAGTGTGTTGTTGGCCACTGTCAGGTCGGCTTTGACCTTCATAAACAGCTGTTTGCCTGTGTAGCTGATGTTCCAGTATATGGTGATAAACACCAGGCTCACCAACGTCAGCAAGATAGGCAACAGAGTCAGGATCAGAATGCGATAACGCACCTTTGCCTGCAGCTGCTGCCAGCTCAGGCCAAAGAGCCGTTTGAACAGTGACAAGCTCAGACCTCCGACTCGCAGTCAAACCACTCTTTATATTTACGATCCAGTGTCTTGCGAGACACTCCCAGCACCCTGGCTGCCGCCGACTTATTGCCGCCGTGGGAGTCAACCACGGCCGTGACATGGTCTTTTTCCACATCCTTGAGCGCCCAGTCGTGGGGATAGCCAGGCTGGGCATTCAGTTCGGCCTTGGGCTGTTCTTTCCAGTATTCCGCCGGTGGTTTACCCAGCAGAATGCAGCGCTCTATCATGTTACGCAATTCGCGAATATTCCCAGGCCACTGATGTTGCTGCAGTTTGAGCAGGTCCTCATGGCTCCAGACCACCTCTTTCACCCCGAGCTCTGCGGCCAACTGGCGGGTAAAGTGATGGGTCAATTCCACCACATCATCCGGTCTTTCCCGTAATGGCGGGATAACTATGTCGAGTACATTGAGACGGTAGAAGAGGTCGCGGCGGAAATGCCCGGCTTCCACTTCATCGGCCAGCTTACGGTTGGTTGCCGCTATCACCCGGACATCAATATTAACTTCTTTTTCACTGCCAACCGGACGAATCGCCTTTTGCTCCAACACCCGCAGCAAGGCCGTCTGCATTTTCAGCGGCATCTCCCCGATCTCATCGAGGAAGATGGTGCCTCCGGAGGCAAAGCTGAATAGACCTTCGCGATTGCCTTTGGCACCGGTAAAAGAGCCAGCGGTATGACCAAAGAGTTCACTCTCCAGCAGCTCGGGAGCGATGGCGCCGCAGTTAACAGGCACAAACGGGCCCTGACGACCACTGAGCAGGTGAAGTTGCCTGGCCACCAGCTCCTTACCCGTGCCGGACTCACCTTCGATAAGCACCACCGCATTGGTCGGTGCCACCCGCTCTATCACCCGCTTGACCTCCATCATGGCATCACTGTTGCCTATGATGGTGGAGGAATAGCCACTGGACACTTCCCGGCGCAGCATCAGATTTTCCCGCTTCAGCAAGCGCCGCTCGATGCAGCGGTCGACCGCCTTCATCATCTGCTCCAGATGGAAAGGCTTCATGATGAAGTCGGAAGCACCGGCCCTGAGTGCCTGAATCGCCACTTCCATATCGGCATAGCCAGTCATAAAGATGATGTCGGAGCGCCGCTCCTGATCATCCAGCGCCTCACGCCACTCAATACCTGAGCGGCCGGGCAGACGTATATCCACAATCAGCAGATCGAAGTGACAACGGCTGCGCAGTTGTTCAGCTTCTTCTATGCTGGCAGCGGTTTCTACCAGGGCAAATTTCTTTGCCAGCGCTTTGTTGAGGAAACTGCGCATACCGGGCTCGTCGTCGACGATCAACACGGACACGGCAGAAGGCATTGGCTTAGACTTAAGTGGCTTTTCTATCTGGCTCATATTGTCGGCTTCAGGACATTTTGACTCAATTGAAATAGATTCTATCATTGATACGGTAAAAATTGGTCACTATGAACCAGAGAAAAAGCCGGTTGGGACAATTTGTCTGATACTTATTTACCAAGCTTGGGATCCAGTTCACATATTGGATCCCTCAATATCGGTTTATAGCAAACATTCGTTTTTGGCACCCAAATTGCTTTAATGGGTGCGAGTACAAGGCCGTGGCCCGCAGGCTTATGGGTTAGGCCCACTTATTAAAATCACGCCAAGGAGCAATAATGTTGAACTTGAAACAACTGCTGGGTCTTGCCATTGCGGCAGGCCTGATGATCTCTGCCCCGGCTTCCGCTCAGGAAACCATCAAGCTGGCCACTACCACCAGTACTGAAAACTCAGGTCTGCTGGGTTACCTGCTGCCAAAATTTGAATCTGAATCAGGCTATAAGGTACAAGTGATTGCCACAGGTACAGGTAAGGCTCTGAAACTGGGTTCTCAGGGTGATGTGGATCTGGTGATGACTCACGCTCCTGGCGCAGAAGCCAAGTTCGTCGCCGACGGTTTCGGTGTTGAGCCTCGCGGCATCATGGAAAACGACTTTGTTATCCTTGGCCCCAAGAACGACCCTGCCAAGGCCCGTGACAGCAAAAATGCCGAAGAAGCCTTCGCCAAAATCGCCAAGTCAGGCATCCCTTTCGTATCCCGTGGTGATGACTCAGGTACTCACAAGAAAGAGCTGATCATCTGGAAAGCCGCCAACGTGACTCCAGACTTCAAAGGTTACACCTCTGTAGGTCAAGGTATGGGCAAAACCCTGCTGATGGCCAACGAACTGCAAGGTTACACTCTGTCTGACCGTGGTACTTTCGTGGCTTACAAAGCCAAACTGGACCTGGGTATCGACTTCGACGGCGGTGCCACTCTGGCCAACCCTTACCAGGTTATCCTGATCAACCCTGCCAAATACCCTGATCTGAATCACAAAGGTGCACGTGCCTTCAGTGATTGGTTGATTAGCAAAGAAGCACAAAGCATGATCAACAGCTATAAAGTTCAAGGCGAACAACTGTTCAAGGCAACTTACGGCAAATGAGTGAAGGCTGGTTAGCCCTTATACAGCAGGCCCTAGGCCTGCTGTTTTCCAGAGACCCTGAAGTCTGGTCTATTATCTCCGTCTCTTTCTCGGTATCTTTCGCGGCGCTGCTGATCACCTTGCTACCGTCCATGATACTGGGGTTCGCCCTGGCGTTTGTGCAATTCCCCGGCCGCTGGCTGGTAACCAATCTGGTGCAAACCCTGCAATCCATTCCCACTGTGGTGGTAGGCCTGTTGGCCTATTTACTGCTGACCCGTAACGGTGCTCTGGGTGATCTTCGCTGGCTCTTTACCCAGAAGGGGATGATCCTCGGGCAGATGATGATCTGCGCCCCGGTACTGATAGCCATGAGCCATGCCGCCTTCACCAGTGTCGACCGCCGCGCCTGGGAAACCAGCCGAACTCTGGGCGCCAGTTGGACCTCGGCCATCTGGGTGGTTTGCCGCGAGCTGAGAGTACCTCTGTTACTGGCGATTATCGCCGCGTTTTCCCGTATCATTACTGAAGTCGGCTGTTCCATGATGGTTGGTGGCAACATAGCCCATGTCACCCGTAACATTCCCACCGCGATTTCACTGGAAACCAGTAAAGGCGACTTTGCCCAGGCGATAGCCCTTGGCTTGGTGCTGCTGGTGCTGGCACTGATACTGAATTTTGCTCTGGGTACTCTGCGTGGCAGGGCCAATCCCAGAAGCCATTAGGACGCTTGATGATAAAGCTGATAGCCCAAGATCTAGAGATGCGTTTTGGTGAACGCCTGTTATTTCGCACCCGGCAACTGGAGTTTTGCCAGGGCGAGGTCATCTATCTGCAAGGTGATAATGGCTGCGGCAAAACCACTCTGATGAAGCTGCTGGCCGGTTTACTCAAACCCAGTGCCGGTACCATCTATACCCAAGGATTTCCAGCTGCGCCCTGGTGGCGACGCGATACCTTGCTCGGCAAGGCTATTTACCTGCATCAGCACCCGTACCTGTTTGAAGGCAATGTCAGCTACAATCTGCAACTGGCGCAGAAATACAGCAGCCTGGATAAGACCGAACAGCACACTAGGATGCAAAGCGCGATAGAACATGCCCAGTTGGGGCAACTGCTCAAGACCAACGCCTCAACTCTGTCCGGCGGTGAACGGCAACGGCTGGCACTGGCCAGAGCCTGGCTGTTGAAACCCAAGTTACTCATGCTCGATGAACCCATATCCAATATGGACAGGGCATCGCAGCAAACCGTTTTTGCTATGATTGCCGAATTGAAGCAACAAGGCACAGGACTGCTTATCAGTAGCCACCAGCACTCAGAACTAACGGCACTTTGTCACCAACATTGGCATATAGAATCACAACAACTGACAACCTCAGCCAATTTGACTCTGGCCACGGAAGAACTGCAGGAGAACAACTATGTCGCAGCGCATTGATGCGGTGATACTCGCCGGAGGCATGGCCAGGCGTATGGGCGGAGAAGACAAAGGCCTGGTGGACCTGCTGGGGCGCCCCATGATTGCCCATGTTATCGACAGGGTAAAACCTCAGGTGAATCAGATCCTGATCAACGCCAACCGCAATCAAACACGTTATGCTGAGTTCGGTTTTCCTGTCATTGCCGACCTGGAACAGGGTTATCCCGGGCCGTTGGCGGGAATGATCAGCGCCCTGGATAAGACAGATGCCGATCTGCTGTTGGTGGTGCCCTGCGACTGCCCTTTGCTGCCCAAAGACCTGGTCGAGCGTATGGCGCAAAAGCTGCAGGCGTCAGAGGCGGATCTCGCCGTGGCATCCGACGGCGAGCGGGAGCAGCCGGTGGTTATGCTGCTCAAACCGACGGTGAGGGATTCGATGCAGGCCTTTCTCGATTCCGGCAGGCGCCGTATCGATCTCTGGTACAGTGAACACCCGGTAGTGGTTGAATCATTCGCCGATCAACCCAGCGCCTTTATTAACGTCAATACCAACGAACAAAAACAACAACTCGCGGCGGAAATATCCCAAGCTTAAGAGGTTTTTATGAGCACTGTCTTTACCAATCCCCTGTCCATTCCCGTGTTGGGCTTCTGTGCCTACAGCGGCACAGGCAAGACCACACTGTTGAAGCAGTTGATCCCTGAGCTGAATCGTCGTGGTTTGAGACTGGCAGTGATCAAACACGCTCATCACAACTTTGATATTGATGAGCCGGGCAAAGATAGCTATGAGATGCGCAAGGCCGGCGCCAGACAGATGTTGGTGGCCTCCCATGTGCGTTGGGCCTTGATGACGGAAGATCCGCTGGACAGAGATCCGGACCTGCTGCATCTACTCGGTCAGTTGGAACAGGACAAGGCCGATCTGGTGTTGGTGGAAGGCTTCAAGAAACTGGCGCTGCCCAAAATTGAATTACACCGAGCCGCCCATGGCAAACCCTTTATCCATACCGAGGATCCCAATATCCTCGCAATCGCCTGCTGTGATGAAACCAAGTTGCCGGGAGAGATCCGCCGCCTGGATCTCAACAATGTGGCGCAAATTGCTGACTTTGTGCAGCAGTATGTTCGCGATTATCGCCCCGAATCCAAGCCCTCTGCAGCAAGAGCCCTGCCCTTAAGCGCCTGTGAGCTCGGCAGTGAACAGAATCTGTCGGTACGTCAGGGCATCGACCATATTCTGGAGCAAGTCAAACCCGTCACAGAGACAGAGCTGTTGATACTCGATGAAGCCGACAATCGTATTCTGGCCCAGGATGCCATATCACCGGTGAACGTACCGCAGCAGACCAACTCGGCAATGGATGGTTACGCCTTCGCGTTTCAAGACAACATGTCACAATCCTTTGAACTGAAAGGAGAAGTGCTGGCCGGTCATCAATATTCTGGCCAGTTGCAGCCGGGTGAAGCGGTACGAATTATGACAGGTGCGCCGGTTCCTCTGGGTGCAGATACCATTCAACCCAGAGAGCTTGCCACCGAAACCGATGGCAAGGTCAGCTTCAGTGGCAAGATCTACCGCGGCCAGCACGTTCGTCTGGCGGGTGAAGATATAGCCCAAGGCGCCGTTGCCCTGGGCAGTGGCACTCGTTTGGGCGCTGCCGAGCAAGGCCTGCTGGCTTCGCTGGGACTGTTTGAGATGCCCCTCAAGCGCCGCCCCAGAATTGCCGTATTCTCCACCGGCGATGAAGTCAGCCAACCCGGCACAGAGCTCAAGGCCAACTGCATCTACGACTCCAACCGCTATACCATCAAGGCGATGGCCAAACGTCTGGGCTGTGAAGTGCTGGACTTGGGGATCATCGAAGACTCGGAAGCGGTTCTGAGCCAAACATTGAGCCAGGCGGCGACTCAGGCCGATGTGATCATCAGCTCGGGCGGGGTGTCTGTCGGCAATGCCGACTATATCAAGACAGTGCTGGCCAAGCTGGGGGAAATCAACTTCTGGCGCATCAATATGCGCCCGGGACGCCCCTTGGCGTTTGGTAAGATAGACCAAACATTGTTCTTCGGCTTGCCCGGCAATCCTGTGGCCGTGATGGTCTCTTTCCTGATGTTTGTTCAACCGGCATTGCGTAAACTGGCCGGCGAACCAAGCTGGCAGCCAAGACTTTTGCCGGCGATTGCCGATGAAGCCATGCGCAGCCGCAGCGACCGCACCGAATTCAGCCGCGGCATCATGACCCTGGGAGATGACGGCCAATTGCACGTACGCACAACCGGTGCCCAAGGATCAGGCATGCTCAACTCCATGGTCAAGGCCAACTGTTTGGTGATTATCGGCGAGGCAGATGAACGCATAGAGGCGGGTGAAACCGTCTATGTACACCCGTTTGCAGACCTGCTCTGAGCCTGCCCTTGAACAGCCTGAGTGACGGCTTTGGCCGCAAAATAGAGTATCTGCGCCTCTCCATTACCGACAGGTGTGATTTTCGCTGCATCTATTGCATGAGTGAAGACCCCTGTTTTCTGGAGCGGGAACAGGTATTGAGCCTGGAGGAGCTGGCCTTTATTGGCCGCGCCTTTACCGAGCTTGGCGTCAGCAAGATACGCCTCACCGGCGGCGAACCCTTGGTACGCAGCGACTGTGACCGCTTGGTGGCGCAGCTGGCGGCACTACCCGGGCTCAAGGATCTTTCCATGACCAGCAACGGCTCCAGGCTGGCCAAGCTGGCTCCGGCGCTGAAAGCCGCTGGCTTGAACCGCCTCAATATCAGCCTGGATACCCTAAAGAGCGAACTCTTCACCACCCTGACCCGTAACGGCAAGCTGGAGCGGGTGCTCAAGGGCATAGATGTCGCCAAGGCGGCCGGCTTTGACAAGATCAAGATCAACGCCGTGATCCTCAAGGGCCGCAACGAAAACGAAATTATCGATCTGCTGGAATATTGCCGTCAAAAGCAGCTGGACATCGCCTTTATCGAAGAGATGCCTCTGGGTGTTATGGAAGAGCGTTCTCTGCCAAGGCACATGAGCAGCAGTGATGTCAGAGAAATTATCAATCAACGCTGGCCACTGAGCCTGTCATCCAAGCGTACCGGCGGCCCGGCACGTTACTACAGCATGGCCGACAGCCCTATCCATATAGGTTTTATTTCGCCCCACAGCCATAACTTTTGCCATGAGTGCAACCGGGTCAGAGTCACGGCCGAAGGCCGCTTGCTACTGTGCCTGGGGAATGAACACTCACTGGATCTGAAGCAGATCATCCGCAGCCATCCTGGTGATATAGACGTATTGAAGCAGGCTATCTTCGAGGCGATTCAGCGCAAACCCAAAGAGCATCACTTCGATGATCCCAATCAGGTGCAGATCCTGAGGTTTATGAACAGCACGGGTGGCTGATACCTGCCACCGTGCTACACTGGCGATTCGACCTCAACCAAACATTCTTGCCCATGGCACTGACCCGCAAACAGTGGAATAACATCATTATTCTGGCCTCCATTCTGATGGTGTCGGTACTGACCTTGCTGGATAAACGCATGAACTCGGTGCCCGATACCCGCGAGCTGTTTGACAGCAATACTGAACTGCAGCAGCTGCAACTGGGCGGGATCTGGCTGGCACAGGCCGCCAATGGCCAATGGCAGTGTGATCCCAAGGTGCTCAATTGTGCCGACTGGAGTCAAGCCTGGCTCAGTATTCGGGTATCACCATTGGCAAGTAAACCAGAACTCACCCAAGATGAGCGACCACGAGAGTTGCTGCTGAAAGTCAGCGGCGCTGCCGAGCCACAACTTTGGCTGTTCTATCCCCATCAGGGACTGCTTAAATCTGCCGCCGGGAACTGGTATCTTATTCCCCCCAGCCTCAGAAGTGGTGTTGTACCTCTGCTGAGTGTATCCACAAGCTGATAGAGCAGAGAGCCTTATGCCAGAATTGCCGGAAGTGGAAGTGACCCGCCTCGGGGTTGCGCCGTATCTTGTTGATCAGACCGTCAGTAACCTTATCGTTCGTAATCCTTCGCTGCGTTGGCCGGTACCCGAAACGGCCCGCAATATCATAGGACAGACCATCAGAGCCGTGCGTCGCCGCGCCAAATACCTGCTGCTGGATACAGATGCCGGTACCTGCATAGTGCATCTTGGGATGTCCGGCAGCCTGCGGATTTTGCCCCGTAGCACACCGGCTGAGAAACACGATCATATAGATCTGGAATTGGAAAACGGCCGGGTGCTGAGGTTCAACGATCCGCGCAGATTCGGTGCCTGGCTCTGGTGCGAGTTGCCGGAAACGGCTCATCCGCTGCTGGCCAAACTGGGGCCCGAACCTTTAACGGATGCCTTCAATGTCGAGCAACTACACGCGGCGCTCAAGGGCAAGAAGAAGGCGATAAAACTCTGTCTGATGGACAATGCCATTGTGGTGGGTGTCGGTAATATCTATGCCAACGAAGCCCTGTTTGCCGCCGGGGTCCACCCGCAGGCCGAGGCCGGTAAAGTGGATAAAGAGCGGCTGACAGTGCTGGTCGCCGAGATAAAGCTGATCCTGGCCCAGGCAATCAAGCAGGGGGGCACCACACTGAAAGACTTTACCAATGCCGAAGGTAAACCGGGTTACTTTGCCCAGAAGCTGCATGTCTATGGCCGCGGTGGGGAAACCTGTACCCAATGCGGCCATCTGTTATCCGAAATACGCCTGGGACAGCGCACCACAGTGTTTTGCAGCCTGTGCCAGACACGCTGAAGCACAATCACTCCCGCATCCACTGTCCCGGGTGCGGCGTGTGGTAACTGACCATGGTCTTGGGGGCCTGACACTCGGGCAAACTCGCCGAAGCCCCAAGTAAATACCACTCCTCTCTGTGGGCCGTGCCCATGTTCTGGCCCTTGCTCATATCAAAGCATTCAAGCGTTACCTCACCGGGAACCAGGAGATAACGTTGCTTACCTTGTTGCAGCCACTGCCAGGCCCTGCGCTCCTGCTCGGCAGTGGAAGCCAGATAACTGAAGTGGGTAATACTCATGGGAGAAAACAGAATAAACTGCTCCTTAAAGCGGATCAGTCCAAGCTCGGCATCTTCACCTATTACCTCGGCCGTGTGCTGCATCAAGGCCTTGGGAGTACGTATCCCATCGAGCAACAGATAGCCCCAGCTACTGACCAAGGCCCAACCAAGAATAGTCACCACGCCGGAGCGGAGCAGCGAAGGCTGTTTCCTTAACCACCAGAGCAAAATAAGCCAGGAGGAACCGAGCACCATAAACAGGTAACCAATACCTGTGAGATCATCGGTATAATCAGCCAGTCTCTCAAGCAATTTGGGATGGTGCAGCAATGCCAGCACGCCCAGAGCCAGCAGTAGCCCCCCCAGCAACCACAGCAAGGCGGAAACCAGGCGCTCAAACCATAGACACAACTGTGCTCCCTGCAGTGCTGCTGCAATGGCCAGCGCGGCCATCGGCAGTGCCGGCAAAATATAGACATTACGCTTACCTGGGCTGATGCTGAAAAACACCACCACCAACAAGACCCATAATAGCAAGACAGCAATGCCGGGGTCGGCCTTGATGGCTGTCCAGAGTCGCTTTCCGTAAGCCAATGCCAATAGGGGCAGCGGGAACCAGAGCCAGGGAATGACACTGAAAACAAAGAAATACCAAGGTTTGATATGATGCCAGGCGTTGACGTAACGCTCACCCGTCTGCTTAAACAGAATATTGTTCATATATGCCAGGTGTTCCGGGCTTGCAGATGCTTGAACCGTCAACACCATGGGAACCAACCAGAGCGCAATTACAGCCAGCATAACGACCGGCCCCAATGCCGCCCGCCAGCGCCAACCCTCTCGCCACAAGCCCCTTTGCCAACTGTATAGGGCCAAGGGCAACAACATCAGCAAGGGCAGAAAACCAACTCCCTTGGTGATAACTCCCAGCCCCATAAAGCCCCAGGCGGCAAAGTACCAGCCCCAACTAGGCCCTTTGAAGAAATGGCGCAGCAAGCCATAACACCCTAAAGTTATCCAGCACATCACCATGGCATCTATCTGGGCATTCTTGGCCTGCATCAAAAACTGCGGCACCAACAGCAGCAGCAGAGCGGCGTTGCGCCCGGTGCGAACATTCCACAACCTGGCGCCCAAATCATAGACCAGCATCACTGTCAGCAAACCACACAGGGCATTGGGCAGTAAGAAAGCCAGCTTGAGGTCACCAATCAGGGCATAACAAAGCGCTATGGCCCACATGAAAACCGGCGGCTTGTCCGGATAGAATTCGCCACCACGGCTGGGAAACAACCACTGACCGCTGCTGACCATCTCTCTGGCGACTTCGACAAATCTAGGCTCGTCGGCAGGCCAGGGAGAGCGGAATCCTATTCCCAACAACATGATAAGCAGGGTCAGCCAGAACAGTGCCCAAAACACTCTGGTGTAATCATCACTGTCAAAGTAGCTACGCAGCCAATTCATCAAAGCCCCTGTTTATCGGAGAGTAAATCATCCACCTGACGACTCTGGCGATTACGGTAAAGGTAAGTTCCTATGGCACTGGAAAGCAGCAATAACACCAGACTGATCCCGAGTTGATACTGATCGGACAACCCCAGGCCGGCTCCCGCATAGGCAAAGATCAGCATCTGCGGCAGGTAGCCGATGAAACTGCCGATTAAGAAACCGCCGGCAGGCACCCGGGTTGCCCCGGCAAAGAGATTGGTCAACAGGTTACTGCCAACAGGTAACAGCCTGATCATTAAGACTTTAAGCCAGGTGCGATGAATGATCAGCCGTTCAAAACGTTGCAGCCGCGACCCAAAGCGCTTCTGTAGAAACTCGCGCACCGTCAAACGGGCACAATAAAAGCTGAGGAGACAACCCGCCAAGGCGGCAAAGGTGGAAAACAGGGCGCCCACTGCACCACCAAGCGCGAAGCCGAAAACAAATGCGATGATCTGCCTCGGGCCACCCACTGCGGTAAACAGAGCGCCGACAGCAAACAGTAACGCCACTCCGGCAGGCCCTTGGCGGTGAATAAAGTTAGCGACCCAGTTACTGTCGGTGAGATGCTCAAACCAGCCGGCCTGAACGGCCAACATCAGCCCAAGCAAGACGGATATCAGCAACAGCGTCTTTAGCAGGCGCTTCAGTTTAGTCCCGGCGGCTGTATTCAATGCTGTCTATCTCGGCAATTTTGGCCCGGCGAATCAACCACATCACCCCGAGGATATCGACGATTCCCACCCAGAGTCGATTCCAGGCGGTATATTTGGAAATACCGGCTTGTCTGTCTCTGTGATTAACCACAGAAATCCGCACATCACCGCCCATACGTCGGATAAGCGCCGGAATATACCTATGCATATGGTTGAAATAGGGGAGTTTCAGAAAACTGGCTCGCGGAAAGAGCTTAAGACCACAGCCGGTATCCGGAACGCCATCGTGCAATAAGGCATCGCGTACCCTGTTGGCAAAACGGGATTGAAAGCGTTTCCAAGCCGTATCTTTACGGTGCTTTCGATAACCAGCGATGCAAAAATCAGCACTGTTCATTTCCGGGATCAGCCGGATCATGGCGGGAATGTCGGCAGGATCATTTTGACCATCGGCATCTAGGGTCACTATATATTCCCCTTTGGCCTCGCGCACACCTGTGCAGATAGCCGTGCTCTGGCCTGTACTGCGTTTATGGCGAATAACTCTGGCATCACAGCTGTTTTGCTTTGCAGTTTGCAACACTTCGTCGGCAGTACTATCGCTGCTGCCATCATCTACAACCAGAATTTCAAAAGGGGTTGTCGTTGCCAAGGCCTGACAGATCTCATTAATGAGAGGGCCTATATTGCCGGCTTCGTCTTTGGCGGGTATTACGACTGAAATCAAAAATAAGCTCCCGGGTTCCAAACTTGGGACTGATTAAAAAACAACCTACACAGGAAGTAGGTCTGGATGCAATATAACTGTAGTTTCTTAAGGCCAAATTACGTCAATGCCGTTTTTTACGCAATCATTCCGATTAAACTTGGTAACATTTTCTTTACGAGCATAAAAAAGCCGGCTAGGCCGGCTACACTTGGTAACATTCTTATGGCTGGGATTAAAAAAGCCGGCTATACCGGCTTAGTTAAGCAGTTGTCACTCAGAACCTGTACTCATAACTACCAAACAAACTGGCATCGTTATCGTTATAAGTTGCAAACTCTGAACGGGAAGCTGTGCCACCAAAAGTCATCATCCCCTTCAGCAAGGGCATACGATAGCTGAGTTCCAACATCAGCAGATCTTCCTTGGCGGGTTTTGGGGCCCAACCATTATTTCGGTTTTTACCGTCTTTGTTGAGCTGAGCATAGCGCAGGTAGGCGTTAATACCATGGCTGTCGGCAAATTGACCCACCAAGCCCAGAACGTAGACCTTGGCATCGCTGTCATAGGTAGAACCCAAGGAACGTTTGTAATAACGGGAACCACTCAAATAAGTGCTGTGCTCATAGAAACAGTTGAACACATTGGGATCTCCGCCACAGGCAACCAGAGTATCCGTATACTCAAAGAACAGCTTATATTGCTGCTGCGCCAGGTTGAAGCGGGTATCGGCGCCCATCAACACGGCGCAGTCGGCAATCTGCCATGGCGCCGAACCGCTGGAGTCTTCACAGGTGCGCTCCAGATAGAGACCAAAAGGCACGTTAAACAGGGTATCGGCATAACGAACGTCGAAGCCCGCCATCTGGTTGCCTATCTTGGTATTCATTGAAGGGTCGCAGTTCGGGTCACCATCAGCACACTCGGTTCCACCGGAAATAGCATCCCAGAATGAACCAAAGCCGCAATCCTGTCCCTCTCCACAGAATTGTGTGGTCCAGGAAAGGCCTATTTCCAACTGTTTGAAGGGCCTGACACTGCCGCGCATATTCCACAGCAGTGTGTCTTCAACGGCTCTGTCGTCATTCATCCAACTGACACCTGCGGTCAGGGTCCAGGGGCCAATCCAGGATAGCCAAGGGGTTTCAAAACCCGCAGCATTATTACGACTGAGCATGATAGATGGCATAGGGCGAGCATTGTTTGACTTGTGCAAAGCCGAATCAAACCCAGGGCCCCACCACTGCTGCACTGCACCCGCAGTCATTATCCAGTTGCCCAGCACCAGCGCCATGTAGGAGTCATCCAAACGGGCACTCTCATCATCCTGGGCGTCATAGGCGCCGGTTCCCGCAGCCTTGAAGGCAAAACGCTCTCCGACATATTCATATGAGGCGCTCAGTTGGCCCTTTTCACGGTAGTCAGAGCCAAAATGTTGAAACCGGGCGGCATCCGTGGCTGCCGTCGCCTTGATAACAGCATTGCCGCGATTTTCTATCGCCTGACGATAGTAAAAATTCACTCTGGAAAAAGCATCAGTCAACGCAGGAGTGAGGGTTGCCGGCTCAACCTTGGCCAAATCGGCACCGATACCGGCCCACATCAAGGGGTAAGTATTAACGGGAACCGTGATCACCCCGGCATCAGCCAGCGCCTGAATATCGGCTCTCAAATAAATGTCTGAACTATCGACCCAAGGTGCCGCATGGCTCGCAGCGCTCATACCCAGGCCTGCGGCCAGCATCAGGCTCTTGTACA
Organism: Shewanella algae; assembly: GCF_009183365.2. Classification (NCBI taxonomy): domain Bacteria; kingdom Pseudomonadati; phylum Pseudomonadota; class Gammaproteobacteria; order Alteromonadales; family Shewanellaceae; genus Shewanella; species Shewanella algae. The sequence goes on from NZ_CP068230.1 coordinate 4,855,291, forward strand.
AAAGACTTCTCATTAACTTTAACTTCCTTGCTTTTTGACTCGGGCAACCAAAGCCTTGGCAACATCCGGATGAACAAACTGGCTGACATCGCCGCCATGCAGCGCGACCTCTTTAACCAGGGTAGATGAAATAAACGAGTTTTCTTCCGCCGGAGTCAAAAAGACACTCTCCAGTTCTGGGTGGAGCCGACGATTCATATTGGCTAATTGAAACTCATATTCGAAATCAGAAACCGCGCGCAGCCCACGAACCAGTACATTGGCGCCTTGTTCTTTGGCAAAATCTACCAGTAGCCCGGTAAAACCAACCACCTCCACATTATCCAGGTGCGCAGTCACCTCATTTAGCATGGCGACCCTTTCTTCCAGAGTGAAGCAAGGCTGCTTGGATGGACTGGCTGCCACGCCTATCACCAAGTGAGAAAACAGTGCCGCGGCACGTTGAATAAGATCCGCATGACCATTGGTAACGGGATCAAAAGTTCCGGGATAGATGGCGCGTGTGAGCATAAGGATACCGACGTAATATTACTCGAATACAGAGGCCAGATCCTAACCGCTCGCACTGTGTTTGTGAATACGTATTAGGCGTCCACATAACGGCTTACGGCTCAAGCCAACCCCAGTCAATCCTCTACGACCTGAGATCTACCCAACTTTTGTGCTTGGTAACGTCCTTGTGGCCTTCTCTTTTGTAGAGAGTGGCTTGCACAGCATTGGCGTTCAAGGCATCTGACTGAAAGCCTGCCTAAGTCGGATAACGCAGAGAACCGGTTGCTGTGAAAGCCAGAGTGCCACGAGGACTTGTTCGCACCTTCCCTAAGGCTTCCATACACTGAAATCCTTTATGACTACATAAAATTGAGAGTGATGTAACGAGCGGAATACTGAAATATAAGCCACTGAACCTATGACTTATTATTCATGAAAGTACGAATAAGTCCTCGATGCTTCCTACGTGTACTACATCAAATAACGCCGAAATCCACTATAGATATAATTAACCCGGAATAGCATTCGGCCATGGAGAATAATAAAAAGTATTTTACCATGACAGAAAGCATTGAAACCCAACCAACAATTACAGTATCCACGCCCTTAAAAACAAGATAAAAACCAAACCAAAAAAACAACAAATAGAAAACATTAAGAATAAAAAGGCAACATCATTATCTTATTAAAAACACCAAGACTTTATTCCAGATATAAATTTTGAATTAGTTGTCTTGGCTAACTAAAATGCCGTCTTCAGCAATATGTTTGGGTCAGGTCTGATGAGTAAGTTAAGAGTAGCACTTCTGGTTGATGAGTATTTTGGTGGAGCCAAAACAAAGTTTGGGGGATATGGTTTTCTTGCCCGTCATTTGGTTGCCAAATATCTGCCCGGCGACGATATTGATGTCGAAGTGCTGCTTAAAAAAGACTGTGGTAAAGTCAGGCTCATTCCCAAATGCCATATGATAGACGGTATCAAAGTCTATAAATTAGCCGCCAGGGCTTTCGATTTTATTAACTATTTGTTCTTGAAAAAAAAGCAATATGATGTCTTCCTGTCTATTGAAATGACGACTCACTCATATCGTATATTCAGCAAGGCCCCTGGTAAAAACAAGAAGTTGCTGTTTTGGATTCAGGATCCACGTCCCACTTATGAATGGGATGAAATAAATACCGTCAAGCTGTTTCCAGAACCCTGCTATTGGGATCAACAAGTCTATGATTTTGTACATCAATACGCTAAGACGGGCAATATTCGTTTTATCAGTCAGGCCAGATGTTTAGACCAAAAAGCCAAAGACTTGTATCGCCTGCCAGCCGATACCGAGATTCAGTATCTGCCCAACCCTATTGAAATAGATGAAAATTTCGACCCGGATTATCATCAAAAACAAGACAATATTTTGTTCCTTGGCCGAATAGAATCAGTAAAACGCGGGTTGGTTGTTTGCCGAAATTGCCCGAGCCATGCCACAGTACCAATTCTACATGTTGGGGCAGGCACATAGACAGGCCGATGAGAACAACGCCGTGATGGCCAAGTATCAAGACATACCCAACCTGCACTTTGTCGGTCACGTTGAAGGCGAGCGTAAAAATCAGCTGCTGAAAGATGCCAAGCTGCTGGTCAATACCTCTATTCATGAAGCCTTGCCCGTGTCATTTCTCGAGGCCTTGTCATACGGAACCTTATTGGTCAGTTGTCAAAACCCGGATGAATTGACCAGTCGCTTCGGCATTTATACCGGCAAAGTTTTGGGGGATGGCTTCGACAAATTGCCGCTATTCATCGAAGGGATTGAGCAGTTGCTGCAGAATGAAGCCAAACGCCAGACTCTGGCCAAGGAAGCCATTGCCTACATCAAAAAGGTGCACCATCTGGACAAGTTCAAGCAAGATATGTCCAAAGAGATACGGGCACTTAAGTCCCAAAGCCGGCAAGTGCAAAGTCCGCATGCAACTGGCTCAGCCTGGCCTCGCACAGTACAATAAGGTTTTTATCCTATTGGGGCAGAGATGAAACGACTCATAGTCGACCTTGACGGCACCCTCACTCAAGGTGACAGCAAGGATTACAGCGCGGTGTCACCGCGCTTGGATGTGATAGCCAAATTGCGTGAATATCAGGCGCAGGGGTTTGACATTGTTATCTCCACCGCTCGCAATATGCGCACCTTTGAGGGGAATGTTGGCAAGATCAATATTCATACCCTGCCGGTGATCACCGCTTGGCTCGATAAGCACCAGGTTCCCTACGATGAAATTCTGGTGGGTAAGCCTTGGTGTGGTCATGAGGGTTTCCATATTGATGACCGGGCGATAAGACCATCAGAATTTGCCAAGTTGAGCCGGGAGCAGATAGAAGAGTTACTGGCGGACGACAAAGCATAGGGCCAAGCATGTATCTGATAACTTCTGCAGCACTCGTGGCATCTGAACTCCAGTCTGAATTCGGGCCACTGCCGCCCTGTTTTTTACCGGTAGGCAATAAACGGCTGTTTCACCATCAACTGGCCCTGCTTCCCGAGGGAGCGAGAGTGGTGATGACACTGCCAGAGGGTTTTATTCCAGGACCCTATGATACCCAGACATTGGCAGAAAAGCAGGTAGAACTCCTGTACCTGCCGACTCACTTGAGTCTGGGGGAGTCGATAGTCTATGCCCTCAATCTGCTGGAATTTGCCACGACCGAACCCTTGTATGTGCTGCATGGAGACACCTTGTTCGATGCCCTGCCACAGACCCCGGATCTGCTCGGCCTGAGCCAAGTTGAAGACAACTATGATTGGGCCGAATTCAATCCGGATACCGGCATGCTCAATAAACACCATAGTGATCAGCCACCATCCAGTGAATTGATCGCCAATGGTTTTTTCAGTTTTTCTGCACCAAGAGCCCTGATCCGCCATATCACCCAATGCAAGTGGGACTTTATCGCCGGACTCAACGGCTATATTGCCGAAAAAGGCCTCACCCCCGAGCGCTTCGAGCATTGGTATGACTTCGGCCACAGTCATACTTACTATCAGTCCAAGAGCCGAATGACCACCCAGAGAGCCTTCAATGAGATGTCGATTCAGGGACAGGTGGTCAGTAAATACAGCCACAAAAAGCGTAAACTGGCTGCCGAGGCCAACTGGTACACTGAGCTGCCAGGGCCGCTGCGCAGTTATATTCCACAATTACTCGGCACCCAGGAAACCACTGAATCCTTTGGCTACAGCATAGAATACCTGCATCTGACGGCGCTCAACGAGCTGTACGTCTTCAGCCAACTGCCGGCGTTTGCCTGGCGTAAAATACTCAGAGCCTGCAGCCAGTTTATCAAGGATGCAGCCAGTCAAAAGGCGCAACCCAAGCCGACCCTGGATGGCTTGTTTATGGCCAAGACCCGCTCACGCCTCAAGGAGTTTGCCAAGCAAACGCCGCTGGATCTCCACCAACCCATCGTTTTTAACGGCCAACTCAGGCCCAGCATCTATCAACTGGCCGAAGCGACTCAGGCGCAACTTCCTGGTGACAGTGGTCAACTCAATGTGCTGCACGGTGATTTTTGCTTCAGTAATATTCTCTACGACTTTCGCACCTGTAATATCAAGGTGATAGATCCTCGCGGCATAGACGGCGACGAGCAGCAAACCATATATGGCAACAGCCTCTACGACATCGCCAAACTGGCCCATTCTGTGATGGGACTGTACGACTCCATTATCGCCGGCTACTTTCGGACGCAGCTCGACGGTCAAGCGCTCAACTTCGATATTGCGGTGACAGAGAGACGGGAACAGATCATGGCCGACTTCACCCAACTGATGGCCAGTGAATTCGGTGTCAGCGAAAGCCAACTCTACGCCATGCAGATCCAGCTATTTCTGTCCATGCTGCCACTGCACAATGACAGACCCGACAGACAATTGGGCTTTATCGGCAATGCCTATCGCCTGTATGATCGCCTGCAAAGCTGCACAGGAGCCCAATTATGATAGTCATCCCCATGGCCGGACTCAGTTCCCGTTTCTTCAAAGCTGGCTACCAGGAACCCAAGTATATGCTGCCGGCCCATGGCAAGCCTCTATTTGACCATGCGCTGCTAAGTTTCAGCCGCTATTTTGCGACCATGCCGTTTCTATTTATCGTGCGCGATGTCTATAACACTCCGGAGTTTGTTGAAAAGCGCTGCCGGCAACTGGGGATCAAGGATTACCGTATCGTCTCGCTCACGGAAGCGACTCGAGGACAGGCCGAAACCGTCTATTTGGGGTTAACGGATGTCGACCCGCAAACCCCGCTGACCATCTTCAATATCGATACTTTCCGCCCGGGCTTTAGCTTTCCTGCCATCACAGAGCATTGCGACGGCTATCTTGAAGTGTTCAAGGGTGAAGGCAGTAACTGGTCATACGCCAAACCTGCCGCTGTAGATTCGACGCTCGTCGTTGAAACCGCAGAAAAAAGGCCGATTTCCGATCTGTGCAGTACAGGTCTGTACTACTTTCGCCATGCCGCCGATTTTTGCACAGCCTATACCCAGGAGGCCGCCAAGCCCGCCAGCGAGTGGCAAAAGCAGGAGCTGTATATAGCGCCTTTATACAACTACCTGATAAGTCAGGGTAAGCAGATCCATTACCATCTGATTGAACGCGATGAAGTGATTTTTTGTGGTGTTCCTGAAGAATATCTATCCCTGCTGGCACAAGCCGATTAGCCAGGCCCCTTTCGACGACAATTCAGACGCTTAATTATGGCAATCAATTTCAGCGATATCACAGTGGTAGTGCAAGGCCCGGTTCAAAGCTACCAGGAAAGAGCCCAGGAAACAGGCATTACCCATAAGTGTTTGCAAAGCATCAGAGAGCACCTGCCCGGTGCCAAGATTATTCTCTCCACCTGGGAGGGGCAGGATTGCAGTGGGCTGGAGCCGGATCTGCTGCTGCTCAATCAGGACCCAGGTGGCAACATAGTGGCCTATGATGCCGCCGGCAAACCGCAAAAACTCAACTTCAACCGCCAAATTGTCTCCTCCGCCGAAGGACTCAAACGGGTAAAAACCCGCTATGCCGTCAAACTGCGCTCGGACAATTTCCTGACCGGCAAGGGTTTTGTGGCAGCCCAGGGCAAGTATCCCGTCCGCAATGCCGCCGACAGCTATTTCCAGGAAAGAGTCGTAGTCAATACCAGCTACTTTCGGCGTTATGCCGAAGGGCAGAGAGTCGTCAGGCACCCGAGTGACTTTTTCCACTTTGGGCTCAAGGAAGATCTGTTGAAGATATGGGACCTGCCACTGTTTGCCGATCTCGAATACGACCCTTCGAGAAGCGGTCAGGCGCAATATCATGGCGCCCCTTTGACCTGCCCCCATGCAGAGCAGATTTATTGTGATATCTGGCTGAGACGCCTGGATCCAGCATGGCCCAAGCTGGAGCACAGGCACCATTTTGATGCCGCTATGGATGAGCAGTGGGATAGATTTATGGCTTCCAATCTACTGGTGCTGGAGCCTGAGCAGATTGGGCTTGGTCTGATAAAGCGCTTTATCCCCAAGAGCAAGCGCCCCAACGAGATGAGTCATCTCGACTGGCAACTGCTCTACCAGCACTATTGTGACCCTAAGTTTCCGGCTTCCAAACTGGCCCTGTTCAGTACTCTGGGATGGCGACGCATGCTGAAAATGCCTTTCAGCTACCTCAAGTTCAGACTCGGTTAACGGGTTCCGGCAAATAGCCCTTGCACGCCAGAGAGCAGGCCGGGTTCGTTCGTACAATCCTAAATAAAAAGGGCCGAATCAGCCCTTTTTTAATCTTTGTTACTCTGAGTCCGGCCCGTTGAGTAATGCCAGATATTGCTCAGCAACCCGCTTGGCACCCACCTGCTGCAGTATCTCGGCCGTAGCACAGTCCGGATAATCATTCAGCGCCGCATCCATGGCCTTGGCCAGCGCAGCAGGTTCCCTACGGGGTACCAGATAACGGCTAAACTCCCCGGTTAAGATCTCTTTCGGGCCATGACGGCAATCGCTGCTCACCACAGGGGTTCCCACAGCCAGTGATTCTATCAATACCGTTGGCAAGCCTTCATAGTCGGAACTGAGCACCAACAGACGGGCATTTTTGATCCAGGGGTAGGGGTTGGTCTGGAATCCCGGGATGATCACCCTGTCACTGACCCCAAACTTATGCGCCGCCTTGAGTGCCTTCTTCTTGTTGTTACACAACAATACCAATGGCATAGGGTTTTTCATCTGCTTCATGGCAGCAAAGAGCACATCGTGGCGTTTCTGCCGGGCAAAACGGCCGACATGGATCATATAATCCCCTGTCGGCATATCTGCTGGCACTTGTTGTGACAAGGCCTGGATCTTGTCCAGCTCAAACGGATTGTAAATAGTCTGCACCGAAGCGGGCTTGATCCGGCCCACTTCCGTTATCTCCCCGGCGATCCCTTTGGAAACCGTCACCAATTTCTGACCATTGAGCGCCTTCTTGGCCTTGAGCATACTCAGATAGGCAAATGGCCCCAACTTGCGCTGCCTTTGCAACTCCTCTTCAATCGAGTTGTGCACTATGCAGTAGAGTGGCGCCACACAGGCGCGAGTCATCAACAGGTTGGTCTTGTCCAGATTGGAGAGAAACAACTCGAATGTGCCATGTTGCTGCTGTAGTTGTTCAATCCAGCTCTGCACTCTGGCAACCGATGATTTCAGGCGCCAGAAACTGTCGATATTGCGCTCTTTGGCATCGAAACAGAAATGCACCGCCAGGGCGGCGGGCACTTCGTGGTGACAGTCGTTATGCAGCACCAGCAGATGAGGCTCGTGTCCCATCTGCTTCAAGGTTGTGGCCAGCGTCAGCATTACTTTTTCGGCGCCGCCACCGGCGAGACTGTCTATGGCAATGGCGATTCTTCTGCCTGTCATGCTTGATTCTCCAGCAACGCCTTAAGCGCATCTATAGTGAGCTGTAGCCCGTTCATGTCCGGTTCTGCGGCCATGGCTTGTTGCAACTTCTGCCCCATATCCGGCGACAACAGGGCCTGTACTGCCGAACTCATCTGTTCGGCCTCGGCCTGCAGCACCAACCCCTTGTCTGAACAGACACGAATTCGCGCCGGCTGATCTTTGGACACGGCAACGGCCAGGGTATTTTTACGCAGTGCTATGGCCTGCAGCAGGGTATCACCGCCACTGAGAACCGCCGCGCGCGAAGCCACCAGCAAATTGATAAAGTCGGCATTGGCCAACGAGGAAATAGCTATGACACCGGGAGCCTGCGGTAAATCCTTGGGATAATTGGGGCCAAACACCATCACCACAGGGATCCCCGAGGCTTGGTAACAAGCCTCGGCGGCGGCAAAGAAATAATCGGCTGCCAGCTTGTCATTGAGTTTATGGCCGCCGGAACCGGCGTTGAACAGCAAAAATTCGCCCTCATTCAAGCCATACTGTTGCAGCAAAGTCTGCTGCCGCGCTTCATCCGGCGGGGTAAATACAGGGCCGATACACACAGGTTCCGGCTTACCAATTAGCTTTAGCTTGATACTTTCCCAGGCGCCGATAGGGCCGATAACAAACTCAGGCTGTACGACCAAGTGGCTGTCTGTGACCCTGGCGCGCCCTACTTTCATACCCCGGCTGCGCTTGCGCTTGTGCTGACTGAAGAAGATCACCTTGGCGCCCAAGTTGTGGGCATGGCTCAGTTGTGACTTACGGCCAGAGGCGTCAAACAGCACCACATCGGGAGCAAACTCATCCATAATGCCATTGACTGCCTTGACCTCCTTGGTGGGCGTCCGGGCCAGCAAATCTGCCGGATAGGGGCAAGTCTTGGCGTAGGGAGCTTCCCGGCTGAGAACAAAGCGAATATCCGCCTGTGGCCAAACCCGCTTCACTTCATCGGCGATGATCAAGGAGCGCATATACTCACCCATGCCTTCGGCAGAAGACACGGGCACAAACAAAAACTTTACTGCGGATTGGGCTGTCATAGGCTTATTCATAGACTGATACTTCAAAGACGAAAGTCGGCGGCCACGCGATCGAACATGCTGCACACCTGCTCCACAGAGATCAACTCCATCAGATGTTCACCTTTGGCTCGTGTGCCCCAAGGAACCTGATGGCCCGGGAACTGCTGCGCTATCGCTTGCTCATAGGCACTCACCACATATTCCTTCCAAGTGTATGGCCCGGTGCGCCCGGGGTTGGAATGGGCATAGAGACCGATAACCGGCGTCGCTTGGGTCACCGCCATATGCGCCGGACCAGTATCCGGAGCCAACACCAGGCTGGCCCGCTCCAGAATAGCCAGCAACTGCACCAGAGATGTTTTGCCAATCAAGTTAGTTGGCGGCTGCTGACACTGGGCGCTGATGTCCTCAGCCAGCTGTTTTTCCAATGCACTTGGGCCACCGCAGAGCAACACCTTGAACCCGCGTTCAAACGCATGGTTGGCCACGGCGGCATACCGCTCCGGCAACCAGTTGCGTTCGGCCTTACTCGCCGCCGGGCAGATGATAAAAGTCTTGTCATCATCAGCGACCCACTGACGAGCAAACGCCTTGTCCTCTTCCGGCAGCGGGATATGCCAGCTGGGGCTCAAATCTGTTACTCCCAATTTGGCGGCAAAACCCATAAAACCTTCCAGCACGTGTGGCGTTGCCAGCGGAGCCACCTGTTCATTGGTCACCAGCCATTGCCCTTCTTTGGCTCTGGCCCGGTCAAAACCTATGCGCACCTTGGCGGGGATCATCAATGAGGCTATGGTAGCCCGCAGCGCCACCTGCATGTGCAACAGCACATCGAAGCGACGTCCCTTGAGCGCCCGCCGCAGATTGAGATAACTCTTCCAGCCTTGGCCTTTGTCGAACACCACAAACTCAACTCCGGGCAGGTGCTTGAGCAACTGATATTCTATCTTGCCTATCACCCAGGTGATGGCCAGTTGCGGGTACTGGCGCTGAATCGCCTGCACCATGGCTACGGCATGACAAACATCACCAATCGCCGACAGGCGCAGCAAACAGAGAGATTGAATTTTCGCGGGGTCAAGGCTCATGGACAGAATCGGCTTCTTGGGTGCAAACCCCAGATCTTAATGTAGAATAGACCCAGGTTCCACGCTTATAACGAACAAATAGCCGATGCAGATTAAAAACACCGCCAAGGGTTGCCTGGCGCTGAGCCTTGCCGCCCCACAAGCCCTGGATGAAACCTGGTTTGACGAATCTTTTTGGCGGCAACAGCAAGCGATTGTCGGCTCATCCAAGGGGCGTTACACCACCTGGTTTGTTGAGCATGAGAAACAGCAATGGGTATTGCGCCACTATTGGCGCGGTGGCTTGATGGAAAAGTTCAGCAAAGACGCCTACCTGTTCACAGGCCTCACCAAGACCCGCGCCATGGCAGAACTGGCGCTGCTGGAGCAACTCTTTGAAGAAGGTTTACCTGTGCCCGAACCCATTGCCGCCAAAGTGGAACGCTTCGGGCTCTGGTACCGGGCCGACATTCTGATCCGCCGCATTCATGGTGCCGAGGATCTGGTGGCTCTGCTGCAAAAACAGGCCATGTCCCGCCCACAGTGGCAACAACTCGGCGCCTTGATTGGCCGTTTTCATCAGCGCGGTGTCTACCATGCCGATCTCAACGCCAAAAACATTCTCAGCAGCAACCAGGGCTTTTATCTGATTGATTTTGACCGAGGTGAGTTGCGAACCCCGGCCGATGGCTGGCAACAGGCCAATCTCAGTCGGCTGCTGCGCTCCTTCAACAAGGAAAAACGCAAACAGCCCGAGCTGCAATTTACTGAAGAGAACTGGCAGTGGCTGCTGGAAGGCTACCGCGGCTCAGCGAGTGCCTGACAACAAGGCCTGAGCCAACTGCAATTGCTTCTGCAGTGCTCCTCTGTTGCTGCTAACCACTTCCAAGCCGGCTTGGGCGGCGCGGCGTCTCGCATCGCTATCCTGTAACAGTGCCGTTATGCCACTCGCCAGCGAGGAAGCATCTTCAACCAATTGCAAGGCTCCGGCATCTTGCAGCAGACGGGTTATCTCGGCAAAGTCCCAATGATGAGGGCCAACAAATACCGGTAAGCCCAAGGCTGCCGGCTCCAGCGGATTATGCCCGCCATTGGTGATCAGGGTGCCGCCGACAAAGGCCAGATCGCCGCAGGCATATAACCCCAGCAGCTCCCCCATGGTATCCCCTAGCAGCACCTGAGTCTCGGCAGCTAGCTCGTGGCCGCTGCTGCGCCGCACATAGGCAAACCCGGCCTGCTTGATGGCCGTGGCGGCATTATCGAACTGCTCCGGGTGTCTCGGTACCATGATCAATAAAGCCTCGGGCCACAATGCCAACAAGCGTTTATGGCACTCCAGCATGGCCGCAAATTCCCCAGGATGAACACTGCCGGCAACCCATACCGGGGACGAGGCGCGCCCCCACAACTGCCTTTCGCCTCTGGCCTTGGTTATCTTGTGCTGATCCAGCTGCAGGTCGAACTTGAGGCTGCCGCAAACACTCAGCTTGTCGCCGGCAACCCCGAGGGCGATAAAGCGTTCGGCCTCGGCTTGGGTCTGTACAGCTACCTTATCCAGTAGCTGCAACATGGGCAGGCTAAGCCCGGCCCACTTTTGGTATTTGGCGGCCGACTTGGCCGACAACCTGGCATTGGCCAGCATGATGCCGGCGCCCTGTTTTTTGGCCTGATGCAGTAAGTTGGGCCAGAGTTCAGTTTCCATCACTATCAGGTTGGCAGGCTGGAGCCTGTTCAGAAAACGCCGCACACACCAGGGAAGATCGAACGGCAGGTAACAATGCTGCACTGTGTCACCAAATGCCTTATTCACCTCGCGGGAACCTGTGGGGCTGGTGGTCGTTACCGTGACAGATAAGTCAGGGTTGGCTTGCATCAATGCCTTGATCAGCGGCACTGCTGCCAGGGTTTCCCCCATGGAAACAGTATGGATCAACAGGTCTGTCGGTTTGGCCTTGAACAAGCCGAATCGCTCGCCCCACCTGCCGCGGTAATCCGGGCTTTTCAAGGCCCTAAATGCCAGATACAGCAGTAAGAGTGGTGACAACAGATACAGCAAGAGTGAGTAACGACTAAGGTTCATTGGCGGGATAATTGAGTTTTGCCTGATGGATTGTCACAATGCTAGCATAATACCCGAAGCAGCATAACCAAGAGCCATTCGCCGGATTGCGGATGATGCCGCAACCATTTAGGACTCAGATGAAAACCCGCGATAAAATCATCCAGGCCAGTCTGGAACTCTTCAACGAACACGGCGAACGCTCCATCACCACCAATCATATCGCGGCCCATCTGGGAATAAGCCCGGGCAATCTCTATTACCACTTCCGCAACAAGGAAGACATTATTCGCTGCATCTTCGCCCAGTATGAAAATCATCTGGAACTGGGGTTTCAACCCTATGAAGACAGGCAAGTCGATGTCGAGTTGTTGATTGGCTATTTCGATGCCATGTTCTATACCCTGTGGCAATTTCGCTTTATGTACGCCAACCTGGCCGACATCCTCAGTCGCGATGAGGCCTTGAAAAAGCGCTATCTGGAAGCCCAGCAAAAGGTGCTGACCCGCTCTAGCCATGTGCTGCAGCTACTATGCCAGGATGGCTTTCTACAGCTGGAGCAAGACAAGATCTCCAGCCTGGCCGATACCATCAAGATGATAGTCAGTTTCTGGATCAGCTATCAGCTGACCCAATCCAGCATAGCCAATATTACCAAGTCTTCACTCTATGAAGGCCTGCTCAGGGTGCTGATGATCTTCAAGGCCTATGCCACTCCCAGTTCCACCTCGACCTTCGAGCGCCTGGAGCAGCACTACCAAACTTTGGCTCACCAGCAAGACTAGCGCTGCAGCCTTGGGCATCTGTCATTCAGGTGCCTTTCTCCTTCTCTACTTCCTTAGTTTTTCTCATCTGAAACAAGCACTAGCCCTAATCTGATTTATCCCTGTCGGCTCAGCTTAAAAAAGAGTGTTGAGCCATTGGCTTTAGGGTTAAAATGCCACCACTCCAATAAACAGAATAATCCAATCAAGGAGACTTAAGGTGGCATCTACCTCATTCTACGATCAGATCAACCAACAGCTTGCCGACGTCAAGGCCGAAGGCCTGTACAAGAGCGAGCGTGTAATAGTTTCTCCGCAGCAACCGGCCATTCGCGTCAACGAAGCAGAAGTTATCAACTTCTGCGCCAACAACTACCTGGGCCTGGCCAATCACCCTGAATTGATCAAGGCGGCGCAGGCCGGGTTGGCAGACCATGGCTTCGGCATGGCCTCGGTACGTTTTATTTGCGGAACCCAGGACATTCACAAGCAGCTGGAAGCCAATCTGTCCGAGTTTCTCGGCATGGAAGATACCATCCTCTACTCCTCCTGCTTCGATGCCAACGCCGGTCTGTTTGAAACCCTGCTGGGCCCGGAAGATGCCATAGTGTCGGATGCCCTGAACCACGCTTCTATCATTGACGGTGTCCGCCTGTGTAAGGCCAAGCGTTTCCGCTACGCCAACAATGATATGGCCGACCTGGAAACCCAACTGATCGCCTCCCGCGATGCCGGTGCCCGCCATATCTTGATAGCGACAGATGGGGTGTTTTCCATGGATGGGGTTATTGCCAACCTCAAGGGTATCTGTGACCTCGCCGACCAATACGGCGCTATGGTCATGGTCGATGACTCCCACGCCGTTGGCTTTATCGGCCAGAACGGCCGCGGCACCCACGAATATTGCGATGTGATGGGGCGTATCGACATCATCACTGGCACCCTGGGTAAAGCGCTGGGCGGCGCTTCCGGCGGCTTCACCGCGGCCCGCAAAGAAGTTGTCGATTGGCTGCGTCAGCGTTCACGCCCTTACCTTTTCTCCAACTCACTGGCGCCTTCCATCGTCAGCGCTTCGATTCGGGTGTTGGAGATGCTCAAAGAGGGCCAGGAACTGCGCGAAGCGGTATGGGAAAACAGCCGTTATTTCCGTGAAAAAATGGCTGCAGCCGGATTCACCCTGGCCGGTGCCGATCACGCCATAGTGCCGGTCATGCTGGGTGATGCCAAGTTGGCCAGTGACTTCGCCAACCGCCTGCTGCAGGAAAACATCTATGTCATCGGCTTCTCCTTCCCGGTAGTACCCAAGGGACAGGCCCGTATCCGTACCCAGATGTCGGCGGCTCACAGCCGTGAACAGCTGGACAAGGCCATCGAAGCCTTCACCCGAATCGGTAAGGAGATGGGTATCATCTGATACCTATCCCATGGAGTAACATGATGAAAGCACTGAGTAAACTCAAGCCTGAACAAGGCATCTGGATGGTAGACGCGCCCAAACCTGAAATGGGCCATAACGATCTGCTGATCAAGATTCGCAAGACCGCCATTTGTGGTACCGATGTGCATATCTACAACTGGGATGAGTGGTCACAAAAGACCATCCCGGTTCCTATGGTTGTCGGCCATGAATATGTCGGCGAAGTTGTGGATATGGGTCAGGAAGTTCGTGGCTTCAATATTGGTGACCGAGTGTCAGGCGAAGGTCATATCACCTGTGGTCACTGCCGTAATTGCCGTGGTGGCCGTACTCATTTGTGCCGTAACACAGTGGGGGTTGGGGTTAACCGCGAAGGCGCCTTCGCCGAATATCTGGTGATCCCGGCCTTCAACGCCTTCAAGATCCCCGATGATATCAGCGACGATCTGGCCGCTATCTTCGACCCCTTTGGCAATGCGGTACACACAGCGCTGTCGTTTGATCTCGTCGGTGAAGATGTGCTGATCACCGGAGCCGGCCCCATAGGCATTATGGCCGCCGCGGTTTGTCGCCATGTCGGTGCCCGCCACGTAGTTGTCACAGATGTCAACGAATACCGTCTGGAACTGGCGCGCAAGCTGGGAGCAACCCGAGCCGTCAATGTGGCCAAGGAAAAACTCGAAGATGTGATGAGTGAGCTCGGCATGACAGAGGGCTTCGATGTCGGCCTGGAAATGTCCGGTGTGCCATCGGCCTTCCACTCCATGTTGGATACCATGAACCACGGTGGCAAAATTGCCATGTTGGGGATCCCGGGTGGCGATATGGCCATAGACTGGAGCAAGGTCATCTTCAAGGGGTTGGTGATAAAGGGCATCTATGGCCGGGAAATGTTTGAAACCTGGTACAAGATGGCCAGTTTGATCCAGTCCGGATTGGATATTGCGCCTATTATCACCCACCATTACAAGGTGGATGACTTCCAGCAGGGCTTCGATGCCATGCGCTCAGGTCAATCCGGCAAGGTCATTCTCAGCTGGGATTGATCCTCAAACAGGGCGCTGTACTCATGCAGCGCCCTGATGCACACTGTTAACAAGCATCACCTCTTTTACAGGCAAAGTATGTCCAGTTACCAACACCTTTCTGTCGTTCAACTCCAGCAAATGATGGCCGAAGATGCCGAGTTGCAGATAGTCGATATTCGCGATCCTGCCAGTTTTGAGACGGCCCATATTCCAGGAGCCGTCCGCCTCGGCAATGACAATCTGGCCGACTATCTCAGGGACGCCGATATGGATAAGCCCTTGGTTGTCTGCTGTTATCATGGCATCAGCAGCCAAAGCGCAGCGGAATATCTGCAACATCAAGGATTCGATGAGGTCTACAGCCTGGATGGCGGTTTCGCTGCCTGGCCGAAGGACTGAGACATGGAAATCGGCCGCCTCCCCAATGAACGAGCTGCCCAGGCGCTGGTAGACTACCTCAAGGGTGAAGGGATCCCCTGTCGCATCACACATCTGGAACAGGGGGTGGCCATCCATGTTATCGAGGACACAGACCAAGCCAAGGGGCGCAAAGCGTTTCTCGACTTTGTCCAAGATCCGTTAAACCCCAAGTACTTGCAGGCCTCTTGGGATCATGGCGACAACCGAATCCGCTTTGACTATGGCGCGCCATCGCTGCAACTGCTGAGTCAATTCATTACCGGCGCCGGACCGCTGACGCTGATCATTCTACTGGTCTGCATAGCTATCTTCGCAGCCATGAACCTGGGCTACGGCAATCAAGTATTCGAAGCCCTGGCCTTCTTCGGCGCCACTTCGGATGCCGGTTTCAGCCAATTCTGGCGCTTGTTTACCCCGAGCCTGCTGCACTTCTCGGCGCTGCATATCACCTTTAACCTACTCTGGTGGTGGGTCTTGGGTGGCAAAATAGAAAACCGTATCGGTCTTGCTCCTTTACTGACTCTGCTGTTGGTCGCCGGCACTTTGCCCAATATAGTGCAGTTCTATCTCAGTGGTCCCAACTTCGGCGGTCTTTCCGGGGTTGTGTATGGCCTAGTGGGTTATACCTGGGTCAGCGGCCGCATGAGCCCAGAGAAAGGCATAGGTCTGCCACCGGCCTTGATGGGTTTTATGCTGTTGTGGCTGGTACTTGGCTTTATGGATGTGTTTGGCCTTTCGATAGCCAACGGCGCGCATCTGGGTGGACTCTTGGTCGGGCTGGCCCAAGGCTGGCTCGACAACCGCGGGAAAAGATAATCCTATGTGGCTCAGGTTTGTACACGCCAAAGTCACTCTGCACAGCCGGCAACAGTAAAAAGAGGGAGCTCAGGCTCCCTCTTGAATAGGTTCAAAGTAACTTGGACAAGGCTTAGGCCAGCTCCAACACCTTGGCCACCAGCTTTTCAATGCCACTATTGGCCTCGGCAATGGAACCTGCCAGCATGTAAGCCGGGGTGCTGACTATCTTGCGCTCACTGTCGACCACAATTTCATCTACCTTGGCATTTTGATGTTCACCGCCCATAGCTACAAAGGCCGCTGCGGTTTCGGCGTCCGTCCCTATGGTGCCTCTGGCCCCTTCACCATAGAGGCTCGGGATCATCACAGGCGCGATACAGATAAAACCCACCACCTTGTCTGCACTGATAAAACGGCTGATAAATTCACGTACCGGAGCGGCAATCTCACTATTGCTGCCATTTACGGCAAAGTTACAGAGGTTTTTAGCGGCCCCGAAGCCTCCGGGAATGATCAGGCCGTCGAAGTCAGCCACATTCAGTTCAGAAGTCGCCTTGATATCACCCCTGGCAATTCGAGCAGCCTCCACCAACACATTGCGCTGCTCAGTCTCCACGACTTCACCCTTGAGATGATTGACCACATGCATTTGAGGAATATCAGGGGCAAAACACTGGTAAGCCGCGCCCGAGCGAGACAGGGACAGCAGGGTCAACACCGCCTCATGGATTTCACTGCCATCGAAGACACCGCAACCACTGAGAAGAACTGCGATTTTTTTCATTAAAAATTCCCTCTTATGTCATTTGGGTTTAACAAACCAGTTACAAACTGGTTGATCTGATTAAAAATCATGCTAACTTAATTCATCGTCTCTGCTAAGAGGCGATTTTTACCGCTACCAAGGTGCGAATCTGGAAAAGGAATTTAAAAAATCCACAACCGATAAGATTTAGTAAAACTTTTACCTGACTCACAAAAAAACAAATAACAAATAAATATCAACAAGTTATAAAAACAACTTTATGTTGTTCTCTACCGCCTTTCTCTATGTTGATTTTTTCACTCACAGACTTATCCACAGGCTGTGGGTGATTTTGTCATGGCCGAAAATGCCTTGATATGGCATGCTTAGCAGCACTTAAGACAGCTTAGATTGAAACAAAACTATGCCAACAATAGCAGAAAACCCCCTCGTCCTTGTGGATGGTTCTTCCTACCTCTATCGGGCCTACTATGCACCACCTCACCTGACCAATTCCAAGGGTGAAGCTACCGGGGCTGTTTATGGCGTAGTCAATATGTTGCGCAGCTTGCTGGGCAAATACAAGCCACAACAGATGGCGGTTGTTTTTGATGCCAAGGGTCCCACGTTTCGTAACGAGATGTACGCCGAGTATAAGGCCCACAGGCCACCAATGCCTGATGATCTGCGAAGTCAGATAGCCCCCCTGCATGCCATCATCGAGGCTCTTGGCCTGCCACTCCTTTGTATTCCCGGGGTTGAAGCCGATGACGTGATAGGCACTCTTGCCTCCAGGGCCAGTAAGGAAGGCCGTGCCATTCTGATCAGCACAGGCGATAAGGATATGGCGCAACTGGTGGATGACAATGTCACCCTGATCAACACAATGACAGACACCATAATGGGACCGGAAGAGGTCACCAGTAAATTTGGCGTCGGCCCCGAGCTTATCATCGACCTGTTGGCACTGATGGGCGACAAGGCCGATAACATCCCGGGACTGCCTGGTGTGGGTGAGAAAACCGCGTTGGCCATGCTGACAGGGGCTGGTGGTGTCGCCAAGCTACTGCAGCAACCGGATTGTGTCACGGAACTTGGCTTCCGTGGTGCCAAGACCATGGCCAAGAAAATCACCGACAATGCTGAGATGCTGCAACTATCCTACGATCTGGCAACTATCAAAACAGATTGCGAGCTGGATTTGGATTGGCATCAACTCAATATTACCGAGCCCAATAAAGACCAACTGACACAGCTTTACGGCGAGATGGAGTTCAAGCGTTGGTTGGCAGAAGTTCTGGACAACAAGATGCCGCACCCCAAGGCGGCCAACACAGCAGCGCCAGAGACTCAGGAAGAAACTCCATCTCAAGTCACTATAGAGACAGAATACGAAACCATACTGACAGAAACCGCACTGGAAAAATGGCTGAAAAAGCTGGCCGATGCCGAACTGATGGCGGTAGATACTGAAACCACCAGCCTCAACTATATGGACGCCAAACTGGTGGGTTTATCCTTTGCCGTCAAGGCTGGAGAAGCCGCCTATCTGCCACTGGGACACGATTACTTGGATGCCCCCGAGCAGCTGCCTAGAGAAGGGGTATTGGCCAAACTCAAGCCTATTCTCGAAGATCCCGAGATAAAGAAAGTCGGTCAAAATCTGAAATATGACATCAGTATTCTGGCCAATGCCGGTATCAAACTGGCCGGTGTCGCCTTCGATACCATGCTCGAATCCTATGTATTCAATTCTGTAGCATCCAGACACGACATGGATGGCCTGGCGCTCAAGTATCTGGGGCACAAATGTGTCAGCTTCGAAGATATTGCCGGTAAAGGCGCCAAGCAGCTGACATTCAACCAGATCCCTTTGGAAACAGCGGCGCCTTACGCCGCCGAAGATGCCGATATCACACTCAGGCTACATCAACACCTGTGGCCAAGGCTTGAGCGGGAGCAAGAGTTAGCCAACGTTTTCACCGAACTTGAGTTGCCGCTTATTCAGGTGCTCTCACAGATGGAGCGCGACGGAGTGTTGATCGACAGTATGCAACTGTCGCAGCAGAGTGATGAGCTGGCACAAAAGATAGATGCACTGGAGCAAAAAGCCTATGAGATAGCCGGAGAGAAGTTCAATCTGGGTTCTCCCAAACAGCTGCAGGCGCTGTTCTTCGAAAAGCTGGGTTATCCGGTGATCAAGAAAACTCCAAAAGGCGCGCCATCAACCGCCGAGGAGGTATTGATAGAGTTGGCGCTGGATTATCCATTGCCAAAGATCATTCTCGAGCATCGCAGCCTGACCAAGCTCAAGAGCACTTATACAGATAAGTTACCGCTGATGATCAATGGCAAAACCGGCCGGGTGCATACCAGCTATCATCAAGCCAACGCTGCCACCGGCCGCTTGTCGTCCAGCGACCCTAACCTGCAGAATATTCCTATCCGCACCGAAGAGGGGCGCAGAATTCGTCAGGCCTTTATCGCACCTTCAGGGCGCAAGATTCTGGCCGCCGACTACTCACAGATTGAACTCAGGATCATGGCTCACCTGTCCCAGGATGCCGGCCTGCTGGCGGCATTCGCCGAGGGTAAAGATATTCACAGAGCAACGGCGGCTGAAGTCTTTGATGTGGCTTTTGAAACTGTCACTCCAGAGCAGCGCCGACGGGCCAAGGCGGTTAACTTCGGTCTTATCTATGGCATGTCCGCCTTTGGCTTGGCACGCCAACTGGATATTCCCCGCACTGAAGCACAAAGCTATATGGATACCTACTTCAAGCGTTATCCCGGCGTGCTCAAGTATATGGAAGAGACCAGGGCACTCGCTGCCGAGCAAGGTTATGTCTCCACACTCTTTGGTCGGCGCCTGTATCTGCCGGAAATCCGTGATCGCAATGCCATGCGGCGTCAAGCCGCAGAACGGGCTGCAATCAACGCTCCTATGCAGGGAACAGCAGCCGACATCATCAAGAAGGCGATGATCAAAGTTGCCGACTGGATAGCCTCTGATACCAAGGGGGAAATCACCATGATCATGCAGGTTCACGATGAATTGGTGTTTGAAGTCAATGAAGCGAAAGCCGAAGAGCTGCAACAACAGATCTGCAAACTCATGGCTGAAGCCGCTACCCTGGATGTACCTTTGCTGGCCGAAGCCGGCTTGGGTGACAGCTGGGATCAGGCTCACTGATAATCTATCTATTCCATCAAGAGCCATCCTTCGGGATGGCTTTTTTGTGTTTTGAACACAAGGCTATGATTATCCGCATTTGCTCCCGTCATTAGCTACCCTACCTGAACTAAAAACAACAATTTTTGGCAAAAAATCGACAAAAAAACGCTAAAAGCCTGCATTTTAAGCTCATTTTTGTAATTTAAAGATCAAAAGGCGCTTTTCTAGCCAACGATTCTTGTGATCGACTGCACATTATTGTCGTCTTTTTGAAAAAACAGTTTTCCCATTAGAGATAAATACAGTATTATTCTCGGCGTAGGGTACAGAGGTTAAGATGTTCTATCTTTCAGACCTTTATTTCACTTTTAGTGATCAGCCAAATTCTGGCGCCCCAGCAATCATTTGCTGGGGCTTTTTTTCGTCTGCAATATTTTTTAGAGTAATTACTTTAAAACTGATTCAGTTCGCGTTATGCTACCGCCATTGAGAGCCATCGAAGTCCAAGTTTGATGGTACTTGAGTCTTGTTGAAATTTTAGCTTCTCCCCAAAAGAGCTAATTTAACCGGTGACTGAGTCGCCGGTTTTTTTTGTCCTGAATTCTCCCGGCACACACAGCAGATACAAAAACGGCAGCCTATATGGCTGCCGTTTGCATAGTTTGAGTCCATCACTCTTGTTCGTTCTCTTCTTGCTCCAACCAAGCTGGATGGCACCACTCATCCAGAATCGCCAGAACCTTAGGTTTCCCGGTTCCCTTAAGTGATGAGAAAGGCTCGACTCTGACCCAATCACCAAAGTCAGCCAGCGCTTTACGTACCTCATTGACCGTCTTCATCTTGGCACTCTGTGGCAGCTTATCAGCCTTGGTCAGCAGTGCCAGCACAGGGATCTCACTGGCAACAGCCCATTCAATCATCTGCAAGTCCAAGTCTTTCAACGGATGGCGAATATCCATCAGCACCACCACACCACTCAGGCAGGCACGCTTTTGTAAATACTCACCCAGCGACTCTTGCCATTTGAGCTTCATGGCCAGTGGTACCTGAGCAAAACCATAGCCGGGTAAATCCACCAAACGGCGCTGCTCATCGAGCTCAAACACGTTGATCAGTTGAGTACGACCTGGGGTTTTACTGGTTCTTGCAAGGTTTTTCTGCTCGGTCAAAGCATTCAAAGCGCTTGATTTACCGGCATTTGAGCGACCGGCAAAGGCGATTTCCACGCCGGTGTCGCCCGGTAAGTGCTTGTCCAAATGGGCAATATCAGGCGCACTGATAAGGAATTTTGTCTTGCGAAAATCGATACGAGTTGCTGTCACTTCTGACTCCGGAATTTTGCTGGGTGATAGCATAAATATTGAAGACTTGCTTACTTTTCCACGTTTTCGTGTAAAATATTAGCCCGATCACATTATTTGTATTTTACCACGCTTGCGGGTCACCCTAGTAAGCTCAGGACAATAATTTAACGAAAGAAGTTGGAACGCCATGAAAAAGTTAGCCCTTGCGCTGTCTGTAGTCGCCGCCATATCTTCACCTGCGATTGCTGAAGGTAATGCTGAAGCGGGAAAAACCAAAGCCATTGTCTGCTCTGCCTGCCATGGCCTTGATGGCAACAGCATGATCGACATGTATCCCAAGTTGGCTGGTCAGCACACAACCTATCTGCAAAAACAGCTGCGGGAGTTTCGTAGTGCAGCCCAAACCGGTGGCAAAGATGGCCGTATGGATCCTATCATGGGCGGCATGGCGGTAGCCTTGAGCGATCAGGATATTGCCGATGTTGCAGCTTATTTTGCCAGCCAAACATTGCAGGTTGCTGAAGTTAAGGATGTTCCTGATGCCGGCGAGAAGCTGTTCAAGGGTGGTGATATGTCTCGTGGCATAGCCGCTTGTTCCGCTTGTCACGGTCCTGAAGGCAAAGGCAGCGAACTGGCCGGTTTCCCGGCAGTTGCTGGGCAGCACGCCAACTACATCAAGATCCAGCTGAATAAGTTCCGTGATCAGAGCCGTCATAACGACTTAAACGGAATGATGCAGGACACAGCTAAAAAGCTGAATGATGCAGACATTGAAGCGCTGGCCAAGTACATCTCCAGCCTGAAGTAATTTTTGCTGTAGCTTGGAAAGGGGTGACGTTTCACCCTTTTCTTAAGCCATAAAGTTTACGTTTACGTAAACTGAAAATATTAATGCTTGACACAGATCACAGATTTAGGTTTAATGTGCCCGTACCGAAATAAACCCATCTGTTTGTATAAAAACTTTACCAACAACATTCAGGTTTCGGTATAATTTACATTCAAGATATAAGAATAAAGCAATCCAATAACAATAAGACTACTAAGACCACTCGCAAATAATAATAACGAGTCGAGATTTCAGTTTGAAATCCAGGTCAATAAAAGTAAGGAACCGGCGATTTTGCCAAACCGCTTTTTAGCATTGTCCTTACGAATTAACAGGGGAACTTGCTCCAACAGGAAGATGTTTGCAGGACTCAAACATTGGCACAGGAAGCAACGCGCTTTGGATGCACTGGCTGGAAGCTTGTTATCACTGGAAGGTACTTAGTAGACAAGGATGGTCTGTTAGGCGTCACAGAAGACGACTGGATAATGATGAGCCAATTTGGCCATCGCTATTTGCAGGAAACCCAAGAAAGTGTCTGGAAGACCGATAACGAGAAAAGCTGCAGGGAAAGCTGTCAAAAAAAGAAGGATATCGACCGGGAAAGTCGCATAGCAAGTAAGGAAACTTGAAATCAGAATAGGGTGTTAGTTAGCACCATCATAAGGCGGCAGCCATACTGCCGCCTTTTTTTATGGCATAATTTATTAACCACCGTTGAGCAGATATTAATTAGTCCATGCGTCGTTGCCCACTGTGTCATAACGATCATGCTGAACTCAGCTTTCAGGATAAGAAACGAGGTTTTTATCTCTGTCCCGAATGTCGGCTGTTGTTTGCAGATTCCAGCAGTTATTTGTTACCCGATGCCGAGAAACAGCGTTACGGCAGAGCCCGCCAAGCAGGAAAGCAAAAGCAGTTGGCACGCTTTATCCACCCCTTGTTGGAACAACTTCAATCTTTGCAACCCACGCCGCTATTTGGTCTCAACTTCGGCCGGGTGCTAAGCGAAGAAGGACTGCAGCAGATCAGCAACGCCGGTCACCATTTACAACAATTCGATCCCTTTTTTGCGGCAGACCACCAGCTACTACACCACCAATATGACTTTATCTGTTGTTTTCGGGTGTTCGAACACTTCAGAACCCCTGCAAAAGAGTGGAGCTTAATCGAAACGCTGCTGAAACCAGGGGGTTGGCTGGCCATATCCACTCCGCTGCTGACATCTTTGACGGCGTTTGCCAAATGGCATTACAAGAACAATCCGACTCATGTCAGCTTCTACCAGCAGCAGACTTTTGCTTACTTGGCATCTCTGGGTAAATTTAAGCTAATATTTGCAGCGCAGGACTTCATCTTGATGCAAAAAACATCAGGATCTGCTATAACACGCGACCTTGATGCAGAACCGCCGCTTGTAGACTGAACCCGGCACGGTTCGGACGCAACCAACTACTTTTTATCGAGAGAATTATGTCCCGTAGTAAAAAGACCCGTAAAGTCGGCGAGAACAACCCCAAACTAGCCCCCAGAACCAAGAAATCTGAGCGCGCTCCGGCCCGTAAGAAGCAGGATTCAGGCAATAAGGCGGGCAGTCGCCAAAACCCTGCTGCTCCAAAGGGGCAAAAGCGGGCTGGCTCTGACAAACAGGATATCCGCCTTGGCAGTAAAAAGCCTGTCGCTCTGGATATAGTCAAAGAAAAGGTTGCACAGCCCAAACAACCCAAACTGACCGATGAACAGTTGCTGCTGCAACTGGAGGAAGATCCGCGCCTGAATAAGCTGCTGGATCAGCTGGAAGAAGGACGGGAACTGGCCGCCGATGACCAGCAATGGCTGGAGCGGCAATTGGCCAAGATAGAGAAATTGATGGAAAAACTTGGCATTACCGATTTGGATCAGGCCGATGAAGCCCCAAGCAAGGGTCATAGCGATGACGAATTGCTGGAGAAATTCGAATCCGGTGCTGAGCTTCTGAAACAATACCAAGACAACTAACGGAGGCCGGGATGCAGTTTATCCTTATCACCTTAGCCATGTTGATCATCATAGGCCTCAGCGCCTATGCCACAGTGTTGCTGCTGCGTCTGAGGAAACAAACTCAAGCCAGAGAACAAGCGATGGCTGAGCAAAAGGCGGTTATGGAAGCTAAACAGGCATCCCTGCTTGCCGATATTCGCTATATTGCTGCCGCAATGACAGAAGAGCGTTGTGAGTTGTCTGAAGGAGTGGTCAGAATCGTTAAACTGTTCGATCTGCTGTCGCTGACAGAAAGAGTCAGTGGTGATTACCCGGATGTGTTTATGCATTTTGAGCGCATCAAGGATCATCCAATTCTGGAGGCCAGGGCTCAGTTGCCCAAGCAAGAACGGATGCGGCTCGACCTGGCCAGAATGAAGTCTGAAGCCGAGCTGGAACAAGGCATATTGGCCGATGCCAAGAAACTCTCCGAGTTTCAGCTAAAGCCAACCCACTAAGGTTTCAACTGCCGGCTTGCTTCTCAGCAGTCGGCAGCGCTTTCTACACTAACGCTCTTCAAACCTTCTGCCCATATGGCCTTCTTGGCCCAAACATGTCAGTTTAATAGATAGTGGGTTAATAACCCTCTATCTATTCAGCCGAGTAGCTATCGCACCCGCTGAATCCCTTCCCCGGCGTGAGTCGGTGCACAAAACCTCAATAAGACAACAGACATCGAAAGCGTTTTCATGGATATTCCCTAACGTCCAGTTGTGTACATGTAATTTTTACAACCTGGATCAAGGTTATTTGAGCTATAACCCTGCATACTTCGCTCATTGCTAATTTACTGTCGGAGGACACGCCTTGAAGCAGCCCACTCATATCAGCTGGGATCAATCAATGATCGAGAAATATAACTACAGCGGTCCCCGTTATACTTCCTACCCAACGGCGCTGGAGTTTGACGACTCATTCACCGAAGGCGATCTATTGTCGGCCATAGCCGGCAGCAAAAGCGACAAACTGTCTCTGTATATCCATATCCCTTTCTGCGCCAAGCTGTGCTACTACTGCGGCTGTAACAAGGTAATCACCCGGCATCAGCACAAAGCCGATCAGTACATAGAGTACCTGGCAGCCGAGATCGTCAAGCGGGCGCCTCTGTTCAAGCACTACACTGTGACTCAGATGCACTGGGGCGGTGGCACACCGACTTTCCTTAACCCAGAGCAAATCATCAAGTTATCGTCACTATTGAAGAGTCACTTCAACTTTGCCGAACAGGGTGAATACTCTATCGAAGTCGACCCTAGAGAAATCGAACTGTCTATGCTGGATGCCCTCAAAGAGGCAGGGTTCAACCGTATATCCATTGGGGTGCAGGACTTCAATAAAGAGGTTCAGGTAGCAGTTAACCGTGAACAGGATGAAGACTTCATTTTTGCGCTGATCAAAAAGGCCAAAGAGATGGGCTTTGTCTCTACCAATGTCGATTTGATTTACGGCTTGCCTCATCAAACACCGGAAACCTTTGCCGAAACCATTCAGCGAATTCTGGATCTGTCTCCAGACCGTCTGTCTGTATTCAACTATGCTCACCTGCCGGCCCGCTTCGCGGCCCAGCGAAAAATCAAAGATGAGCACCTGCCCAGCCCACAACAGAAGCTGGACATGCTGCATCAGACTATTGAGACCCTGACCGGCGCCGGCTATCAATACATAGGCATGGATCACTTCGCCAAACCCGATGATGAGCTGGCCAAGCTGCAAAGAGAAGGCCGATTGCACCGTAACTTCCAGGGCTATACCACCCAGGAAGAGTGTGACCTCCTTGGACTAGGGGTGTCATCCATCAGTCAGATTGGTGACTGTTATGCGCAGAACCAGAAAGATATTCGCCCTTACTATGAAGCCATAGATGAGCAGGGCCACGCTCTGTGGAAAGGCTGTAAACTCAATCGTGATGATGAAATCCGTCGCGCGGTGATCAAGCAGCTTATCTGTCACTTTGAGCTTGATATGGTCAAGATGGAGCAACAACTGGGGATCCAGTTTGAAGAGTACTTCGCCGAAGATCTCAAGCTGCTGCAAACCTTTATCGACGATAAACTGGTTAACATTGAAAACCGTCAGATCAGCATCAGCCCAACCGGGCGCCTGTTGATCCGTAATATCTGTATCTGTTTCGATGTCTACTTCCGAGAAAAGGCACGTCAGCAACAGTTCTCCCGGGTAATTTAACCCTGAGTAGAATAAAAAAGCCGATGAATCATCCATCGGCTTTTTTGTGTCTTAACCAAACTTTTATGCTTTAGCGGCGTAAAGTTCCCGGCGCTCGCTGTCTGAGAGGAAGGCCATCTCCACGCCATTACGCTGCAGCTTGGCCAACTCAGCGTCGGTGAAGCCCATCTCCTGCTTAACCACACGATATTCATGCTTGATATCTATGGCACTGACGCCTGGATCATCGGTATTCAAGCCAACCAGCACACCGGCTTCCATAAAGGTTCGCAGCGGATGCTCTTGATAACTGCTCACAGTAGAAGTATGTAGATTACTGGTGGGACATGACTCGATACCTATCTTGTGTTCCACCAGATACTCCATCAATTTGGGATCATGAATAGCATTGACCCCATGGCCTATGCGAGTCGCCCCCAACTCCTTGATGGCTTGCCACATGCTTTGGGCACCGGCGGCTTCTCCGGCGTGAGCCGTTATCTGAAGCCCAGCATCGCGTACCCGTTTGAAATGCTCATTAAACAACTCACCGGGGAAACCCAATTCATCACCGGCCAAATCAACCGCGACCAGAGACTCCCTGTGCGCGAGCAAGCCATCCAACTCCTGAGTACAAGCCTGCTGACCAAATGAGCGAGACAGAATACCTATCAGTTTTATCTTAACCTGATAGTCCTTGAGCCCGGCTTTTACACCATCAACAACGGCTTCCACCACGCCTTCTATCGGCAGCTTGTGATTCATTGCCATGTAGTAAGGGCTGAACCTTAATTCGGCATAGTCCAACCCGGACAATGCCGCATCGGCGACATTTTCATAGGCCACCCGCTTTACCGCATCCAAATCGGCCAGCACGGCAACCATCCAGTCCAGCTTTTTCAAGAAAGCCACCAGGCTGGATTCTTTACCCTGGATCTGTACATAAGGTGCCAAGGCCTCAAGCGAGGCCGCCGGCAAGGCAATGCCATGTTGGTGACCCAGTTCCCATATGGTCTCAACCCTGACATTACCGTCCAGATGGCGATGTAAATCGACCAACGGAATTGAAGTATCAATCATAAAAATAACCCCTGTATGAACTACCCCGCCAATTTAGTTATTTTTTGGTCTGGGGACGCTTAAGTGTAACACGCCTTTTGTTAACACCTCTTAGTCTGCAGACAGGCTTTGTTACCAAAAGGTGAGCTCGAATGGCTGGGGCTGCCACCAAGCTTGAGGCATAATCCGTTCTCAAGGATAAAAAAGGAACAAAATCAAATGAAAAAACTCCTGCTACCCCTATTGCTCACCGGACTCTTGGGCGCCTGCCAACACCCTACTCATGAAGCCAACACGCCAGAAATAGGCAAGCAACTATCCCAAGCCGATAGCCAACTCCAGCAGCTAATAGCCGATGCCTGGCAGCAAAGGCTGGCAGAAAGCCCACAGATGGCCTTCCAGTTTGGCGATGACTCGGCCGCGGGTAAGTTAGCAGACTTGTCAGCTGAAGCTCTGGCGGCCGATGCTGCGGCCAATTCAGCACTTTTGCAACGGCTAAAGGCCATACCCAGAGAACAGCTGAGCAAAGAAGCCGCCATCAATACCAGTATTCTCGAATACCAATTGCAGGAGAGCGTGGATAGCTTCAGGTTCAAGGCCCATTACCTGCCGATTACCTCAGAGAGTGGCTTTCACGCTTACATTGCTTCTATGGCCTTCGGGCCATTCAAGACAGAAGCCGATTACCGTCATTACCTGCAGAAGCTGCGATCTCTGCCGCGCTACTTCCAGCAACAGATACACTGGATGCGCCAAGGGCTTGCCGAGGGCATCACTCAGCCGCAATCTGTACTGAGAGGGTTTGAACAGAGTATTCAGGCCTATATGGTACCAGTGCAGCAAAGCAGCTATTTCAAGCCGTTTGAGACGTTTCCAGAACACTTTTCTGCCAATCTTAAACAGGAACTGAGCCATGCCGGGTACGTCAGTGTCGAGCAGCATGTGTTACCGAGCTATCAAGCCTTCTACGACTTTATGATCGAGGAATATATCCCTGGCGCCCGTCAGAGCATTGCCGCATCAGCTCTGCCCAATGGTCGGGCCTTTTATGAAAACAGGGTCAAGTACTACACCACTCTGGATATGACGCCTGAGCAAGTCCATCAACTGGGGCTGAGTGAAGTAAAACGGATCCGCGCCGAGATGGAACAGATCATCAAACAAACCGGTTTTAAAGGCAGCTTTGCCGAGTTTCTGCATTTTATGCGCACAGACAAACGCTTTTATGTGAGCACGCCGGAGCAACTGCTCAAAGAGGCCTCCTATATTGCCAAAAAAGCCGACGCCATGTTGCCACGCTATTTTGGCAAGCTGCCACGCAAACCCTATGGCGTAGCCCCTGTACCGGCAGAAATTGCCCCCAAATATACAACCGGGCGCTATTCCGGCTCCAACTCGGAGACTGTGGCGGGTTTTTATTGGGTGAACACATATGCCTTGGATAAGCGCCCTCTCTATGAGTTGGAAGCACTCACCCTGCATGAAGCTGTTCCGGGTCACCACCTGCAGATTTCCCTCAATCAGGAGTTGGAGCAACTGCCCGATTTTCGCCGCTACAGCTATATCTCGGCCTTTGGCGAGGGATGGGGACTATACAGTGAATATTTGGGGCTGGAAGGGGGTTTTTATCAGGATCCCTACAGCAACTTTGGACGCCTGACTTACGAGATGTGGCGCGCCGCTCGCTTGGTAGTCGATACAGGTATGCACACCCAAGGCTGGAGCCGTCAGCAGGCAATAGACTTTATGGCCGGTAATACGGCTCTGTCGCTGCACAATGTCACCACAGAGATAGACAGATATATCTCCTGGCCTGGGCAGGCGCTGGCCTACAAGATTGGCGAGCTGACTATCAAACGTCTGCGAAAGCAAGCAGAAGACGCCCTGGGGGAAAAGTTCGATATCCGCCAATTCCACGATGCAGTTTTGGCACAGGGCTCTGTGCCCATGTCTGTGCTGGAACAACAGATAGCCGATTTTATCGCCTCACAGCAATGAAGCCCTGTTTCTGATACACTCGGCCAGTGCCTTTGAGCACTGGCTTTTTTAGATCAGGAAATATTGGATGGTAACGACCCAGGCCCGCAACGCAGAACCCGCTTCAACCCTGTCTCAATTGGAGACTTTCTGGCAAGGTGTCACCCATGCCAAGCTGGCAGTGGGATTCGGTAAAGAGCTGGCCTACGGTTATATTTGCCACCCAAAGGCGAAACAGGCCGTCGTCATCAGCAATGGCCGGGTTGAGAGTTATCTCAAGTATCGGGAGCTGATCCATGACTTCTATCAGCAAGGTTTTAGTGTCTACGCCTTGGATCATATTGGGCAAGGGCTATCCAGCAGGCTAACCGCCAATCCTCACCAAGGGCACATAGATAAGTTTCAGGACTATGTTGATCACTTGCACTGTTTCGTTGAGCAAGTAGTAGTTTCAAACCAATATGAACAGTATTTTCTGGTAGGCCACTCCATGGGAGGAGCGATAGGAACTCTGTATTTGCAGCAATATCCCCAGAGATTTACTGCCGCGGCCTTCTCTGCCCCCATGTATGGGATCCGTTTGCCAATGCCGCGCAACTTCGTACGTTGGTTGGCGGGGAAACTCAATAGTTATGGCCCGCATACCGAGCCCAACTACGTGTTATCCGGCCATGATTATCGTCCACTCGAGTTTAAAGATAATCAATTGACCCACAGCGAAAGCCGGTATCAGGCCTTACTGGATTTATGCCGGCAACGTCCGGAGATCCAACTGGGCTCGCCCACCAATCAGTGGTTGATAGAAGCATTGGATGCTTGCGAGAAGACCATCACCGCAGCCAGAGAGTCCAAGGTCCCGATCCTCATTCTACAAGCTGAGCAGGACACTATCGTCGATAACCAGGCGCAAATCGCTGCGATTGGCCCCGAGGTAATACTGGAAAAGATCACGGGAGCCAGGCATGAACTCTTTATTGAAATCGATGCAATACGTGAGCAGGTGCTGAGTATTATTTTCAACTTCCTGGCGCAGCGCACGGTAACTCATGCTTCGGCGCATGCAACAGAGTCGCGAACTCAGTCTCAGACAGAGGCTGACTGAACAGATATCCCTGGAAGCTGTCACAGCCGAGCTGGTTCAAAAAGGCTCTTTGCTGAGCCGTTTCAACCCCTTCTGCAACCACTTTCAGCTCCAGGCTGTGGGCCATTTCGACTATGGCCCTGACTATAGCATCCGCACTACGCCCCGAGCCTATCTTCTGCACAAAAGAGGCATCTATCTTCAATCTGGATAGAGGCAGGTTCTGTAAATAACTCAACGAGCTGTAACCTGTGCCAAAGTCATCTATCGCCACAGATATCCCAGCCTTCTTCAACAGATCGATTCGGGTATTCATGATGCACAAGTTGGTCAACAGGGCGTACTCAGTCAACTCCAGCTCCAATGCATCCGTAGCAATCCCCTGGGCCTTCAACAAGGCGATCAGGCGCTCCACAAACTCAGGCTGGTTAAACTGCCTGGCACTGAGGTTAATGGCAATTTTGGGCACCTTTATACCTTTGGCCTGCTGCTCACGAATGAAGCGACAAACTTCAAGAATGACCCAATGGCCAATCTCACTGATAAGGCCGCTGCCTTCCGCAATGGGAATGAAGTCCGCCGGCGAAATATTCCCCTGTTGCGGATGTTGCCAGCGTAATAACGCCTCTGCCCCTGTCAATTGCCCCTGGGAATCGACTATTGGCTGATAAACCAAAGAGAGTTGTTGCCGCTCGATGGCATAGCGCAACTCATTCTGGATCAGCAGATTCTGGTGAGCCTTAACCTCCATCTCGGAGTTGTAGATCATGCAGTTATCTCTTCCGCCTTCCTTGGCCTGGAACATAGCCATATCGGCTCGCTTCAAAAGCTCCTCGGCATCAATATCATCCTGATCATCGAACAGGCAGACACCAATGCTGGCAGACACATGCAGCTGCTTGTCACTGATATTAAAGGGTCTGGCAACCAACAGCCTGATCTCACTGGCCAACGCCAAGGCCCGCCTTGCCGCTGTGGTTTTGTCTTGGGTCAGGTCTTTTGCCAGGATAACGAACTCATCTCCCCCTAACCTGGCAACCAAAGTATTGGCAGTAAAATAGCCAGAGAAACGAGCGGCCAGCTGTATCAACAGCCGATCTCCCAAGTGATGCCCTAGAGTGTCATTAATGGTTTTGAAATTATCCAAGTCGATAAGAAACAGCGCTGCACACTGCAAGCTGTTGTGACAGTGCTTTTGCTGCTCATACAAGGCGTCCATCAAGGCGCGACGGTTAGCCAAGTTAGTCAATGCATCATGATTGGCTAAATGGGCCAGAGCTTGCTGATTACGTACATCATCCGACACATCAGCATGGGTACCGATAATCCGGCAAGGGCGCCCCTGCTCATCCCATTCAACCAACATTCCCCTGTCCAGCACCCAGATATAGTGCCCCTCTTTATGGCGCAGACGGTGAACACTCTCAAACGCCTCGGTTTCACCATTGAGGTAGGCCTGTAGAGACGACAGCACCGCCTCTCTATCATCGGGATGAAGTCGACTTTCCCAAGTAGAATAAAGCCCTTCAAGCTCATGAGGACCATAACCTATCATCTCTTTCCAGCGGTCCGACAGAAAAACTTCGCCGCTGGCGATGTTCCAATCCCAGATCCCATTGCGGGTTCCTTCCACCGCAAATAACCAGCGTTGTTCATTGTCTCTCAATTGTTTCAGGGTTCGCTGCAACTTCTGTTGACTCTGATGTAAATAATCCTGCAGCACCCGTATTTCGCTGAAAAGCCACGGACTATCTATATGAAAAGAACTGCTCTCACCTTTCCGGGCCTGCCAAACCAGGCTTCTTAAAGGGCGGATCAGCATAAAGTGCAACACCAGCATAAAGCCCAAAACGAACAAGGCTCCCAAGCCCCAAACCCGCATAAACCGTACATTAAGAGCATCTGTCACCTTAGCCATTGCCGGTGACAAATCATATTCCAGGTAGATTAGCTCGACCTTTTCACCAAAGCCCACGGGTGCTTCTGCTGCAATAGGGTAATAGGCTTGTATCGATAGTCGATCCGGATTGGCAAATATCAAGGGTTTACCTGAGTTGACCACTTGCCGCTGCAGTTCCATAGAATAGCCATCGATAACCTGCAAAGCCCTGCTGTCGCGCCAGACTACATGATTGGCGTGGCGAATAAGGCTGGTGTCATCAAGCAGGATATACACCATTATATTGAAGTCGGTTGCCGCCAGAGATATTTCTTCAGCAACGCTATCCAGGTTGTGGTTACCTACAGCCTTCTCAACAAGATGCTGCATCCTGAACAGCTCTTTCTTGAGTTGTTCTATCTGAACCGAAGCAGCCTCAGACTCCAGTGACTGACGCTCATAGAAATACTCCCCGGCAACAAGACAGAGATAAATAAAAAATACACAAAAAGGAACAACATAGGCCATGGCAGGCCTTGGCATCTTCACAAATGAAATCCTTGATGCTCATGACAAGAAGGCACACATAACGCTTAATGCTAACGGCAAATTAACTTACAGGCAAAGAGTCTAACTTCAAAATTGTTTTCGTGCTCAAAGACGCTGCCAGGTAATGCAGGTAGGAAGCTTAAACAACCAGGGAATGCTAAGGGCAAACAACCCAAAGCGGCTTTCGCCTGAATAAGGGGGGGAGTAGACATCACGAGCAGGATGAATGGGGTGGGGCTAAGCAAAATCCATAGGTTCCAAACCCAAAGAAGCCACGAGTACCTTTATTGAGGATACCGGTTGGGTGAAATCTTTGTGCTCCAGAGACTGGATAAATCTGACCAAACAAACGGGTCGAGCCATTCTCAATATCTCCACAGCACCATCTCACATGGGGGCGAAAGACATCTGCTCATCAAGCACAGCTTGATAGATGGCTGTAGCGCGAAGCAGCTTGGCTGCGAGCTGAGGGGCACACACTGCGCCAGCAGCTTTGGGCTGCATGTTAAGTCATGCTCGCTGGAAGCGAGACAAACAAAAAAGCCCTAGCTAAATGCTAGGGCTTTTTTGTTACTGTTTTGTCTCCACTTTTTTTTAAAAAGTGAAAATAAAATTGGGCGTCTGGCGATGACCTACTCTCACATGGGGAGACCCCACACTACCATCGGCGCGATTGCGTTTCACTTCTGAGTTCGGGATGGGATCAGGTGGGACCACAATGCTATTGTCACCAGACATATTTGGTAATCTGGAAAGCTGTGCTCTTTTCAGAGCCTGAGTTCAAACTTCAATCAAGTATCTAACTTCTTCAAGTCCGTAAAACCCATCTGGGTTGTATGGTTAAGCCTCTCGAGTCATTAGTACAGGTTAGCTCAACGCCTCGCAACGCTTACACACCCTGCCTATCAACGTCCTGGTCTCGAACGGCTCTTCAGAGGGCTCCAGGCCCTAGGGATGACTCATCTTGGGGCTCGCTTCCCGCTTAGATGCTTTCAGCGGTTATCGATTCCGAACGTAGCTACCGGGCAATGCCATTGGCATGACAACCCGAACACCAGCGGTTCGTCCACTCCGGTCCTCTCGTACTAGGAGCAGCTCCCCTCAATCATCCAACGCCCACGGCAGATAGGGACCGAACTGTCTCACGACGTTCTGAACCCAGCTCGCGTACCACTTTAAATGGCGAACAGCCATACCCTTGGGACCGACTTCAGCCCCAGGATGTGATGAGCCGACATCGAGGTGCCAAACACCGCCGTCGATATGAACTCTTGGGCGGTATCAGCCTGTTATCCCCGGAGTACCTTTTATCCGTTGAGCGATGGCCCTTCCATTCAGAACCACCGGATCACTATGACCTGCTTTCGCACCTGCTCGACGTGTCTGTCTCGCAGTTAAGCTGGCTTATGCCATTACACTAACCGTACGATGTCCGACCGTACTTAGCCAACCTTCGTGCTCCTCCGTTACTCTTTGGGAGGAGACCGCCCCAGTCAAACTACCCACCAGGCACTGTCCCTAACCCCGATTAGGGGCCCAGGTTAGAACATCAACACTACAAGGGTGGTATTTCAAGGTTGACTCCAACAAGACTGGCGTCTCATCTTCATAGTCTCCCACCTATCCTACACATGTAGGGTCAATGTTCAGTGCCAAGCTATAGTAAAGGTTCACGGGGTCTTTCCGTCTAGCCGCGGGTATACGGCATCTTCACCGCAATTTCAACTTCACTGAGTCTCGGCTGGAGACAGCGTGGCCATCATTACGCCATTCGTGCAGGTCGGAACTTACCCGACAAGGAATTTCGCTACCTTAGGACCGTTATAGTTACGGCCGCCGTTTACCGGGGCTTCGATCATGAGCTTCTCCGAAGATAACCCAATCAATTAACCTTCCGGCACCGGGCAGGCGTCACAC